>JBKPQB010000053.1:0-21930 GCA_046733875.1 Acidobacteriota bacterium
GGAGGCGGCAGCAAGGGAGAGGCGTTCCGCGAGGAGGCGAAGAGGTTCTTCGTCAACTACCTGAAGCAGGTGGCGCAGGTCTTCGGCGCCGCCTGGAACGGCCGCAAGTACAGTATCAAGAGCGCGACGGCGCTACGGGCATTCATCCGCGTAGCGCCGGATGTCGTCCGCCGTCTGGACCAGGAGCACGCGGACCGCACGGACTTCCGCGCCATCGGCAGGGTCATCTCACCCTGGGGCCGCCGGATTGGCGATCTGCGGTTCGAGACCGAGGGCGCCTGGAAGCGCGGGGGGACAACCGTGGATTCTCTCGCCAAGGAACTCCGGTTGGCGCTCCAGTATCCGGAGGGCGCCGCCGTCTAAAGCCGACGATTCCGCATAAAGTCCGCGGCAAATAAAAAAGGGCACCGTCTTTCGACGGTGCCCTGGTTATTGCGGGCGACCCGGCTCCCCAGCAACTCACGGCTCCCTGCCGTAAATATACAGGCCGCCAGCGACTAGCTCTTGAGCAAGGCGCGTACCTCTCGATTTTCAAAGCATTTCCGCAGATCTGGCCGAGCGCGATTGCAGAAATGGTTTCCCCGATCACAATTTTGTTTCGCGCCGCTATCGGAAATTCCCCCCGTCGATGCAGCCAAGCAGGCCGCCGGAGTTCGGGTACCCCTTTCCATTGTTGTAGGCGCGATTGGACCAGTTGCCTTGAATCTTCCACTTCGACGGCCCCGAGAACGTCAGGAGCGGCGTCCCGAACGTCCAGGCACACTTGTCCGCGTTCTCCTCCCCGTTCGCGTCGAACCACGCGTTGAGATGCGGATCGGTGAGCGCCTCGGAGAGCTCGTGGCCGCTGACATTCGCCAGCGCGGCAAGCCCCTGGCTATGCAGGCCCGATGTGTCCTCGGGATCGCATCCACGGTCGCCGTCGAGATTGTAGAAGAAGGCGAACTGCACCGTCTGTCCGGTCGGGCAGGTCCCTACGCTGTGCCACGCACAGAAGCGTGAATGGCCCCGCGGGGAATCCACGTAGACTGGATAGTAGCCATCCGATACGAGGCTCGTCGCGACCTTGCAGACCTCCGCGAGAATGGGTGACGTCTGGGTCCCGCTAGTTGGCGCATCCGATGAATCGACGTGATCCGGGCCGAGCGTGACGCCATCGCTGACCGGGCCCACCGAGTCCGTGTACTCGGTATTCGTGGCCGCGTAATTCGACCCGCCGATTGTTGAATAGAACTGCGTGAGCCCGCTCCTCTTGTCGCGCACGAACGTCGAATCACTCCATTTCGCGCCCCAGTAGATTGGCTCGACGTACGCTCCCGCGTTCATCACAGGACCGTCGTGGTAAATGAGATTTGGCGATCGGTTCGGCCGTGCGGCGGGAGCTTGGCCGCGCGCCCAGTGAATGCCGCCCATCCGCGGATTCTGAGCGTCCAGCCGGCTCACATCATGCTGCTCCGCCCGAATCGTGACCATCGCGGTCGCGCATATCGCGCCCACCGCACCGATTCCGACGACGAGGATTGCGAAACGCCTCATGTGTTTCCTCCAGTGGCAGGGACTCCGTGTCCGAACGAACGTGGACGGGGATTATACGAGGTCGGGTGATAGCATGCGCTTCCGCGGCTCGACTTCGTGCCAATCGACCTCAACTGCGATCTCGGCGAATCGTTTGGGCCCTGGCGGATGGGAGCCGACGAAGCGGTGATGCCGCACATCACCTCCGCCAACGTGGCCTGCGGCGCGCACGCGGGCGACCCGTCCGTCATGCGGCGCACCGTTCGCCTTGCGCGCGACGCCGGTGTGGCCGTCGGTGCGCATCCCGGATTCCCTGATCTTCAAGGGTTCGGCCGGCGGGAGATGAAGGTGGATCCTCGTGACGTGGAGGACTTCGTGCTCGCGCAGATTGGGGCGCTATCGGCGATCGCGCGTGCCGAAGGCATGACGCTCCAGCACGTGAAGCCGCACGGCGCGCTGTACAACATGGCGGCGCGCGACCGCGCGCTGGCGGACGCGATTGCACGGGCGATCCGCGCGTTCGATGCACAGCTCACGATGTTCGGGCTGCCGAACTCGTCGATGACCGATGCCGCGCGCGATGCCGGTCTGCGCGTTGCGGCGGAAGGCTTCGCGGATCGCGCCTATCAGGCGGACGGTTCCCTCACCCCACGAACGACTGCGGGAGCGGTCATCCACGACGCCGATGCCGTCGTCGATCGCGCGGTCCGCATGGCCCGGGATGCGATCGTGCTGACGTCCAGCGGGCAGGAGATCCGCATGCGCATCGACACGATCTGCGTCCACGGCGACACGCCGGGGGCCGCCGAACTGGCGCGTCGAATTCGTGCCGGACTCGAGCAGGCCGGGATGGTTGTACACGCCCTTCCGCGCTCCGTTCGTTCCTGATTGCACATGCAGCGGGTTGCGGCCTGCCTTCCGATATCCACGGGTTAATGTCCCACCACATAGGATGGTGGCGCGACGCTGGGGTGGACGCGCGGCGCGCCCTCATCGCCGGCCTGTTCGGCTGGATGCTCGACGCGTTCGATGTGATGTTGTTCGCGCTCGTGCTTCCCGCCGTCAGCAGCGATCTCGGGTTGTCGACGGTGCAGGCCGGCCTGTTGGGATCGTTCACGCTGATTGCAGCGGCGGCCGGCGGCGTCGGTTTTGGCTGGCTCGCGGATCGGTTCGGGCGAACGAGGGCCTTGATGCTCAGCGTCGCGCTCTATTCCGTATTCACCGCCGCGTGCGGGCTCGCCAACTCGTTCGCGCAGTTCGCGCTCTTCCGCATCCTGCTCGGCCTTGGCATGGGCGGCGAGTGGACGAGCGGGGCCGCGCTGGTGTCCGAATCATGGCCGGCGGAGCACCGCGGCAAGGCACTTGGCGTGATGCAGAGCGGTTGGGCGATCGGCTATGCACTCGCCGCGGTGGTCAGCGGCCTCGTGCAGCCGCGATTCGGCTGGCGCGCCGTCTTCTTCCTGGGCATATTGCCGGCGTTCTTTACGCTCTGGGTGCAGCGCCGCGTCCGGGAGCCGGAGATCTGGACGCGCCGGTTCGTCGTTGGCGCACACACCAGGAGCACCGTCGCGACGCTGTTCGGATCGCTCGCGCGGGTGACGCTCTTCCTCACGCTGATGAACACGTGCACGCTCTTCGGATGGTGGGGATTCAATCTTTGGCTGCCGAGCTATCTGAAGGCATCCCCCGCGCGGGGAGGAATCGGCTTGAGCGCCTCCGCCGTGTCCGCCTTCGTGGCGATCATGCAGATCGGGATGTGGTGCGGCTACGTGACGTTCGGATTCGTGAGCGACAGGTTCGGCAGGCGCCGCAGCTACGTCGCGTATCTGATCGCCGCCGCGGTCTTGCTCGCGATCTATGTGACCGTTCGCTCGGCGCCCGTGCTCCTCGTGCTCGGCCCGTTCGTTGCCTTTGCGGCGACGGGATACTTCAGCGGATTCGGGGCGGTCACGGCGGAGCTCTATCCCACGCCCATCCGCGCAACAGCGCAGGGAGTCACGTATAACATTGGCCGCCTCGCCAGCGCCGCCGCCCCCCTCATCGTCGGCTCGCTGGCGGAGACGCACGGCTTCGGGTCTGCGCTTCTGCTGTGTGCCGCCGTGTTCGTCCTTGCTGCCGTGATGTGGGTCTGGATCCCGGAAACACGAGGGCGGGAACTCGCGTCGTGACGGGTTGCCCGTGCCCGGGATCCCGGGCTCGGGGTTCGGCGTTCGGGATCAGGAGTGCGTCAACCGAGCTTGGTAATCTGAGTCACGACGCCCAGCATGTACTGAAGTTCGACCCTGTCACCGGCCTCGAGGTTGCGCGGCGCGGATTCTGGTCCGATCCGGGCCAGGCTCACCTGCCCGTCGGGATCTTCTGGATCGACGAAGTAGACGTCGAGAGAGATCTGCCCGTGAATGCTGACGGGCTGCACCTTCTTCACGATTGCTGGCCGAGATCCCTTCAGCATGGAGAGCAGTATACAGGGGCGAAGAACCCTGAACCGGGAACCCCGGATCCGCATCCCGGATCCCTGATCCCGAACCCCGATCTCCTCACAGCCCGAACAGATAGGTCACCTTCAGGAAGAACCCATCGTCTGTGCGCCGCAGTTCGTGCGGGTTGCGGCTGAAGCCGTCAGCGAGCGTGTTCCCGTACCCGGCGAAGAGTACCGTTCCGGGCGTCGGCTGGTACGAGAAGAGCCGTCGTTGCGGAACGACCGCTCGCGGAAGGCTGACGCAAGCGAATAGGTTCCATCAGGATTCAAAAGACGATCGGCAACCGTCGACGACGATCTCGGCTTGCAGGCGCGGCAGCTCGACGCGGAGATTGTGTTCGGTGCCCTGATAGACAGATCCCGCGGCTGAAAGCAGCGTTGCCGTTGCGAGCACGAGCAGAACCATGCGCTGAAGGCCCTAACCTGGAGGTTCGGCCTCCGCCCCGATGTTGTGACGAGTTGAGATAAAATTGAGACGTTCCCCGCCCTCTATTCAGGAGTTCCTGCATGTTCTTCAATCGTCAGCGGCTTTGGCGGGCGGTGCCTCTCGCCGCGGCGACCGCGCTGCTGTTTGTTCCGCTGCACGCCCAGACGCCGGCGGCGCCGAAGGCCCCGGAGGCGGCGAAACCCGCCGCTGACACCGTCGTGCTGCCGTCGCCGCGCGACGTGATCGATCGCCACGTCAAGGCGATCGGCGGCCGCGACGCTGTGCTGTCGCACAAGTCGGCGCACGCGACCGGGACGTTCAGCGTGCCCTCGTCGGGGATGGTCGGGACGATTGAGACGTTCGGCGCGGCGAACCCGGACCGCGTGCTCGTCCGCATCACGATTCCCGGATTGGGCGAGATGGCGAACGGGTTCGACGGCTCGCACGGCTGGGCGATGACGCCGATGACGGGGCCGATGCTGCAGCAGGGCAAGGAGCTCGACCAGACGCGGATCGATGCGGATTTCTACGGCGAGCTGCGCGACCCGCGGAAGTACGCGAGCATGAAGACGCTCGAGAGGACCGTCTTCGAGGGACACCCTTGCTACAAGCTCAGTCTCGTGCGCAAGGACGGCAACGAGGATTTCGAGTTCTACAACGTCGAGAGCGGTCTTCGCGCGGGCAGCATCAACACGCGCGAGTCGCCGATGGGAACCGTCACGACCACGAGCGTCGAGAGCGACTATCGCAAGTTCGGTAACCTCCTGCAGGCGACGACCCTGGTGCAGAAGATGATGGGTGTCGAACAGAAGCTGACGCTCGCGTCGATCGAATACGACACCGTCTCGGCCTCGGTGTTCGAACTGCCCCCGCCCATCAAGGCGCTGATCAAGTGACCGCGCGGCGTGCCGCGGCCGTCGTGCTGGCCGGGGCGCTTGCTGCTGGGAGCGCGCCACCCGCACTACGCGCACAGGCGCCTGCGGCAGCCGAAACCTTCGACGCCGTCTGGAACATCGTTCGCACGAACAACTTCGATCCGAAGTTCGACGCGACCGAGTGGGACCGCGCGCGCGGTGAGCTGCGCCCCAAGGCCGTCGCTGCGAAGACGCCGGGAGAGCTTCGTGCTGTGCTCGGTGATCTGCTCGGCCGGCTCGGACTTTCGCACTTCGCGGTCATTCCAGGATCGCCCGATGCGCCGGGCGACCGCTCCGATCTCACGGGCGAGCCCGGATTCGACGTCCGGCTGATTGAGAGGCAGCTCGTCGTGACCAGCGTCGAGCCGGACGGACCTGCGCAAGCGGTCGGCGTTCGTCCCGGCTGGATCGTGCAGAGCGTGGGCGGCGCAGCGGTGTCGCCACTCGTGAACGCCATCCCGACGAACACGCCCGAACGTCTCACGCAGCTCGACGTCTGGCGCGCGGTGCTGACGAGACTGCGAGGGTCCGCGAATTCAAGCGTCGCGATCACGTTCCTCGACGGTTCCAACACGCCCGTGACGAAGACGATTTCGAGGCGCGCCGAACGCGGCGAGGCCGTGACCGTCGGCAGCCTGCCAACAATGTACGTGCGAACGACAGCCTCGCTCGCGCGAACGCCGGCCGGCGCAGACGTGGGCGTCATCGGGTTCAACGTCTGGATGACGCCGGTCAACGCGCCCTTTCAACAGGCGATGGATCGCTTCCACACCGCAGACGGCATCGTCATCGATCTCCGCGGCAATCCCGGCGGACTCGCCGCGATGATCATGGGGATCTCCGGCTACTTCCTTCCAGAGCGCCTCACGCTCGGCGTCATGAGGACGCGCGACTCGGAGCTGAAGTTCGTCTCGATTCCGCGGCTGGTCAACGGACGCGGCGAGCGCGTCGATCCGTACGCCGGGCCCGTCGCGATTCTGATCGATGGGCTGACGGGCAGCGCGTCGGAATGCTTCACCGGAGGTCTCCAGTCGCTCGGACGCGTGCGCGTGTTTGGTGAACCATCGATGGGGCAGGCGCTTCCCGCGCTGTTCGATCGGCTGCCGAACGGCGACGTGTTCATTCACGCGTGGGGAGATTTCGTCACTGGAACCGGGCTGCGGCTGGAAGGCCGCGGTGTCATCCCAGACGAACACACACCCGTCTCGCGCGAAGATCTGCTCGCCGGGCGCGACCGTCCGCTTGGCGCCGCGCTCGCGTGGATCGACCGCATGAAGGCCGAACGCCACAAGACACGTATTTGAGACGACTTGCGGGCGCTATGGTTGCGCTTGCCGCGCCCGCTCTGATAGACTGGGATTACCTCAATAGCGCTCTTTCCCAGCCCATTTTCAGGAATACATTCGGGGGAATGAATGGAGCAGCGCCCGCTGCGTCTCGGTGACATATTGGACGACTACTGTCCACGCGAACGACGCGTGACGAACCACGTGATCGTCGCGATGATCGAAGACGAGATCCGCCAGACGCGATGCAGCACCTGCGAAGCGGAGCACGCCTACAAGGGCGGAAAAGCTCCGCGGCGGCGAAAGGCCGACGCCGCCGTCGCGCCACCGTCGGCGCCTGCGATCACGCGGCCCTCGGACGAGGAACCTGTGGTTGAAGAGACACCGGAACAGCACGTCCAACCCGAACCGATCGTTCAGGCAGAGGATCACACACCGACAGAGGAGCCGGACGTTCCCGTCGAGGAAGGTCCGGTGCACCGGCCGCTGATTCGCGCGACGCTGCCTCGTCCCGAAGGAATGAAAACGGAACGCCCGGCGCCGGAATTCACGATTCGGCAGAACGGCGGTCGCGGAAACGGCAACTTCCGCGGCAGCTTTGCCGCGAAGGGTGGCCGCGGGCAGGGCATGAACGGCGGCCGGCCCGGCAGTCCCGGCAGATTCGGCCGGGGACCGCAGGGCCGAGGCGGTCAGGGGCGCGGCGCCTCCGGCGGCTTCAATCGCGGTCCGAAGAAGCGATCGCGTTAGGCGCGGCACACCTGAAGGTGTGCCGTACACGCATTTCTCTCCAGACACGTGCAGGGCATGTCCTCAGACGTGCCTCAGCGCAAGCGTGCGACTCCTGCCACGGTAAACTACCTGGATGGAGTTGACCGGAAAGCACGGCCTGATCGTCGGGGTCGCGAACAAGCGCTCCATTGCATGGGCCATCGCGCAGGCGGCTGCGGCGGCCGGCGCCCGTCTCGCGCTCACTTATCAAGGAGAACGGCTCGAGGAGAACGTCCGCGAGCTGGCGTCCTCCCTCACCGGCCCGCTGGTACTACCATGCGACGTCGCTGACGATGGGCAGATCGCGCGTGTGTTCCAGGAGATCGATCGCGCGTTCGGCGGCCTCGATTTCGTCCTGCACGGCGCGGCGTTCGCGGAGCGCGACGATCTGTCGAACCCGTTCGTGCAGACGAGCCGCGCCGGGTTCAAGACGGCGATGGACATCAGCGCGTACTCGCTCATCGCGCTCGCGCGCGGCGCACTGCCGCTCATGGAGCGGCGCGGCGGCGGCAGCATCCTGACGCTGACATACCTGGGCAGCGAGCGGGTGTTCCTCAACTACAACGTGATGGGCGTGGCCAAAGCGGCGCTCGAATCGAGCGTGCGTTATCTGGCCGCCGACCTCGGTGCGAAGAACATCCGCGTGAACGCGATCTCCGCCGGGCCAATCCAGACCCTCGCGGCGAGAGGCATCTCAGGCTTCTCGTCCATACTGCAGGTGTATCGGGATCGCGCGCCGCTGCGTCGCACGGTCGACGCGTCCGAGGTCGCCGCCGCCGCCATGTTCCTGCTGAGCGACGCAGGCCGCGCCGTGACGGCAGAGATCCTCATGGTCGATGCCGGATATCACGCGGTTGGGATGTGACGAACGGACACGATGATCAAGCGAAGCCTACCGATGTTCTTGTTCGCCGCGCTCCTTGCGCCGATGGTCGTTGCCTGCGGCGGATCGGCGATTCGCGAGACGATCGACGACGCCACGACGTCCACCAGGGTGAAGACGGCACTGCTCAATGCGCCGAACGTGTCGGCGCCGCACATCGACGTCGAGACGACGCAGGGTGTCGTGACGCTGTCGGGAACCGTCAAGTCCGCTGAAGAAGAGCAGCAGGCGATTCAGACGGCGCGCAAGGTCGAGGGCGTCCGCGACGTCAGGTCGAAGCTGCACATCGTGCCCTGAGTGGATCCCTTCGCCGAACCGGTCCGTCATCTGACGGTGCTGTCGAACCGCCGTGCGACGCCGACCACGCGTTTCGTGCGCATTGGCGTTCGTACAGGATTTACGTATCGCTCAGGGCAGGCGGCATGGCTCGCTGCCGAACCGGACGCAGAGCTCACGCCATACTCCATCGCTTCATCTCCCGAAGAGACAGCTCGCTTCGGCTGGGTCGAATTCCTTGTCAAGGTGGACGGCTCGTCGCGCTTTGGCGCGCGTGTCGCATCGCTCAAGCGAGGCGCGCCCATCGTGCTTCGCGGCCCGGCGGGAACGTTCGTGTTTCCTGATCGTGCGCGCGAACGCCGCTACCTGTTCGTCGCCGGAGGCACGGGCATCGCCCCGCTGCGATCGATGATCCGCCATGCCGTCGACGTTCGGATATCGGGAACGCTCCGGCTGGTGTACTCGGCGCGCACCAGGGAGGAGTTCGCGTATCTGACGGAGCTCCGCGCGCTGGAGCGGACCGGTCGCCTGCAGATCGTCCTCACGCTCACGGGCGGTGCGTCGCGGTGGGCGCATTCCCGAGGGCGCGCGGACGCCTCGCTGCTCGAGCCGCTGGTCGAGAGCCCGCAGACGCTCTGCTTCGTGTGCGGCCCTCCGGCAATGCTGAGCAGCGTCAGCCAGGCGTTGGAGCGCCTGGGCGTCTCCCCGCGACGGATCCGAACGGAAACGTGGTGATCGGAATTCGCGCTACGTTCGCGGCTCTGAAAGGGGCGCGCGACGCTGGTCGCGGTCGTCGGGCGGCGCTTTTAGCGGCGCCATCAGAGAATCCCGGTCGCCGCGCGCTGGATATCGACGTCCGTCATGTCCGGATAGCTGCCGCCGGCGACCGTGCTGCGCGCCGAGCCGTCGCGTCCTGATAGCCGCTTCCGGCCGGATTTGTCCTGGTACATCCGGCTGTCCGCGGCGGCCATCAGCGCCTCGTACGTGTCGCCGTCGTGCGGGAACACGGCGGTCCCGATGCTGATCCCGAGCGGCAGCCGCTTGCCCGGGCGCGCCTCGAAGTACACCTCGTCGATCGCCTTCTGCAGCTCTTGACGCTTGCTCTCCGCCTCGTCCGCGTTGCATCCGGCGAGGACGACGATGAACTCGTCCCCGGCGTAGCGGACGCAGATGTCGTACGGCCGGATCGCGGCGCGGAGCACACGCGCGACTTCGCAGAGCGCGCGATCGCCGAGGTGGTGCCCGTGGCTGTCGTTGATGTCCTTGAAGTTGTCGAGGTCCATCACCATCAGCGCGAGCTCGGTCTTCAGACGTTCGGCGCGCGACAGCTCCCGCGTCAGGTGCATGAACAGGAATCGCGTGTTCGGCAGCCCCGTCAGCGGATCCGTCAGCGAATCCGACTGCGTCTGCTCGAACACCATGGAGTTGTTGATGACGGCGCCCGCCTGCTCCGACACGCGATCGAGGAGGCGGCGATGATCGTCCCGATAGAACGCCGCGTCGCTGTGATAGACGGATAGCGTTCCGATGAACCGGTCGCTGTACATCAGCGGGCACACGAGCGCCGACTGGAGGCTCGTCGACAGATGCGAGAGGCCCGCTGCTTCGAGGTCCGCGCTGGGCCTGGCATTGACGAGCGGCCGCCGGTTCCGCGCCACCCATCCCGTCAACCCTTCCCCCGTGTGCACGCTGACCTGGTGGATGATCTCCGCATCGACGCCCGTCGCGAAGCGGCAGCGAAGCGTGTCCGTTTCCTCGTCGTGCAGGAACAGCGCGGCGCACGAAAACGGCACGAGGTTGCTCAACTTCGCCGAGATGAGCGCCATCGTGTCGGCGATCCCGAGGCTCGTGCCGAGCGCCTGGGCGATCTCGTACAGCGCGTAGATCTCGCGGTGCGCGAGGGCGATGTCGTCGAACACGTTCTTGTTCGCGGCCTCGGGCGTGAGCCCGGTTGCCGGTTCTCCGGTCTGCGGCACCTCGTCCTCGATGGGACGCCGGACCGTCTGCTCGAGCGTGGCGGCTTCCTGCTGGAGCGCCGGCAGCAGCTCGATGAACTTCGCGACGACCGCGGGATCCAGCCCCTTTCCCGCCTCTTGCTGCAGAAGACCGATCGCCGCGTCGAACTTCATGGCCTTGTGATACGGACGCTCGGCCATGAGCGCGTCGAAGTAATCGACAACCGAAAGGATGCGCGCGCCGAGCGGAATCTCCTCGCCCTTCAATCCGGCGGGATACCCCTTGCCGTCCCAGCGCTCGTGATGGCTCAGGATGAGCGGCGCAACGGGATAGGGGAACGGAACCGAGCTGACGATGTCGGCCCCGACCTTCGGATGCGCGCGAATCTTCTGAAATTCCTCCGGCGTCAGCGGCCCGGGCTTCGACAGGATGTGCTCGGGGACGGCGAGTTTGCCGATGTCGTGCAGAAGCGCCGCCGTTTTGACGCCCTGGATGTCGTTCTCGCTCATTCCGAGCGCACGCGCCACCGCAGCCGCATACAACTGCACGCGTCGGATGTGCGACTGCGACGTCTGATCCTTGGCGTCGATTGCGAGCGCGAGCGCCTCGATCGTTGCCAGATGCAGGTCCGCCATTTCGCGGACGTGGCGCTGCTCGTCTTCGATCCGTCCGAGGTACACCTTGTACGTGCGGTACGTGAGATACAGCGGCGCGGCCGCGAGCGGCGCGAGCCATTGCCCAGAGAAGTCCACGATCCACGTCGCCAGCGCGGCCGCGCCGGCGCCGACGAAATAGCTCGGCGCACTCCAGAGGAAGTTCTCGTTCCACACCTTCACGACCGACTGTCGCGTCGACAGCGCGATCGCGGTCGCGATTGTCGCCGTGTTGATGAGGAAATACGTCGTCGCTGCGCCCACGAGCGGCTTCCCGAGCGAGTCGAGATAGAGCATTCCCGGAACGCCCCCCAGCCACAAGTACACGGCGCCGGCAGCCTGAACCGTGACGATGAGGCACGCCATGCTGAAGAACGTCCGGTACAGCGGGTTCCGTTCCTTGATCCGGAACGTGCACTGGCTGAATGCGCTCACCGCCGCGACGACCATCGTTTCATGAGGGCCGAGCAGGAGCAGGGACGCGAAGTCCACGGCATAGGAGACCGACATCGTCGATGATCGGCGCGCGAGCGGCAGGTTGACCTTGAAGACGGATGTGACCGATGACAGCAGCAGAAGCAGCAGGAACATCGGCAGCCGGTGGGTGAACGGCCCCGGGAAGAACTTGACGAGCAGCACCGTGCCAGCGCCGATGACGGCGCACACGTAGAGGCGCGCCGCAACCGGCAGAGACTTCACGAAGCGCCCCACACGGCTTTGCGTCGTATCGTCACGTCAGTGCCGCTCCTGGCCGAACGTCCGCGCGTGTGCAGACCGAACGTCCGCGCGCCAGACGACGTCCTGGCAGTCCGCGCCGCCGCATTCGGTTCCCCACACGACGTTTTCGTCATCTTGCGCGGTGCCCCAGACGATGTTCCCGGACTGAACGAGGGCGCCCCAGACGACGTCTGCTCCGGCGGCATCGTGGGCGAGCGCGTCGCAAGCGCGGTCGGCGCAGGCGTCCCCCCACGTGATGCGCTGACCGTCGGGCGTCTGCGCGACCCCCCAGATCACGTCCGTGCGCCATGCGGTTGCGGCGGGGTCGAGCACGCCGCTTCCGATGCGGTGATTGCCCCAGATGATGTGTCCGCTCCACGCGGACGGATCGCCACGGCGCGATCGCGCGGTTGTTGCGCCGGCGGCGAGTGACGAGGCGAGCTCGACGGCGCCTCGCGCGTTGAGGAATCCCGCACCCTGTGTGAGCGCGTTGTACGGACGCTTGAATTCAGCGGTGTAGTGCAGGATCGCCTTGACGAGATTTGGCGTCAGCGTGGGATTCGCCTGGAGCATCAGCGCGATCGTGCCGGTGACGGCAGGCGATGCCATGCTCGTGCCGCTCAGCGAAAGGTAGGGCTCCGTCGCGGTCGCGAGGCTTCCCCACAGACGCGCAGAAGCCTTCGTGCGATAGAGGGTCGTCGTGGGATCGGTGAGCGATTCGATGCCGACGCCTGGGGCAACGAGATCCGGCTTCGCGGTGAAGTCGAGGGCGCCCGGTCCGCGCGAGCTGAAGGCCGCGACGGTGTCATCGCGGCGCGTGGACGTGCCCATGTGGCTGGCTGCGCCAACCGTGAGTACCCATGGCGCATTCCCTGGCGCGCCGACCCCGCCGTACTCGACGGACCCATCGGCGCTCCGGCCAAGATTGCCCGCTGCCGCGACTACGACGATGCCGGCTTCGACGGCGCGCCTGGCAGCGAGCGTCAGCGGATCCGTGTTGTAGGACTCGTACACGCCGGCCGCGACGGAGAGGTTGATGACGCGGATGTGAAGCGCGTCCTTCTGGGCGACCGCGTAGTCGATGGCCGCGATGACGTTGCTGATGAACCCGTCGCCGCTGGCATCGAGCACCTTCTCGACGATCAGCGAAGCGCCGGGCGCGATGCCGCGCCGGCGCCCTTCCGAGTCGAGTCCGCTGCCGGCGATGATGCCCGCGACGTGCGTCCCATGGCCGTAGTCGTCGTACGCCGAGGGCTGGAAATTGACGAAATCTACGAAGCGAACGACCCGGTCGGGCGTGAGATCGTCGTGCCACGCGATTCCGGAATCGACGATCGCGATGCCGACGCCGGAGCCATCGAACCCGAGCGCCTTGCGAACCCAGTCCGCGCCAATCGCCGCGCGCGTGTCGTCGACCGTGCCCTCGATCCGTCGATCCAGCTTGAGCGACCGTACAGCGGGTTGACTCGCGAGCGTGTCCAGCGCGGCGTCCGGCACTTCCGCGACCCACCCTCCGAGCAGAGGCAGCCGGCGTCCGAGTGTGCCTCCGGCGGCGGCAACGATCGGCACAGGGGAAACGGCGGGATCGAGCGTCAGGATGACCCGCGACCGCGACGCGGAATTGTGTGCCCGGGCGCGCAGAGGGGCGTCAAGTTTGGCATCCCCTGCGTGCAGCGATTCCCCGACGGCCGGCGTGGCGACGGCGGCCCACAGGGCAACGGCGAGGAGCAGAAGTCGACCCATGCCACAACGCGAGCGATCGCCAGGCAAAACGGCGGCTCGGATGCAAGCATACTGCCCGGATGGTTCCGCGGCAGCGATGTCAGAAACCGCGAATTGTCCTTGAATTACCGCAGGCCGCGTCAACCGGCGTTCACGGCAGTTGTCCGCCGCATCAGGTGATTGTGCTGTTTCGACACACCCGCATTCAAGATTGACATTCAGCTGCGCAGGAATCACTCGGCGGCCGGCTTGGAGCGGACCCGAGTGTTCCTGGGCTCGGCTTCGAGGCTGTAGTCGACGATCTTTCGGTATAGCGTGCCGCGGCTGATGTCGAGCACCGAGGCCGCCTGCTTCTTGTTCCAGTTGACGCTCTCGAGCACGCGGACGATATGCGCGCGCTCGGCCTCGGCCAGCGTGGGCATGCGCTCGCGGGTGGTCTCGATCGGGGCCTCGCTGGCGTGCAGGAACTCGATGTCCGCCGGGCGAATCACGCGGCCGGGCGACGAGAGCGCCGCTCGCGACACGGTGCTCTCGAGCTCGCGGATGTTCCCCGGCCAGTGATATTGGGTGAGCAGGTCCAGGCCTTCCTTCGAAAAGCTCTTCGCATCGAGCTGGAGCCCATTGGCCGCGCAGTATCTGGCGAGGAACCGCTGCGCGAGCACCGGAATGTCGCTCGATCGCTCGCGCAGCGACGGCAGTCGGATCGAAAACGCGTTGACGCGGTAATAAAGGTCCTCGCGGAACCGGCTGTCGCGGACGAACTGGTCGAGCGGACGGTTCGTCGCCGAGATGAGCCGGAAGTTCACCTCGATCGACGTGTTGCCGCCGAGCCGTTCGAACCGTCGCTCTTCGAGCACGCGCAGCAGCTTGGCCTGCGCGACGATCGAGAGGTCGCCGATTTCATCGAGGAACAGCGTCCCGTTGTTCGCCAGTTCGAGCCGCCCGGGCTTGCGATCGTGCGCGCCCGTGAACGCGCCTTTCTCGTACCCGAAGATCTCCGACTCGAAGAGCGTGTCCGGGAGGGCAGCGCAGTTCACCGCTTGGAACTTGTGCGTGCCCCGGCGGCTCAGTTCGTGGATCATCCGCGCGACGACTTCCTTGCCCGATCCCGTCGGACCGAGAATCAGCACGGAGATGTCTGACTTGGCCGCGGTCCGGATCCACTCGAAGATGACGAGCATCTTCTCGTCGCGCCCGATCATCTCGCGAAAGCGCTGGACCGCCGGCGAGAGATCCTCGTGCGATACCGTCGCACGGCGCTCGAGGAAGTGATCGAGGAGATCGCGCAGGGCATCACTCTCGGGCTGGTAGAACCCGTACTTCGCTGAGCCGGGTCCCGCCGTGCGGCGGACGATGCCGAACGTGACGAGCTCGCGGACGCAGTTGTCGACGTCGAGCCGCATCCGCCCGAACGTCTGCATCAGCGCCTCGACGTCGAAGGATTCCTCCGGCCGCGCACAGAGGAAGCGCAGGATGGCCGCCCGGAGCGGCGACTGCACGAGGGCCTGGAAGCGCGCCTCGATTTCGGTCGGTTCCGCGCGCCGTGCGACCGCGGCAAGATTGTCGGTATGCGCCATCGGATTCGTGCTCATCGCGCGTCCGGCGGTGCCGGCGGCGCCTGTGCTGGACGGTCCCGGTAATAGCCGGTCTGATACTGCTCGATGAGGCGCTTCATCTCCACTGCGTCTCGTTTCCGATGGCCGTGACACCGCACGGGTTCCGCGCCGCCGCTCGACTCGATCAGCACGTTCGAGAAGAACAGGTTCGTCTCGATCAGCACGGACGCGATATGGGCGATGTGGATCGACTGTTCGAGCCGGCCGAACAACCTCGGCCGGTAGTGAACCACGCTCGTGGGACTGACGGCCACCTGCGTTGGGAAGAGGTGGTTGCCCCGGCTCCAGCGGCTCGCGCGAAAGACGTGCTCACCGGGCACCTGGCGTCCTCTGTGCCAAATCAGGTAGATGACGAGCGCGGCAACCGCCGCAACCGCGGCGATGACCCACAGCAGCACGCTGCTCGAGTCCGTTTGCATGTTCGGCAGTCGGGGTCGCGTCTGAACGGCTACTGTGGAAGTAGTATCGGCCTTCCCGTCGTGCTGCTGCAGCGCGGCGATGATATTCTGAACGCGGGCCTGAAAGGCCCGCGCCATGACCGGCGCCGTAGGACGGCCCTTCAGGGCCGCCGCGAATGGCGCGTTGGGCGGTCCTTTCAGGCCGCCGCGTCAGGGAGGTCCGTTCATTGCCTCACCGCCCGCCGACGGGTGCTCAGGGCGCACCTGGCGCTCCCGGCCACAGCCCACACGATTACCTCAAAGGCAAACCCATTCGCTATTACCGCCCGCGCGGCAGCGCGGAGGTCCGGCAGTTGATCGACGGCGGCTTCCAGGCGTTCAACGCCGGACGCCTTTCCGAGGCCTGCCACATCTTCAGCGACAAGATGCTCGCGCCCGAGAACGACACGACGATCGGCCTCACGGTCGCGGGCGCGTTGACGCCCGCCGGCCTCGGCGGCTGCCTCATCGAGATGATCGACCGCGGCCTCGTGGACTTCATCATCAGCACGGGAGCAAACCTCTATCACGACCTGCACTACGCGCTGAACTTCACGCTGCACCGCGGCTCCCCCTTCCTCGACGATGTGGAGCTGTACGAGCAGGGGATCATCCGAATCTACGACGTCCTGTTCCCCGCGACCGTGCTGCTCGAGACGGACTTGTACATCCGCGACTTTCTCGTCCGCTCGAACCTGAATGGTCCCATCTCGACCTCGGAGCTGCACTATCGCCTCGGGCAGGATCTGCTGGCGAGAAATTCGGAGTCCGCAGAGTACTCCGTCGTTGCACGCGCCGCGGCCGCAGGCGTGCCGATTTACACCTCGTCGCCAGGGGACAGCTCGATCGGGATGAACATCGCGTACCACGAGCTGATGAACGGCAGCTCCCTGATGATCGATCCCAACCGCGACGTCAACGAGGTCTGCGCGATCATCCTCGCGGGCGTCCACAACGGCTGCGTGATCCTCGGCGGCGGCTCGCCGAAGAACTTCTACCTGCAGGGTCAGCCCACGCTGTGGGAGGTGTACGGCATTCCGAAGGGCGGCAACGACTTCTTCATCCAGATCACGACGGACCAGGTCGTGTGGGGAGGACTGAGTGGCGCGACGCCCGCGGAAGCCGTGAGCTGGGGAAAGATCAATCCCGGCGTGCTGCCCGACACCGTCGTCGCGTACTGCGATTCGACGATCGCGTTTCCGCTCTTCTGCGAGTACGCGATCGGCTCGTCGAACGGACGGCGGCAGCGCCGCGAGCTGTATCACAAGCGCGACGCGCTCGTCGCGGATCTCCTGAATCAGGCGCGCGGCGCCAATGATGCGAAAGCGATTGAACACGAGCCGGCGGAGATCGACCGGCACCGCTGATGGGAACCTTGTCATCCGCGTTGTCGCCGTTCGTGCTCGAAACCTCGGAGCATCCGCGCGTCTACGCGGACGCGAACATCCCGAGCGGGGTCGTCGCCTACATGCGCGAGAAGCTGCACTGGGACGTCTTCTTCGTGCTCGAACATGACGATCTGCGGCGCGCAAGCGACGTCGAACACTACCGGCTGGCGAAGCAGCTCGAGCGCACGCTCGTGACGCTCGATCGCGACTATCTGGACGATCGGCTGTTTCCGCCAGACGAAGGGGCCGGCGTGGTGGTGTTCAGCGTGCCCGACGAGCGCTGGCTTCGACGGCTGCTCCAGCGAATCGATCGCGAGATGTTCCGCGTCGACGGCGCCTCTGCGCTTCCGTTCGCGCAACGGAAGACCATCTGGCACGTGGACGGGCCCGCCGCCGCATGATCCTGCTGTCCGGGGCCGATCTCGTTCTCCCCGATCGCATCGTCAGCGGCGGTTCCCTGTACATCGAGAACGAACGTATTGCAGACGTCGTCGCAGGTCCGGCGTCCGCCGAGGCGACGGAGCTTGCGGTCGATCTCTCGGGGCACTACATCGTTCCGGGCTTCATCGACGTGCACGTCCACGGGCTCCAGGGCGTCGATACGCTGGATGGCGGCGAGGCGATCCGCACGATTGCATCCGGAATGCCGGCGTTTGGCGTGACGGCGTTCTGCCCGACGTCGCTCGCCTGCGCACCGGAGACGCTTCGCAGCATGCTGGCGGCCGTCCGCGCCGCGCGCACGACGAGGCCGCCCGGCGGCGCGCGCGTGCTGCCGGCGCATCTCGAAAGCAATTTCATCAACCCGGAGTTCAAGGGGGCGCAGCCGCTCGAGTGCATCCGATCGCCAAGGCCCTCTGCGAACCCTCCCGAAGGATCGACGTGGTCGGGCGATGACATCCTGAACGAGATCCGGGCGGCGAGGCCGGACGTGGGGATCGTGACGCTCGCGCCCGAGATAGATGGCGGACTCGATCTCATTCGCGACCTCGTGAGCCACGGTCATCACGTCTCGGTCGGGCATTCGGGCGCCACGTACGAGCAGGCGCTCGAGGGCATCAGGGCGGGTGCGAGGCAGGCGACGCACCTGTTCAACAGGATGCCTCCGGTGCTGCATCGCGCGCCCGGGCTCGCGGGCGCGGTCCTCGAATCGGACGAAGTGGTCGCCGAGCTCGTCTGCGATTGCGTCCACGTGCACCCGGCCGTCATGCGCGTGGCGCTTGCCGCGAAGCGGCCCGAGCGCATCATGGCCATCACGGACGGGACGGCGGGCTCCGGACTGACGCCGGGCGGCGAGGCGCGAATTGGCGGCCGCCGCATGTTCGTCCGCGACGCGGCCTATCTGGAAGACGGTACGCTCGCGGGGAGCGTGCTGACCATGGGCGGCGCGTTCGCGAACCTGGCAGCCCGGGTCGGCTTAAGCCTGGTCGACGCCGCCGCTATCTGCTCGACCACTCCCGCCCGTGCGCTCGGCCTGCAGGGGTTCGGCGTCATTGCGGCGGGTGCCGTCGCTGACCTGGCCGTCCTCGACCGTGATCTGCGCGTCGTCCAGACCTGGATTGCCGGGACGCTCGCGTACGACCGGGGTCAGAGCTCGCAGGGCTAGGAGTCAGACCGCGGGCGGGGTCAGAGCCCGGGTGGGGGTCAGAGCCCGGGCGGGGTCAGAGCCCGGGCGGGGTCAGAGCACTCGGCGCGGAACTCCGGTTCGAGGGGCGCCGTCCAATTTCTGGTGCGTATGAAATTTGTACTGTCGCTCGCAGCTATCGCTTCTGCCGCTTTCCTGGTCTCCGGCTGCGTCGTGGTCGACTCGCAAGGACACATCGTCCGCGACGAGAAGCGCTTCACGGTCTCGGGGACGCCGGACCTGCGGCTGACCACCTTCGACGGCGGCATCGACATCCGGTCGGGCGAGGGGAAGGCGATCATCGTCGAGATCGAGAAGAGGGGGCCCTCGCAGGAAGCGGTCGAGCGCCTCGAAGTCGACGCGTCCCAGGACGGCAACCGCGTGACGGTGGAGGTGAAGAAGCCGAAAGGCGATTTCGCGTTCTTCGGAATGGGCCACTCCTCTCCCAGCGCACGGCTCATCGTGACGATGCCGAAGGACGGCGATGTGACGGCCAGAAGCGGCGACGGCTCCATCCGGATCGAGCACGTGCACGGGTCGCTCGATTTGCGCACTGGCGACGGAAGCATCCGCGCGACCGATGTGTCGGGCCGACTCGTGCTGAACACCGGTGACGGGTCCGTCACGCTGGAGGAGGCGGAAGGAGACCTCGAGCTCGAGACCGGGGATGGCGGCGTCACCGTTGACGGCAAGCTTGGATCCGTGAAGCTTCACACCGGCGATGGCTCGATTACGTTCCGCGCGGAACCGGGCTCGGTGATGAAGGACGACTGGTCGATCACGACCGGGGACGGCGGCGTCGCGCTGTACCTTCCGTCCGATTTCGGCGCCGAGCTCGACGCGCACACGGGCGATGGATCGATCCGGAGCGACATCCAACTCACGGGTGCCGCCGCTGAGAATACGCGACGCAGTGTGCGCGGCCGTCTTGGTTCCGGCGGCAAGCAGCTCCGCATCCGCACCGGCGACGGCAGCATCCACCTCAAAACCACGTAGAGCCGCGGACGACGCGGAATCTCTAACGCGCCGGCTTGACGGCGTACGGCGTCGGGTCAGGGACGCCCGCTTCGTGGAACGCATCCCTCCGCTCGCGACACTTGCTGCAGCGCCCGCAGTGAAGGCCCTCGCGCGGCTGCATGCAGGAGAGCGTCAGCTCGAAGGGGACGCCAAGATCCAACCCTCTCCGAATTACCTCCCATTTCTCGAGCGCCGCGAACGGTGCATCGATCGTGATGGGCGCGGCCAGTCCCAGCGACAGGGCGCGCGCGATAGCGGCGAAGAACTCCGGCGTCGCATCAGGAAAGGGATTTCCCGCGAGCGGACCGACCAGCACGCGGGCGATCTTGTTCCGCGCCATGTAGACCGCAGCTTTCGAAAGCATGATGACGTTGCGGCCGTCGATGTAGACGTCCTCGTCGGGCGTGTCGAACGCAGGCGGATCGCCGCGGATTGCCCAGTGCGTGGCCGGATAGACGTCGCTCATGTCGAACCGCAGATGGACCACCGGGAGCACGCGCTCCCGCAACGCTGGCGCAGCCATCAGGCGCCGAAGCATCGCCTGCTCCTCGGCTTCCCACGCGAATCCAACGGCGATGTAGATCGGCTGGACGGCCGTGCCGGGCACGGCGGCCGCCTCGGCCACCAGGACCGCGCTGTCGAGACCGCCCGAACACAGCACCGCGATATACTCCAAACAACGCCTCCTCGTAGCGCGCAACTTAGTTGCGCGAAGTCATCGACATGTATCTCGTCACCAAGCGTATCGAGTTCTGCTACGGACACCGCCTGCTCGACTACGACGGTATCTGCAAGCACCCGCACGGCCACAACGCGTCCGTTGAGATCGAAGTCCGCACCGACACGCTCGACCAGCGGAACATGGTCGCGGATTTCAGCGACATCAAGCGCGCAGTCAAAGGCTGGATCGATCGCGAGCTCGATCACAAGATGATCCTTCGTCAGGACGATCCGCTCGTGGCGCCGCTGCGGCAGCTCGGCGAGCCGATGTACCTGCTGGAGAGCAATCCAACCGTCGAACGAATCGCGAAGCTGATTTACGACAAGGGACGCGAGCTCGGGATCGACATCGTCGCCGTTCGGGTCTGGGAGACGCCTACCTCTTTCGCCTCCTATTCGGCCTGATCACCGGGCGGCCGCTGGTCGGGTGCTACGATGGACGTCCGCGTGATCCGTCTTGTGCACGCCGCTGCGCGTTCGTGCAATCCGAGTGATTTCGCGCGTAAAGCAGGTTTCCGTGGCGGCCGAGATTCTGTTGGGGCAGTCCCTTTGACGTTGCTCGATTCCCTGCTCGACGCCATCGTCCGCCTGGAAGGGGACGCGCTCGTGATGCACGTCGGCGAAAAGCCGTACGTCGTGACCACGTCGGCGGCAATGAGCCAGTATCGCGGACCGCTGGCCTGGGGACAGGTGGAGCTGTCGTCGAGGATTCTCACCTCCGAGGCCGTTCTGGGGATGATCGGCCAGATTCTTCCGCCGGACCTGCGTCAGAGGCTCGACGATCTCGGCGCGATCGAGCAGGAGATCGCGCCGCCCGCCGGTTCGGTTGACCGCTTCACGGTCATTGCGGCTCGCGGCGGCGATGACGTCTTTCTGGAGTTGCGGCGCCGGCCCGTCGAGGAGCCTGCGGCGGCGGCGCCTATCGAAGAGGCGCCGGCCGGAGAGGCTGCACCGATCGCGCCAGCGGAGCCGCCGGAGGGGGTGATCGCCGCGGCTTCGCCCATTCCGTACGACGAAGCTGCATCGGGGGTGTCAGAAGTCGCGCAAGAACAAGAGGAGGAGATTCCCCTCGAGATCGTACCTGAGGTCCTGCAGGAGTTGCTCACCGACGCTGATGTGAATGCGCTCCTGGCCGCGAGCGCCGCCGCACTGCTCGAACCACCGACGGCCGCTCACGAAGAAGCGCCGATTGTTGCGAAGGAGGTGAGCGCACCTGCTGCTGAAACAGAGCCGCAGCCGATTGTGCTGGAGGCGCCTGCCATTCCGCAAGCCGAAGAGCCGCTGATCCTCGCGGACGCTCCTATTGCACAAGCCGAAGAGCCGCCGCCGATCGTCACGGAGCCTACTGTCGTTGCTGAACCAGACCCGCCGCCGGTTGTCGCGGAATCTCCTGTGGTTCGTGAACCCGCGAAGCTGCCGATCGTTGCGGAAGCTCCTGTCGTTCGTGAACCCGAGCAGCTGTCGGTGGCGGTTGAACCACCGCCTCCCGAAACTGTAGAAATGGAGTCACAGCCGATCGTTGTGGAACAACCGCAACC
>JBKPQB010000054.1:0-29416 GCA_046733875.1 Acidobacteriota bacterium
TTGGGGTGTTGGGGTCGTCGCCCCTGTAAGGGGCGCGGGTACCCACCGCGGGGTTTTAGGCCGACCTCGCTTCGCCCCCCCCCCCCCCCCCCCCGGCGGCTATCACCGGTCGAATCGCGGGTTCAAGGAAATCAATCATGATGGTCAGGCGTCCTCCGTCTTCAGCCAATCAGCTGTCGCCACGCGACAACCAAAATCGGCTGCTTGCCGCGCTGCCCGCTGACGAATACAAGCGGATCGCTCAGTCGCTCGATACCATTCCGCTGAAACTCAAAAGCGTTGTGCATCGGCCTGGCGACCGCGTGGAGCACGTCTACTTTCCGGGCGGCGGGTTTTTTTCGATGTTGACCGTGCTCAAGGACGGCGGCATGGTCGAAGTTGCGACGATCGGCCGTGAAGGCATGGTCGGCATCACCGCGGTGCTGGACGGCAATCCCGTGTCGTCGACATCCATGGTGCAAGGCGAGACGGACATCTGCTACCGGATGAAGGCCGATGTCTTTCGGCGGGAGATGGATCGTCGCGGTGCGTTCTACGAGGTGCTGACGCATTACGCGCAGGCGCTCGTCGGGTTCATCATGCAATCGACCGCATGCAACGCCGTGCACTCGGTCGAGCAGCGATTAGCGCGCTGGCTGTTGATGGCGCGCGACCGGATGGAGAGCGACGAGTTTCCGCTCACGCAGGAATTCGCCGCCATGATGCTCGGGGCGAGCCGCCCGACCGTGACCATCGTCGCGAGCACATTGCAGAAGGCGGGACTGATCACGTATCGCCGAGGCCATCTCACAATTGTGGACGGCAAACGGCTCGAAGCGGCGTCCTGCGAATGCTACCGCACCACGACGGAACTGCTCGACGCCGTCACAGAGCGCGCCCGACGCCCGTAGGTGTTTCGCCCTGCTCAGACGCAGTAATCTCACGCCTCGGGATCGCGTTGGAGTCTGTCCGATTTCTACAGATCGTCTGTTCGGTTTTTTACGAATGTTGAGCGAAGGGTGTTACGCTTGACGAACGTTTAAGGGACTCCGTCTGCCTCGCCCTGAACAGGGCAGAGCTTGGCCTGCGACAGCCTCTTGAGAACGGCCGTCAGACGACGGCCGAAGGAGGCCGACGATGGTCCAGCGCCGTCCGTTTTCGAATCGCCCACCGCCGCAACGGAACCGGAATCTGCTGCTCGCCGCACTCCCTACCGACGAATACACGCGAATTGCTCGATCGCTCGATACCGTTCCCATGAAACTCAAGAGCCTTGTTCATCTAGCCGGCAATCCGATGAAGCACGTCTACTTTCCGACGGGCGGGTTTTTCTCGATGGTGACCGTGCTCAAGGACGGAAGAATGGTGGAAGTAGCGACCATCGGCCGTGAAGGGATGGTCGGCATCGCCGCCGTCCTGGACAATCCCGTATCGTCAACAGCCATGGTGCAAGGCGAGACGGACTCCTGCTACCGAATGAAGGCTCATGCCTTTCGACGCGAGATGGATCGGCGCGGTGTGTTCTACGAAGTGCTGACGCACTATGCGCAGGCGCTCGTCGGGTTCATCATGCAGTCAACGGCATGCAACGCGGTGCACTCGATCGAGCAGCGATTAGCGCGCTGGCTGCTGATGGCGCGCGATCGCATGGAGAGCGTCCACTTTCAGCTCACGCAGGAATTTGCGGCCATGATGCTCGGCGCGAGCCGGCCGACCGTGACGATCGTCGCGAGCACGTTGCAGAAGGCCGGGCTCATCACCTATCACCGGGGCTTCCTCACGATCGTGGACGGCGAAGGCCTGGAGGCCGCATCGTGCGAGTGTTATCGCGCAACGACGAATTTACTGAACGCGGTGACGAAGCGCGCGCCCCGCCGCACAATGGATCACTCGACGAAGCGCGCACGCAGGCGAATCGCTGCTCGAGCATAGCGTCGAACCTACGTGGCGCTGACACGTGCTCTAAAAAATTGTGTCGGCGGCGCTCAGCGGCCGATCAACGCAGAACGAATCACCGCCTTAAACCGATCGACGCGAAGGCCTACTTACCGCAGTTCACCCGCTTCATCGGTTGTCACCAGGCGATACACGTAATCCGTGAGCTCGCGCAGGCGCACCCCAGCTGGATCAGGGACCCGTTGACCAGCGGACGGCATTGAAGGGACCTCGACCGCGCCCCTGACGATCAAGGCGGCAGCGATGATCGCTTTCGCCTGGGCTTCCAATGCATCCATGGTGGCCTCGTCCCTAAAACGCAGTCGCTCGAAGTGACGCGTCGCATTTCGCCAACACGGCCTCGACCTGGCGTCAGCACGTGCGGGTGTCGATGCTTCTGGCCGGCTCCGCATGCTGTCTCCTCTGCAATCAACCTGTCCGCGCCGGGTGGTTTGGCTGAGAGTGGAGAGGCGCCGTCGCGCGCTGATGATGAGCACAGCTCAGGAAAGCTGGAGCGCCAGCGTATCACGCAACCGCCCGCTGCCGGCTCAATGTACGGTACACTACATTTGCCCGCCGCACGGGTGCCACGCCATCGTGACGTCGCTTCAGCCTCCGAGCTTCCGCTGGCCGAGGCGCTACCGAGCAGGAGCTTGACGATCTCGAGCGTTGTTGTCTTTCACTGTTCCCTCGCTCACGCGACGGTGTCCTCCGTCGAGTCCGGAGTGTGATGACCGTCCATCTTGTAAATCCCAGTCATCTGTCCTTTGGTGTTGGCGTCATCACACCCCGATGGCTGTTCGTCCTCGGCGCGGCGACACCGGCGGCGTATGGGCGACCGCGCATCGTTGATGAAACGCTGGAGCCACTCGATATCGACACCGTACACGCGGGTGACATCGTGGGGATTGGAATCCACACGGGCAATGCGCTGCGCGGATATGCGATAGGTGTCGCGGCGAGAGACCGCGGCGCGACCGTCGTCTTTGGCGGGATTCACGCCACTTTGTATGCCGACGAAGCACACGAGCTTGGCGGCGCCCATTCGGTCGTCCGCGGCGATGGCGACGTCGTGTGGCCCCTGGTAATAGACCATGCCGTGCGCGGTACACTGCAGCCGCGTTACGAAGGCGGGCGCGTGGACGCGGACCGGTTCCTGCCGGCGCGCTGGGACTTGCTGCCGCCCCGACGGTACATGTGGGGCTCGGTTCAAACGGTGCGTGGCTGCCCGAAGCATTGTTCGTTCTGCTCCGTGTGGCGTACCGACGGCCAGAAGCCGCGACAACGCGCGGTCGACAGCGTGATTGCCGAGATCGTGCAGCTGCGCCGTCAGGGCTTTCGGTTCGTGGCGCTTGCCGACGACAACTTCTACCCCGTCGCACTCGCGGATTTGGCGATGGCGCAGCGGCAGGGCAACATGGCGCGCCTCGAACAGCTCCGCGTTCTGCGGACCGAACGGTTCGAGCTCATGGCCAAACTCGCCGAATTGCCGTCCGACATGGTCTTTTTCACCCAGATCACGATGGAAGCCGCCGAGGACGATGCCTTCCTCGACGCCATGCGTCGCGCGAATATCAAGGGCGCGCTCGTCGGCGTGGAGGCCGTCACGCCCGAGGGGCTGAAAGATGTCTACAAGAATTTCAATCAAGCTGGCGAGGCGCTGGTACAGCGGCTCCGCAAGTTCCGGGAGCACGGCGTGCATGTCCTCGGCTCGTTCATCTTCGGCCTACCGAGTGATCGAGCGTCCACGTTCGACGCGACGGCGGATGTAGCGGAGCGTGCGGAACTTGCTTTCGCGCAGTTCGTAATGCTTACGCCGTATCCGGGCACCGTCGATTTCGAGGCATGGGAGAAGAAGGTCGGCACCGGTGCCGCTCGCGTCGGCGGAATTCCCGTCACCCGGCACTGGCTCATTCCGCAAGCGCAACGACCGAAGGTCTACGTACCGCATCCCGCGATGAGCGCTGACGAGATTCGCGCGCGGACCCAGGCCGTGTGGGATCGGTTTTACAGCCTGCCTCGCATCTGGGCGCGCTCACGCTGTACGCCGACGCTGCGCGCACGACTGGCGTTCGTACTGATTTCGAAGCTATATCGACAGATGTATGCGAACACGGGCATCGCCATCGACAGCGCTCGTGTGAACCGGGCCAATCGATGGGCGCGGCTCATCGCGCGGCCGTGCCGCCGACTGTTCATGGCGCGACCGTTGCCGCCATCGGAGACGCTGGGTGGCTTCACGCAGCGGTCGACCAACGCGTGACGTTCTTCGATGCTGCTCACGTCTGCGGTCCATACGCCAACGAAGACTTGCTGAGCGTTTTGCGACGGCCGTCGACGCCCTCATCGCCTTGAACCGGCCGGCGTAGCAGCCCAGATGCGTCAACACCTCGACGATCCGAGCGGTCATGTGGGGCCGGATTTCACTCGATCCTCAACGCGGTCACCGGGCTGACGCGGCTCGCGCGAATGGCCGGCACCGCGCACGCGAGGAAGGCGACGGCGACGAGCGCTGCGGCGGCGCCGGCGAAGGCGACCAGATCATAGGTGGGCGTTTCGAACAGGAGCGAACGCAGCAGCCGCGCGGCGGCGAACGCCAGCGGCAGCCCGATGACGAGACCAGCGCCCACCAGGATCATCCCCTGGCGCGTCACCATCCGGATGACGCTGCCGGCGTCCGCCCCGAGGGCCAGGCGAATCCCGATCTCCTGCGTGCGGCGCGACACGGAGATCGCGAGAACCCCGCCGACGCCAACAGCCGCCAGCAGCAGCGCCACACCGGCAAACCCGCCGAGCAGCGCCGCGTTGAATCGCTGCGAGCTGGCCGAGGCGCCGACGATCTCCTTCAGCGTCTGCACGCCGGTCACCGGCAGCGCCGGATCGAGCGCGCGCACTTCCTGGCGGATTGCCGGTACGAGCGTCCCGGGCGGCACCTGCGCGCGCACCATCAACTTCATGCCGCGGAAAATGCTGACGATCGTGCTGCCGAGCGCCTGGTCGGGCATCTGCAGCCACGGCTGCCAGGTCTGCGGCTCGGTCGGCGCGCCGAGCCCCGCCTGCTTGATGTCGCCGATGACGCCGACCACGCGCATCCACGGCCCGTGGTTGCGCTCGAGGCCCCACGCGATCCGGCGGCCGATCGGATCCTCCCCGGGCCAGTAGCGCTTCGCGAGGGTCTCGTTGATGACAACGACGGGCTCGGAGGTGAGCGTGTCGGCCTCCGAGAGCGCCCGCCCGCGGAGGATTCGTACCCCCACCGCTTCGAAATAGCGCCCCATGACCCAATCGTTGGCGACCGTGCGCGGCACCGCGCGCGACGCATCGGGCGGGTTCTCGATGGTGAAAACCCGCCGTTCGCGGACGCTGAGCGGCAGGTCGGTTGCCGCGCCCGCCGCGGTGACGCCGGGAAGCCGGCGCACCCGCTCGATCAACTCGACGTAGAAGCGACGCACGTCCGCGCCGCCGGGGTAACTGCCGGACGGCAGGTTCGTCGCCGCCGAGATGACGCTCCCGGCGTCGAGGCCCGGATCGATCGCCATCAACTTGACGAAACTCTTGAT
Organism: Acidobacteriota bacterium; assembly: GCA_046733875.1. GTDB lineage: Bacteria > Acidobacteriota > Vicinamibacteria > Vicinamibacterales > 2-12-FULL-66-21 > JBKPQB01. The sequence goes on from JBKPQB010000054.1 coordinate 5,475, forward strand.
GAGCAGCCCTCCTGCGGCGAGCAGGACGATCGCGCAGGCGAACTGCGCGGTGACCAGCCCGGCGAAGATGCGGCGCTGCCGCGCGCTGGCGGAAGCGCCGCGTGCTCCCTCCTTGAGCGCGGTACCGGAGTCGCGCCGCGAGGCATCGAACGCCGGCAGCAGGCCGCACGCGAGCGCCGCCAGCGTTGCCGCTAGCAGCGTGAACGCGAGCACGCGAACGTCGAAGGTGATTTCGGATGCGCGTGGCACCGCGACCGGCGCGGCGGCAATCAGCAGCCGCTCCCCCCACCACGCGAACGCCAGGCCGATGACCGCGCCGATCGACACGAGGACGCCCGTCTCGATCAGGATCAACCGCATGACGCGTCCGCGCCCCGCGCCGAGCGCGGCCCTGATCGCCATCTCACGCTCACGGGCCGCCGCGCGCGTGAGCATGAGCGAGGCGATGTCGGCGCAGGCGATGAGCAGCAGCACGCCGACGGCGGCGAGCAGCACGTAGAGAATGCGGCGGATGTCGCCGACGATGTCGTCGGCGAGCGGCGCCACGGTGATCGCGAGCACGTTGCCGATGTCGCGCAGCTGCGCCGGGTAGAGCTCGGCCACGAGCCGGCCCGGCAGCGTACGGGCCTCGGCGGTCGCCTGCGCCAGCGTGACGCCGGGCTTGAGCCGCGCTACGACGGAGTTGTTGTACATGCTGCCGAACGCGCCGAGCTCGGCGTTGGTGAACGAGATCGGCACGTAGACGTCGGCGGGAACGTTGTTCAGTCGTGGACCGCGATTCGGGAACGTGAACTGCGGCGGCATGACGCCGACGATGGTGTAGGGGCGCCGGTCGAGTATCACCGCGCGGCCGATGACCCCGCGATCCGCGGCGAATGCGCGCCGCCAGAGTCCGTCGGAGAGGATGGCCACCGGCTGCCGTCCCGTGTCCTCTTCGGTGGTGAAGGTGCGGCCGAGCGCCGGCGCCACGCCGAGCACGTCCATCAGGTTGGCAGACACGCGCGCGCCGCTGATCCGATCCGGCTGATCGATTCCCGACAGCTCGTACTCGACGGATCGAAACGCCGCCAGCGCCTCGTAGCTGCGAGCCCGATCGCGGAAGCCGACGAGATCAGGTGCCGAGAACCCGAACGGCTGCCTGATCGTGGTGATCCCCTCGTAGAGCACGACCAGGCGATCGGGGTCGTGATAAGGCAGCGAGCGGAGCAGCACGCCATTCACCACGCTGAAGATCACGGTGTTGGCGCCGATCGCCAGGGCTAGCGTGGCGACGACCAGGACGCTGAAGAGCGGGGCCCGGCGCAGCTGGCGGAACGCGTAGCGGAGGTCCTGGGCGAATGACTGCATGATGGAATCTCCGGCAGGTAAGGGAATCCCAGAGGGGCGGCGCTCGGCGCGAATGACAACCGCCGACGCAACGGCATCGAGCGAGAGCCTCGCCATGGTCATGAACGCGCCGGCGCCGGCCGCGCGCTCGCGCTCGGCCACTGCGCGCATGGCCGCCGCGATGTCGGCACCATGGCGCGCGCGATAGTCGCGTGGATACAGGCGAACGAGCGCGCCGATCCAATCCATGTCAGGCTTTCAGCAGTTTCTTGCGGCGTGCGGTGGCGACGAAGCCGGCGAGCCGTTCCGCTTCAGCGGCGCAGGCCCGTCGGCCAAGAGGCGTGAGGTGATAGAAACGCGGCCGGCCGCCACCCGTCTCCACGCCCGCCGGCGCACCGACTTCGACCACCAGCCCTTCATCGACCAGCTTCGCCAGGTTGCGATAGAGCATCCCCGGCCAGAGCTTCATGCGCCCGCCCGTCTGCTCGAGCACGTCGCTCATGATCCCGAGGCCGTGGCGGTCCTGGTCGGCGAGCGCGAGCAGGATCTGGAACCAGTGCGGCGGCAGAGGAGGCAGCCCCATCAGGGACTATATCTATAGGTTTAAACTTCAGAAGTCAATCAGCTCCCGCTCTGCCCGGCGGGTGAGACGTCGATCCATTGTCACGATCGCTGCGGGCGGAATCATCGACGCGACATCAACGAAGCCCCCGTGTCTGAATTCGACGGCTCGAAGCCGGTCGTGGCGTGTCGCTTCCTGAGCCGCGGCGGCGAGGTAGGCGGCCGATGCTTGACGGCGATCGCATGTTCGACACCGCGCTCGAGCAGCTCGAAGCTCAGTCCACCGACACCCGAACCGGCATCCAGCAGCGTCCTCGCAACCGCACCGGTGCCGACGAGCAAGTCGCGAAGCAATCGTGCCGTGGGCTCAGGCCCTTTGCTTCGATACTTGTCTAAATCGCGCTTCGCGATCTTGTGGTCGAAATGTGCGTCGGCGACGTTCCCGTAGGCCGAGCAGCATGCGCTCACGAGCTCACCTTCACGTCAACGCGGCTTACGCCCGTAGACGTTCACGCCGACGACGCCGTATTTCAAGGCCACACGTTCCTTGGTCGTCCCTCGAAAACAATCGAAGCGGTCCATGATGACGACCTCTTCGAAGCCGAGGTGCCCGAGCAGCGCGACAAGCTCTGCCTCCGGCAGAGCACCGGCGATTCAACCGGTCCACAGATCGATGTTGCGGCGAATCGATTCGGAGAGCTCGTTCGCAACGATAATGTCGCCGTACAGAAACTCTCCGCCGGGCTCGAGGATCCGGAACACCTCACCGAAGGCCCGATTCTTGTCCGGCGCGAGATTCAGCACTCCGTTCGAGATCACGACGTCGACGCTCCCCGATTCCACCGGCAGCGACATCGCGTCCCCGAGGCGCACCTCGACGTTGGCAAGGCCGAGCGACTTCGCGCCGATTCGCGCCCGCTCGGCCATCGCCGCGGTCATTTCCACGCCAATCGCGCGACCATCTGATCCGACGGCCTGCGCGGCCAAGAGCAGATCCGTGCCGGCGCCGCAGCCGATATCGACGACGGTCGCGCCAACGGGGATCGTTGCGATGTGATGAGGATTCGCGACGCCGGCGAACGATGCCGTACTCTCCACAGGAAGCCGCGCCAACGACGCCTCATCGTAGCCAAGCATCTCCGCCGCGTACGTCGGTCCACGATGGAAATGGAACTCAGCCGCTGGCTCCGTGGCGACACGTTGGTAAATGGATTCAATCTCGGCACGCAGGCGCAATCTATCGAGATCCACCGGGCACACAATGGCCATCACACACCTCGAATCAGTGTCCGACGCGAGCGATTCCTCGAATCGCACTCATGTTCGTCGCGCGAATGGCTTCGGCGTTCGCCGGCCGAGGCGGAATATCCGTCGTCATCAACCGGACGAACGTATCGCGATCACGGGTGCTGAACACTCGATTGAACCGCCGTTCGAAGCCGATCGTGGAGATGGCCTTTCCACTGAGGCGCCGACCGCAGACCGACCCGGCGAAGGCCCCTGGACAGACTTCCACGAAATCAGGGAGTTGCCAGAGCCGAGCCGCGCTGTCGAAGAGAGCACATGCTCCGTTCTCCGGAGTCGTGGCAAGCTCGGTTCGGCCCATGTCGCCGACCATCAACGTGTGTCCGGTGAGCACGAACCAAGGCTCCGGCCCGCGTGTCCGGTCGGTCACGAGCAGGCAGATGTGCTCGGGCGTGTGACCAGGCGTGTGCAGCACGCGGAGCGTCACGTTGCCGACCGTGATCTCCTGCGCATCTCTGAGGCGGGAATTGTCCGGACCGCCGACAGACTCGTGCACGAGATACGCAGCGCCCAGCGCGTCGGCAAGACGGCGCCCGCCGGACACACGATCGGCGTGCACGTGCGTGTCGACGACGTACACGATGCGCATCCCCGTGTCGCGACTTGCCTGGAGGTACGGCTCGATCTCCTCTACCGGATCGACGACGACGCACTGGCTCTGTCCGCCACAGCCGAACAGGTACGACGCGCCGATCGGCGATGCGTGCAGAAACTGGCGGAAGATCATAGGAGCCTCACGGCAAGAAGGTAGACCCAGTCGTTAGATTCGTCCAATCAAATGATCGAATTCGTCTGATAAACTGCGTGAATGGAGCTGCGCCAATTGCGGACGTTCGTGGCGGTGGCCGAACTACGGCATTTTGCCCGCGCAGCAAGCCTCTGTAACCTGTCCCAGCCGGCCGTGTCACACCAGATAGCGCTGCTGGAAGAAGAAATCGGCGCGAAGCTGCTGAACCGAGCCGCTCGACGGGTGTCCCTGACCGTCGCAGGCGAAGTGTTCCTCGAAGAGGCGCGACGCATCCTCGGAGCGCTCGACCGGGCGCACGAACGGATGCAGGAGGTCGCTCGAGGCGCCGTCGGACGGATCCGACTCGGTGCCACGCCGACGCCGGGGCTCTATCTCCTGCCGCCCCTGCTCGCGAAGTATCGTGGCGAACACGAAAGCTACGATCTCCGGTTCGAGATCGCACCCACCCACGAGCTCGCCGAGCGCGTCGCCCGCAATGATCTGGACATGGCGATCGTCGCCGGTCCGCTGCGATCGGGCGAGCTGCAGACGCGCAGCCTGTCGAAGGACGAACTGGTGCTCGTCGCCCCGCCGACTGCGCCGCTCACGCGTGCTCGAGCGCTCAAGCCGGCTCAGCTCGATGCCGAAACGTGGATCATGCGCGAAGATGGCTCGGACACACGCCGTCAGGTCGCGACCTGGTGGCACCGCCACCGGCTCGCCCCATCGCGGACGATGACATTCGACAATCCGGACGCAGCCAAACGCGCCGTCATGGCGGGCCTGGGTATCGCGATGGTATCGCGCCTGACGGTCGCGGAAGACCTGGCGAGCCGGCGGCTGGCCGTGGTGCCGATCAAGGGTCCGTTGCCAGTGCGCGACGTATTCGTGATCGACCACCCGCAGAAACACCATGGCGCCGCGTGCCGCGCGATGCTGCAACTCCTGGAGCGAACCTGTCCGATGCGAGCGCCTTTAAGCCGGTCTCGCCCAGCGACCGACTAAGCGATTCACCAGGATTATCACGACGATTGCATCGTTTCATTGGACGAATCGTGTGCGACGCCGTAGGCTCGGCACATGGATCGGTCAGCGGCAGGCAGTGTGCGTCGGTTGGGGATCGTCGAGAACTGGCCGCAGTTCTCGCTCCTCGTCCTCATAAACGCCTGCGTCGGCGGGATGGTCGGTCTCGAGCGGACCGTCGTCCCGCTGGTAGCGACCGAGGAATTCCATCTCACGTCCGGCACGTTGATCTTCTTGTTCATCGTTGCTTTCGGCATCGTCAAGGCGCTCGCGAACGCGCTGGCCGGGATGCTCGCGGATCGATTCACGCGCAAGGCGATGCTCGTGGCGGGCTGGCTGATCGGCGTACCGGTCCCCTTCATGCTTGCCTGGGGGCCCTCCTGGACGTGGATTGTCGCGGCGAACGTGCTGCTCGGCGCGAGCCAGGGCTTTGCGTGGTCGATGACCGTCGCAATGAAGAACGACTTGGTCGACGCCGGCCAGCGCGGTCTCGCGATGGGTCTGAATGAGTTCGCGGGCTATGGCGGGCTGGGAGCGACCGCGCTCCTCACCGGGTACATCGCCGCACGCACGGGACTGCGGCCCGAGCCGTTCTACGTCGGCATCGTCTACGCCGTTCTCGGCCTCGGCCTGTCGATCGTGGCGGTGCGAGACACGACCGCGTTCGTTCGACAGTTCAGCCCATCCGCAGCAGCGATCGGTACAACCGCGCCGACGTTCAAGCAGACAGTCGATGGCCAACACGCAACGCGGACGATGTTCGGCGTCTGCCAGGCGGGGTTGGTCAACAACCTGAACGACGGCCTCTCGTGGGGCGTGCTGCCCTTGCTCTTCGCGGCGCACGGCCTTGGCATCGAGGCCATCGGCGTGATCAAAGCCGTGTACCCGCTCACATGGAGTCTTGCGCAGCTCGGGACGGGAGCTCTGGCAGATCGGGCGGGACGGCGGCCGTTGATCACCTGGGGAATGGCTGCACAGGCAGCCGGGCTCGGCATGATCGCCGCCGGTGTTCCCTCCACCTACACCAGCGGTGTCGCCGGGGCCGTGGTGCTCGGCGTGGGCACCGCGATGGTGTACCCGGCGCTCCTCGCCACAGCCGCGGACATCGCCCCCCCGGCGCAACGTGCGACCACGCTGGGCTGGTACCGTTTCTGGCGCGACCTCGGTTATCCGGCGGGCGCATTGCTCGCCGGCATGGTCAGCGCCGCCTTCGGTCTCGCGTCCGCCGTGTACGTAGCGGCGCTGTTGACATTCATTTCCGGCCTCGTCGCGAACGTCTCGATTGCGCATTTCTCCGGGAGACACGTCATGACCGACATCGCGACACGCACGCGAGAGCGGATCGAAGCGCAGGGGTTCGTCGGGCTCGACGATCGCACACTATCGCGGCTCAACTACTGGCTGCGGCTGGCCCCGGCCATCTGCATGGCGTGGACCGTGGTCGGCACGGTTCGCGCATCCGCCGCGATGCTCTGGATGCTGGTCCCGTTTGCCGCGCTAGGCGCTGCGCTGCCGGGCCACCCCTTCGATCTTCTCTATACCCACGGCATTCGCCGATGGACCGGGGGACCGCCGCTGCCACGATATCCGCTGCCGCGCCGCTTCGCGTGTCTGCTCGCGACGATGATGCTGACCGCCGCCGCCGTAAGCTTTCAAACCGAACATGTGATGGCGGGCAATGCCCTGGGATGGTTTCTCGTGGCTGCCGCGTTCATCAACGTCACCACGGGTTTCTGCATCGCGTCCTTCATATACGGGTTGATGTTCGGTCGCCCGTCCGGTTGTGTGACGGCTCCGACTGGGAGGGCATCGTTATGAATCCGAATCAAGCATTTTGAAACAGAGACGAGGAAGCGCTGCGCTCGCTCAACCTCGCGTTGGAAGTGAATCCGACGTAGGCCCGCAAGGCTGCCGTCGAACACACGTCACGGCTGCTGCCTAACTACTTCGTAGTCGCCTCGCCTGGGCCCTTCGCGAACCATCCATCCAGGCGCGGCCTTGAACGTCCACCCGTCCCCCGAGATCGTCGTGCGATCGCCCCCCTCGGGCGCCGGCAGACGCCGCGTGCGGCCATCGGTCGAGACGAGCACGCCCTTGTGCGCATCGAGCGCGCCCCACTCTCCCGTCATGTGATAGTCGCCGAACCAGATGGTCCCGACGTCTGGAATGACCACGGCCCCGTGAGAATCCGAGAAGCCTCCGCCTCCTGCCGGCATCAGGAGCACCGGGCCGTCAACGAACCGCCGGCGCAATTCCGCAATCCGTGCCTGCCGCTGGTTCTCGCGCTGCTCTTCGGCGGCACGGATCTCGGTGCCTCCGTATCGCGCGGCGGCCGCCTCGGCGTCGGGGACAAGTTGTATCGCGAGCGCACGCATCAACATCGCGGCCGGATCGTCGCTGGCGCGCACCTTTCGCGTCCAGCCGGGAGACGCGGCATCGAGCAGGAGGCCATACGCAGGTCCGGACGCGTACGCGGCGGTGCGCACGTAGCTTTCCCCGCTCTCCTGTCCGGCCAGCTCGTCGAGCGCACTCGCGATTGCGTCGGCGTCGGATTGGGCGGCGAGCACGATGCCGGTGTATGAAGCGAGGCCTTCGTTGATGTCGAGGGCGCGCTCGGCTTCGACCTTGTCTGGAAAGCGCGTGTGTCGAGCCTCGCGGAAGGCCAGCGCGTCGCGAACCGCCAAGGCGCGCGGCTCTCCCGATTCCCGCAGCGCTCGTGCGAGCGCGTGCCATTCGAGCCGCAGCCAATACCGCCCATCCACCGTATCCAGATGCTCAGCCGATACTGTCGCTACGCCGAGTCCGAGCCGCATCTGGACGATGTGGAACGACTCGTGGAGGAACATCGCGTTACGTACGCGAGGCGGCTGGTTGCCCACACTATCCCAGCTGAGCGCCGCCCACATGGTGTCACCCCACTGAATGGGCCCATTCAAAATACCGACGAGCTTCGGGCGAGGCGCATCCGGCGGCGGCTGGCTGGTGGCGAATGTCTGCGTCCGCGCATCGCCGATCACCATAGGCATGCAGATAGACATGCCCCAGAGGCGCCCACCGTCGCGCTCGCAGAGAGCCTGCGCCTCCTTGAAGAACTGTTGGGCGCGTTGTTGATCGACCTGCGCTACGGCTGGCGGCGCGATAGCGGTCAGCAAGTACAGGAGAGTTCCCGCATGGAGCGCTCGTGTCCGCATTGGGCTCCTTGCATCCGAAAAGCGCGATTCTAGCTTCAATCGTCACCTCCACGCGGAAGGTTGGGCGGAGGTCCCGTCAATGCGAGCCAGCCGTTCGGTGACAGCGATCCCTCGCCGTGAGCGTGTTTCGCGGCGTTCTGCGCTGATGGATTCATGAGCGTGGTGCTCTTGCGATCGAATCCCGGCGGCGGCAACCCATCCGACGCGACACCGCAACGAACACGAGCGTCGCGCGACTCTTCCTGCGAGCGGCCCGCATCACTCGCTCGAGCTGTCGCTTGCCTCTTCAACGAAAACTCCGATTCCGATTGCCTCCGGCCACTGGCCGGATCATGTGCGCGCGTGAGCTCGCCTCGCGACGTTGACGATCAAGAGACTTGGTTGACTGCGCCGGAAGGGCTAGAGTCGGTTACGTCGGGCGGGCAGCGTCACGACGCGTCCGGGGGGCGGCAGATCGTCCTCTGAGCGCGGCCGCATCCCCGACGCCGAACGGAGACTGCGAGCGATAGATCATGACCGAGCAACGAGCCGCGCCAACGCCGCCCATCTCCGAGACGGATCGGCAGCCATCCGATCCGGCGGATAGCCAGCGCCCGTCGCGTCCATGGCGCACTGAGGGACTCCCGGACGGACGCCCGGCGAGGCAGCGCCGGCGTTGGTTGACGACTGCGATGTGGGTCGTTGGCTATGGCGTTCTGTTTGGGGTTCTCACCCTCCAGGATCGACTCAGCGGGCCTCAATCCGTGCCGTACACGGAATTCAAGGGCCAGGTTGCGGCCAATAACGTCACCGAAGTGTTTGCGAAGGGTGACACGATCGAGGGAGCGTTGAAAAAGGCCGCGCCGCTGCCCGGTCAGCCGGACCGCACCTACCAACAGTTCACCACTGAACGGCCAACGTTCGCCAACGACGATTTGCTGACGGAGCTCACGCGGGAAGGAGCGACCGTCCGCGCGACGCCTATCGTCCAGCATCGCGGGTTCCTGGCGAACGTGTTGATTTCGATGGCGCCGATCCTGCTGATTGTCGCGTTCTACGCGTTCATGTTCAGGCGTCAGCAAGCCGCGATGGGCGGTGTGCTTGGACGCAAGCAAAGGCGTGTCGATCCCGAGAGTGTTCGCGTGACGTTTGACGATGTGGCCGGGATCGACGAGGTCGAAGCGGAGATTAATGAAGTCGTCGATTTTCTCCGCGATCCCGGGAAGTACCAGCGGCTTGGAGCGCGCGCGCCCAAGGGGGTCCTGCTGGCGGGCCCGCCGGGCACAGGCAAGACATTGCTCGCCCGCGCGACAGCGGGGGAGGCCAAGGTGCCGTTTTTCAGCGCGAGCGCGTCGGAGTTCATCGAGATGATTGTCGGCGTCGGTGCCGGCCGTGTGCGTGAACTGTTCGCGGAGGCGCGAAAGGTGGCGCCGGCCATCATCTTCATCGACGAGATCGACACGATTGGACGCGCCCGCGGCGGGCCGCGCGCGTTCGGCGGTCATGACGAACGCGAGCAGACGCTCAACCAGATTCTGACCGAGATGGATGGCTTCTCCGGCCACGAAGGCGTGGTCGTCCTGTCGGCCACCAACCGGCCCGACGTGCTCGACCCCGCACTGCTTCGACCGGGTCGGTTCGATCGGCAAATCATGGTGCATCCGCCCGACCAACGAGGCCGCATCGAGATCCTTCGGGTCCACACGCGAAAGGTTCCACTCGCGAAAGACGTCGATCTCGAGCTGGTCGCAGCATCGACGCCCGGTATGACCGGGGCCGACCTCGCGAATCTCGTGAATGAGGCGGCGCTGCTCGCGGCACGGCGCAAGCAGGACGTCGTGTTCCAGCGAGATCTCACAGACGCCTTGGAGAAGGTTCAGCTCGGCACGGCGCGGAACGTGGTGATCTCGGAAGACGATCGACGCCGGACGGCGTACCACGAGGCCGGCCATGCACTGCTCGGGATGCTCCAGCCAGGCGCCGATCCAGTCCGGAAGGTATCGATTATTCCTCGCGGTCGCGCACTCGGCGTCACACTGTCCACTCCTGAAACCGACAGATACGGGTATGACGAACGGTACCTGCGCGGCCGCATCATCGGCGCGTTGGGAGGCATGGCCGCGGAGCAGGAAGTCTTCAACGTCGTGACCAGCGGTTCAGAAGCGGATCTCGAGATGGTCACGCGGATCGCGAGGTCCATGGTGGGACGATGGGGCATGTCCGAACGAATCGGCAGGCTGTCCGTCTTGCCTGTCGAGGGCGATCCGCGCATGTCGGGAATTTCGGATGGTCTGCTGGATGCTGTGGATGAGGAAGTGCGGCGGATCACCGACGAGTGCTACGTGGAAGCGAGGCGATTGCTGAAGCAGCACCGAAACAAGCTGGACGCGATCGTCGCGCAGCTCCTCGTCCACGAGAGTCTCGACGAGCGCGACATCTATGCGGTCGCCGGCATTCCGCGGCCGTCGCCGCCGCAGTTGCCGACGCCAGTCGCACCATAGCTCGCGGCCGGGAAGGCGCATGATGGCTGGCCCTTTGTCGCGACCACGCACGAACATAGGACATCGCTGTAATCAACCGAACATCTCCTCGGGCGACCGATTACCATTCGATCCCTCGCTGGCTCGGCGGCGGGTCAAATGACGCGAGCTCAAAGGCAATGACGGTCCGACCTGCCCGTCCTGAGGACGCCGCCGCGATCTGGTCAATCATCGGCCCAACCATCCGGGCGGGGGAGACTTACGCGCTCGATCCGGAAATGAGCGAAGCGGACGCATTGGCGTACTGGTTGGGAGCGGACAAGGAAACCTTCGTCGCGGAGGAAGACGGCTCGATCCTTGGTAGCTATTACATCCGCCCGAATCAGTCGGGCGGTGGCGCTCACGTGTGCAACTGCGGGTATATGACCAGCGCAGGCGCAACAGGGCGGGGCATCGCTCGGCTCATGTGCAAGCACTCATTGGATCACGCCAGGGCACGCGGATACCGAGCCATGCAGTTCAATTTCGTCGTGAGCAGCAACGAGCGAGCAGTACGTCTGTGGGAGTCACTTGGTTTTGAGATTGTAGGACGTCTCCCTCTTGCGTTCAGACACCCAACGCGGGGCTACGTGGACGCACTGGTGATGTTTCAGGTCCTTTAGCGCGGTCCCGCCGACTCCACCATCCGAAAGGGGCGCGGATTAATCTCGTGCGTGGCGCGGTGTTCGTGGAATGACGACGCTGCCCACCCCACAATCGCGACCCTGCTGTTAGCGCACACTACGGCCGCGGGGGCGGCCCGTTCCCCGCACGTGTAACGGTTTGACCGGTCGCGACACATGACAGGTGTACGGACGGGTCGGTAATGCGTCCGGCATCAGCCAAGGAGCCGCCCATGATTGCGCAGGACCGTCAGCCCTATGTGAACACTCGACAGGACAGTCCGTTCCAATTCTTCGGAGCACCGACCGTCATGCGCGCCACGGGTGAGACGACCGGCGGCCAGTTCTTTCTCCTCGAACATCTCGCGATGCCGCCTGGACTGGCATCGCCGTACCACGTGCACCACAAAGAGGACGAGGCGTTCTACATCCTGGAAGGCACCGTGGCCTTTCTCCTGGGCGAGGTCTGGCGTGTGGCCGGTCCGGGCACGTACGTCTACGGGCCGCGTGAGATCCCCCACGGATTCCGTGTGATCGGCACGAGTCCCGCCCGTATGCTCCTCCAGTGCGCGCCGGCGGGGTTCGAGCGTATGGTGCGCGACTTGAGCGTGCCGGTGGATGCGCTTCCGGCACCCCCGGATATGGCGCTGCTCGTCGCAACCGCCGCAAAGTACGGCGTAGATATTCTCGGACCGCTGCCGGACATGCCTGCGCAGACGGGCAGATCCGAGGGGACGACCGCGAGAACGCTGCAAGAGGCGGTGGAGGAGCTTCGCCGGTTTCACGTGGCTGCCGTGAACGGCGGCGATGCGGAAGGCGCGGCCAACCTCTTTGCATCGGACGGCGTCTTCCTTCCCCCCGCCCAGCCGGCAATCGAGGGACGGGCGGGGATCCGCGCCTGGTTCGCGGAACTCTTCGGCAACATCCGCGTGCAGGGCTTCGGCATCGAGCCCGCCAGTGCCCAGACGTACGGGGATGCGGTGATCGAACACGGCACGTGGCAGGCGATGTTCCACCCGAACAACGGCGCGCAGGCGCTCCCCGGGAGCGGCACCTATGTCACGATTTACGCGCGCGTCGACGACGGCAGCGTGCGCGTGATCAAGGACATCTTCAATGGCCTGCCGGTCTAAACGCGTCACATGAATCGCGGCCTCGGAATCCCGCGCAGGTTGTACGTAGAATGTGAGCGTGCTTATCGAAGCGAGCGACGCGGAGCTCGCCGAGCGCATCGCGTCCGGCGACAGTGAAGCGGAGGCCGCGGTTTGCCACCGCATGGGTCCGCGCATCAGGGTGTACGGGTTGCGCCACCTGCGATCGGCCGCCGCGGCTGACGACCTCGTCCAGCACGTGCTCCTGAAGATGCTCGAGGCATTACGCGCCCATCGGCTTCGGGAAGAAGACAAGCTCGCCCCGTTTGTACTGGGCATCTGCCGCATGAGCGTTCTCGATTTGCGAAGAAGCGCGCGCCGCCAGGAGCAGCTGCTCGAGGAATTCGGACACGTGCTGGTGCCCGATCCGCCGGGGCTGCCGCAGCTCGATGCCGCGCGGCTGGCCGGGTGCGTCCAGGCGCTCAGTGAACGTGAACGCTCCGTTGTCGTGATGACGTTCTACGACGAGTACACCGCAGCCGAGTCGGGCAGATTCCTGGGCATCTCGGAATCGAACGTCCGCGTCATCCGGCATCGCGCGCTCAAGCACCTACGTGCGTGCATGGCGGCGGCGTCATGACACGCAACGCCGACCGGCGTGTCGTCACCTGCGAGACTCCTATCGAGCCGGACGTGCTCGCCGATTATTGGCTGGCATTGCTGTCGTCGGTGGACGAAGCGGGCGTCGAAGAGCACCTGCTGGCGTGTGATGTCTGCGGCGATCGCCTGCGCGGAATCATTCAGTTGTGCGAAGCGCTGCGCGCGCTCGCGCGGTCCGGCGCATTGCGCGTCATCGTCGCCGAGGAGTTCATTCAGCACGCGGTGGAGACCGGCCGGCGGGTGCGCCAGTACGATTTCGCGCCAGGCCAGACAGTACCGTGCACCATCTCGACGGAAGACGATTTGCTCGTCGCGCGGCTGGCTGCCGGTTTGAGTGGCCTCGAGAGGGTCGATCTGAGCTTTTGCGATCGGCAGGGTGTCGAACGGCAGCGCATGACCGACATTCCGATTCGGAGCGACGCTGCCCGCGTCATCCTGCATGAGTCCGCCGTGTTTGGGAAGACGTCGCCGTCCATGACCATGGTGGCGCGTTTGCTCGCTGTCGGGTCCGACGGCGTAGAGCGTACGCTTGGTGAGTATACGTTCCAGCACACGCGCACCATCCCGGGACCTGCCGGTTGGGAGTGGTGACTGGACGGCGCTCGCGATCGAGCGCGGCTTGACGCTCCACTCCACTGAAGGCGACTTCGCGCGGTTCCCGGCTCAAGTGGCAGAACCCGCTGCCCGCCTGAATCCACGCCGAATCCCGTCATTGCCGCTGAGCGGCGGACCTTCATCTGGGCAGCTCTCGCGATCAGAGCCCCGTTCCGCGAAGCGACACCGCCGGTTCGAGTGGCTGAGAGGAGCGCGACCTCCCAATCCGTGTGATACATCCGCCATCTGGCCGTATATAGAGTCAAATGGCGTCTGTGCAGGTGCTGCCGAGGCGGCTGGCGGGCTGGATCGCGGCGGAACCCGATTGGGACGAGGTCTACGCGGAGCAGTTGCCCCGCGTGCTGAACTTCTTCAGATATCGGCTCGGCCCTGCGGCCGACGTCGAGGATCTCACCGCCCGAACCTTCGAGAAAGCCTGGCGCGCGCGCCATCGCTATCGGCGCGATCTTGCGGGTTTCTCCACCTGGCTGCTCACGATAGCCCGCAATGTTGCGATCGACCACCTCCGTGCGCGCCAGCGCCCCCTGAGTTATGCGCCGCTCGACGTCGCGGCGGCTGTGCCATCGCACGACGACACGCCCGAGCAGCAAGTGGTCGAGCAATCCGAGGCACAACGGCTCTCCGCGCTGCTCGCGATGCTGGAACCGCGTCAGCGCGAGTTGATCGCGATGAAGTACGGTGCCGACATGACGAACCGCGCGATCGCGCACGCAACGGGACTGAGCGAGAGCAACGTCGGAACAATTCTGCACCGCGCGATCGAAACGCTGCGCGAGCGCTGGTGAGGAGAGCAAACATGACCAGCGGAAACATGAGCACGGACGACATGAGTCATGATCCCTGGCTCCGCGCATTGCGAAGCGATCCTTCGCCGCTGTTCAAGGCGCAGTTGCGGGAGCGGCTGCGCGCACAAGAGCCGGCGCCACTCGACACCCGCCGCGATTGGCCGCGGCGGTCCGCTTTCCTTGCCGCTGCGGTGATACTGGTTGCCGCCTTGATTTCGGTGCCCGGGGTGCGTGCATCAGTTGCGCAATTCGTCTCGCTCTTCAGGGTCGTCAACGTCGTCGCGGTGCCGGTCGATTCGAGCCGCCTGGATCGGCTCAAGGCCGAGGATCTTCAAATCGACGCACTCATCGGCGAACACGTCCAGGTCGTGCAGGATCCGGGGCCGCCGCTCGAGGTTCCATCCCTTGGCGATGCGGCGGCTGCCGCCGGCATGCCGCTCGCCACGCCGCAGTGGCTGCCGAACAACACACGGGTCATGGAGACGGCAGTCGTGGGCGAACGCGTGATGCGCGTTACGGCCAACAGCCAGCGACTGCAGCAGGTGATGGACGCGCTCGGCATCAACGACCTCAGCGTGCCGGCGGGGCTCGACGGCCAGGTCGTCAACGTGCACGTGCCTCCGGTGGTCATGATTCGCTACGATCACCAGAACGGACGGCGTAGCCGGCTGTTTCAGGCGCGCACGCCGCAACTCACGCTGCCGAACAGCATCGATGTGCAGGCGCTCGGCGAGATCGGCCTGCGTATACTCGGACTGCCGCCGGCGGAGGCGAAGCAGTTCGCGCATGCCATCGACTGGCACACCACGCTCGTCGTGCCGGTGCCGCCAAACGCCTCGTCGTTCCGACAAGTCGACATCGGCGGCCATCGCGGCGTGTTGATTCAGCATCAACCCCGCAACCAGTCGCCGACGACCACCGTCGTGTGGTCGACGCCGGAGCGTGTGTTTGCCCTGGTGAGCATTCAGAACGTCACCGAAGTCATGGCCATGGCCAGCTCAGTGCGTTGATCATCGAGACCCACGGGCTGCGCAAGCAGTTCGGTTCCACCACGGCCGTCTCGGATCTATCGCTCCAGGTGGGTGAGGGCGAGATCTTCGGATTCCTCGGGCCGAACGGCGCCGGGAAGACGACCTCCGTCAAAATGCTGCTCGCGCTCGTCGAGCCAACGTCCGGCACCGGTCGCGTGCTGGACGCCCCGCTTGGTGATCGCGCGGTCCGCGCGCGCATCGGTTTTCTTCCCGAACATTTCCGCTTTCACGAGACGCTCACCGCTACTGAGCTGCTGCGGTTCCATGGCCGTCTCTATGGGCTGCGAGGCCTCTCGCTGGACGGGCGCGTCGATCGGTTGCTGACGCGCGTGGACCTCGTCGACGCGGCCGATCGTCCGCTGCGCGGCTACAGCAAGGGCATGCTTCAGCGCGTGGGGCTGGCGCAGGCGCTGCTGAACGAGCCGGAACTCGTGTTCCTCGACGAGCCGACGTCCGGCCTGGACCCACTGGGACGGCTGCTCGTACGCGACATCATCGCCGAGCTGCGCGCCGACGGGGTCACAGTGTTTCTCAATTCACATCTCCTGGGTGAAGTGGAAGCGACCTGCGATCGAGTGGTGTTCGTGAAACGGGGCCGCGTCGTCGAGCAACGCCGTCTCTCGGCTCCAGCCGAGGTGCTGGACGTGGAGATTCGCGTCGGCTTGCCCCCCGAGGCGCGAGTCCTGCAGGGCTTGTCACGTTTCGGAACGGAGATCGTGCAACCGCGGCCCGACCTCATCGCGCTTCGAATCGGGAGCGAGGCAGCTGTTCCGGCCATCGTTTCGTGGCTGGTGCAGCAGGGAGTGCAGATTCACGCGGTTCAGCCCCATCGCAAATCTCTCGAGGATGTCTTCCTCGACGTGATGGGAGACGACGAGCGGCCGGGATAGCAGCTGATGCGAAGCGGGCGAGCGCAGCGCCAGAGCGTACAGGGGAGTCCGAGCGGCGAAGCTCCTCGGACTAGAAAATGCGCGGTGTGATCACGGTTGCGCACCTCACGCTGGTCGAAGCACGTCGGCGGCGGATTGTGCTTGCGGGAGCCGTCTGCGCACTGGCGTTCCTCGCCGTCTTTTCGGTCGCGGTCGTGTTCGCGTACCGGGAGATGGCGGCGGACGGGAGTGTCTCCTTCGTCGAGCGGCAAGCCACCCTGACGGCGATCATGCTGGTGGGCTTCATCGCAGCGAACTTCCTCTCGGTGATCTTCGCGATCCTGTTGCCCGTCGATACGCTGTCCGGGGAGATCGACTCCGGAGTGGTGCAGACGCTCGCGTCCAAGCCGATCGATCGCGCCCAGATCGTGCTCGGCAAGTGGGCCGGGCATCTTCTGCTCGCGCTCGCGTACCTTCTGCTGCTCTGTGCGGGCATTCTCCTCGTGATCCGCGTGGTCGGCGGCCTGGCTCCAAACGGTGTGCCGCGGGCGCTTCCGCTGCTGATGCTGGAGATCACGCTGTCGCTCACGGTTGCCGTGGCGGGCGGAGCACGCTTCAGCACGGTCACGAACGCCATTACCGCCGTCGGCTTTTTCGGCGTCGCGTTCATCGGCGGCTTCGTGGAGCAGATCGGCGGGTTTGCCGGCATCAGGTCGATGAGGACCATCGGCGTGCTTGTGAGTCTCATCAGTCCGGCCGATTCGATGTGGCGGCTGGCGGTTCATTACATGCAGCCGGAGATTGTCCGGAGCACCGGCATGCTGGCACTCGGGGCCTCGGTCCCTTCCGCGCTGATGGTCTGGTGGGCGGTGGGGTTCACCGTGCTGACGCTGCTCTACGCCATCCGCGCATTCCGTCGAAGGGCGTTGTAGCGCCGCTGGCAATGCTGTCCAGTGTGACGAGAATGGCTGCGCCATGCTACGACACTCGAAGCCCTTGAAGTAATACCCTGGCAGGTAGGCGTCATCGATCCTGCGCGGGCGTTGCGAGTGCATTCAATAACGCGTCGAGCTCGATCGGCTTGATGAGGTAGTGATCGAATCCAGCCTCGAAGCCCTTTTCCCGATCCTCTTCCTGACCGTATCCGGTTGCCGCGATGATGTTGATGTGCGCACGGCTGGGAAGCTGACGAATCGCCCGCGCGACGTCGTACCCGCTCACTTGCGGCAGTCCGATATCCAGGACGACAGCGTCCGGTTCGAATGTCTTTGCGGATTCGATCGCCTTCGCCCCGTCGAACGCAACCTGTACTTCATGGCCTTCGAGCGTCAGCGCGACCTCCAGCATGCGCGCGGCGTCCGCATTGTCCTCGACGACGAGGCAACGCAGGCGCCGACGGGACGAAGTGTCCAGAGGTCCAAGGCCCGGTCGGCTTGTGACTGCATCGACGACGTGAAGGGGCAGCCTGACCGTGAACTCACTGCCGAGGCCGCGACCCTGACTGCGCGCCTCCACGCTGCCGCCGTGCAACTCGGTGATGCGGCGGACGAGCGACAGGCCGAGCCCGAGACCGCCCTGCGCCCGGTCCAGCGTCCGTTCGTCCTGAGTGAACAACTCGAAGATTCTGGGCAGGAGCCGAGGAGAAATGCCCATACCCGTGTCGGCGACGGATACGACCGCGTGGCCCCGGTCCCGCCAGGCAGTCAATCGAATCGCGCCGCCTTCTCCTGTGTACTTTGCGGCGTTGTCGAGGAGGTTCACGAGCACCTGCACGAGGCGGGTCAGATCGCCGCGAACAGGAAGTGGTTCGGGGGGGATGGCGACTTCCATGTCCTGCTTTCTCCCCTCAATCAATGGGCGCGCGGCCTCGACCGCATCGGCCACTGCCCGGCGCAAGTCGATTTCCTCAACGTTCAAGTTGATTCGACCGCTGGTAATTCGCGACACATCCAGGAGGTCATCGATCAGCCGGACCATGTGTGTAACCTGCCGATCCATGACGTCGAACGCATGTTGAGTGACGGCTTCGTTCACGCCCCTCCGTCGCACCAACTCGAGCGCGGTGCGAATGGGAGCCAGGGGATTGCGCAGTTCGTGGGCAAGCATCGCCAGAAAGTTGTCCTTTTGCCGCGCTGACTCCGCCAGCGCGTCCGCATGCTCGGCGAGGGCTGTCTGGAGCCGTTGCCGCTCCGACAGCTCCGCCTGGAGATGCCGGTTCGTCTGTTCGAGCTGAAAACGGTCCGCGGCGTTGTCGATCGCGTATGGAAGCTGCGTCAGATAGTCCTCGCGCTTGACGATGTAGTCGTACGCGCCGAGCTTGAGCGCGGCGACTGCGGCGGCTTCGTCGCCCTTCCCGGTGATGACTATGAAAGGAATCTGAAGCCCGCGCTGCCTGGCGTCTCGCAGGAACTCGAGGGCGTTCAAGTCGGACATGCGCAGATCCGTCAGCACGAGATCGAACCGGCCGCTCTGCAGCGCGCGCAAGCCGTCGGCGGATGACCGAACCGGTTCGATCTCCAGATGGGGCGCGTATTCGCCGACATGTTTCACGGTCAAGTCAATATCGGCATCGTTTCGCTCCACGTACAGCACGCGCCGTCGTCGCGGCCTGATGGGGAGCCCCTGCTGATCGCGCCGCCGATGCTCGGCAACGGTCGTCCTCAACACATCAGGGAGGCTTTGCACGTACGTGCCGGCCTTCGGCACATAGTCCGAGGCTCCGAGACGGAGCAAGCGCACTGCGAGCTCCTCATCGCCTGCACCTGTGACCATGACGATCGGCAGGGTCAAGGCGCGTCGGGCAATCTCTTTCAGCAGCTCCGCGCCGTCCATGTCCGGAAGGCGATGATCCAGCAGCAGCGCGTCGAAGGATTGCGCCTGGAGGCGGTCGAGACACTCTGAGCCCGTCCGCACGATATCCAGAGAAATGTCCGGAACGCTTCCCGTGAAGAAGGATCTGGTCAGCTCGGCATCGTGCGAATTGTCTTCGGCGTACAGTACACGGATTCTGGAGTTCATCGTGGAGGACGTACGATCGTCATGCGAACGGCGACTCGTTCATCAGAAGCCAGTACACCTTGAGCGTCTTCACGACTTCGGTAAATGCCATGAACTCCACCGGCTTGACGATATAGGAGTTCACACCAAGCTGGTACGCGGCCTGGATGTCACGGTTTTCCCGGGATGTGGTCAGGACGACCATCGGAACCTTCCGCCACACCGGATGGCTGCGGGCCTGCTTCAGAAGATCGATTCCGTCCACTTTCGGCAGCCGGAGATCCAGGAGCACGAGGATCGGCAAGCCCTGGTCCGAGGCGGAATCGTGCGCGTCCATGTAGCGAAGCGCTTCCTCGCCGTCGCGGCACACGACGATGGGGTTGGCAACGCTGTGCTCCCTGAACGCCTGGAATGTCAGGTCTATGTCCATTGGATTGTCTTCAATCAGCAGAATGGGCCGTGCCGCTGGCTCCGTCATTACTGGATGGTCTTTGCCGGGGAATTCCGCGGCAGATCGACGAAGAACGTTGTGCCCACACCCGCTGTCGATTCAGCATCCAGCCCGCCTCCGAGCTTGTCCATCACCTTTTTGGCA
Source organism: Acidobacteriota bacterium (assembly GCA_046733875.1). Taxonomy (GTDB): domain Bacteria; phylum Acidobacteriota; class Vicinamibacteria; order Vicinamibacterales; family 2-12-FULL-66-21; genus JBKPQB01. The sequence goes on from JBKPQB010000054.1 coordinate 25,372, forward strand.
ATCGCGAGTCCGGCGCCCGTACCTTCGAACTGCTCCTGGCGCACGAGCCGGTTGAACAGGCCAAAGATGCGGTCGCGATACTTCATATCGAAGCCAATCCCGTTGTCGCCGATTGCGACACGAACGCGGTCCGGCTGTTCTTCGGCCGTGATGTGAATCCGGGACGGCTTCGAGTCTCTGCTGTACTTGATCGCGTTATCGATCAAGTTGCTGAGCACCTGGAGCAGGCCGCTCTCCCACGTCCGGATCGTAATGGGAGGCACGTCGATCGTGACTTCCGCCCGATGCTCCTGGATCATCGCGTTGCGATCGCGGAGGATGGCATCAATCAGTTGCGGCAGCTGCACGTCGATGGACGTTGGGGTCTCGGCGTCCACCCGAGAGTAGTGGAGCAGGTCCTCGATGAGTCGATCCAGGTTGTGCGTTGCCGACAGAATCTGTCCGACGCAAAACCGCCCGCGTTCATCGAGGCACGACGTGTGGCGGCGCTCCAACTCGCGGGCGTAGCCGGCAATGCCCCGCAGCGGCGCTTTCAAATCGTGTGAGACGGTGTACGCGAACGCCTTCAGTTCCTCGTTCTTGTTGCGCAGGCGCTCTGCGTGATGGATCTGCTCTTCCGCGCGGCGTCGCTCGGTGATGTCCTGGCACATTCCGACCAGCCGTGCCGGGCGCCCGTTCGAATCCAATACCCATCGCCCGCGACTGTGCAGCAGCCTCGTGGACCCATCCGGCCGGACGATGCGCTCCTCGAAGGCGAACGGCGCGCCGTCATGGAACGAGCGTTCGATCGTCGCCCTGGTCTGTTCTCGATCGTCGGGATGAACCCTCTCGAGGTAACCATCCAAGGTCGGCTCGAACTCGCCGCCCTCGAGTCCGAAAATCCTGCAGAGCTCTTCCGAGCGATACACGACGTTGGTGGCACAATCCCATTCATAGCTGCCAAGCTCCGCAAGCCGCTCCGCTTCGACGAGCAGGCGATTCTGCAGCTGCAACAAATCCGCGGTGCGCTGTGCCAGTAGTTCGGCACGCTTCCGGTCGGTGATGTCGTGGAAAAAAATCGAGAGCCCCTCTGGTGATGGATAGATCCGGTTCTCGAACCAGCGGTCCCACGGTTCATAGTAGTTTTCCATATGGATGAACACCTGCTCCGCCAACGCCTTCTCGTAGGCGAGGTGGAACGGCTGCCCGACTCCTTCCGGAAACTCCGTCCAGATGTGGCGTCCGATGAGATCCGCAGGACGGCGGCCGAAGAGGCCGGCCGCCTGGCGGTTTACGTAGGTGTAGTGCCAGTTCGTGTCGAGCGCCACCAGTCCATCGCTGACGCGATCGAGAACGTCGTAGAGATGTCGGTTGGCGGACTGTGAGTCGGCGCGCGCAGCTCGTTCCGCAGCGCGGACGTCGGCAAACTGGTCGTGGACGGGATCACGCAGCACCTTCAATTCGCGCTTCATGCCGTCCTCCTTACGGTTGAACTGATCGCGCCTTTTCGCGATTGCCAATTCTAGTCCGACACCCTCATCGGATTTGGCGTCAGCCCTGACACCAGTTGACACGGCTGAGCGCGGCGCGACCTGGGCGCACTCGCTTGCGCCTCTCCTTGCTGAGCGGCGCGGCACTGTTCTCGCACAGACCGACTATGTAGACGAACTTCCCGAGACTTTCGGCCGTGTTGATCGTTCGCTCGCCGCTGGCCACGAGATGTCGTGGTCGGTCGCATCGGCGCGCGGGAATGCTCGTGCTCCGTGATATCAGATCGACTGCGACCGTGAGCGTGACGGGAAAGGCGGGGGTCAACGCGCCGCTTTGATGGTCGGAGACGGAGCAAATTTGTCCGAAGAATTCGACGTCGTCTGTCTCGGCGGTGGCGTCGCCGGCGAAGCAATTGCCGCGGGCCTTCAGGGCAGCGGGTTGACCCTCGCGGTTGTCGAGCGCGAGCTCGTCGGCGGCGAGTGCCCGTACTGGGGGTGCATGCCTTCCAAGACTCTGCTTCGCTCGGGCGAGACGTTGCGCGAGGCAAATCGCGCGCGTGTCCTCGCCGCGTCTCGCGTGGAATGGACCGTCGACTTTCCCAAGGTGTCCAAACGCGTGCTGTGGATGGCACGTGACCTCGACGACAGCCGGCCTGCAGCCGCCATGGAGGCAACCGGCGCCAGGCTGTTTCGAGGCGAAGGAAAGCTGACCGACTTGCGCACCATCGACGTTGGAGGCGAGCGGCTCATCGCACGCCGCGCCGTCGTGATCGCGAACGGAAGCACCGCGGCAATCCCACCCATCGCCGGCCTCGATACGATCGAGTTCTGGACCAACCGCCAGGCGGCGATTCCGCGGGAGTTGCCGGCCTCGCTCGCGATTCTCGGCGGAGGTGCGATTGGCGTCGAGTTGGGACAGGCATTCGCACGTCTGGGATCCAGGGTGACCGTAATCGAAGCCGGACCGACATTCCTTGCGATGGAGGAACCCGAGGCCGGCGCCGCGCTCCGTCCACATCTGGAGGCGGACGGCATGACGCTGATCACTGGAGACCCATGCATCGCCGTCGAAGAGAAACGCGGGGCCGTCGTCGTCCACCTGAAGTCGGGATCCGCGGTGACGGCCAATCGGCTGCTGATTGCGACCGGCCGGCGCCCGAACGCCGACGCGTGGCAGTCGACCGGTCTCGCCGTAACGGAGCGCGGCTGGTTGAAGGTGGATCCGTCGACGCTGGAGGCTCGGCCAGGGGTCTTCGGAGCAGGGGACATCACGGGACTGGGCGGCTTCACCCACCTCGCCTACTACCACGGGCAGGTGATCGCGCGCCGACTCCGAGGCATGGATGCGAGGGCCGATCACACGGCGATCCCTCGCGTGACGTTCACCGATCCTGAAGTCGCGTCCGTTGGGCTGTCCGAGGCTGACGCGCGCGCGAAAGGGATCAACGTCGTTGTCGCCCGCGCCGACCCGGCCGAGAGCGCGCGCGGCTACATCCACGACTTTCACGGCGGGGCGCTCAAGCTGATCGCCGACCGCGAGCGCGGCGTGCTGATTGGTGCGACGCTCGTTACTCCGCGGGCCGGCGAGATCCTGGGCGAGCTCGTGCTGGCGATCAAGCTGTGCACCCCGCTTCCGGCGCTCGCCGACGTCATCCACCCGTTCCCCGCCTTCAATCGTGTGCTGGGCAAAAGCCTGGGCGAGCTGGCCGCGAACGCCGCGAAGGACTTTACAAGTTAAAGCACAATGCTTTACATTGTAAAGTATGCGCATCCTTCGAGCGACCCATCTCGGCATGTGCTTTGGCGTGCGCGATGCTATCGCGCTCGCACTCGAGCACGCCGACGCCGGCCCCGTCACGGTCCTCGGTGACCTCGTCCACAACCCTACCGTCCTGAGCGCCCTCGAGGCGAAAGGCATCGCGGCCGCGCAGGACGTCGCGCACGTCACGACCCCGACCCTGATGGTGACGGCCCACGGCACGTCCGAGCGTACCCTCGCGCGGACGCGCGCCCTTGGGTTGGCCGTAGTCGAAGCCACGTGTCCCCTCGTACGCGTCGCGCACCGCGCCGTCGCGGCCCTCGTGCGCGACGGCTATCATGTCGTCATCGTCGGGCAACGCGATCACGTGGAGGTGCGCGGCCTCACTGGCGATCTCGATCGCTTCGACGTCATCCTGGAAGACAACGACGTCCTCGCGCTCGAGGAGCATCCACGCTTCGGCGTGGCGGCCCAGACGACGCAGCCGTTGGAAAGGGTACGGCGTGTGGTCGATTCGATTCGACGCCGATTCCCGCGATCGGACGTGCGATTCATGGACACGGTCTGCAAGCCCACCAAAGATCGCCAGTCCGCAGCGGTCGAAATGGCACGTCAGGCCGACGTCGTGATCGTCGTCGGCGGCCGATCGAGCAACAACACGCGCGAGCTCGTAAAAACGTGCGCGCGCTACTGCGCCCGCGTGCATCACGTGGAGACCGACAAAGACGTCCGACCGCAGTGGTTCGATGGCGCGGACGTTGTGGGACTGACGGCGGGCACCTCGACGCCGGACGACATCATCGACTGCGTCGAGGCC
>JBKPQB010000055.1:0-6890 GCA_046733875.1 Acidobacteriota bacterium
CGGGAATCCGAGTTTGACCGCTGCCAGCGAGACCAGCACGCCGAGCGTGGCGAGCACATCGCTGCGCGTGTGCAGCGAATCGGCCTGCAGGAGCTCGCTGTTCAGCCTCCGGCCCTCACCCGATTCGTAGCGCACGACCCATAGATTGACGAGCAGCGTCGCAATCATGACCGCGAAGGCGAGCGCGGTGATCTCCGGAGGCGCGGGGCTGGTCAGGTGCTTCAGCGCCGTGCGGGAGATTTCGAGGACGGCCAGCAGCAGGAAAATGAAGATGGTGGCCGCGGCCAGCGTTTCGTACTTGCGATGTCCGTATGGATGATCGACGTCGGGCGGCATGCGCGAGGCGCGCAGCGCGACGAGGCCGATCACGTTCGATGCGGAGTCGGTGAGTGAGTGGTAGCCGTCGGACACGACGCTGACCGCGCCGACAGTGTAGCCAAGGACTAGCTTTGCACTCGCGACGGCGAGGTTGAGGACCAGCACTCGGAGCAGCACGCGGGACACCGCTTCATGCCGCACCGGGTCTGGCATCGAAGGCCCCTTCAGGGCCGACTAGAACACATGCGCCTGCGCCATCGGCCACCACCGGAGCTGCACCTTGCCGATGATGTATTTCTTCGGCACGAAGCCCCAGTGACGGCTGTCGGAGCTGTTGTTGCGGTGATCGCCCATCACGAAGTAGTAGCCCTCGGGAATCACCTGCGGTCCCCAGTCATCGTGGCTGCGGTACTCCGCCGGAACGAAGCTGTCGTCGAGCGGCACGTCGTTGCGATACACGCGCCCGTCGACGATGCGGACCTGATCCCCTTCCTCGGCGATGATGCGCTTCACGAACGACTTCTCGGGCTTGAGCGGGTAGTAAAGCATTACGATATCGCCGACGTGCGGATCGCCGAGGCGATAGGCGAGCTTGTTCACGATGAGCCGATCCTGATCGTGCAGCGTCGGTGCCATGCTCTGGCCTTCCACGCGCGCCACCTGGAAGCCGAACGTGACAATGAGCGTCGCGTACACCGCGGCGGACGCCAGGGTCTTGAACCACGCGACCAGTTCTTCGCCCAGGCGGTTCAGCCACACGGAGGATCCGTCGAGCGCCAGCCGTCCGTCGGCGGGCGGTGCGGCCGCCAACGCCGCGGCGGGGTCTCCAGTCGGCATGACCGGCTCGGGGACAATCGGCGGCGCGTTGTAGGCGTCCGGCGCGGGCTCCTGGAACCGCTCCGGCTCGACGGGATAGGACTGATATGGGCGATCGTTGGTGGTACTCATAACTTCAGGTACTCGCGCAGACGGCGCGTCTGCGACCGGCTGACCGGAATCTCGGTCCCCTTCGCGTCCCTCATCTTCAGGATGTAGTTGCGGCTGAACCAGGGGACGATCTCCTTGATTCTATTAATGTTAACCAGATGCGACCGGTGGACCCGCCAGAAAATGGCGGGATCGAGCCGCGCCTGCAGTTCATCCAGTGTCCGATAGTTGGAGGTTCCAGACAAGCTGTTCGTTACGAGGCGGATCTCCTCGTTCTCAACGGACGCGTGGACGACCTCGTCGGCATGAACCAGCAGAAAGCGATCCTCGACCTTGATCGCGAGCTGTTCGCGTCGTGCCTGCCGCTCGGAAACGAGTTGCAGCAGGCGTTCCAGATCGTCCGGCGTGCTGCCTTTCGGGCCGCGTTCGGCCGCCATGCGGCGCCGCACGCGCTCGACGGCCATGGTCAGCCGCGCAGGTTCGACGGGCTTGAGCAGGTAGTCGACCGCGTTCACTTCGAAGGCATCGATGGCGTACTGATCGTAGGCGGTGACGAACACGAGCTGCGCCTCGACGCCCGCTTCGATCGCCCGCTGGGCCACTTCGAAGCCCGTGATGCCCGGCATCTGCACGTCGAGCATCACGAGATCGGGGTGATGCTCTTCAATGACGCGCAGCGCGTCGATTCCGTTTCCCGCCTGCGCCACGATCTCGATGCCGTCGAGCTGCTGCAGCTGAAAGCACAGCTCCTCGCGCGCGAGCTGTTCATCGTCCACGACGATCGTTCGAAGCGGCACCGTGCTCACGCCTCAGTCACGCGGTGATCCGTGCCGGCGCCGCCATGTCGGGAATGACAATGCGCGCGCACGTGCCGCCGCCCGGCACGCTGTCGAGCTGCAGCTGATAGTTCGCGCCATAGATCACGCGCAACCGCTCGTTGACGTTCCGCAGTCCGATGCCGCTCCCTGTGACGCGTTGGACCTCCGTTGCGCTGAGTCCGACGCCGTTGTCGATCACGTCGATGACCGCATGCCCTCGTTCTCGCTGGCTGCGGATCGTGATCCGGCCGTTCCCGAGCTTCTGCGAGAGCCCGTGCTTAATCGAATTCTCGACGAGCGGCTGCAGCAGCATGCTCGGGACGATGAGCTCGAGCGTTGCCGGATCGATTGTCTTGTCGATCTTGAGCTGCGGCCCGAATCGCATGCTCTCGATGTCCAGATATTCGTCGATGGCGTCGAGCTCCTCGCGCAGCGTCACGAAGTGCTCCTGATGGCGCAGCAGGCGCCGGAGAAGACCCGACAGCTTCACGATGAGCGTACGCGCGGTCTCCGGCTCCGACCGGATCAACGACGAAATCGATGCAAGCGTGTTGAACAGAAAATGCGGGTTGATCTGGCTCGCCAGCGCATCGAGGCGGGTGGCCATCAGCAGCTTCTCCTGCTCCTGCAGCCGATGCTCGATGCGCGCGCTGTTCCAGATTTTGATCGGGATCGCGACGGACAGTACGGTGCCCAGGACGATGATCCACCACATCGTGAGCGACGCCCCTGCGTGCAGCAGGAAGATCCGTCGCGGCCACCGGTACCCGAGCGCCTGCAGGATGATCTCGAGGCCGATCGGCACCGCGAGCAGGATCACGACCCAGTTGATCTCGAACCGCCGCACGAGCCTCCAGACGTGGCGGTGCAGCCCGGTGAAGAACAGCGGCGAGAAATGCCAGATCGCTTCAGGCGGGCAGATCTCACGCAGCCCGCCGCCGGCGAAGCCGCACCCTATCGCAAACGGCAGCGCGATCCATTCACCTGCGACGAACGCCGGCACGCCCACCATCGTGCCGACGAGCGCGCCTGCGTACGGACCGGCGAGAAGGCCGGCGAGGAACGCGCCGGAGAGTGTGAGGTCGGCAGCGTTGTAGTTGAGCAGCAGGCGGGACAGCACGCCGAGCGTCAGAGGAACGCCGAGGCTGACCGCAAAGATCAGGCGTTCGGGCCAGTCGCGCTTCTCGGTCAGCAGGATCCTGCGGAACCACGGAAAGCGCACGAGCATCGTCGCCAGGACCGCGCCGACGGCGAGCTTGGCCATGAGCGTGGTGAGGAGGAGCTTCTCGGGGCTCAGGATCGTCGTCTGGCCTGGCAATGTGGGTGTAAGTATATCATGCTCAGTTGTTTACGTCTCTCCACCGTCCGGCGGATCCGCGATACGTTATGATCGAATCATGATTCGTCCTTTCATCGTGGGCTTCGCCACGACGCTCAAGCACATCTTTAAGAAGCCGATCACCGTCAACTATCCGGAACAGAAGATTCCCGTCTTTCCGAAGTATCGCGGGAAGCAGGTGCTGATGCGGGACGAGAACGGGCTCGAGAAGTGCGTGGCCTGCGGCCTCTGCGCGGTCGCCTGTCCGGCGGACGCGATCTACCTCGAGGCGGCCGAGAACGACGGATCCGTGCAGGCTGGCCCGCGCTACGCGAAGGTGTACCAGATCCACAAGACGCGGTGCATCTTCTGCGGCTACTGCGAAGAGGCGTGCCCCGTGTCGGCGATATTCATGGGGAAGGATTACGAGCTCGCGGTCTACAGCAACAAGGATTTCATCTGGGACAAGGCCGATCTGCTCGTGCCGGCGACGGTGAACAAATAGCTCACGCAAGTGCTCTTTGGAGCCTTCGGAGACATTCACGGCGACTTCGCGCACGCGCGCCGCGCGATCGAAAGGCATCCCGACGTGCCCTTCTGGGTCTCGGTCGGAGACATTGCGACGGACACCGGGGCGTACGAGCCGCTCGGCGTGCCGGTCTACTGGATTCACGGCAACAACGACAACTTCGACGCGATCGCGTCGGGTGACGTGCCGGCGGATTTCCATCACATCGCGAACGGCACGGCCGTCGATGTAGGCCGACCCGGCGTCCGCTTGCGCGTCGCGGGTCTTGGCGGAACGTTCGCGCCAACGTGGTACGAGACGCCCGCGGCAGACTTGCCGCATCCGAAGAAGAGGAGCGCTCGCGCCACCGAGCTGGCCGACAAGAGGCGGCACTTCGTTCGCGACGAAGTGGACGCCTGCAAGCGCCTGCGCGACGTGGACGTTCTGCTGACGCACGAAGCCGCCAAGCCATTCCGTCCGTTTCCCGGCGACCACGGGCCCGATGCCGGCAAGGAGGCCATCAGCGAGGTGCTTCGCGAGATGAAGCCGCGGCTGCACCTGTTCGGACATCATCACCGCTTCTCCACCCAGATGCGCGAGGGGGTGGAATCCGTCGGCCTCGATCTGATCTCGCACTCATATCTGACGATTGACGCGGAATCCCTGAAATACCTCTGCCATGAGAACGCCTGATTTTCGAACGGAGATCGACCAGCGGGTGCTCGTCTGCGACGGCGCGATGGGCACGATGCTGTATGCGCGCGGGGTGTTCCTGAACCGATCGTTCGACGAGCTGAACCTGACGCAGCCCGATCTCGTGGCGGAAGTACATCAGGCGTACGTGCGCGCCGGCGCCGATGTCCTGGAGACCAACACGTTTGGCGCCAATCGGATCAAGCTCGGCGCATTCGGCCTCGCGGACCGCGTCCACGCGATCAACGTCCAGGGGGCACGGATCGCGCGGCATGCCGCGCGCGACCAGGCGTTCGTCGCGGGCGCGATTGGGCCGCTCGGCATCCGCGTCGAACCGTGGGGCAAGACCGGAATTGACGAAGCAGAGGAGTACTTCCGCGAGCAGGCGCGTGCGCTCCTCGAGGGCGCCGTCGATCTGTTCGTGCTCGAGACGTTCCGCGACGTCAACGAGATCGGCGCCGCGATCCGCGCCGTCAAGAGCATCTGCGACCTGCCGATCGTCGCGCAGATGACGACCGAAGAGGGAGGCAACAGTTTGGACGGCGTTGCGCCGGAGCGGTTCGTGCCGGAGCTGGAGGCCGTTGGAGCGGACGTCCTCGGACTGAACTGCAGCGTCGGTCCCGCGCCGATGCTGGAGACCATCGAACGCATGGCGCACGTTGCGCACGTGAGGCTTTCCGCGCAGCCGAATGCAGGACGTCCGCGCGACATCGAGGGGCGCAACATCTATCTGTGCTCGCCGGAATACATGGCGTCGTACGCGCGGCGCTTCATCAACGCCGGCGTCCGACTCGTCGGCGGCTGCTGCGGGACCACCCCGGATCACATCCGCCAAATCAAGATCGCGGTGCGTGCGCTCGCGAACCCACCCGCTCGCACCCACACCCGGACGCCGGCGCCCGCTCCGCCGCAGACGGACACGCCCGCCCCATCCGTGCCGCGCGCGCAGAAATCGCGGATGGCGAACGCGCTCGCGCGCGGAGGGTTCGTCATTTCGATCGAGCTGCTGCCGCCCCGCGGTTATCGAACCGACGCGCTCGTGGAGCAGGCGCGGGACCTCAAGATCCGCGGCATTGATCTGGTCAACATCCCCGACGGCCCGCGGGCAACGGCGCGGATGAGTGCGTTGTCCGCCGCCGTCCTCGTGCAGCAGCAGGCGGGCGTCGAGACGATCCTCCATTACGCGTGCCGCGATCGAAATCTGCTCGGCATTCAGTCCGATCTGTTGGGCGCGCATTCAATGGGCGTGCGGAACCTGCTGATCATTACGGGCGATCCGCCGAAGATCGGCGATTACCCGGATGCGACCGCGGTGCTGGACGTCGATTCGATTGGGTTGACGCAGCTCGTTGCGCGGTTGAATCAAGGGTTCGATATCGGCGGCCAGGCGATCGGGCAGCCGACCGCATTTCACATCGGCGTCGCCGTCAATCCCGGCGCGTTCAACCTCGACGAGGAGCTGCGCCGATTTGCGTACAAAGTTGACGCGGGAGCGGAGTTCGCCATTACACAGCCGGTGTTCGACGCCGCCGAGTTTCGCGCGTTCATGTCCAGAATCGAGCACCACGACATTCCCGTGCTCGCGGCAGTCGTTCCGCTCGAGAGCGTGCGGCAGGCAGAGTTTTTCGCGAACGAAGTGCCCGGCGTCAGGGTGCCCGATGCCGTGCTCGACCGCATGCGCGATGCTGAAGTGCAGGGCCGCGCCGCTGAAGAAGGGCTGGCGATCGCACGCGAGATTGCCGCCGAGGTGCGTCCGCTGGTCCGCGGCGTGCAGGTGTCACCATCAGCCAAGGCCGTCGACGCGGCTCTGGCAGTGATCGAGGCCGCAGGAGCGAAAAGCTGACTCGGATCAACTTTCTTGCCCGCTGTCGCGCTGTTTGGATATAGTCCTCTGTCTGCGATGCCTTTATTCGACCGGAAGGACGAGCCGGAGAACCTGACAGGGGACGCAGCGACGCGGGCTCTGTCCGTGGCCGCAGTTGAAAATGATTTCGTCGAAGGGGTCTACGACAAGCTCGCGAATGTCTACGACCTCATTTTCGGACCCTCACTCCATCCTGGCCGCCTGAAGGCGATTCAGCGGATGGACATCCAGGCCGGCGAGCGCGTCCTCGAGGTCGGCGTCGGCACCGGCATCAACTTGTCGCTCTATCCACGCGAGGCGGCCGTCACGGGCATCGATTTCTCGTCCTCGATGCTCGAGAAGGCGCGCGAACGCGCCGCGCGAAAAGGTGCGGCTCCCGTGCGGCTGCTCCAGATGGATGCTGCCGATCTCAAGTTCGTCGATGGCGCTTTCGACATCGTGTAC
>JBKPQB010000056.1:0-13789 GCA_046733875.1 Acidobacteriota bacterium
CGTCAACACCTCGCCTGCCGACGAACGGCCCATTGCGCGCAACGCCGAACGCGTCGTCACGGCGCGCTTGCGGGACGCCAAGTTCTTCTGGGAGAGCGATCGGCGGATGCGCCTCGAGGACCGTCTCGATCGGCTGCATTCCGTCGTGTTTCACAAGAAATTGGGCAGCTATCGCGACAAGGCGCAGCGGATGGAGCGCGTGGCTCGCGTGATTGCTGCCGACGCGTTCGGTCATCCGGATCAGGACGACGCGGCAGGGAAGGCTGCGCGGCTCGCGAAGACGGATCTGACGACCGACATGGTGTTCGAGTTCCCCGAATTGCAGGGCACGATGGGCGGCATCTACGCCCGTGAAGAAGGCCTGCCGGAGCAGGTCTGGAAGGCCATCTACTACCAGTACCTTCCCGTGGGCGTGGAGCCGGAGGCGCCGCCAACGCGCGCGCAGCTTGGCGCCGCGGCGGTCGTCTGGGCCGCCGTCGCGCTCGCGGACAAGATCGACAGCGTCGCCGGGCTGATGAAGGTCGGCGAGCGCGCGACCGGATCGCGCGATCCCTTCGGCCTGCGCCGGCAGACACAGGGGGTGGTCAAGATTCTGATGGACCTTCCCGAGCTGACGGGCATCGATCGGGAGATTGGCATCGGGTCGCTCGTCGAGATTGCCGATCCGCTGCTGCCTGACGCGGCCCTAGCGGCGTGGGATGCAGCGTCCGTTGCGGCGTTCGCGCAGGAACGGATTCGCTACGCGCTCGAGCAGCGGGGCTTCTCGCTCGGGCAGATTCGCAGCGCGGTGTCTGGCGCCAGCCACGACAATCCGTTGCGCGCCCGGCGCATTGCCGAGGCGCTCAAGGCGCTCGACGGCTCGGACGATCTGCGGGCGCTTGCCGTGCTCTTCAAGCGCGTGAAGAACATCGCGCGCGAGCTGAAGGAACCGGGAGCGCTCGATCGCTCGGCGCTCACCGAACCCGCCGAGACGGCGCTCCTCTCGGATCTGGACGCGCGGCGGCCGCGAATCGCGCAGGCGATTGCGGCCAGGGACTACCGGCGCGCACTCACGGAGATCGCAGGCCTGCGGCCGGCCGTCGATCGATTCTTCACGGAAGTCTTCGTGATGGCGGAGGATGCGCGGCTGAGGAGGGCGCGTCTGACCCTGATGGCGGACTTGCGGGATCTCGTCCTCGATCTCGCCGATATTTCGGAAATCGTTCCTCAAGCGGAGTAGACGACACGCACATGGCAAAGAAACTGGCACGCAGCAAGAAGAGCACCCGCCCAGCGGCCGACCGCTCGAACCGCGCTGATGTAAAGCGCGTCTCTGGACGCGGCACAGCGAAGGGCAGGCAGAAGTTCGTGTACTTCTTCGGCAACGGCAAGGCCGAGGGGGACCGCACCATGAAGGATCTGCTCGGCGGCAAGGGTTCCGGTCTCGCCGAGATGACGAACGCCGGCCTCCCCGTTCCGCCGGGTATGACGATTTCCACCGAAGCCTGCACGCTCTACTACACGGAGCGGCGCAAGACGCCGGCGACGATCGACCGCGAGATGCTCGACGCGCTGAAGAAGCTCGAAACCGCCGCCGGCGCGAAGCTCGGCGACGTGAAGAACCCGCTCCTCGTCTCCGTCCGCTCGGGCGCGAAGTTTTCGATGCCGGGCATGATGGACACAATCCTCAACCTTGGGCTCAACGACCAAACGGTCGAAGGGCTGAAGGCGCGCACGAAGAACGGCCGCTTCGCCTACGACAGCTATCGACGTTTCATACAGATGTTCGGCAACGTCGTCCTCGAGATCCCCAAGGAGGCGTTCGAGCACAAGTTCGAAGAGGTCAAGAAGGCGCGCGGCGCGCACGTTGACACGGACCTCAACGAGGAGGCCCTCCAGGAGGTCGTCCGCCGGTACAAAGAGGTTGTGCGGGCAAAGTCGGGCAAGGCGTTTCCACAGGATCCGCTCGAGCAGCTTCGCGGCGCGCGGGATGCGGTGTTCCGCTCCTGGAACAACGCGCGGGCGATCGAGTACCGCCGCATCTACGAGATTCCCGACTCCATCGGCACCGCGGTGAACGTGCAGATGATGGTGTTCGGCAACACAGGCGATCGCTCGGCGACCGGCGTCGGCTTCACGCGGAATCCGGCGACCGGCGCACACGAGTTCTACGGCGAGTTCCTCGTCAACGCGCAGGGCGAGGACGTCGTGGCCGGCATCCGCACGCCTCAGCCGATCACCGAGCTCGAGCGGATCATGCCGAAGGCGTACAAGCAGCTTCGCGAGATCACGACGCGTCTGGAGAAGCATTACCGCGACGTCCAGGATTTCGAATTCACGATTCAGGACGAGCGGCTGTTCATGCTGCAGACGCGCAACGGCAAGCGCACGGGCTACGCGGCGGTCGTGATCGCGACGGATCTGGTGAAAGAGAAGCTGATCACGCCGAAGGACGCGGTGCTGCAGGTCGACCCCGAGTCCATTTCACAACTTCTCGCTCCGATCTTCGATCCCAAGGCGTGGAAGGCGCTGCCGGTTGCGACCAAAGGACTCCCGGCGTCGCCCGGGGCGGCGTCCGGCCAGGCCGTGTTCACGGCGGATGCCGCCGTCGAATGGACACGACAGGGCAAGAAGGTCGTGCTGGTTCGCAAGGAAACCGTGCCGGACGACATCCACGGGATGTTCGTCGCGCAGGGCGTCCTCACTGCGACGGGAGGCATGACGTCGCATGCCGCCGTGGTCGGCCGGCAGATGGGGAAGCCGTCGATCGTCGGTGCGGGGGCGCTGGAGATCAGCGAAGCGAACAAATCGTTCCTCATCGGCGGAAAGACCGTGAAGGAGGGGGAGTACGTGTCGTTCGACGGCCTGAGCGGCGAGGTCAAGGTCGGGCAGGTCGCCACGCAGCCGAGCGAGATCCTGCAGGTGATCTCGGGCCAGATGAAGCCCGAGCAGTCGGACATCTATCAGCGATTCAATCAGCTCCTGACGTGGGCTGACAAGTTCCGGCGGCTCGGCATCCGGGCGAACGCCGATCAGCCGGACCAGGCCGAGACAGCGTATGCGTTCGGCGCCCGGGGCATCGGGCTGTGCCGCACAGAGCACATGTTCTTCGGGGAAGGGCGCATTCCGCACGTGCAGCGGATGATCATGGCGGACACCGAAGCCGATCGACGCAGCGCGCTCGGAAAGCTGTTGCCGATGCAGCGCAGCGACTTCTACGGCGTGTTCAAGGCGATGCACGGCAGCCCCGTGACGATCCGCACGATCGATCCGCCGCTTCACGAGTTCCTGCCGAAGCGCGAGGACCTCATGGTCGATATCGCGCGCCTCGAAGCGACGAACGGCAACAAGAAGGATCTCGAGGAGAAGCGGGCGGTGCTGCGCCGCGTGGAGCAGCTGCACGAGTTCAACCCGATGCTCGGCCATCGCGGCGTCCGCCTTGGCATCACGTATCCGGAGATCACGGAGATGCAGACGCGGGCGATCATCGAGGCGGCGTGCCAGCTCGCGAAGGAAGGGTTCAAGATCGTCCCCGAGATCATGATTCCGCTCGTTGGCAGCGTGAAGGAGCTCAAGGATCAGAAGGCCGTCGTGAATCGCGTCGCGGCGGAGGTCATGAAGGAGCAGGGCGTCAAGATCCAGTATCTCGTCGGGACGATGATCGAGGTGCCGCGCGGCGCGGTGACGGCGGACGAAATTGCGACCGAGGCGCAGTTCTTCTCGTTCGGGACGAACGACCTCACACAGTTGACCTACGGCTTCTCGCGCGATGACATCGGCAAGTTCCTTTCGGCGTATCAGGACAAGAAGATCCTGGACAAGGATCCGTTTGCCACGATTGATACCGTTGGCGTGGGGCAGCTCGTCGAGGAAGGCGTGCGGAAGGGACGTTCGACGCGATCCGATCTGAAGATCGGCATCTGCGGCGAACACGGCGGCGACCCCTCGTCGGTGCACTTCTTCGAACGCGCGGGCCTCGACTACGTCAGCGCGTCGCCGTACCGGATCCCTGTGGCGCGTCTGGCGGCCGCGCAAGCCGCGCTGCAGGTGAAGGTCGGCGATTGATCAGCGCTTACGTCCACACCGGGAAGGCCACGCGGCCGGAGGATCGCGTCGATCCTGCGTGGCTCGCCCCCGGCAGCGGCGTGATCCTCTGGGTCGATCTGATGAACCCCTCGCCTGAGGAGGGGAAGATTCTCTCGGACGTCTTCCACTTCCACGAGCTGGCGGTCGAAGACGCGCTCAGCACGACGCATTTCCCGAAAGTCGAATCGTACGGCGACTATCTGTACGTCATTCTCCACCGCATCGACTTCAAGGCGCCGGAGCACTGTTTCCGCACGCACGACGTTGATTTTTTCCTGGGGCCGAACTACCTGGTCACGATTCACAGCGGCGATTCCCGATCGATCGAGGAGATCTCGCAGATCTGCGCGCGGAATACGCTCGCGCTGGGTGAAGGCCCTGCGGCGCTCATGCACCGCATCATCGATTCGATCGTCGACCACTATCAGCCGGAGATCGATGAGCTGAGCGATCGGCTCGATAATCTCGAAAAGGAAGTGTTCGAGCGGACGAATCCGCGCCTTGCAAAGGCCATCCTCGACTTCAAGCGCGACGTCTCCTCGCTGCGGCGCGTCGTGCAGCCGCAGCGCGACGTCGTCGGCCGGCTGGCCAGGCGGGAGTTCCCGTTCATCGACGAGGCGATCTCGTACCGTTTTCGCGACGTCCACGATCATCTCGTGCGCCTCGCGGACGAGTCGATGTTCTTCCAGGATCGGATCACGAGCCTGCTCGACGCGCACCTGTCGACGGTCTCGAACCAGTTGAACAGCGTCATGAAGATCCTGACCGTCATCGCGACGGTCTTCATGCCGCTGACGTTCATCACGGGTCTGTACGGCATGAACGTGGATTTGCCGCACTTCGGTCTGGGCGGCACGACCATGTTCTGGATCCTCATGCTGTTCATGATGGCGATCAGCGGCGGTATGCTGGCGATGTTCCGCAGCCGCGGATGGATTTAGCGGGGTGCGGGCGACTGCGTCGCCCGCGTGTCAATGCTCAATGTGAAATGGCGAATGTTAAAAGAATGTTGAATGGCGAAATTCGGTGTCGAGTCGGCATTCAGCATTTTTAACATTTATCATTGAGCATTTAACATTGGCAGAGTGCTTCTCACGATGCCCCGGATTCACAGGCTCCCTGCTGATCTCGCGAATCAAATAGCCGCCGGCGAGGTCGTCGAGCGTCCCGCCTCCGTCGTCAAGGAGTTGGTCGAGAACGCACTCGATGCAGGTGCGACGCGCATCGCGATCGCGATCGAGCTGGGCGGCAAGAAGCTGATTCGCGTGGAGGACGACGGGGAAGGGATGGATCCGGAGGACGCGCGGCTTGCGATCGAGCGCCACGCGACGAGCAAGATTCGCCAAGCAGACGATCTGGGCGCGATCCGGACGCTCGGGTTCCGGGGAGAGGCGCTGCCGAGCATCGCGTCGGTGTCCCGCTTCACGCTGCGCACGCGCGCCAGGGGCACCGAGAGCGCGACCGAGATCCGCGTCAACGCCGGCGCGATTGCGTCCGTACGCGAGGTCGGCGCACCCGAAGGCACGTGCATTGAAGTCGCGGATCTCTTCTATAACCTGCCGGCCCGGCGCAAGTTCCTGAAGTCCGACACGGGGGAAGCCGCGCAGATCTCGCGCCTCGCGACGCAGCTGGCGCTCGGGTACCACGAGGTCGGGTTCACGTTGACGAGCGGGTCCCGGACGTTGCTGCAGTGCCCGCCCGCGCCAGCGCTGCAGGATCGTTTTTTCCAGTTGTTCGGCGACCGGCCCGATCTCGTTCCGGTGAGCAAGGACGCGGCCGGGCTCTCGATCGAAGGGTACGTCGCCGCGCTCGGGGATCAAGGGCCGGTCCGCGGCGCACAGAACGTATTCGTGAACCGCCGGATCGTCAAGGACCGTACGATCGCGCACGCGATCATCGACGCGTACAGCGTCGCGACGATCAAGGAGCGCAGTCCCGAGGTTCACCTGTTCATCAAGGTGCCTGCGGATCGCGTCGACGTGAACGTCCACCCGACGAAGGCGGAAGTGCGCTTTCTCGAAGGCTCGTTGGTGCACGAGGTCATCCGACGCGCACTTGGGCAGGCGCTCGGCCAGAGCCGCGGGCCCGCGTTCCAGTTCGCGCAGGTATCCATGACGCCGGCGGAGCCTCGCCCGATGACGATCCCTGGTGTCCTCGCGGGAGCCAGCGTCGGAAATCGATGGCAGGACACCCCGGAATCTGGTCTCCGATTTCCCGATCCCGAGGCCCGGATCGCGGATCCCGGCGATCCCGGTCTCATCCGCCCCATGATTCCGCTGGGCCAATTTCGCGACACCTTCATTATCGCGGTAGACGACGAAGGGGTGGCGATCGTCGACCAGCACGTCGCGCACGAGCGCGTGTTGTTCGAGCAGGTGATGGAGCGCCTGACAAGCGGACGGCTGGAGAGCCAGCGTCTGCTCACGCCTCTTGTGCTGGAGCTCTCCGCCGCGCAGCGTGACGCGCTGCGTCAGCACGCGGCCACGCTGGAGCGGCTCGGCATCGACCTCGAGGAGTTCAGCGGGGGGGCGGTCCGGCTGTCCGCCGTGCCCGCGCTGCTCGACCCGTCGGAATGCGAGGCGGCGGTTCGCGCGCTGGCCGAGGATCTCGAGGGGCTGGACCGGGGATCTGGTGCCGAGGACGCGCTTCGGCGTATCGCGGCGACGATGGCCTGCCATGCCGCAGTGAAGGCAAACGATACACTGACACTCGAGAAGATGCGGTACATCCTCCAAGAGCTGCGTCGGACCGCATTTTCAAGCGTTTGCCCGCACGGCCGCCCCGTCGTGCTACGGCTCACCCGTAGGGAGATCGAGAAAAATTTTCAAAGGATTTGACCTGGGCCGTGTATATAGGCTTGACGAATCTGCTCCCCGGGTTTACTCTTCTTTCATCCCAGCAACTCGACCTGCGGCGGGTGCGCTGTAGTAGCGAACCGTCCAAAGGGCGCGTCTGTTCCAAGCGATAAAGGCGCTCCGGCCTTGCCGGAGCTGCAAAGCTGTAAGCCCCGTGTGCGCTCCTGCGGGGTGATTTAGCTGCCGAACTTGGAGAGTAAATATGTCTGTTCGCGGTTTCATACCGACGCTGCTGTTTGCCCTCTCCGCCGTAGTGTTTTTTGGCCTGGGGAACTTCCTCGCCGCGCGCCAGGCCGCCGAGACCGAGAACGAACAGATCGCCGCGCTTCGCGCAGAGATCGGCGTTCTCCGGCGACAGCATCCAACTGATTCGGCGCTCACCTCTGGCACCAGCGGACGCGTGGCGACACCCAAGCCCGCCACCGCGATGGACGACGAGAGTCGCGCGGCGCTCGTCGCCGACATCAAACGCGAGCTCAAGACCGAGATGGGGCTGCTCCCGCTCAGCATGCTGCGCGAGCGGCGGGAGAGCTTCGTCGAGATGTATTCGTACGACACGTCGGGCTCGAGCAACTACGGCACCGCCGGGTACCTCGGCCACGGCTACTTCATCACCGTGAAGCACGGGGTCGTTGCGCTGGGCAACGCGCCCGAATCGCGGAAGATCACCTCCGTGAAACTGATGTACAAGGGCCGCGCGCTGGCTGCGCGCGTGGTCGACACGGGCGACGCGCAGTTCGAGGTCGATCCCGGCGACTGGGCGATCCTGAAGGTCAAGGATGCGATCGATCTTCCGCCGCTGGATGTCGACCTGGCATTCCACTTCGACTTCGCCGATCCCATCTTCCGCCTCGGGAACGACTACTCGAAGGGCATCATCCTTTCGACCGGCTATGTCGGGCAGCGAACCTCCAACAACCTCGTGACGTGCCTCACCGACGGCCACCCGGGCGTCTCGGGCGGCGGCGTGCTCAATGCCGATGGTCAACTCGTAGGGATTCCAATCGGGCGGATGCAGGGGGACTATCGCTTCTCGTTCATCCTTCCGCTGCGGGCGGACATGTTCCGCAAGGTTCCGCATCTGAATTCCTAGCCGGGGGGCTTCGCCCCGCCGGACCCCCCTACTCGCGCCCTCGCGGGGCCCCCATGATCCCCGCTCCGCGCGCGTGGCTCACTCGCTGCGCTCGTTCGCATCTTAACGGGGGGCTTCGCCCCGCCGGCCCCCCCTACACGCGCCCTCGCGGGGCCCCCATGATCCCCGCTCCGCGCGCGTGGCTCACTCGCTGCGCTCGTTCGCACGGCTTTTCCGGGCACATGGTTTGCTCTTGAGCTGGGCCGACTGTATGCGATCAGCTGTCGCCGCTCTTTTCGCAGCCATTTTGCTGCTGTGCGGCGCGCGCCAGATCCTCTTGGCGGCGGTGACGGACGTCCGTCTGGTGACTTACGCAACGGGTTTCAATGCGCCGGTTGCGTTCGTGCAGGATCCCGCTGATTCCCGCGTCCAATTCGTTGTCGAACAGGGAGGCCGGATTCGGGTTGTCGTAGCGGGTCAACTCCAGCCGACCGATTTTCTGGATCTGAGCGGCTCGATCCGCAGCGGCGGCGAGCAGGGACTGCTCGGCCTCGCGTTCCCGCCCGACGGCGCGTCGAGCGGACGGTTCTACGTCAACTTCACCGATCCGTCCGGCAACACCGTCGTCGCGCGCTTCAAGCGATCGTCGAATCCGCGAGTCGGCGATCCTGCGAGCCGCTTCGATTTCCGCTGGTCGACGGGACAGCGCACGATCCAGCAGCCGTTCGCGAATCACAACGGCGGCTGCCTCGCGTTCGGTCCGGACGGTTATCTGTACATCGGGATGGGCGACGGCGGCTCCGCGGACGATCCCAATAACAATGCGCAGACCGGATCCACGCTCCTGGGCAAGATTCTGCGCATCGACGTCTCCATGCCCGATTCCGATCCGAACGGGTTCCGCGTGCCGAGGGACAACCCGTTCGTCTCCGCGACTGGAGTGCTGCCCGAGATCTGGAGCTTCGGGATGCGGAATCCCTGGCGCTTCAGCTTCGACGATCCCACGCGTGGTGGAACGGGTGCGCTCGTTGTCGCGGACGTGGGGCAGGGACAGTGGGAAGAGATCGACTACGAGCCGCGCGGCCGCGGCGGCCGCAATTACGGATGGAGCATTCGCGAAGGGGCGAACGCGCACATCACGTCGCGCGCCCCGGCGTTCCAGCCGCTGATCGATCCCATCCGTCAGTACGATCACTCCGTCGGCGCATCGATCACCGGCGGCTATGTGTACCGCGGATCGAGTCCGGATCTGCGCGGGCGCTATTTTTTCGCGGATTTCGTCCGCGCGCGAATCTGGTCGATGGTGATTGCGACGGATGCGATGGGCGAGGGGTCGGCGTCTGACGTCATCGAGCACACGCCCGCGATTGCGACCGCGACGGGTCTCGGGAATATCAGCTCGTTCGGCGTCGATGCGTCAGGCGAGCTCTACGTCGTCGACTACTCGCGGGGCATGATTCTCAGGATTGGCACCCCGCCGCGAGCCCCCACGAATCTGCATATCATTCGCTGATTGCGCAGTTGAAGTTGCACGCTCCGCATGTGGCGCGGACCTCTTAGGGCAACCTCTTCCGCTTCCACTCCTCGATCCGCCTTCTGATCTCCGCTTCGAACCCGCGCTCCGTTGGCTTGTAGAACTTTCGATCCGCGTGAGCGGGGGGCAGGCACTGCATGTCCGCGACGCCCTCCGGCTCGTCGTGCGCGTAGCGGTAGTTGCGCGCGTAGTTCAGCTCCTTCATCAGCTTCGTCGGCGCGTTGCGAAGGTGCAGCGGCACCGGCTCGGCGACGTCGTGCGCGGCGGCATCTGCCGCCTCCGCATACGCGCGATACACCGCGTTGCTCTTTGGAGCCGTTGCGAGATAGATCGCGGCCTGCGCGAGCGCGGTGTTCCCCTCCGGCATGCCTACGAAGTGGACAGCGTCCTTGGCGGCGACAGCAACCGTCAGCGCCCGCGGGTCCGCGTTGCCGATATCCTCGGACGCGAACCGCACGAGCCGGCGCGCAACGTAAAGCGGATCTTCGCCGGCCTCCAGCATTCGCGCGAGCCAGTAGACGCTTGCGTCGGGGTCGCTGTTGCGCATCGATTTGTGCAGGGCCGAGATCAGGTTGTAGTGCTCTTCGCCCGACTTGTCGTAGAGCAGCGCGCGGCTCTGCGCCAGGTCGGCGATGAACGCGCCGTCGATCGGGCGGCCCTCCGCAGCGGCTGACGCCATCTCGAGCACGTTGAGGGCGACGCGGGCGTCGCCGTTCGCGTAACGCGCCATCGCCGCGTATCCATCGTCGGTGACGTTCAGCCGCTCGTTTCCCAGACCGCGTTCCGGATCGGTCACGGCGCCGCGAAGGATTTGTACGATTGCCTCCTGACCGAGCGGCTGCAGCACGTACACCTTCGATCGCGACAGGAGCGCCGAGTTCACCTCGAACGACGGGTTTTCCGTCGTCGCCCCGATGAGGACGATATCGCCGGATTCGACGCGGGGGAGGAAGGCGTCCTGCTGCGCGCGGTTGAAGCGGTGGATCTCGTCGATGAAGAGGATCGTGCGCCGTCCTGAGCGCCGGCGCGCCTGTTCCGCCTCATTCATGACCTCGCGGATTTCCTTGATACCAGACAGGACGGCACTGAAGGCGATGAAATGCGCACGCGTCACGTTCGCAATGACGCGCGCGAGCGTCGTCTTGCCGGTTCCCGGCGGTCCCCACAGGATGATCGACCGGAGCCGGTCGTGATCGATCGCCTCGCGCAGCGGACGCCCCGGCGCGATGAGCGCCTCTTGCCCGACGAATTCGTCGAGCGTGCGCGGACGCATGCGTTCGGCGAGCGGGGCCGACTTGTCGGTCGCCGGTGCGGGCGGGGGATCGTCATCGAAGAGATCCATCAGCGGTTGGTCTCGTCGCGCTGGCGCGACGCTTCGTAGAGGATGACCGCGGCGGCGGTCGAGACGTTGAGCGATTCGATCGGACGTCGCATTGGAATCGTGATCGTCGCGTCGGCTGCCGCGATGACGGTATCCGATATGCCGGATCCTTCACCACCGAAGATGATTGCGGTGGGACCGCGCAGGTCGACGTCCGGCAGCGGCGTCCCGTCGCGCGGGACCGCCGCGAGAAGTTGCACGTTCGCGTCCCGCGCGGCCGCGATCGCGTCGAGCAGCGACCCCCGCGTCGAGACCGGAATGCGGAACGTGCCACCCATCGCGCCGCGGAGGGCTTTCCAGCCGAACGGGCTTGCGGTGCCCTCGATCGCGGCCACGCCGGTCGCGCCCGAGGCGGCCGCCGTCCGGATGATCGCGCCGACGTTGCCGGGATCCTGCAGTCCCGCGAGGAGGAGCACCAGCGGCGCCGTCCCGTGGGGACCGGTTTCAGAGGGCTCTGACCCCGTGGGGTCAGAGCCCAATGGCACGCGTTTCGTGCCGACGTGTGCAGAATCTGCAACGTGCTCTGACCCCGTCGAGTGCTCTGACCCCGCGAGGTGCTCTGACCCCGCGAGGTGCTCTGACCCCGCAGGCCGGAAGACCTCGAGCAACGTGGACGGCTCGACGTGGCCGATTGCGACAACCCCTGACGGCTGCTGCACCGGGCTCATCGCCGCGAGCACGCTGTCGGTGACGCTCAGCACGCGGCCTCCCTGTTGTCGAACTTCCACCGTCAGGTGCGCGAGCCCCGAGGACGCGCGCTCCAGCTCACGATCCGCGAACGCTGCCACTTCGATCGGAATCGCGCACGCGAGCGCTTCCTCGAGCAGGTGTGCGCCATCGAGCAGGATGTCCGTCGACGTCACTCTACCTGTCCGCGCCAGCTCGCGAAAGCGTCGAACCGTCGCGTTCTGACGGCTCGTGATCCGCTCCATCCGTCCTATTATTGAGCATTCCATTTCTGCTACCATGACGACGGTGAAGGACCGGCTCCTCAGGAAGTTCCAGGACGAGATCGCGCAGCTCGATCGCGAGCTCAAGACCGAGCTGCCGAAAGAGATCAAGCGCGCGCGCGAGCTGGGCGATTTGCGTGAGAACGCGGAATACCAGGCTGCGAAGGAGCGTCAGCGCCTCGTCGAATCCCGCATCAGCCTTCTGCAGAAGCGCGTGAGCGAGATCTCCCTGATGAACCTCGATCGCATTCCGCGCGACAAAGTTGGCTTCGGATCGACGGTCACGCTGCGCGACGAAGCCGGCCAGTCTGTCGTCTACCAGCTCGTCATGCCTGAGGATGCCAACGTCGAAGAAGGCCTGATCTCCACGGCGTCGCCCATCGGCCGCGCCCTCCTCAACAAGGAAGAAGGCGAGGACGTCGTCGTTCGCACGCCGAACGGCGCCGAGCGGCGGTTCGAAGTCCAGAAGCTCGTCACCATCCACGACGAATGATCCCGGCTGCGGCGTCGTTGTGATCACGCCCGACTCTCCGGATCGTCAGTACTCGACGCGGCTCCGCACGGCGCTCGTGCTCACCGGCACCGGAACGGCGGGCGCATATCACGCTGGCGTGCTGCGCGCACTGCGCGAGGCAGGGATCCGGATCGATCTCGTCGCGGGCCGGGGCGCGGGCGTGCTGGGCGCGCTGTTCGCCGCCGTGGACGGAGGTCCTCGTCTCTGGGACGCAGACGGCCTGTGGAAGCGTGCATCGATTGCACGCGCCTACGTGGCGCGCACGCCGCTGCGCGTCGCCGGCTGGGCATTCGCCGCCGCGGGTGCGCTGCTGGCCACACCGCTCGTGCTGCTGGCGGGCGGGGTCGTCGTTGGTCTCGCCGGGCTGCTGCTCTGGTCTCTTGGACTCACGAGCGTTGCCGGGGCACTGCGGTCGGTGTATGGCCGATTCCTCGACGCGCTGTTCGACCCCGCGGGTATGCCGACCGTCATTCCGCGTCTCGTCGTGCTCTGTTTGCTGGTCGCGATCTTCGCCTTTGGGGGATCGGTTGCCGCGGCGCTCCTGGATGCGCCGGCGCGCCGGCGCGTCGGGCGCGGCTGGATGTGGCGCCTGTTCGGGTCGCCGCTTTCGATCGCCCCGCTCCTCGACGCCGTCTGCGATCAGTTGTGGAGTCTCATTCGCGGCGCTGCTCCGATCGTGACGCCGCCGCGCCGGGAGCTGGGGCGTCGCTATCTGGAGCTGCTGATTGAGAATCTCGGTCAGCCTGGATTTCGCGAGCTGCTCCTGATCGCGCACGACGTGGACGCACGCAGAGATCTGCTGTTCGGGCTGCTCTCTGAGCCGCACCGATCGCGTTATTTCAATCGCCCCGTGCTCGATGGCAGCCGTCAGGCGGAGGCATTCGATCTTTCGGGCGTCGGCCGCGACTACATCATGGATGCGCTGGCGGCCAACCTCACGCTGCCGGTTGCGACCGATCCGCACCTGATCCGGTTTTCTCCTGAGAGCGCCTGGCGGGGCGAGACGCACCGGATCTGCGATCGTCCAGCATCGTTCGAACGATTGCTCGAGGAGCTTCGTGTGGCGGGTGCCGAGCAGGTGATCGTCGTGGCAGCCGCCCCTTCAGCCGCGCGCGTCCACGAGCTCGCGTCCGGGCGCGGCGATCCGCGCGGCCGCGCGGGGGAGCAGCTTGCCGCCTTCGAAGTGGCCGGCCTTCGCGATGCGCTCGAAGGGGCCGGCGGCCGCTTTGCCGGCCTGTTCGTGATTCGTCCGGCCCACAACCCCCTCGGGCCTCTCGATGTCGGCGGCGTCTACGACGAGCGATCCGATCGCACCTACGTGCTCTCCGAGCTCCTCGATCGCGGCTACGAGGACGCGTTCCGCCAGTTCATCGAGCCGGTCGTCGCCGCGAGCGGGGAGCGGATTGCGCACGTCTAGG
>JBKPQB010000057.1:0-11370 GCA_046733875.1 Acidobacteriota bacterium
CCGGCAGCCGCGCGGCGCGTCTGCGGCAGAACCCCACCGGCCGTGCCTAGTCCGGCGGTGTCTCCACGAATGCCCCCTTACGAAGGCGACCTGCGGCCAGCATGCGCCTGTCGTCAGGACAAGTCAAGCGCGGATTTCTACTCGCTCGGCGTTCCGCACGTGTTCGCAGGAATCGCGGGAATCGCCGACAGGTACTCGTACATCGCGCGCAGATCCATGTCGGTCATCGACTGATAGACGGGCCACGGCATGACCTGCAGAACCTGGCCCGGATGCTCCGGATCCTCGCCGGTCCGCATCACGTGCCGGAACTGTCTGAACGTGAGACCTGCCGGCTTGTTGTCCTGCCATGGCGTGATGTCGCGCGACACGAATGGACCGAACGGCATGCCTCCCGCGAGGTAGCACGCCACGTTAATCTGTTTCGGCGCGCCGAGAAACGCATACGGGTCGCTCGTGTAGGGCGGCTGGGTGTGGCAGGCATTGCACCCGCCAACGGCGTTCACGAGATAGCTGCCCAGACCGACGAGCGCCGGGTTGCGCCCCTTCAGGTCGAGTCTGATCCCCTGCTGGTGTGTATAGGCAAAACCTGTCTGAATTCTGGAGGCGTCCCCGCCGAAGCCATCATGGCGTTCGTCGCGATCCTGCGATGCGCCACGGTCCTGCGGCGCCCCCATCAGGCCGCAAAGACTCCTGTACACACCCACACGAGCTTCGTTCGCATTGAGTACCTCCGTTGTTGTCGTCATGCGCCCGCATGCCGGCCGCGGACATCCGATGTTGATATCACATCGACAGCCAATCGAAACGTCCCTTTTGCGGGGTGGTTGCGGTCGCGTGTGTGTCGTGCTACGGTCGCGCGCATCATGGACGTTCTGTCACGGCGATCCTTTCTCGTCTCGGCCACGGCCATTGCGGCAGCACCGCTTTCGACCGTGCGTGCGCGGGCGGCCCTTTCGGCAGCCGACGTCATTCAGCGCATCACGGATCGAGTCGGCGTGCCCTGGCGGACCGAGACCGTCGACAGGATCATCGCCGGTACGGCACACACCACGGTGAAAGGCATCGCGACGACGATGATGTCGACGATGGATGTCGTGCAGCGCGCGGCGAGCGCCGGCAGGAACATGATCGTCACGCACGAGCCGACGTTCTATTCGCACCAGGACGGCGTGAATCAACTGAAGGACGATCCCGCGTATCGATACAAGGACGCGTTCATCCGCGACCACGGCATCGTCATTTTCCGGTTTCACGATCACTGGCACGCAAGGCGGCCCGATGGCATCGCGACCGGCATGGTGCAGGCGGTCGGGTGGGAAAAGTACGTGAGCGCCGAGAACCCGCGTCAGTTCACGCTGCCGTCAACGACGCTCGGCGAGCTTGCGCGGCAGCTGCAGTCTCGGCTCCAGGTGCGCACGATGCGGGTCGTGGGCGATCCGTCGCTGTCCGTTACACGTGTAGCGGCGAGCTGGGGCTACTTCACTTTTACGCCAACAGACATCCCGCTCTCCCGTCCTGACGTCGACGTCTTCGTCGTCGGCGAAACGCGCGAGTGGGAAACTGTCGAGCATGCGCAAGATCTGATCGCGTCCGGCGCCAAGAAGGGCCTCATCATCCTAGGCCATGTCGTCTCCGAACAGGCGGGGATGAAATACTGCGCGGACTGGTTGAAGGGATTCGTGACGGAGGTGCCGATCGACTTCGTACCGGCGGCGGAGCCGTTCTGGCGGCCCTGATCGTCAGGCCGCGGCGTCGGCAACGATCTCGTACGATCGCACGCGCGCGGCGTGATCGTAGATGTGCGAAACGACGATCAGCTCATCCGGCTGCATGCGATCGACGAACGCGCGCATGTCTCGGCGGATCGTGTCGAGCGATCCAACGAAGGACACCGACTGAAGTCCTTCCAGGCTGCGCGGATCGAACGGAACCACTTGTTTCTCCCACTCGCAGTTCGGCGGGGGCAGCGCGATTGGCATGCCGCCGCGCACGCTCGCGAAGGCCTGCCGTCCGGACGTTGCAAGGAATCGAGCCTCGTCATCCGTGTCCGCCGCGACAACGTTGACTCCGAGCATCACGTACGGGGCGCCCGTCTCGGCCGAGGGCTGAAAGCGCGTTCGATAGAGCTCCGCCGCGCGCGTCATCTCCATGGCCGCGAAGTGCGACGCGAATGCAAACGGCAGCCCGAATGCAGCGGCCACCTGTGCGCCGAACAGGCTCGAACCCAGGATGAAAATTGGGATGGAGAGTCCGCTGCCTGGTACCGCCTTGACCGCCTGCCTGTCCGTCGGATGAAAGTAGGACATCAGCTCGAGCACGTCCTGCGGGAACGCGTCGGGATCGGACACGAGCGTGCGCCGCAACGCGCGCGCCGTCGTCGGATCCGTTCCGGGTGCGCGGCCCAGCCCGAGATCGATGCGGCCGGGAAACAGAGACTCGAGCGTGCCGAACTGCTCCGCGACGATCAGCGGCGCGTGATTCGGCAGCATGATGCCGCCGGCGCCCACGCGAATGGTCTGGGTTCCGGCCGCCACGTGCGCGATCACGATCGCCGTCGCGGCGCTCGCGATGCCCGGCATGTTGTGATGCTCGGCAACCCAGAACCGCCGATACCCGAGACGCTCCGCGTGCTGTGCAAGGTCTCGCGAATTCTTCAGTGCTGTTGCGGCGTCGCTGCCCTGCGTGATCGGCGAGAGATCGAGGACCGACAGGACCGGGCGACTCACCTCATCTCCACGACGGGAAGCTCCACGAAGCTCGCCTTGTCCGGTGCGTGGTAGATCCGCTGCACGGCGCGCTTGTAGTCCTCCGGCTTCGCCCAAAAAATGTTCGGCACGAACGACTGCGGATTCCGATCGTACAGCGGGAACCACGACGACTGGATCTGCACCATGATGCGATGGCCCGGCAGGAACATGTGGTTCGCCGTCGGCAGCGCGAATCGGTACTGAAGCGGCGTATCAGCCGCGATGGCTTTAGGGGTATCGAAGCCTTCCCGGTAGCGGCCCCGGAAGATATCGGCGGAGACCATGAGTTGATACCCGCCCAGCGGCGGCTGTCCCGCGACTTCGTCCGGATACACGTCGATCAGCTTGACCACCCAGTCCGCATCGGTGCCGCTCGTGGACGCGATCAGGTTCGCGATCGGCTGACCGCTGATCTTCACGGGCGTTTTCAGGACGTCTGATGTAAACGCGAGCACGTCCTGACGGCCGGACGACTCGCGTTGGTCGTCGACGAGCCACTGCGACCACGTCAGCGGTGGCTCGTATCCAACCGGCTGAACGGGACGCGGGCGGAACGGCACCGGCTTCGCCGGGTCGGAGACGTACTCCTCGAACTGCGCACCGGCGCCAGCCGGGGCTGTGAAGGTCGTCGTGAGGCCTGCACCGAGATACAGCCGTTTCGGCTGTGGCAGGCAGCCGTTCTCGCACCCGGACGGCCACGCCTGCAGGCGCCGCCACGTGTTCGTGCCTGTCTCGAACGCCGTGACCGGCGCCACGTTCATTGCAGGCGCATTATCTTTCAGGTAGTGGGCAAGAAAAGGCGCGAGCACCTCCCGCCGGAAGTACGCGCCCGTGTCGCTGCCGAACTTCAGCGGCCCGAGGCTGCCGGCGTCCTCGATCTCCTGCCCGTGATGCCACGGCCCGAGCACGAGAAACACCTTGTCGTTCCCCGTGTCCTTCGGCTCAATCGCTTTGTAGACGGCAATCGCGCCGTAGATGTCCTCCTGATCCCATAGGCTATGCACGAGCATCACCGGCACTTTCAGCGGCTCCTTCGCCAGGAGCTTGTCCACGGCCTGTTCGCGCCAGAACCCGTCGTAGCTCGGGTGCTCCAGGATCTTGCGCCAGAACCCAATCTGCTCGAGCCCGTGCAGGCGGCCCAGCTCGCCCGCGGATCCGGCGGACATGTACTCGTCGTAAT
Organism: Acidobacteriota bacterium; assembly: GCA_046733875.1. Classification (GTDB taxonomy): domain Bacteria; phylum Acidobacteriota; class Vicinamibacteria; order Vicinamibacterales; family 2-12-FULL-66-21; genus JBKPQB01. Next base: position 3,931 of record JBKPQB010000057.1, read on the forward strand.
CATCGAAGTGCGATGTCCACCAGCGCTCCTCGTTGCGCGCGGACGCGATCTGCTCGTAGATGTACGGCATGTTCTGCTCGCGGAACGCGCCGTTGTGAAACCAGTCGTCACCCATCCATCCGTCGACCATGGGATTCATCGGGACGGAGACCTTCAACGCCGGATGCGGGTTGAAGAGCGCCATCAGCGGCAGGAATCCATCGTACGAGATGCCGATGATTCCGACCTTGCCGTTGCTCTCCCGAACGTTCTTCACGAGCCAGTCGATGGTGTCGTACGTGTCCGTCGCATGATCGACCGTCGTCGGGTTCAACGGACCCCTCAGCGGGCGGTTCATCACGTAGTCCCCTTCGGATCCGTACTTGCCCCGAACGTCCTGGACGACGCGGATGTAACCGCCTTCGACGATCACGTCCGTTGCGTTGTCGTAACCGTACAGAGTCGGACCGAGGTGCGTGCTGTTCGCGTGGGTCGTCAGGGCATCCGCGTTGTACGGCGTCCGGGTCAGGAGAATCGGTGCGTGCTGCGTTCCTTTGGGTATCAGGATCACCGTGTGCAGCTTGACGCCGTCGCGCATCGGGATCATCTCGACGCGCCGCACGTAGTCGAAGCTGCTGGTGACGGGCGCGAAATGCGCGGGGCGCTCGCTCGGAAGTCCCTGCTGGGGGGCGTGCGCGTGAAGCGGCGCCATCACGGCGCACAACGCCACGGCACCGAGCGCAAGCCATCTCGATGCGGGAACGCGATCGCGGATCATCTTGTGTCTCCTTGGCAGACCGGGCCGCACGATTGTTCTCAGAAACGCGCCGAATCTGCAAGCCGACGAGGCAGATCTGAAGCGTGCGTCCATGTACAATCACGGCGTGTCCTGCCCGACGTGCGGCGCGTCTCTTCCGGCCGGAGGGCGCTTCTGCCCAGCCTGCGGTACTCCCGCCCGCTCGGGAAGCGTTCTTACCATGACGAGCGGCGATGCGACGACAATCGCATCCGGCGCACGGAGCCCGAGCTCGGACAGCGGCTGGCTGTCCTCATCGGGATCGATTGATCACGGCCGTTTTGCGCCGGGCACCATTCTCGACAACCGGTACCGCGTTCTTGGATTGCTTGGTCGCGGAGGCATGGGCGAGGTCTATCGCGCCGACGACCTCCGGCTCGGACAGCCGGTAGCCTTGAAGTTTCTTCCTGGATCCCTTTCGCGCGATCCGGGACGCCTCGCGCAGTTTCACAACGAGGTCCGTACGGCGCGCCAGGTGTCGCACGCGAACGTGTGCCGCGTGTACGACGTCGGCGAGATCGACGGGCAGCTGTTCATCACGATGGAATACGTCGATGGCGAGGACCTTTCGGGCCTCCTGCGGCGCATCGGACGGCTGCCGGAAGACAAAGGAGTCGAGATCTCGCGACAGATCTGTGCCGGCCTCGCGGCGGCGCACGAGCGCGGCATCCTCCATCGCGATCTCAAGCCGGCGAACATCATGCTGGACGGCTCGGGCAAGGTCCGCATCATGGATTTCGGCCTCGCGGCCGTCGGCGAGGTCACCGACATCCGCGCCGGCACGCCCGCCTACATGGCCCCGGAGCAGCTCTCGGGCCAGGAGGTCACGGTCCGCAGCGACATCTACGCGCTCGGCCTCGTGTTGTACGAAATCTTCACCGGCCGGCGGGCATACGAGGCGAAGACGCTCGCCGATCTGATCGAGCAGCATCGCTCCGGCGCGTTGACGGCGCCGACGTCGATCGTCAAGTCCCTCGATCCTGCAATCGAATCCGCGCTCGTCCGCTGCCTGGATCCGATTCCGGTGCGCCGTCCTTCGTCGGCGATCGCCGTCTCCGCGGCGCTGCCCGGGGGCGATCCGTTAGCGGCCGCGCTCGCGGCGGGAGAAACGCCGTCCCCCGAGATGGTCGCCGCTGCCGGCGGCGACCAAGCGATGCTGTCGCTGCCTGCCGGCATCGCATGGCTCACCGTCGCCGCGACTGCCGTGATCGCTGCCGCCGCCTTGAGCGCGAAGCTCTCGGTCCTCCCGAAGATTCCGCTGTCGAAGCCCGCTCCGGTTCTCGCCGACCGATCGGAGGAAATTCGCACCGCCTTCGGGTACGCCGATACGCCAGCGGACCAGGCGTCCGGTTTCTACTACGAGAGCGACTACTTTTCCTGGGCGGCGTCGCACGGCGGCACGAATCATTGGTCCGAACTGTCGACGGGCCGCCCGCCCGTCGTGCGTTTCTGGTATCGGACGAGCCCCGTCACGCTCGTTCCCGTGAACTCGCTCGGGTCGGTGTCTCCGACGGATCCGCCGCTGCTGCTGCACGGGATGGTCAAGATGACCGTGGATACGAAGGGACGGCTGCTTCGTTTCGAGGCGGCGCCGCCGCAGATCGAAAACGTCGGAGAAACTGCTCCGCCGTTCGACTGGCGCAAAGCCTTCGCGGCGGCTGGCATCGACCCCTCCTCGTTCACCGACGCTCCTCCGTCACGAACGCCCGCAACCTACGCGGATGAACGGAGAGCGTGGAAAGGCACGCTGCCCGAGACGAATATACCGATCGCCATTGAAGCGGCCGCGTATCGCGGCCGTCCGGTTCTTTTCGACATCGTCCTGCCGTGGGTAAAGCCGTCGCGCGAGCCGGAGGCACTGTCGAGCAACTCGGAATGGATTCTGATCTCCGTGCTGCTCGCGGCCGCCGCGGTCGCCGCCTGGGGTAATTTGCGGCGCGGAAGGGCGGACCGGCGCGGGGCCTTCCGGCTCGCCGCATTCATGACATTGCTGCTGAGCGCGTACTGGGCCGTGAGTCCCCACGTCCCCGCGGGTTTCGAGGAACAACAGCGGTTCTTCGCACGCGTCGGGATCGCGCTGTTCATCGGGGCCGTGATGTATCTCGTGTATCTCGGGCTGGAGCCGTTCGTGCGGCGGCTGTGGCCGACGATGCTCGTCGGGTGGTCGCGCGTACTCAGCGGACGCGTGCGCGATCCGATGGTTGGGCGCGACGCCATGGTCGGCGTTGCATGTGGGGCGACGCTCGCGCTGCTTGGACTCCTTCCGAAGCTGCTGCCACCGCTCCTCGGTCATCCATCGCCTCCGCCGCGGCTGCCGGAGCTTGGCGCAGTCATGGGGGCTCGTGGCGCGATCGCGACGCTCCTCGGCTCCGTGAACAATGGCTTTCAGAACGCGCTGCTGACGGTGTTCGAATTCTCCTTCCTGCGTGCCCTGTTCGAATGGGTCACGAGGACGCCCATGGGATCAGCGCGATGGACGCTCGGCGAAACACTGAGGATGAGCGACCGCGTTTCGGAAAAGGTCTTCATCGCGCTCGTCGCCCTCATCATGACGGCGATGGAGCTGCGCGGCGTGGCGCGAATCGACATCCCTGTTGCGGCAGCATCCCAGGCCGCATCGACGCTGCTGATCCTTGTCGTCCTGCTCCGTGTTGGCATTCTGAGCAGCGTCGTCATGTTCTCCGTCAGCGCGCTGTTGCTCCGAATGCCGATGACGTTCGATGCGAGGTCGCTCTATGCCGGCGCGGCATGGTTCGCACTCGCCGCTGTCTTCGCGCTTGGAATCGCAGGATTCCGCCTCGCGACTCGGGATCAGCAGGCGGCGCGAGCGTTCGTGTAACCTCGCACGCAAGCGCGGATCTGGTCAGCGGTCCGGCAGAACCGCCTGCTGCTGTTGGGAGATGGCGATGAACTTTCCATCGCGAATCTCGAGCGCTGCGGTCCGTTCTCCTGGAACACGGCCCGATACCATGCCAGTGTCGATCAGGAACACCTTGGATCCATAGCGCGGGGTAATCTCGGACGTCCGCACCGGGCTGTGACCGACGACCCAGTGCTCCACGTGGTACTTGTCGCGCAGTGTCCGCAGGTGAGCGATGCCTTCCTCGTTGGACCACGTCGCGAACGCGCGAAACCAGAGCGGTCCATCAGGGCGCAGGCAATCCCACTTTTCAATCCCAACGAGCGCCCCGAACACCTCGCGATCGCGGGCGTCGAGCGCTTCGGGATTTCTCCCCGCCTCGGCAACGACGGCTGCGACGATTTCTTCGAGCGTGGACGACGGCACGATGATCCGGCGATCGATCAGATACCGCCGATAGTCGTCGAACCTGCGAATCTCATCACGAACGCTGCGATTGACGGCATCGAGGCTGCGCGGGGCGTGGTCTGGATCGATGCCTGCGTGCATGAACGCCGTGTCTCCAATCGCGGTCACGACGCTCTTGCTTCGAAGCCAGCGGCCGTAGACCCCGTCGGGACCCAAGGCGTCCTCGTATTCGATGGACCCGGGAGGATGCGCGCGGAGCCAGGCGTCCTTGTCTGGACCGGCAGGCGCCGCAGTGGAAGGCTTCCGGCGGTCGGTGGTCAAGGCCAGGTATTCGCGATAGGCGCGATCCTGCCGTGCGGCCGACTCGCCGTCCGCGAATGCGGCGTAGGCTTGCGGCGACACATCGCGCGGCTCGCGCAGCAGATTCATGACTTCGTGGTTGCCCAGCAGCACCACGACGTGCCCGCCTGCCGTCGCCGCCTGCCCCTCGAGCGCCATCAACAGATCGAGGACCTGTCTGACTTTCGCCCCGCGATCGATCAGATCGCCGGTCTGCACCAGCGTTGTGGTGCCCCCTGTCCACTTGAGCTGCGCGTCGATCAGGCCGGTACGCTGGAGGATGCCGACGAAACTGTCGTACGCGCCGTGCACGTCCCCGATGGCCACGATCCTCCGTGGCAGGTCTGGCGGCCGGTCGACGGCGTGCAGCGGCGCCAGCACACACGCCAGAGCAACCAGAGCGGCCAGAGAGGCCGAAATTCGCTGAAAACGCGAGGTCTCGTGAGTGGATGTCACGTGATGCTGCCCGCAGGCCCCAAACATTACTGCATGCCCGGCCAGAGATCCACGATCCGTGCCCTGCCGCGCACGGCACTATGATCAAGCTGTCGGATGCTCACCTTCCTCTTCTGCTTCGCGCACCCAGACGACGAGAGCTTCGCGTGCGCGGGGACGGTGATGAAGTACGCGGAGCGCGGCGTAAAGAGCGTCCTCGTCACCGCCACGCGCGGGCAGCGCGGCAGCGCCGGGACTCCGGCGCTATGCACGATCGACGAGCTGCCGTCCGTCAGAGAACAGGAACTGCGCGATGCCGCGGCTATCATCGGCTTCAATGAGCTGCACGTGCTGGACTACCAAGATCAACACCTTGCAGAGGCCACGCGCGCACAGATTCAGCCGGTGCTCGTCGGACACATCCGGCGCCTCCAGCCCGCGATCGTGTTCACCTTCGATCCCGATGGTGTGAACCGCCATCCGGATCACGTCGCGATCAGCCGCTTCACGATCGATGCAGTGGCCGCCGCGGCGGATCCCCGATGTCACCCCGGCACCGGGTCCGTTTACGCCGTTCCGCGCATGCTGTGGACCCCGCCCATCACGCCCTGGGACGCCGCAACGCACGACCGGCTCGATGACGTGCCCGGGGCGGACTACGTCATCGATGTCTCGGCGTTTCGCGAAAGGCGCATCGCCGCGTTGCGCGCACACCGCACCCAGCACGTCTCGATCGACCGCTGCTTTTTCGATCGCCCGGACCTGCACCGCATTCTGGACCGCGACATCTGGCGACGTTCGAGTGGGACGCTTCTAAATACACCGCTCGACGATGTGCTCGCTGGATTCTAGGACCCGCGTTATAATCCCCCGCTTCACTTCAAAGGAGACGCCATGCTGAACGTCCGGTTTCTGGTGGTTACGCTCATCACCTGTCTGGCTGGCGCCGCCACGGCGCAGACCAGCGCGTCCAAACCGCAGGCCGAAAAACCAACCGCTCAGGGCGCTGCCGCAGCACCGAAACACGTCATCGTCGAGCCAGACGCGATTACGTGGGGCCCTGGGCCGGCGTCATTACCACCCGGTGCCCAGATGGCGGTGCTGGACGGCGATCCGTCAAAGGCAGGAGTGCCGTTCGTCATTCGAGCGAAGCTCCCAGACGGCTATCGGGTTGCGCCGCACTTCCATCCGACCGCCGAGAACGTCGCTGTATTGTCCGGCAGCTTTCTGGTAGGCATGGGAGACACCTTCACGGAATCCTCGATGACGACGCTCGCGGCGGGAGGCTTCGCGAAAATGCCGAAGGGCATGCACCACTACGCGATGTCAAAAGGCGAGACCGTCATTCAGGTGCACGGCATCGGCCCCTTCGCTATCACGTATGTGAACCCGAGCGACGATCCGCGGGCGAAGGCGAAGACATCCACGAAGTAGCGGCCGACCGGTCCACGAGCGGGGGTCTGCTAGAGTAGCGCGCATGCATGTCGGACGCGCGCTGCTCGCGTGCATCCCGTTGATCTGTGCGGCGCCCTGGTGTGCCCGAGCACAAGAGGCTCCTTCGAACGAAGCCACGAACCGGGCGCCGGATCAGACGGATCAGACAGTAGACACCCGGGCGCAGTACCCGGCATTTCTTGCGCACTCCTTCTTCGCAGTCAATGCCGGGTACATCGGTTACTCCTTCACGCAGGAGCAGCTCGAGCCGGGCACGCGCGTCGCATCCATTGCGACTCCACACATCGCCGCGCGCATCGCGGTATTCGGACACGAGTTCGGAGAGCACATCGCCGTTCAATGCACGTATATGCGTCCGGTACGCTATGTGACCTATCGCGACGTGAACGGCGATGAACACGCGCACCATGTCTTCGCGCACTTTGGCGGCCTCACGCTCCAGGCGCGGACGCCCATTACGCGACGGACATTCGTCTATGGCGAGGGCGGCCTCGGCATCACGAGCCGCCGCGGGTTCAGCGTGGAAGGCAGGCCGGCGATCGACGACGCGCACTATGCCTCGGTGCTCGTGGGTGGCGGAGTGGATTATCGCGTCAGCCCGACGTGGACGCTGACGGCGGGCCTGACGTTTTCCCCGGCGAGCACGGCCGCGCGGGAACCGCATACGGTCTTCGCGTCGGGCGGCTTTCGCTACACCATGCGGCCGCTGCCGCAGGAGCGCGTCGACGCGATTCGACGCGCCGGCTTCATCTTCCCCGCGCATCTGCTCCAGCTCGAGTACTCCACCGGCTTCGGGTACGGCATCAACACGTTCGTGTCGAAGTCGATTCCGATCTTCTGGGGCGGCAACGTCAAGATCGACCGCGGGTTCGCCGTCCACTACGACCAGAACGTCTTTCACACGACGAAGATCTTCGCGCTCGATCTCGGCGCGAGCGTGTCCTCATGGCGGAGCCTGAACGATCGCAATCACTTCGTCACGGCATCGCTCTATCCGCTCCTGCGCTTCATCGCGATTCGCACAAGGGCCGCCGACGTATACTTCTCCTACTCGCTCGCCGGCCCGACCTACGTTTCGCGCGTCGTCATCGACGGCATGGATACGGGCAATCACTTCACCTTTCAGGATTTCATGGGCGCTGGCGTCTTCTTCGGCGCGCGCAGGTCG
>JBKPQB010000058.1:0-6999 GCA_046733875.1 Acidobacteriota bacterium
ATCGTCGCCGGCATGGTCCATGGCACGCCGTCGGCGATCTTCTTGATGGTGCCGCGAAGGATCTTGCCCGAGCGTGTCTTCGGCAAACGCGCTATCGCGATCGCCAGCTTGAATGCCGCCACCGGACCGATCTTCTCGCGCACCAGCGCCACGCATTCCTGCTCGATCTCGGCAACCGGCCGGCTGACATCGGCTTTGAGCACGACGAAGCCACAGGGCACCTCGCCCTTGAGCGCATCGGTGATCCCGATGACGGCGCACTCGGCCACATCCTTGTGCGCGCTGAGCACCTCCTCCATGGCGCCGGTCGAAAGCCGGTGGCCCGCGACGTTGATGATGTCGTCGGTGCGGCCCATGATGTAGAGGTAATCGTCCTCGTCTTTGAAGCCCGCGTCCGAGGTCTTGTAGTAGCCGGGAAACTCGGCGAGGTAGCTCTCGTGGAAACGTTCGTCCGCCTGCCACAGCGTCGGCAGACTCGCCGGCGGCAGCGGCAGCTTGATCACGATCGAGCCCATCGTGCCGGCCGGTACTTCCTTGCATTGCATGTCGACCACGCGCACGTCGTAGCCCGGCATTGCCACCGTCGGTGACCCGTACTTGACCGGCAGGAGCCCGAGTCCAATCGGATTGCCGGCGATGCACCAGCCGGTCTCGGTCTGCCACCAGTGATCGATGACAGGCTTCTTCAGCAGCCGCTCCGCCCATTGGATGGTGTCGGGATCGGCGCGCTCGCCGGCCAGAAACAACGTGCGGAATTCCGACAGATCGTAGGACGTCAACAGCTTGCCCTGCGGGTCTTCCCGCTTGATCGCGCGGAACGCGGTCGGGGCGGTGAAGAAGGCGACCGCGCCGTGCTCGGAGATCACGCGCCAGAACGCGCCGGCGTCCGGTGTGCCGACGGGCTTCCCTTCGTACAGCACCGAGGCGGCGCCGTGCAGCAGCGGCCCGTAGACGATGTAGCTGTGGCCGACCACCCAGCCGATGTCGGAGCCGCACCACCAGACCTCGCCCGGCTCTACGCCGTAGAGGTTGTGCATCGACCATTTGAGCGCGACCATGTGGCCACCGTTGTCCCGCACGATGCCCTTGGGCCTGCCGGTCGTCCCCGACGTGTAGAGGATGTAGAGCGGATCGGTGGCGGCGACCGGCACGCAATCGGAGACCGAACGCGCGAACACGATCGCCTCGTCGCGTAGCTTGGCCCAGTCGTGGTCGCGGCCGGAAACGAGCGTCGCTTCCTGCTGGGGACGCTGCAGGATGAGACAGGCATCGGGCTTGTGACCGGCAAGCGCGATCGCCTCGTCGAGCAGCGGCTTGTACCTGACGATGCGGCCGGGCTCGAGACCGCAGCTCGCGGACAGGATCACCTTCGGCTTGGCATCGTCGATGCGGGTGGCCAGTTCGTTCGCCGCGAAGCCGCCGAACACCACTGAATGCACAGCGCCGATGCGCGCGCACGCGAGCATGGCCACCACCGCCTCCGGCACCATTGGCATGTAAAGGACGACGCGATCGCCCTTGCCGACGCCGAAGTTGCGCAGAATTGCAGCGAGCACCTGGGTCTCGCCCCGCAGGCAGTAATAAGTGAGCGTGCGCGTCTGACCGCCGAGTGGCGAATCGTAGATGACTGCCGGCTGCTCGCCGCGCCCCTGCATGACGTGACGGTCGACCGCGTTCCAGCACGTGTTGCAGACGCCGCTGGGAAACCACCGCCCGTACACGCCGGCATCGGGATCGAACACCTGTTGCGGCGCCTCGATCCAGTCGATCGCTTCCGCGGCTTCCCCCCAGAAACCCTGCGGGTCCCGCTGCCACCGGGAATAGACCTCGTGATAGCGGCTCATGCGCGTAGCCATGGCGTTGCTCCGTCGGCGTCCCGCGCTGTCGCCGCCCTTGCCCCACCCTCGAGACGGCACGTTTCGGCGGCTCCTCAGGGCAAGGAAAACCAGAGACGGCGATCGGCGCACGCCCTTCTTCTCTCGCTGCGATTATGAAGCGGTGAACACGTTTTGCAAGGGGCGCGGGTGTCACAATTCCACGATGGGGACCGGGTGATCCGCTCGCCTCTGCGCTCAAATCTCTTTAGAGGCGTATCGCCGGAAGCGGCGTCTCCGAAATCTCTCCACGACGGGCGGTGGCGAGGTCCTTCTGATTTTGCTCGCCGCATCGCCGCAGACATGAAGGGGCCACGATTCGAGAGAAACTCGACGGCGTACCGCGATTTCCAAGCGTCATGCGAGTGCCGTATCGGTTGGCTCCCATTTCGTACGTGGTCTCCATCGGGAACGGACCATCAGCCGTGCGCATGACGAGCCGCTTGTCCGGGACGTACTCAACAACCTGGTAGACGTACGCGAGGCGAAGCTCCAGTCGGCGGAATTCGTGGGGATGCCACAATGGATCCACAGGATGCTGAATTCGAAGCTTATGGTGTCAGCTCGACGGCGGTGCGGTGCCGCTCCGCCTTAGAGTGCCGACGATGAGAGTTCTCATTTCTGGTGCGGGAATCGCCGGGCCGACGCTCGCCAACTGGCTGACGCGCTACGGCATGAGCGCGACACTTGTCGAGAAATCGCCGATGCTGCGCACCGGCGGCTAGGTCATCGACTTCTGGGGAGCCGGCTTCGAGGTGGCGAGGCGGATGAGTCTGGTCCCGGATCTCCTGCGCGCCGGCTACGCCGTTCGCGAAGTCTGGGTCGTGGACAGCAACGGCCGGAAGGTGTCCGGATTTCCCGCTTCGGCGTTTGCTCGCGCCGTCGGCAGCGGATTCACCAGCCTGCCGCGTGGCGATCTCGCGGCCGCGATTTATGGCGCACACTCGGCGACAGCGTCGAAACGATCTTTGGCGACTCCATTGCTTGCATCGACCAGACCGTCGAGGACGTCCGAGTCACGTTCGACCGACATGGCATACGCACGTTCGACCTTGTGGTCGGCGCAGATGGTCTGCACTCGCGCGTTCGCGAGCTGGTGTTTGGGCCGGAGCGCCAGTTCGAGCGTTAGCTCGGCATCAAGGTCGCTGCGTTCGAGGCAGACGGGTACACACCCCGAGACGAGCTTGTGTACGTGATGTACCCACAGGTTGGCCAGGAGGTTTCACGCTTCTCGATGAGGAATGACCGCACGATGTTCCTCTTCACGTTTGCCGATCCGGATCCAAACATACCTTCCGATCTGGGCGGGCAGAAGGCGGTATTGCGACAGCGATTCGCGAACGGCGGCTGGGAGTGCCCGCAGATTCTGGACGCCCTCGAAGCGGCGCGAGACCTGTACTTCGATCGGGTGAGCCAGATCGAGATCCACAATGGCTGGGCGAACGGGCGCGTCACGCTTGTCGGCGACGCGGCATTTTGCGTGTCGCTGCTGGGTGGCCAAGGTTCCGCGTTGGCGATGACCGCCGCGTACATCTTGGCCGGCGAACTGCACCGCGCCGAGGGACGCCACCAGGACGCGTTCGCGCGGTATCAGCAGCTGTTTGGGCCCTTCGTCTCGAACAAACAGCGCGCCGCCAGGCGCTTTGTCGGCGCGTTCGCTCCGAAGTCGAGAACCTTGCTGTTCCTTCGTAACCGCTTGTTCAGCCTCCTCTCCATCCCGTGGATCGCGAACCTCATTGCCGGACGCGAATTCAGCGATCGTATTGCACTCCCGGACTACTGAGCACCAGCACGCCAGCAGTGTCTCCAAAATGTCTGCATGACGAGAGCAGAATCGCGAGGACCTGGGGTAGAGGGCAGTAAACCAAAACGGAGCGGTGTGCGAGACCTTCGGGACTCCAAGGCTGGAGGCTCCTACTGTCAGACTCAGAATCTCGTTGAGCAGGCCTTAGACATCAAAGTCGAGTATGCGGAAAACAGATGGAAGGCTTCTTGGCGAGTGTGGCGAAGAGCCCCGCACAATAGACGGCAGGGCGACGGCAACGGAACCAGCACCAGCCAAAATCTGAATGTTGCGCCAGGCGTTAACCGGGAGCGCTGAATCATGAACAACCAGGCGAAGCTGATGTTCTTGTGCGGCAAGATGGCAGCCGGGAAGTCGACGCTCGCGAGAGATCTCGCCGACCGCGGCAATGCCATCCTCTTCGTTCAGGACGAACTCCTCGAGTGCCTCTTTCCGGGTGAGATCACCGACGTGCCGGGTTTCTTGGACCGCTCGGCGCGCCTGCAACGTGCCATCGCGCCGCACATTTGCGCCGTGTTGTCGAAGGGCGTTTCGGTCGTTCTCGATTTCCCCGGCAACACGAGGGCGCAGCGGGCCTGGTTCCGGGAGATGTTCGAGCGCACGCATGTCGAGCACGAGTTGCACTTCATCGAGGCGTCGGACGAATTGTGCAAGCGTCAGCTGAAGGATCGAACGAAGCACCTGCCTCCCGGTACTTCGTGGACGACGGATGCGGAGTTCGACGCCATTACTCTGCATTTCCAGCCGCCATCCGACGACGAAGCGTTCAACGTCGTCCGTCACCCGCGAACCTGACTGCAGGATTCGATGGCTCACGGGCCTCATCTGAACTGACGGGCACGGAGGACGCCGCGTGGCTTGAGGGTTCGCTAAGATTCGCAAGACCCTCATGGGCCACCGTGAACTCTTCTACTTCGGCGACTTCACCCTGGAGATCGAGGCTCGCTAAAGGACGGCTGTGCCTCGATCGCGTTAGGCCGCATGGATTACCCAGTTGCGGAAATCGTCCCGAACACCCAGCCACGAAATTTGCCCGGTGTTCTCAATAACTCGCAGCTGGCGGGCTGACCGTCCAGCGTGCGCGCCGGTGCGATGGCCACCAGCATCGCTGCTGCGGCGACACCCCATCCCGTCATCGCCCCGTCGGCTCGAAGGACAGCGTCCGGCTGAAGAATGGCATCACGTGCTCCTGAAAGCGAACGGCGACGTCGCTGGTGTGCGTTCCCGGGTAGATCTCGAACGTGTTCGCGACGCCGGACCGATCGAGTGCGTCATGCAGCTTCCCCGCATCGACGCGTAATCCATCCTGATCGCCGACGTCGATTGCGATTGCCCGATACCGCTTCAGCGCCAGGATGTATTGGTCGATGAACGCCAGCGGTGCGTTGGCGGCCCACTTGGCCAGGACCGCCTGCGCTTGGTCACCAATCGGCAGATCGAGGTACAGCGGCGGATTCTGCGGGTTCGGCGACCAGGCCGCGGCCGACGCGAGCTGCGCGCGGAGGCCGAAGGGCAGCTTCGCCGAGTCAGCGGGTGTCTTGATCTCGGCCAGCGCTTCATCGTTTGCCGCAGCGTTGTTGCCGCCCGCAGCGCCGCGACCGCCGCCGCCTCCACGCGGTGACAAGCAACAGGGGCTCATGATGTAGAGACTGCCGAACACGTCTGCGTGCTTCATGCCGATACGTGTGGCGCCGTAGCCCCCCATGGAGTGGCCGACAAGGCCGCGGCTCTCGCGCGTGGCGATGGTCCGATAGTGCGCGTCGATGTACGCCACCACATCGCGCGCGACGTAGTTTTCGAAGTCGCCGGTGGTCACCGAACTGGAGTACATCGAGCCGTTGTGCACCGTTTTGGAGTCAGGCAACACGACGATCATCTCGTGCGCCCCCTTCGCAAACGCCCCTTCAATCGTCTGCGGCACGTGGATTTCCTGGCTCCACTGCTCTGCGCCGATGGAGTAACCATGCAAGGCGTACACGGTCGGATACCGGCGCGTGTCGTTCTGGTGGTAGCCCGGGGGCAGAAACACGATCGCGTCGCGGTCGACCGCGTTTCCCTCCAAATTGCCCTCGAGCGCCTTCCCGTGGATCTTGATGCGCTCGACGATGGCCGGACGCGCACCCCGGACTGGATCGGGCACGTTCGTTTTTACTTGCGCGGAAGCCGTGAGGAGGGCGCCCGTTGCTGCGACTGCCGCCGCCACGGTGGCCACGCCTCGATTTGATATCTTCACGTCCGTCATGTCGCGTGTCCTCGTTGCGGCCGGAGCGTATACGAAAACGGAGACAAAGATGACATGAGGCGATCCACGCCGCGGCCTCGTCGCACTATTCGGTCGTCGCCTGGACCGGGCGCCCAACCAGGATGACTTGCCGCTCACCGCCTGCTATTCGGAAAGATCAGAGTCCTCATATCGGCCCGCGGCCCTTAGAATGAGCCATCTATGGTCGCGTGACCGCCGCTTCCCTTGACAGTGGTGCTCAATGATTCCGCGTTTCTCTCGTCGCGAGTTCTTCAAGACCTCGGCTTTGGCTCTGGGCGCGACGCGCGCCCTCGCCCATCCACCAGCTGCTCCGCGACAGATCGCGCGGGGACCGTTCGAGCCCACGTGGGAGTCGCTCGCTGCTGGCTACAAGTGCCCGGACTGGTTCCGGGATGCGAAGTTCGGCATCTGGGCGCACTGGTCGGCGCAGTGTGTGCCCGAGCAGGGCGACTGGTACGCGCGCCGGATGTACCTGCAAGGCGATCCCGCTTACGACCACCACGTCCGCACGTACGGCCACCCATCCACCTTCGGCTTCATGGAGATCGACCGCCTCTGGAAGGCAGAGCGCTGGGATCCGGCGCGTCTGATCGACTTGTACAAGCGGGCAGGTGCGAAATACTTCTTCGCGCTCGCGAACCATCACGACAACTTCGACGCGTATGCATCCAGACACCACGCCTGGAACTCGGTCAACGTCGGGCCGAAGCGCGACATCGTCGGCGAATGGGCCAAAGCGGTGCGCGCCGCGGGACTTCGTTTTGGCGTCAGTAATCACTCCGCGCACGCGTGGCACTGGTTTCAGCCCGCGTACGGCTACGACCCCGAGGGGGCCGAGGCAGGGGTGCGCTACGATGCGTTCAGACTCACGAAGGCGGATGGTAAGGGCACGTGGTGGGACGGTCTCGACCCGCAGGACCTCTACACCGGCCCGACCATCGTGATGCCCGACGGTATCCGCTCAATCGCGGACGCGAACGCCTGGCACGAGCGAAACGACCGCAAGTGGGTCGAGGATCCGCCGGCACAAAATCCACGGTTCATCGACACATGGTTTC
>JBKPQB010000059.1:0-39507 GCA_046733875.1 Acidobacteriota bacterium
CCGCTGTTTTCTTCGGTGCCGAGCGAGCTGCGCGTCTGGGCGAGCCACGGCGATTTCGTGAAGGCCGCGCCTTCGGGGTTTGCGGTCACCGCCACGAGCGCCAACGCGCCCGTCGCCGCCATGGCGGACGAGGATCGTCGATTCTACGCACTCCTCTTCCACCCGGAAGTAGCACATACGGATCGGGGAACCGAGATTCTGCGAAGCTTCGCATTCGATATCTGCGGATGCACCGGCGACTGGACAATGGCGTCGTTCGTGCAGGAGACGGTCGAGAAGATCCGGACGCAAGTGGGTGAGGGACGGGTGGTGTGCGGGTTGAGCGGCGGTGTGGATTCGACCGTCGCCGCGCTGCTCATTCATCGTGCCATCGGCGATCGGCTCACGTGCATCTTCGTCGACAACGGCGTGCTGCGGCTCGACGAGGCGGATCAGATCCGCCGCCGGTTCGACCGCGTGCAACTGCCGCTCGTCTTCGCCGACGCCAGCGATCTGTTTCTGGATCGGCTTTCGGGCATCACGGATCCGGAGCAGAAGCGCAAGATCATCGGGGCTACGTTCATCGACGTCTTCGAAGACGAGGCGCACAAGCGCGGCACGTTCGAGTTCCTCGCGCAGGGCACGCTATATCCGGACGTGATCGAAAGCGTGTCGGTGATCGGCCCGTCCCACGTGATCAAGAGCCACCACAACGTCGGCGGCCTCCCCGAGCGAATGCGGTTCACGCTCGTGGAGCCGCTCCGGCAGTTGTTCAAGGATGAAGTGCGGGAGGTGGGCAAGGAGCTTGGACTCGACGACGAGTTCGTCTGGCGGCAACCGTTCCCCGGCCCTGGGCTGGCCGTCCGGATTCTCGGCGAGGTCACGGCATCGCGGCTGAATCTCGTGCGCCGCGCCGACGCGATCGTTGCCGAGGAAGTCAAGCGAGCTGGATGGTACCGACGGCTGTGGCAGTCGTTTGCCGTGCTCCTGCCCGTCCAGAGCGTCGGCGTGATGGGGGACGCGCGAACGTACGAATACACCGTGGCGATCCGCGCGGTGGAGAGCAAGGACGGCATGACCGCCGACTGGGCGCGCCTGCCGCACGATCTGCTCGCGTCAATCTCGTCGCGGATCGTGAATGAGGTCAAAGGGATCAACCGGGTGGTCTACGATATCTCGTCGAAGCCACCGTCCACGATTGAATGGGAGTAGTCGATTGCAGACTGCCGATTGCAGATTGCCGATTGGATTGGCGATTGCTGATTGGGGATTGGGGATTGGATTGGGGATTGGGGATTCGATGGGCGATTGGCGAGTGAGGATTGGATTGTCAATTCTCAATTCAATCGCCAGTCCCCATTCGGCCATGCAATCGCCCCTCGGCAATCCCATCCCCAATCCCCAATCAGCAATCGCCAATCCAATCGGCAATCTGCAGTCGGCAATCGGCAATGTCTGATTTCGTCCACCTCCATCTGCACTCGGAATACTCCCTCCTCGATGGCGCGTGCCGCATAGAGGAACTGCTCGACCGCGCCGTGCAGCTGAAGATGCCGGCGATGGCGATCACGGAACACGGCAACATGTTCTCGTCGATCGTCTTCCACGATCAGGCCCGCAAGCGCGGCATCAATCCGATTCTCGGTTGCGAGGTGTACGTCGCGCCGGGCGATCGCCGGACCCGCAACGGCACGCCAGGGGAGACGGCGAACCATCTCGTACTGCTCGCCGAGACGAAGGAGGGCTACCACAACCTCATCAAGCTCGTGTCGGCCGGCTACACGGAAGGGTTCTACTACAAGCCGCGCATAGACAAGGACCTGCTGGCGCAGCACGCGCGTGGCCTCATCGGTCTGAGCAGTTGCCTCAAAGGCGAGGTCGCGACCGGCATACGGACCGAGCAGCAGCGGAAGGCGGTCCACGCGGCGGCAACCTACCGTGACATCCTCGGGCACGAGAATTTCTTCCTCGAGATGCAGTACCAAGGCATCGAAGAGCAGAAGATCGTCAATGCCGGCCTGCAGCCAATCGCGCGCGATCTCGGCCTGGAGCTCGTCGTCACCAACGACGTCCATTATCTCGAGAACTCCGACTTCAAGCCGCACGACGTCCTGCTCTGTATCGGCACGGGCAAGTCGGTCAATGACGCCGAGCGCCTCAAGTATCACGGGGATCAGTTCTACCTGAAGACGGCGCAAGAAATGCTCGACGTCTTTCCCGATGACGCCGACGCCGTCCGGCGAACGGTGCGGATCGCTGAGCGCTGCAACGTCGATCTATCGTTCAAGGAGAACTACCTCCCGAACTTCGACGTCCCCGCCGGGTTGACGCTCGACGACTACTTCGAGCAGATCGTGCGGCAAGGCTTCGAGACGCGATTGCCACGGCTGCGCGAGCTGCAGGCGAAGGGGCAGCTGGCTCACACGGTCGACGAGTACGAGCGCCGGCTCTCGTACGAGATCGACATGATCAAGACGATGAAATACCCGGGATATTTCTGTATCGTCTGGGACTTCATCCGCTACGCCCGCGAGCAGGGGATTCCCGTCGGCCCAGGGCGTGGATCGGCAGCCGGCAGCTTCGTGGCCTACTGCCTGCGCATCACCGACGTCGATCCCATCGAGTACGACCTCATCTTCGAACGCTTCCTCAATCCCGAGCGGGTATCCCTGCCCGACATCGACATCGATTTCTGCGAGCGCCGCCGCGGCGAGGTCATCGAATACGTCACGCAGAAGTACGGCCGCGAGAATGTCGCGCAGATCATCACGTTCGGGACGATGAAGGCGCGGGCAGTCGTGCGCGACGTCGCGCGCGTGATGGACATCCCGTACGCGGACGCCGACCGGGTCGCCAAAGCGGTGCCGCCGGCGCTCGATATGACGCTCGAAAAGGCGCTCGCGGAGAGCCCGGCGCTGAAGGAGCTGGAGCAGAAGGACGAGCGTATGAAGGAGCTGCTCGCGGTGGCACGGCGGCTTGAAGGGATGACCCGCCACGCCTCCGTTCACGCGGCGGGAGTCGTGATCGCCCCGCGCCCGCTCACTGAATTCGTACCGCTCTACAAGAGTCAGAAGGACGAAATCGTCACGCAGTGGGCGATGAAGGAAGTCGAGCGCGTCGGCCTGCTGAAGATGGACTTCCTGGGCCTCAGCACTCTGACGCTGATCGCCGACTGCCTGGCAGAGATCAAGCGGACGGAAGGGATCGACGTCGACATCGACGCAATCCCGCTGAACGACGAGAAGACCTACAAGCTGTTTTCGGACGGCCAGACCTACGGCGTCTTCCAGTTCGAGAGCTCGGGCATGCGCGAGCTGTTGCGCAAGGCCAAGCCCGAACGGCTCGACGACTTGATCGCACTCAACGCGCTCTATCGCCCGGGCCCGCTGAAGAGCGGGATGGTGGACGACTACATCGCGCGCAAGCAGGGGAAGACCGAAGTCAAGTACGAGTTGAAGCAGCTCGAACCGATCCTCGCCGATACCTACGGCGTCATCGCGTATCAGGAGCAGGTCATGCGCATTGCCGCAGTCCTGGCCGGATTCACGATGGGGCAGTCGGACGTGCTGCGCAAGGCCATGGGCAAGAAGGATCCCAAGGTCATGGCCAAGCAGCGCGAGGCCTTCATGGATGGCGCGCTGAAGAACGGGATCAACGAGAAGAAGGCGAAGAAGATCTTCGACCTGATGGAGTTCTTCGCCGGCTACGGCTTCAACAAGTCGCACTCGACGACCTACGCATGGGTCGCCTACCAAACCGCGTTTCTGAAAGCGAACTATCCCTCGCATTTCATGTCGGCGCTGCTGACGATCGAAGCCGCCAACACGGACAAGCTCGCGATGTACCTCGGCGAGTGCCGCGACCTCGGCATCCCGATCTTGCCACCCGACATCAACACGAGCCAGCTCGCATTCACGGTCGAGACCTCGCGCGCCGGACAGGCTGTGCTCGACGGAATCACGCTTCCCAATCCTCCCGTCCGGTTCGGCCTCTGTGCGATCAAGAACGTCGGGGAAGGAGCGATCCGATCGATGCTCGGCGTCCGCGAGAGATGCGGCCGCATCGACTCGCTGTTCACGCTCTGCGAAGAGGTCGATCAGCGGCTCGTCAACAAGCGTCCGATTGAGAGCCTGATCAAGGCGGGCGCCTTCGACGACCTGGCGGATGGGCCGATTCCGTCACGCCGCGCACGGCTGTTCGCCGGAGTCGACAAGGCGATCGAACACGGCGGCCGGCAACAACGCAATCGGGAGGAAGGGATGGTCTCCTTCTTCGATCTCGCGCAAGAGGATGAGCCGGCGGCCGCCATTCCGCTGCCGAGCGTGCCGCCCTGGAGCGAGGCGCAGCAGCTCGCATTCGAGAAAGAATCACTCGGCCTGTATATGAGCGGCCATCCTCTGGAGCGGTTCAGCGAGGAGCTGAAGGTCTTTGGCGCGCAGCGGATCGGGGAGCTGACGGCCTCGCTCGCCGACGTCTGGGTTGCGGGGATCATCAGCAGCATCCGCGCGCTGAAGACGAAGAAAGGGGACCGCATGGCGGTGTTCGTGCTCGAAGACATCGCCGGCAGCATCGAGGTCGTCGTCTTTCCCGAGGCGTTCGCGAAGAGCGGATCGCTGATCGCCGCCGATGCGATGATGCTGGTCCGGGGCAAATTCGAGAAGGACGAGGAATCCGCGCGGCTCGTCGCAACCGAGCTGATGCCGATCGCTGCGCTGCGCGAGCGTACGACCCGCGAGGTCGTCATTCATCTGCCCGCCTCGTCACGCACGACGTTCGAAGCACTCTCGGAGCTGCTTGCGCGCCACCGCGGCGACCGTCGAGTGTCGATCGAGCTGGCGGTCAAGTGCGCGGAGAAGCCGCTGCGCGTGCGCGCGGACGTCGCTCTGCGCGTGCGGCCGTCCGAGAAGCTGGTCGAAGAGGTCGAGCAGCTCTGTGGCGCCGGGAGCGTCGAGCTGCGGTGATGGCCGGACCCTATGCCCACTGAGTTACTCGAGTTCGAAGAACCCGTCGGCGTGCTGCTGAAGGAGATCGAAGCGCTCAGCATGCTGCCGTCGACGCCGGAGCGCGAGCGCGAGATCGAGAGCCTTCGGCGACGCGCCAATTCGATCCGCGCGGAGATCTACGCGACGCTGACGCCCTGGCAGCGCGTGCTGGTCGCGCGCCATCCGAACCGGCCGAACACCCTCGACTACGTCGAGCGGCTGTTCACCGATTTCGACGAACTGCACGGCGACCGCCGCTTCGCCGACGATCACGCGATCGTCGCGGGCACCGCGCTGTATAAAGGCGAGCCCATCGCCGTCCTGGGGCACCAGAAAGGGCGCGACACCAAGCAGAAGATTTTCCGCAACTTCGGCTATGCGCGGCCGGAAGGCTATCGAAAGGCGCTGCGGGTCCTGCAGTTCGCGCAGAAGTTCGGCCGCCCCGTCATCGTCTTCATCGATACGCCGGCCGCGTACCCGGGCCTGGAATCCGAAGAGCGTGGCGTGGCGGAGGCGATCGCGGTCAACCTGCGCGAGATGATGATGATCGAAGTACCGATCGTCGTCATCGTCTGCGGCGAAGGCGGGAGCGGCGGAGCGCTGGGGATTGCTGTCGGAGACCGGGTGCTCATGCAGGAGTTCGGCGTCTACAGCGTCATTCCGCCGGAGGGCTGCGCGGCAATCCTGTGGCGCGACGCGAACCGCAAGATCGAAGCGGCCGAAGCCCTGAAGATCACCGCTCCCGACATGCTCTCGCTCGGCCTCATCGACGCGATCATTCCGGAGCCCAACGGCGGCGCGCACAACGATTACGATGCCGCCACGGCGCTCGTCGACCAGGCGCTCTCGCAGGCGCTCCAGGAACTGCGGCCGCTGTCCGTCCCCCAACGGCTGGATCGTCGTTACGACAAATTCCGCCGCATGGGAGCGGAGGGAAGCGCCTTCGTGGACATGGCCAGGCCGTCCGACCCCTTGAAAGCCGAATCCTGATGCGGCTCCTCTGGCAGCACCTGCCGTGCAACGATGCCGAGGTCCAGCTGCTCGGCGCGGCGCTCAACGTGCACCCGACCGTCGCGCGGCTGCTATGCCTCCGCGGCCTTGGCGACGCCGAGACGGCAGCGCGCTTCCTCGATCCTTCGCTCGATCATCTCCACGATCCCTTTCTGCTCGCGGATCTGATCACGGCGGTCGAGCGGATCGAGGGGGCGATTGCGCGCAAGGAGCGGATCGCGATCCACGGCGACTACGATGTCGACGGGATCACATCCACGGTGATCCTGCGCCGGGCGATCGAAATGCTCGGCGGGGAAGTCGTGCATTTCATCCCCGAACGCCTCCGCGACGGCTATGGCCTGCAGCCTGCCGCGATCGAGCGGCTGCACGCCGAAGGCGTCCACCTGGTCGTGTCCGTGGACTGCGGTATTCGCGGCACGGAGGCTGCGCGGCGCGCGGCGGAGCTCGGCCTCGATTTGATCATCACCGACCATCACGAGCCCGACGCCGAGCTCCCGTCGGCGCTCGCGGTCATCAATCCGAAGCGGCACGACTGCAGGTACCCTGACAAGAATCTGGCTGGCGTCGGCGTGGCGCTGAAGCTGGTCCAGGCGCTCTGCACGCGCGCGGACCGCGTTCGCTGGCTGCCGGCGTTCGTGAAGATTGCGGCGATCGGCACGCTCGCCGACGTCGTGCCGCTGGTCGGTGAGAACCGCGTCATCGCGAAGCTCGGGCTGGCGAGTCTCAGCACGAGTCGTCATACGGTGGGTCTCCGGGCGCTGCTCGAGGCGTCCGGCCTCACTGGCAAGTCGATCGACAGCTATCACGTGTCGTTCATGCTGGCGCCGCGCGTCAACGCGGCAGGTCGTATGAGCACGCCCGATATCGCCACGCGCCTGCTGCTCGCCACCGACGAGGCGGCGGGCGAGGAAGCAAGAACGCTCGCCCAGCAGCTCAACGAGGAAAACCTCCGCCGGCAGACTGAGGAAGCCGATCTCGTCGCGCAAGCGAGGAAGGCCATCGAAAGCGACCCGGCCATCGGCGCCCACAACGTGCTCGTCGTCGGCGGCGACGGGTGGCATCGCGGTGTGATCGGCATCGCCGCCTCGAAGCTCGTGGATGCGTACCACAAGCCGACGATCGTCCTGTCCATCGACGGCGACATCGCGCATGGATCGTGCCGCAGCATTCCCGACTTCGACATGCTCGGGGCACTCGAGCAGTGCTCGGACGTCTTCCTCCGCTTCGGCGGCCACAAGCAGGCCGCCGGCCTGACGATGGAAGCGGCGCGGGTGGGGGAGTTCAGAGCGCGAATCAACCGCTACGCGGATGACGTGCTCGAGCCCGACCAGCTTCGGCCGCGCCTGCGGATCGACGCGGCGCTCAACCTGAAGCACATCACCCATGATCTCGTGAGCGGGCTCGATCGACTCGCCCCCTTCGGCCTGGCCAACCCCCGGCCCGTTTTCCACGCAATGCCCGTCGAGATCGTCGACGGTCCCCGGCCGATCAAAGACCGCCACCTCAAGATGACGTTCCGGCAGGACGGTCGCAGCTTCCGCGCGATCGCGTGGCGTGCCGCCGAGCGCGCCGCTTTCCTCACGGAGCACCGGGCTGGCGTCAATCTCGCGTTCTCGCTCGAGCAGAACCAGTTCCAAGGCGAGACGTACCTGGAGCTCTCGGTCGCCGATGTCAAGAGCCTCAGCGACGTAGAATAATCGAATTGCAGATTGCCGACTGCAGATTGCCGATTGGATTGTTGATTGGCGATCGACGATTGGCAATTCGATTGACGATTGACAATTGGATCGACGATCGACGATCGGCGATTTAATTGACGATTAGCAATCCAGTCCTCGATTCCCAATCGACAGTCGCCGATGCAATCGGCAGTCTGCAGTCTGCAATCGGCAATCGACTATGTGGCAAAAGCGTCTTCGTCTGGCGATAGCTCTGTTCGTCGTGGCGTTCGCGGTGGTCGTGGCCGTGTCGCTGCACCGCGGACAGGCGCGGAAGACGACCGCAGCCCCTCCCGTCCGGCAGCATCCAGACGCCAGTATTGAGAACCCGAACGGCGGCTCCTACCAGCGAACAGAGCAGGGCAAAGTCACCTTCTCGCTGAAGTTCGGCAGCCAGACCACCTACCCCGACGGCCGTACGAAGCTGGGCAACAACGTCACGATAGAGCTTCCCGACAAGAGCGGACGCTCCGTCACTATCCACGCGCGCGAAGTGAACCTCGTGAATCCCCCTGAAGGAGAGCTGAGCCACGCCGAGTGCACGGGCGGGGTCAAGCTGACCACGAGCGACGGGGTCACGCTCACGGGCGCGCAGGCGACATACGACCGCGCAAGTTCGATGTTCCGCGTGCCCGGCGCAGTGGCGTTCTCGAAGGGGCGGATGAGCGGAACGGGCAATGGCGGAACCTACGATCTGAATCACGAGCTGCTCACCATCCTCGAACGCGTCGCCGTGGACGTCGC
Organism: Acidobacteriota bacterium; assembly: GCA_046733875.1. Classification (GTDB taxonomy): domain Bacteria; phylum Acidobacteriota; class Vicinamibacteria; order Vicinamibacterales; family 2-12-FULL-66-21; genus JBKPQB01. Next base: position 8,438 of record JBKPQB010000059.1, read on the forward strand.
TGCGGACGAGCAGGGCGGCGGCAAGACACACATCACGTCGTCCACGGGGATCATGGCGCGCCAGGACCATTATTTGAAGTTCACCGGCGCCGTGCGGCTCGAGGGCGAAGGCAGGATCACCGACACCGACGAGGCGACGATGAGGCTGTCGAGCGACGATAAGCGCGTGCAGAAGATGGAGCTGCGCGGCAATGCCCGTATAAACGCCGCGCCCGGCGCCTCCGGTCCCCAGTCGATGGAGGCGCGTGACATCGATCTGAACTACGCCGAAGACGGCCGGACGCTGCAGACAGCTCACCTGATGGAGAATGCGTCCGTTCAGCTCCCGGGCAACGCTGGGGGCGCCGGCCGCCGGGTCGCGGGACGCACGATGGATGTGACGATGGGGCCGGACGGATCAACCGTCACGAACCTCGTCGCCAACGAAAACGTGCAGGTCGATCTTCCCGCGGACGCCGATCTGCCGGCGCGCCGCATTCGGGCAGCGTCGCTCACCGCTACCGGTGCGCCCGGTGCCGGTCTGCAGGCGGCATCATTCAACGGGAACGTGGACTACCGCGAGACACGCGCGGCGACGAAGAACGCCGCTGCCATCGATCGTACTGCGCGGTCGCAGCGGCTCGACGTCCAGACGGCGCCGGGGTTCGGCAGTCTCGAACGTGCCGATTTCCACGGGCACGTGCACTTCACCGACGGCGCGGAGACGACCGCCGACGCGCCTGTCGCCGTCTACGCCGTCGCCCAGGATCGGCTCGACCTGACGCCTCCGGTCACCGGCGAGCAAGGCATCGGCCCGCACGTGGCGAACGGGAAGATCACCGTCGATGCCGCGCGCATCCAGATGACGCTCGGAACGCAGACGTTGTCCGCCGATACGAAGGTCAAGAGCGTCGTCCAGCCCGAAAAGCGCGACGGCGCGCCAGCCAAGCCGGCACGCGGCGGCGGAACGCCCGCCACGGTACCGGCTCTTCCGGCATCGCCAAACGCAGGCACCGTGCACGTACCTGGCATGCTGAAGGACAGCGAGCCCGTCAATGTCACGGCGAACCGGCTCGAGTATGACGGCGCGAATTCGCGGGCGACCTACACCGGCAACGCGCGCCTGTGGCAGACGGATACGGTCGTCCAGGCGGACAAGATCATCCTCGACGACAGCACGGGCAACCTGCACGCGACCACCAGCGTGCGCACGGTCATGACGCTGCGGCAATCCGGAGAGGCGGCGCCGAAATCCGCGCCAGCACCGACGACGACCGTTGCGAACGAGCTGCTTTACGAGGACGCGAAGCACAAGGCGACGTATACGACCAAGGCGCACATGAACGGTCCGGACGGCGACGTCACCGCGGATCGCATCGAGCTGTATCTCACCGAGGACGGCGGAGAGCTGGATCGTGCGGAGGCCGATGGCAGCGTCGTATCGCGGCAGAAGGACCGCCGCGCGTACGGCGACCATTTGACGTACATCGCCGCCAAGGACGAATACACGATGGTCGGCAAGCCCGTGAAAGTGTTCGACGATGCGCCGCCCGACTGCAAGGTGACGGTCGGGACGACTTTGACATTCCACAAGTCGGTCGATACCATCAGCGCCGCGGGCAACGGCGTGGCAGGCACGAAGACGGAGACGATTGCGTGCGGCACGGCGGGTCGGCCCTGAATGGCCACGCTGCGCACGCACGACCTCACGAAATCCTACAGCGGCCGCACGGTGGTTCGAGGCGTCAGCCTCGAGATCGCGTCAGGCGAAGTCATCGGCCTGCTCGGACCCAACGGCGCAGGAAAAACCACGACGTTCTCGATGGTCGTTGGTCTGACGGCGCCCGATTCCGGCCGCGTCCTCCTCGACGGCATCGACGTGACGGACGACCCGATGTACATCCGCGCGCGGAAGGGCATCGGCTACCTGCCGCAGGAAGCTTCCATTTTCCGCGGCCTCACCGTCGAACAGAACATCCTCGCGATTCTCGAGACGCTCGATCTCAACGGGGCGGCGCGCCGCGCCCGCCTGCGCGAACTGCTCGCGGAGCTGGGGCTGACGCCGCTTGCGAAGGCCCCCGCCTACACGCTCTCGGGCGGCGAGCGGCGCCGCGTGGAGATCACGCGGGCGCTCGTCATCTCACCCAAGTTCATGCTGCTCGACGAGCCGTTCGCCGGGATCGATCCGATTGCGGTGACCGACATTCAGAAGATCATTTTTCATCTCAAGACACGTGGGATCGGGGTGCTGATAACGGACCATAACGTGCGCGAGACGCTGCGCATTACCGACCGTGCCTATATCGTCCATGATGGCGTGATTTTCAGAAGCGGGACGCCGGATGGCCTCGCCGCCGACGAGGAGGTGAAGCGGATTTACCTCGGAACCGACTTCCGATTGGACTAAAATCAGAAGACCGGCCGCGGACGACGCGGATTTAAGCCCGAACTCAATGGCCATTCAGCAGAAGCTGCACACCAAGCTCGTTCAGAAGCTCATCCTGACGCCATCGCTGCAGCAGGCCATCAAGCTGCTGCCGATGTCCACGCTGGAACTCGCGGACCTGCTGAATCAGGAAATGGTGGAGAACCCGCTGCTCGAAGAAGTTCCGACCGAGGAACTCCAGCCCGCGGAGCAGACGCAGACGGAGAAGGCTGCGGAGCAGCCCAGCCCCGAGAAGGCCGATACCTGGGACGACGCGGACTACGAATACTTCTTCGGCGATTATCTTGACGACGGCTATCGTTCGCGAACGCCATCGGAGGTCAAGGAGCTGCCGCCGATCGAGAATACCCTCTCCACCGCCAGCTCGCTCGCCGATCATCTGATGTGGCAGCTCTCGTTGCAGACAGAGGACGAAAAGCTCCGCGAGATTGGAAGCGCCATCGTCGGCAATCTGGATGACGACGGATACCTGGTCGCCTCGGTCGAGGAAATCGCAGCAATGGGGGAGTGGCCCGTCGGCGATGTCGAGCGCGCGCTGCAGCACGTGCAGACGTTCGATCCGATCGGAGTGGCCGCGAGGGATCTGCAGGAGTGCCTGTGGCTCCAGATCCGTCACCTCGGTCTGGAGGGAACGCCCACCGAGAAGATCGTTACCGAACACCTTCGGCTGCTGCAGAACCACCAGGTTCCGGAGATTGCACGGCGGCTCGGGATCTCGATCGACGATCTGAAGGAGCACATCGAGATCATCCGCAATCTCGATCCGAAGCCGGGAAGCCGCTACAACCCGCAGCAGTCGCAGTACGTCATCCCTGACGTCTACGTCGTCAAGGTCGAGGATCAGTACGTGGCGGTGCTGAACGAGGACGGCTTGCCGCAGCTCCGGATCAGCCCGACGTACCGCCGTCTGCTGGACAAGAGCGCCGGCACCACCGAGGCGAACGACGAGACGCGCGCGTACGTGAAGGACAAGTTCCGGTCGGCGCTGTGGCTGATCAAGTCGGTCGACCAGCGGCAGAAGACGATTCAGAAGGTCGCCAACAGCATCATCAACTTCCAGCGCGAGTTCCTCGATCACGGGATCGAGTACCTGCGCCCGCTCGTGCTGCGCGACGTGGCGAACGACATCGGCATGCACGAGTCCACCGTCAGCCGCGTCGTGAACAACAAGTACATGCACACGCCGCAGGGCGTGTTCGAGCTGAAGTTCTTCTTCCATAGCGGCATCAGCAGCTCGTACGGCGACAGCGTCTCGTCCGTCACGATCAAGCAGCGCATCCGGAAGATCATCGAGAACGAAGACCCACGCAAGCCCCTGAGCGATTCGAAGATCGTCAGCATTCTGCAGAAGGAAGGATTGATGCTCGCGCGGCGCACCATCGCGAAATACCGTGAGGAGCTGAAAATCCCGACGTCCAACCAGCGAAAGGTCCTGTACTAGTCGAGAGCGTGCCGACGCGGCCTCCAGATCCGTGACATCCGTGAAACCCGTGGCTTCCACGGCGCATCCGTAACATCCGTGTAATCCGTGGCTTTCCTATGCGACTCGATATTACCGGCCGGCACGTGGAGATCACTCCACCGCTCCGGCAGCTCATAGACCGGCGGCTCGCGAAGCTCTCGCGCGTCCTGAACGACAGCGCGATCTCGGGGACCGTCATTCTGACGAAAGAAAAGTATCGCCACCTGTCGGAGATCGTGATTCACGCCCGCGGAGATCACATCCTGCGCGGGATCGGAACCGGCAACGCGTGGCACCTCTCGCTGCGCCAGGCATCCGAAAAGATCGAACAGCAGGCGCAGAAGCTCAAGTCGAAATGGGCGGAGCGCAAGCGCCGCGGGGCGGGCGCGCGGGAGGTCCCATCGTCGGAAACGGCCGCAGTACCGCGGGTCGTTCGCGCGACGCGCTACGCGATCAAGCCGATGTCCGTCGAGGACGCGGCGCTGCGCGTCGAATCCGGCGCCGACACCTTCATCGTGTTCCGCAACGCGGAGAGCGACGCTGTCAGCATCCTGTACCGGCGGAAAGACGGTAATCTGGGGCTCATCGAGCCCGAGTAGATGAGCCCCTCTCCGGGTGTCAGCGTCGCCACCGTCCTGCGCGATCTCGCAGAATCGCGCGCGTTGGACCTCGAGCTGCTCGCTGGCGCCGGCGGCGTCGAGCGCCGCATCACGAACCCGCACCCGCAAAAGACCGGCCTGGCGCTCTCCGGCTTCGACCAATATCTTCGCGAAGGGCGTCCTCTTGTCTTCGGCGAGAGCGAGGTGCGCTTCCTCGATTCGCTGACGCCGGAGGAGCGCGTGAACGTGGTCCGCCGCGTGTTCACGCACGCGCTGCCGTGCGTCATCCTGACGGACGGCCTGAACGGAGCGGCAGAAATCAGGACCGAGGCGGATCGTGCGAACGTGCCGCTGCTGAAGACGCGAGCCGCTCCGCCCATCGCGATGGCGCGGCTGGCTGCGGTGCTCGATTCGTATCTCGGCGCGCGCGGGGTCGTCCATGGCGTGCTCATGGACATCCTCGGCCTGGGCGTGCTGATCACCGGCGAGAGCGGCATTGGCAAGAGCGAGTGCGCACTGGACCTCGTCGTCCGCGGCCACCGCCTCGTCGCAGACGATGCCGTGGAGCTGCGGTGCAGGGCCGAGTCGTTCCTCATCGGAAGCTGCCCGGAGCTGACGCGCCATCACATGGAGATCCGCGGGTTGGGGCTGATCAACGTCCAGGATCTCTTCGGCGTCGCGTCCACCCGGCGCGCGAAGCGTGTCGAGCTGGTCGTGCAGCTCGAGCGTTGGGATCCCGCTCGCGAATACGACCGTCTGGGGCTGGAGGAAGCGCATTACGAGAACCTCGGCGTCCGCGTCCCCATGATCAGGATGCCCGTCGCGCCCGGACGAAACCTCGCGATTCTCGTGGAGGTTGCGGCGCGCAACCAGCTCCTCAGGAGCGGCGGTCACCACGCGGCACGCCGCCTTGTCGAACGTCTGGAAGAGCAGCTCGAGAACGGTCGAGACCCCTCCGACCTCGATTTCGGAGAGGACTTGTAAATGCGGGAGAAGCGCCACACCGCGAGGAGGGCGGCAAGAACGGCCGTCTCGTCGCGCTTCGTCGTTCTGACCGGGCTGTCCGGTTCGGGAAAGTCGCAGGCGATCCGCGCGCTGGAAGACCTGGGCTACTTCTGCGTGGACAATCTGCCGGTCGCGCTGCTGCCCATGCTCGCGGAGCTGACGCTGCGTGCCGGATCCGAGATTTCCCGCGCAGCCGTCGTCGTCGACGTGCGCGAAGGGAGGATGCTCGATGAGCTGCCGCCCGTGTATCGCAAGCTGAAGAGCATGCGCAATCTCAATCCGGTGCTCATCTTCCTCGACGCGGACGACGATGTCCTCGTCCGCCGGTTCAGCGAGACGCGGCGCCCGCACCCGCTGGCGCCGGATCGTTCCGCGATTGAAGGGATTCGCGAGGAGCGCGAGCGGATGAAGCCAATCCGACGGCTGGCGGATCACGTCGTCGACACGTCGGCCCTGACGGTGCACGAGCTGCGGCATGCGTTTCGCGGCGTCCAGGCGGGCCGCGTGCCTGGATCGCCGCTGGTCGTCACGATCCTGAGCTTCGGGTTCAAGCACGGTATCCCCGTGGATTCGGATCTCCTGTTCGACGTTCGTTTTCTGCCGAATCCGCATTTCGTGCCGGAACTGCGGCCACACACAGGCCGGGATCGAGAAGTGCGCGCGTTTCTGGAAAAGTCCGACGCAACGCATGACTTCCTGGAACACACGCTCAACCTTCTCCGTTTCCTGATTCCGCAGTACGTTGTAGAGGGGAAGAGCTACCTGACGATTGGCATCGGCTGCACGGGCGGCAGGCATCGATCCGTTGCGATTGCGGAAGCACTGAAGAAGGGGCTTGCTGGACTCGAGGGGGTGCAGGTGCGGGTCCGTCACAGAGATATCGCGATTGACTAGCGTAGGTGTTGTCGTGGTGACGCACGGGCAGCTCGCGGCGGAGCTGCTGACCGCCGCCGAAATGATCGTCGGCGAGCTGCCGCAGTTTGCGGCTGTGTCGATCGGCTGGCACGAGAACGTCGATCAGGCCCGCGAGGAGATCGGACAGGCAATCGAGCGCGTGCGGCGCGGACCGGATGGCTCGCCGGATCCGTCGATTGGCGTGATCGTGCTCTCGGACATGTTCGGGGGCACGCCAGCCAATCTTGCGGTCACGTTTCTCGACACGGACAAAGTGGAAGTGATCACGGGCGTGAATCTGGCCATGCTGATTAAGCTCGCGCGGCCGCCGCAGGGCACGGACCTGCTGTTGCTCGCACGGGAGATGCGCGATCACGGACGGAACGCCATCTGGGTCGCGTCCGACCTGATCAGAGGCGAAAAGACGTAGCGGTGACCTCTTGTACGGTGCCGATCGTGAACGATCTCGGGCTTCATGCGCGCGCGGCGGCGAAGTTCGTCCACGCCGCGGGTCGATTTGCCGCGCGGATCCGCGTGGCGCGCGGCGGGCGGGAGATGGACGGCAAGAGCATCATGGGACTGCTGCTGCTCGCGGCCGCCCGCGGCAGCTCGATCACGATCACCGCGGATGGTCCCGACGAATCGGACGCGCTCGCGGCGCTTTGCGCGCTGGTGGGGCGCGGCTTTGACGAACTGACATGAGATTGAACGGACTCGGTGTCTCGCCCGGCATAGGGCTTGGCCGCGCGCTCGTCGTGCGCCGCGGATCGGGCGCCCTGCGGTTCCAGGTCCCGGAACGGCGCATCCCGCGCGAGCTGGAGCGCCTCGACGGCGCGCGCGTGCGCGCCCGCGAGCAGCTCGAACAAATCAAGACGCGGATCGCGGACGCCGCGGGCACGGAACACGCGTACCTCTTCGACGCCCAGCTCCTGATGCTGGACGATCCGATGCTCGTCGACCGCGCCGCATCGATCATCCGCGAAGAACGACTGAACGCCGAATCCGCGCTCCAGCGCGCATTGGACGAAGTCTCCTCGCTCTTCGACCACGGTGACGATCCGTACCTTCGCGAGCGCAAGGGGGACGTCGCCGACGTGGTCGGCCGCCTCTCGATGAACCTGCGATCGACCGAGGGGCCGGCGGACCTGTTCCGCGACATCGATGGCCCCCTCGTGCTCGTCGCTGACGAACTGAGCCCGTCGCTCATCGCCCAGCTGGACCCGCATCGGCTCGCAGCGTTCGTCACGGACGCTGGGAGCTGGACCTATCACACGGCGATTCTCGCCCGGTCGCTGCACGTACCCGCCGTCGCGGGCACGGGTCACGCGAGCGCTGTCATACAGCCCGGGACGATGCTTGCCGTAGACGGCGGCAGCGGGGAAGTGCTCGTCGAGCCGTCGGCCGAGGTGCTGGCGGATCTCGAGGTGCGATCGCGCAAGCGCCGCGCGTACGAGCGGTCGCTGGCGGAGTTCGACAGCCTCCCCTCAGTCACGCAGGATGGCGTCGCCGTTCGCATCGAAGCGAACGTCGAGTTGCCTGAGGAAGCTGCCCGCGCGCGCGAGCGCGGCGCCGAGGGCATCGGCCTCTACCGATCGGAGTTCCTACTCGCCGAGACGGGTGCGGCCGGACTCGACGAAGGCGCGCAGTACGAGGTCTATCGCGGGCTGCTCGAGGCGATGGGCGGCGGACGCGTGACGGTGCGCACGTTCGACGTCACCGAAGCGCAGCTCGGGCTCGTTGCGCCGTCCGACACGAGCCGCGCCCCGCTCGGGCTCCGCGGCCTGCGCCTCAGCCTCTCGTTCGACGAAGTGTTCCAGGCCCAGTTGCGCGCGCTGCTCCGCGCGGCCGGTCATGGTCCGCTCAGGATCATGTTCCCGTTCGTCACCGGCGTCGAGGAGCTGCGCGCCGCCCGGCGCGCGGTCGTGCAGGCGGCCGACGCGCTCCGCGCGCGCGGGCTTCAGGTGCCCCAGGTCCCGATCGGAATCATGATCGAGGTGCCCTCCGCCGCCCTCACGATCGATCTGCTCGCCGAGGAAGCGGATTTCTTCAGCATCGGCACCAACGATCTGATTCAATACTGCCTCGCCGTCGATCGAACGGACGATCGGGTCTCACAGCTGTACGCGCCGCTCCACCCCGCGATTCTGCGCATTCTTCGGCACGTCGCGCGCGGCGCGCGGCGCAAGGGATTGCCCGTCTCCGTCTGCGGCGAGATGGCGGCCGATCCCATGCTGCTCCCGCTCCTGTCCGGGCTCGGGTTGCGGGAGTTCAGCATGGCGCCGTCGGCGATTCCGCTCGCGAAGCAGGTCGTGCGCGGCGTGCGGACGACGGACACGACGCGGCTTGCGGCACGCGCACTCCGCGCCGCGACGGCGGACGATGTGGAGCGCGTGCTCGGGGAGTTCGGGGTGCCGGCCCGGACGACGTAGGACGCGCGGGCGCGTGCGGGTGTGCGGGTGCGGGCGCGGGGGCGGGCGCGGGCGCGGGTGCGGGTTCGTGCGCGGGTCGGGATCCGGGATCCGGATTGGGGACTGCGAATTGGGGATTCGGGATCAGCGATGAGGGATTAGGGATTCGAATGGCTATGACCAAAGTCGACAAACCCTGGGGCTACGAGCTGCACTGGGCGAAGACGGATCGCTACGTGGGCAAACTGATTCACGTCAACGCGGGGCACGCGCTGAGCCTCCAGTACCACAATCAGAAGGACGAGACGATCTTTCTCTGGTCGGGCCGGATGCTGTTCGAAATCAAGGAAGGCGACGAGCTGGTCAAGCGCGAGATGCAGCCGGGCGAGGCGGTCCACGTCACCCCGAAGACCGTTCATCGCATGACCGCGATCTCCGACTGCGACATCTTCGAGGTCTCGACGCCGGAGCTTCACGACGTCGTCCGTCTGGAAGATCGGTATGGGCGCACGACGTGATGTGTGTTTTTTTGCAATCGCACATCGGCGCGAATGTGGCAGATTCAGCAGCGATTGCCGGCTGATTCGATGGAATTGAACGAAGATCAGAGGCTCGCCGGGATGGCGGCGCTCTTGAAAGGACGTCAGGAATGGGCAGCGTGAACAAAGTGATTCTCGTCGGCAATCTGGGGCGCGATGCGGAGCTCCGCTACACGCCGGGCGGCGCACCGGTCGCCACTCTCAACATGGCCACCACGGAGGTGTGGAACGACAAAGCGGGTCAGAAGCAGGAAAAGACGGAGTGGCACCGCGTCGTGCTGTGGGGCAAGTCCGCCGAGTCGCTGTCCGAGTACCTCGTGAAGGGGAAGCAGATCTACGTCGAGGGGCGGCTGCAGACGCGCCAATGGGACGACAAGGACGGCAACAAGCGGTACACGACCGAGATTCGCGGCGATCGGATCGTCCTGCTCGGCGGCGGGGGAGGGGGAGCCGGGGCCCGTCCGCAGGCCCGCACCGCCTCCACCGGCGGCGAGCAGATGGAGCCCATGGGCGAGCCGATCAACGAGCTCACCGACGACGATATTCCATTCTAAGGCCAACTCCCAGGGTTCATGTTTTGGGAGTTGGAGGTCGGGAATGGGCCCTTGATCAGCGTCTATTCAGCCGTTCGAGCGCCTGCCGCGCAAGCTGCGCGTCGCTCGACTCGGCATACGAATTGATCACCGTATCGTACGCCTTCTTCGCGAGATCGATCTGGTTGAGTCGCTCGTACGTCTGCCCCAGCTTGAAGTACGCGCTCGGCGCCCGCGACGACTGGGGATAGTCGCTGATCACCTTCTCGTACGCATCGAGCGCTTCCTTCCACTTGCTCTGGTTGTAGTAGGACTGCCCGATGTTGTACTGAGCGTCGGGCGCGTTGGCCGCGCGCGGGAACGCCTGAATGTAGCTTTGAAACCCCTGGATCGCGAGATCGTAGCGGCCGGCGGTGTAGTCGTCGAAGCTGGCGTCGAACATCCGCTGCGGCGACACGCCGGGGCTGACAGGATTCATGGTAGACGCCGGAGGCGGCGTTGACGTCGATCCGGCTGTAGCGCCGGCCGCGGGCGCTTCGCCGCCGGGGGCGACAGGCGGAGGCGCCTGCGTCATCTGCTGCGACGAGCCGATCGCCTGCCGCAGCGCCTCGATCTCCTGCGACACGGACGAGACGCGCACGTTCGTGTCGTCCACCTTCTCGCGCAGCACGCGCACGCTCTCGTTGATGCCGTTCACCGCGAGCCCCTCATCGGCCATCGCCTTCCGCATTGCGCCGGTTTGATCGTCGAGCTTCGCGGACACGGCCTTCAACGCGTCGGATAGCGTCCCCAGGAATTGCTGGAGCTGCTGCTGCTGTTCCTGCAGCATCCGGATCTCCGCCATAAGCTGCTGGTGTTCCTTGTTCGCGGCCGCCAATGCGGGCGCGGCCGATATGGCCGTCATCAAACCGGCCATCACCACGGCGCGAAACCGAATCATGCTGGCTCCTTACAAAGTGGCGGCCCTGGGAAGGGCCGCCCTACAACCCCAAACGTAGCGCGGGGCCTTTGAGGCCCGCGCGAACAACCTCAACGTAGCGGCGGCCTAGGTCAGCGGCGACACGCGCGCGCAGGCTACTTGCTCGTCACGACGAAGTGCGCGCGGCGATTGCGGGACCACGCTTCCTCGTTGTGCCCCGGATCGAACGGGAATTCCTTCCCGTAACTGACGGTCCGCAGCCGGTCCGCCGGCACGCCGAGCGAGACGAGGTACGTCTTCGCGGCGAGCGCGCGCCGTTCGCCGAGCGCCAGATTGTATTCCGCCGTGCCACGCTCGTCGCAATGACCTTCGATCGTAATCGTCCAGCTCGGATACTTTCGCAGGATGTCCGCGTTCGCGTTGAGCACCTGCTGCCCGGCCTGGTCGACGTCCGAGCTGTCGAGCGCGAAGAACACCGGCTGGAACGGCGAGTTCTTGTTGATGACGTCGAGGTCCTTGCTCGCGAGCGAGTCGTCGGTGATCGTCGGCTCACGCGGGATCGGCGCGGCCTCGGGAACCGGCTCGGGCGGCTCGGGCGGCTTCTCCGTCGTTGTCGACGGAGGCGGCGGAGTAGTCGGCCGTGCCACGGGGGGCTTCTTACCGCCGCAGGCGGCGGTCAGGCTAATGGAAACGAGAACTGCGATGAGCCAGCGATGTTTCATATCTCTCCATCAGGTTCACGACCTTCGAGGGTCACAGGGTGCAGGGCTGGGTTCGAAGTTGCGGGTTCGCGGCTCTGGTTCATCGTTCGAGCCGAGCGGTGAACCGAACAGTGAACCCCCGAACTCCAACCCATCCCTGAACTCCTTGAACTCCTGAACCCGGGAACCACCTCAATTCAGCATTCAGCGCGACCAATTCGGATATCCATTGTTGCCTTCGCGCGTGATCTGACGCAGATCGTTACCGTCGCGCGCGATCGTGAAGATCTGCTGCTTCCCGTTGCGCGTCGACGTGAACGCGATGTGCCGGCCGTTCGGCGAGAACGCCGGACTCTCGTTGCTGCCGATTCCGTCCGTCACGCGGACGCTCTCACCCTTCGCAAAGCTGTAGAGGCGGATGTCGAACCCGCCGCCCGACCGCGACGCGTACGCGATCTCGTTGAAGGGCTCAGGCGACCACGTCGGGCGATCGCAGTACGACTCGCTCGTGATCTTCCGCTGGCCCGTGCCGTCCGCGCTCATGATGTAGATCTGCGGCGAGCCCGTGCGATCCGACACCCACGCGAGCTGCGTGCCGCTCGGCGACCACGTCGGCGTCACATCGATGGACGGGCTGTTCGTCATCCGGCGCAGGCCGCTGCCGTCGCGGTTCACCACGTAAATCTCCGGATTGCCGTCACGATTCGAAGTGAACGCGATCTTCGTTCCATCGGGCGAGAACACGGGCAGGTAGTTCTGCTTCGATGGCGACCCGTTCGCCGGTGTCTCCAACCGTCCCTGATGGATGTAGGACACGAAGATGTCCGGATACCCGTGCCGGTACGTCGTGTACGCAATCGCCTGGTTGTCTGGCGACCACACGGGCGTAATGTTCAACGACCTCGTCACCGTGACGCGAACCTGGTTCGCGCCGTCATAGTCGGTGATGTACACCTCTTTGATCTCCCGATCCCCCAATGGTCCTTTCATCCGCTCGCCGTCGCGATCCGATGAAAATGTCAACTTCGTCCGAGCGACGCCCCGGACACCCCGCAGCGTCTGATGGATCTCGTCAGAGATCGTATGCGCATACAGGCGTGGGTTCGCGATCGAGCCGCTGTATTCCTTGCCAATCGACGTCCGGCCCGAAGTGACGTCGACCACCTTCACCTGTACCGTCACGCCATTGCCCGTCTTCCTGACGGCGCCCACCACGACACCGTTCGCGTTCAGCTCGCGCCAGCGATCGAGCGGAAGGGCGTCGACGGACGTAGGCCGCGGCACGGTCGCCGCCGCGTCCTTCTCGATCATGTAGAACTCGCGCTCGAACTTCAGATCGTCGAACAGCACATCCGCGATCGTATTCGCGGCCGCGACCGTCTCGGCATCGTTGCTCAGCGGGATGAAGCCGGCAATGGCCATCTTCGGCGGCATGCCGGGCGCCCCGACAAGCGGGACTGTGACTTCCGTCGGCTGCTGCCCCGCGGGCGGTTGTCCGGACGGTTGTGACGGCGGCTGCTGTCCGAACAGCGTGAGCGATGCGGCGACGAACACCGCTGCTGCGATGGAGAACTGAAAAGGTTTCACGGTCATCGTTTGAATTGAAAGACGAGATGCACGGTGAGGTGATCGCCCGTGAACGCCGCCGGCAGCGGAGGGAGCTGCCGCGTCGCGACAACGGCGCGCTGCGCCGCCATGTTGAGGAATGGCGCGCTCTGCTGCTCGATCTGAATGTCGTTCAGCGATCCGTCGCGCGCGATCGTGAAGCGCACCTGCACGGTCCCATCCACGCCCTGGTTCTGCTGCCAGTTCCGTTGCACGAGCTGCACCATCGTCTGAAGATATTCGGGGCAGCAGAAGTCCTGGATATCGGTGTACGCGGTGCCCGCGCCGCCACCGCCCGTGGCCAGCCCCCCGAAGGGGACAGACGTACCGCCGGTCTCGATCCGCGCGGTTCCGCTCTTCACCTGCGGTCCCGTGGTCGGCGTGCGGCCGTGGAGCTGCGGTTCGATCTTCTTTTCAGGCTCGGGCTTCGCGGTCGCCTTCGGCTGAGGACGTGCGTTCTTGAGCGGCTCGATCATTTCCGGCTTCGCCAGGGCGGGCGGCGCCTGTTCCTTCGGCTTCACCAGCGTCGGCACCGCCTGCTGAATCGGCTTCGCTGAGATCGCCGTCATCCCCTGACGGGGACCCTCTGCACCGCCAAGCGAGATCATCATTACGGCACGCCTATCCGTCTTCTGCGACGCCCAGCTGGTTGGCAGAAAGATGACCAGCGCGATCAGCGCAGCATGCGCGGCGAGCGACAGCAGCACCGTCCGGCCGATCGCCTCGGCTTCGCGCGACCGATCGAGCAGGATTTGGGTGACCGCGTCCATCAGCGTTGGACAGGGCGCGTCGCGAGCCCGACCTTCTCGACACCGCCCTCCTTCAGCTTGTCCATCACGAAGACGAGATCCTGATACGGGACGGTTCCGTCCGCTCGAACGAACACGGACTTGTCTTCGCGTTCGAGCATCGCCTGCTTCATCCGCTCCTGCAGGATGTCGACGCGAACCTCGTCGTTGTTGATCTGGACGACGCGGTTCTTCGGAAACGCGGCGGGAATGGTGACGTAGATGGGCTGCGCGGAAACGGGCTGCGCGCGGCGAGCTTGCGGAAGATTGACGGGCAGCCCCTGCGTCATCATCGGCGCGGTCACCATGAAGATGATGAGCAGCACGAGCATCACGTCCACAAGCGGGACGACGTTGATCTCGGCGAGCGATGTTCCAACGCGTGCGCCGCGGCCACGCCGCCGTCCCGATCCGCCGCCGGTCGTATGCTGGACTTTCGGCATCGCGCTACGTGAAATTCCGCTCCGAGATGTTCAGGAACTCCAGCGAGAAATCATCCATCTCCGCGGCAAACTCGCGCACGCGGTTCGTGAAGTGGTTGTAGAAATATACGGCAGGCACCGCGGCAAACAGACCGGCGGCTGTCGCGACCAGCGCGTCCGCGATGCCGGGGGCGACCGTGTTGAGGCTCGTGGAGCCCTGTACGCCGATGTTCTGGAACGCGGCCATGATGCCCCACACCGTTCCGAAAAGACCGATGAACGGCGTGATGCTCGCGGTCGTCGCGAGAAAGGGAACGCGTCGTTCCAGTTTGCCGACCTCCATCGTGGTGGCGCGCAGCAGCGCACGATCGACCGAGTCCAGGCTCTTCAACGTAGGACGCGTGACGACGGCCGTCGGTCGGGGGTCGGCGTCGGGACGGCTCTGACGAAGCTGCGCGTTCAGCTCCGCGTAGCCCGATTGGAAGATGCCGACGAGCGGGCTCGCCGCCACGCTGGAGCAGATCGCCTGTACTTCCGAGAACTTCGTGCTCTTGCGAAACACCTGGAGGAACGTCGCCGAGTTGCGTTCGGCCCGGCGAAACTGCCAGAGCTTATAGAGGATGATGCCCCAGGAAACGGCGGAGAAGAGCAGCAGGATGAGCAGCACGCTCTTCGCCAGCCATGTGGAATGGGCGATGAGCTGAACGAAGTCGATCCCGCCGGCCCCAGACTCCGGCTGCGCCCCCTGCGCCTGCAGCGCGAGGGCGAGGAAACCAGACGTGCGCAAACGGCTCCTCCACGGTGACGATTTTCGGCAGGCGTGCCTGCGGTTCTACCTGGAATGCGCCGCTGGGACAGCGCAGCGACGGAAGGGTAACATGCGGCTGTGGCACTGTCAAACATCTGATAGGATGGTACTTCCGCTGATATCCGTCCTGTCAGTCCACGAGCGCTGAAAATCGCATGCTCCGCTTCCTCAGCATCAGTCACCTCGCGGTCATCGACCGCCTCGAACTCGAGTTCGCGCCCGGCCTGAACGCGCTGACCGGGGAGACGGGCGCAGGCAAGTCGATTCTGGTTGGAGCGGTCGGCCTGCTCGTCGGCGGCAGGGCTTCCGCCGAGCTGGTTCGGACGGGTGAGGAGACCGCCACCGTGCAGGCGATCTTCGACGGCCCTAACGGAGGGGAGCTGATCGTCCGCCGCGAGGTCTCGGCCCAGGGCAGGAGCCGTGCGTTCGTGAACGGGTCACTCGTCACGACCGCGGCGCTGCGCGATCAGATCGGACCGCTCGTCGATCTGCACGGGCAGCACGAGCATCAGGTGCTCCTCGATCCCGCATCGCACCTCGACGTCCTCGACGAGTTCGCCGGGTTGACGGGAGCGCGGACGAACGTCAGCTCCGCGTTCCGCGCATGGCAGCAGCTCCGGGACGAACGCGATCGGCTCCTGGCGGTACGCCAGCAGAAAGCGTCGCGTGCCGAGTTCGTCGCCTTCCAGCTCGCAGAGATCGATCGCGCGGCGCCGCGCGCGGGCGAGGACGAGGAGCTTGCCGCGACGCGCAGCGTGCTCGCCAACGCCGATCGATTGCAGCGTTTGTGCGGCGACGCGTACGGCGCACTCTATGAAGGTGATGACGCGGCGCTGCCGGCGCTTGGGACCGTGTGGAAACGCGTCACCGAGCTTGCATCCATCGACGCCCGGTTCGCGCCATATCTGGAGGTGCGCGACGGCATCAAGTCGCAGCTCGAGGATCTTGCGTTCTTCCTGCGATCCTATGCCGCGGACATCGACGCGTCGCCGGCGCGGCTGCAGGAGCTGGAGGACCGGCTCGCGGTGCTCGAGCGTCTGAAGAAGAAACACGGCCCGGCGCTTGGCGACGTGATTGCGAATGGGGAGGATCTCCGTCGTGAGCTGCACGACCTCGAGCACGCCGACGAGCGCGTCTCGGAGCTGGACGCATCGCTGGATGCGGCCCGCGCGGCATATCTCGGGGCGGCGCGAACCCTCTCGAACGATCGACGCGCCGCGGCAAAGGAATTCGCGCGGCTGCTCGTGCGATCGCTCGTCGAGCTCGCCATGAGCCGCACGCGCTGCGAGGTTCGCTTTTCCGATTCTGCCGACGAATCGCACTGGTCGGAACGCGGCATCGAGGAAGGGGAGTTCTACATTTCCCCGAACCCGGGCGAGGAACTGCGTCCGCTCGCGCGCATCGCGTCCGGCGGGGAGTTGTCGCGCATCATGCTCGCGCTGAAGACGCTCGCGACGACGGACGCGGCAGGAAAGACGCTCATTTTCGACGAGGTGGACGCCGGGATTGGAGGCGTCGTGGCCGATCGCGTCGGTGCGCGCCTCGGCCGCCTCGGCGATCGTTTCCAGGTGCTGTGCATCACTCACCTTCCGCAGATTGCGGCGTACGCATCCACGCACTTCCGAATCGAGAAAGCCGTCCGCGGCGGACGCACGGCCACAGAAGTCCTCCGGGTCGACGGCTCGGATCGTGTCGCCGAGATCGCGCGCATGATCGGGGGAGCGTCGGTCACGGCGTCCGTGACTGCGAGCGCCGCTGAAATGTTGCAGGCGAAAGCGAACGAAAAGCAAAAGCGAAACCCGCCTCGGACGAACGCAGATTAACGCCCGAATCGCGAACCCCGACGATGAAGTATCTAATCGAAACATACGGCTGCCAGATGAACTACCACGACTCCGAGCGAATGGCCGGGTTGCTGGAGCAGGCGGGGTATGAGCGCACGAGCGATGATCGCGACGCCGACGTCGTCGTCATTAACACGTGCAGCGTCCGGGAGAAGGCTGAAGAAAAGTTGTACACGCGTCTCGGTGAGCTGCGCGTCCTGGGCGAAGAAACCGGAGAGCGACCAATCGTTGCGGTGGCCGGGTGCGTTGCGCAGCAGGAGGGGGAGAAACTACTGTCGCGGACGAACGGCCATCTCATCGACGTTCTGATCGGCACACAGAGTCTGAAGAGGCTGCCCTTGCTCGTCGCTCAGGCTCAAAGAGCGGCCTCCACCAACCAACAACCAAGAACCGGCATCCAGCAAACTCCAACCTCCAAGCTGCAACCTCCTACCTCCGCTCGGATTGACCTCAACCCGTACGAGGACGTCTCGTTCCCGCTCGGCATCGCGCGACGCGAGGATCCGGTCAAGGCGTACGTCACCATCATCGAGGGTTGCAACGAGTTCTGCGCCTTCTGCGTCGTCCCCTACACGCGCGGCCACGAGCGTATGCGGCCCGCGCGGGCGATCGTGGAGGAAGTGTGCTACGCAGCGGAGACCGGTGCTAAGGAAGTACAGCTCCTGGGACAGATCGTCAATCATTACCAGGCGCCGGACGATCCGTCGTGCGACTTCGCGGAACTGCTCGCGCGCATCAACGACGTTCCGGGTGTCGAGCGCATCCGCTTTGCGAGCCCCCATCCGCGTCATGTGACGCCGAGAATGATAGAGGCCATCCGCGGTGTGCCGAAGGTCTGCCGTCACCTCCACCTGCCGGTGCAGAGCGGATCCTCCCGGATCCTCCAGGCGATGCGCCGCCGCCACACGCGCGAAGAGTATCTCCGCCTCGTCGATCGCCTTCGCGACGCAATCCCGGAGATTGCGCTATCGACCGATATGATCGTCGGGTTCCCGGGAGAGACGCGCGAGGACTTCGAGGCCACGCTCTCGCTGACCCGCGCGGTCCGCTATCACAGCATGTTCTCGTTCAAGTACTCGCCGCGTCCGAACACGCTGGCGCTCAAGCGCATGCCGGACGATGTGGGCGAGGCAGAGAAGACGGATCGGATCGTCGAGCTGCAGGAACTGCAGAAGGGGATTCAGCAGGAACTGTTCGAGGCTGCCGTGGGCCGCACCGAGGCCGTTCTGATCGACTCGCACAGCCGCCGGCGCGCGTGGGAACTGTCGGGCCGCACGGAAGGGAACACGGTCGTGAACTTTCCCGGGGATCCTTCATGGGTCGGGAGCCTCGTGCCCGTGCGAATCACCGGGGCGAACCCAAACAGCCTTCGCGGCGAAGTCATGATCGGGGACGTGTGATGCAGATTGAAATGACGATCAAGGGCTTGATGGTGGACCCGATTACGAACACGCCAATCATCATCCTGCGCGATAAGGACGGCCAGCGTGTGCTGCCGATCTGGGTGGGGATGTTCGAGGCGAACGCGATCGCGCTACAGATCGAGAACGTCACCACGCCTCGCCCGATGACGCACGATCTGCTGAAGAACGTCATCCAGGACCTCCACGGCCGAATCGAGAAGATCGTCGTGTCGGACCTGAAGGAGAACACGTTCTACGCGCTCATCTACCTGCGGGTGAACGGCGACACAATCGCGGTCGACGCGCGGCCAAGCGATGCGATCGCACTCGCACTCCGGGCGCGTGTGCCGATCTTCGTCGAGGAAAAGGTCATCGACAACGCCAAAACGGTCGACCTGGCGCCCGACAAAGGCGACGCGGACCGGCTTCAGAAGTGGCTGGAAAGCCTGGATCCTGACGATATGGGGAAATACAAGATGTAGTAGATGTCCTTTTTCTTGACACCTTTCCTCGCGCCTCCCTAGAATACGGCAACCGGGCCGTCCGGCCGAAGCTCCTCCCACCATGATCGTCGCCATCGCCAATCAAAAAGGGGGCGTGGGTAAAACCACGACTGCCATCAACCTCGCCGCTGCGCTGTCGATCCGCGGGAGGCCGACCCTGCTGGTCGACCTCGATCCGCAGGCGAACAGTACGATGTCCTATATCGACGTCACGCAGGTGCCGCGGAGCGTCTACGACGCCATCGCCGAGCAGAACTGCTCGTTCGACGATGTGATTCTCCCCTCGTCGCAGCAGCCGAACCTGTGGGTGGCGCCGTCGAGGATCGCGCTGGCGAAGCTGGAAGCCAAGCTGGTTGGCGAGCTCGACGCGCATTTCCGCCTGAAGGACAAGCTGCAGCCCGTCCTCGAAAAATATCCGAACATCGTCATCGACTGCCCGCCGACGCTGGGCCTGTTGACGGTGAACGCGCTGGTCGCGGCGACGCACCTGCTCATTCCGATCCAATCGTCGTACTTCGCGCTCGAAGGCACGGACGATCTACTCGAGACGATTGAGAAGGTTCGGGCGCGCGCGAATCCCGGGCTGCGCATCCTGGGCGTCGTGATCACGATGCACGACAAGCGGACCGCGCTCGCGCGCGACATCCGTGCGCAGATCGACAAGGTTTTCGGCAGCAAGGTATTCAACACCGTCATCACGAAGAGCGTCCGGCTCGAAGAAAGCCCGGCGTACAAGGAATCGATTTTCACGTTCGCGCCTGAGTCGACGGGCGCAGCGGAGTACTACCGGCTGTGCGAAGAAGTCATGGATCGCGCCTGATGCGCGCCGATCGGGTCGAGCGAACGAGCATGAACGACCGATCCGCCGTTCCGCAGCCAGGCGGCAACCGGAGCAGAGTGAGCGGCGACGTCGCGAGACGTAGCGGTCCGATGAACAAGGAGTAGCGATTGTGTCTAAGCGAGGACTGCCGACGACCGTGCGAATGCGCCACGATGAACATTACGTGGAGGCGCTTACGAGTTCCGCCGGGTCGCCGGTCGGACGACTCGTCCCGATCGACGAGATCGATCCGAACCCGAATCAGCCGCGCCAGGTCATGGGAGACCTGTCGGAGTTGATGGCGTCGATTGCGGAGAAGGGGATTATCGAGCCGATCATCGCGCGGCAGCGCGGACGGCGTTATCAGATCGTCGCCGGCGAGCGCCGATACCAAGCCGCCGTACAGGTGGGCTTGCGGGAGATCCCGATTGTCATCCGCGAAGTCGACGACAACGAGATTATCGAGATCGCGCTCATCGAGAATATCCAGCGCAAGGACCTGACGCCGTTCGAAGAAGCGGAGGCACTGCAGTCGCTCGGGACACGCTGCGGGTACACGCACGAAGACATGGCGCGGCGGCTGGGGAAGTCGCGCACCTCGATTACGGAGTCGCTGTCGCTCAACAACATGCCAGACGAGGTCAAAAACCTTTGTCGGCTGGCCGACATTTCCTCTAAGTCTCTGCTTCTAGAGGTAGTTAGACAAGGAGACCCCCAGAAAATGGTCTCCCTGGTCGAACGGATTGCCCGCGACGGCGGTACGACACGCGAAGCAGTCCGCAAGGAAACCGCAAAACCAAAGTCGGGTCGGCCCAAGGCGTTCGTCTTCAGTTACAAAGCACCCACCAAAGCGTTCAAACTGCAGCTCCGGTTCTCGAAGTCGCGCGTGGAACGCGATGAAGTCATTCAGGCGCTCGAAGCGATTCTCGATGAATTGAGGCGGGGATAGACCTGCCGGCTTCACTGGGTTCGCGGGGTCGCGGGCCCGGTTCCCGGGTTCGGGGTTCCTTACACTGCGGGTTCTGGCGCGTCTCGCGCATTTGGTCCGACTGCATACAGGATTAGAATTTCCCGAACGTGCCGCATGCTTCGCTTCGAGCGTTGCATACACTCTGGGCCACCGATCTGTCCCAACGTGAACTAGAGAGCACTTTGCGCGTGACCTTCGGCCACCGCACCAGTTGCGGCAGCTTTGCTGCCGGGCAACCCTGAACCACTGACCGCTGAACCCAGAACCCTCCGGAAGCCGGAACCCAGACCCGCTGGACCTCCGGAACCCTAAGAACCCCGAATCTCGAACGTGACCTGCGCCCGCCGCGAACTCCGGTCGCTCCGTTTAGTTAACATAAGATACATTATCAGAACCATTGAAAATGCCCTGAAAATGGCCCTGTGGAAAACCTGCGGACGGTTTTCGAGCTCTGACCCCGGGCTCTGACCCCCGTGCTATCCTCGCGTCGACGCCCCCGTGAAAACGCTCGATCGCTACGTCATCCGCGAGATCCTGCCGCCGCTGTTCCTGTCGCTGCTGGTTTTCACGTTCGTTCTCGAGATCCCCCCGGTGATGGAACAGCTCGAGGCCCTGGTGTCCAAGGGCGTGTCCTGGGGCGTGGCGCTCAGAATCCTGATCACGTTGCTGCCGCAGGCGCTCGGTCTCACGATTCCGATGTCCGTCCTGGTCGGGCTGCTGATCGGCCTCGGCCGCATGTCTGGCGATCGCGAGGCTGTGGCGCTCTTGGCGTGCGGAGTCAGTCCATTCCGCCTGCTGCGGCCGGTGCTGACGATTGCGACCACGGCGGCGCTGGTCCACCTGTACGTAATGATCTGGGCGATTCCGGACGCGAATCAGAACTACCGCGAGATCACGTACGACGTGGTCTCGAAGCGCGTGGAAAACGACGTCCGGCCGCGGGTGTTTTTCGAGGATTTTCCCGGGTGGGTGCTCTACGCGAACGACGTCCCGCAGAATGGCGGCGGATGGAAGGACGTCCTGGTCGCCGATACCCGGACCTCCGGCCAGACCGTCCTATACCTCGCGCGCAACGGGCGCCTGTGGCTCGATCGCGAGAAGCAGACGGTCGATTTGGTCCTCATCGACGGAACCCGCTATGCGAGTACCGGGCCGAACGGACGGCAGATCGAGACCTACCGGTTCCCGCGCGAACTGATCGTCAGCCTCGATCCGAAGACGGTGTTTCCGCACACCGATCTGCTGCAGCGGGGGCTCGCCGAGATGACGATCCAGCAACTGCGCGATCAGGCCGCTCAGAAGCGTGCCGCAGGCGTTTCGCCGCACCCGGAAGTCCTGTACCTGCAGCAGAAGTTCTCGTTTCCAGTCGCCTGCCTCGTGTTCGCCGTCATCGGTCTGGCGCTTGGACTTACAGTGGCGCGCGAAGGCAAGCTCGCCGGCTTCGTCGTCGGCATCGCGGTCATCTTCACTTATTACATCCTGCTGTATCTGAGCGAGGCGCTGACGAAGGGGCACTACCTCGAGATGCACGTCTCCCGGTGGGTGCCGAATATCGTCCTTCTGCCCTTCGGGATCGCCGCTCTGATCTGGCGTGCGCGATGGGCAGAGGGCCGGCTGCCCTTCCGCAGCGTCATGCGGGCGGCGGATGGGATCCGCGCTCGGCTCGCCGCGTCGCGGGGGTCGGAGCACTTGGCGGGGTCAGAGCACGCGGTGGGGTCAGAGCACGTGGGGTCAGAGCACGCGCGGGGGGCTGCGCCGCGACGCGGACGCGTGGTGGTCGTCGTCCGCGTGCCGCGGTTCTCGTGGCTCTCGGTGAACATCCTCGATCGCTACATCAGCCGCATCTACCTCCGAACGGCGGCGATCTCTTTCGCGGCGCTGCTCGGCATCTTCTATATCGCGACGTTCATCGACCGCTCCGAGAAGCTGTTCAAAGGCCAGGCGACGACGGGGATGATCTTCCAGCTGCTCGCCCTGCAGACGCCGCAGTTCGTGTATTACGTCATCCCGATAGCGGCGCTCCTGAGCGTACTCGTGACGTTCGGCATCCTCAGCCGCACGAGCGAGCTCTCGGTCATGAAGGCGTGCGGAATCAGCGTCTACCGCGTCGGCGCGCCGCTGCTGTTTCTGTCATTGCTCTGGAGCGGAGCGCTCTTCGGCCTGGAACAGCGGATCATGGCGCTCGCGAACCGCCGCGCCGACGCCCTCGACGCCCAGATCAGGAATCGTCCGCCGCGCACCTTCAACGCCCTGAATCGCCGGTGGCTGGTCGGCCACGACGGCGGGATCTACCACTACAGCTACTTCGATCCGGAGCGTCAGGCGCTCGATCGGCTCGTCATCTATCGGCCCGCTGCGAAGGGATGGCAACTCGCCAGCGAGACCTTTGCGATGCGCGCCAACTGGAACGGACGCTCGTGGCACGGGCAGGACGGCTGGCATCAGGATTTCGAAACGCGGCCCCCGCGCTGGGAGGCGTTTCAGAAGAAGCCGCTCCCGCTCGAGACGCCTGACTACTTCCAGACGGAGCAGCCGATCGCCGAGCTGATGAGCGTCCCGCAGCTCAAACAGCACATTGACGAGCTCTCCTCCAGCGGCTTCAACATCGTTCCGCTGAGCGTTGATCTGCAGAAGAAGCTCGCCTTCCCTTTCGTCACCGTCGTGATGACGCTGCTGGCCATTCCGTTCGGGATGACGACCGGAAAGCGGGGAACGTTGTACGGGATCGGCATTGGGATCGTGCTGGCGCTCTCGTATTGGCTCGTCTCCGGCGCGTTCGCGGCAGTGGGCAAGGCAGGGCTGCTCGCCCCGGTGATGGCCGGATGGGCGCCGAACGTGATCGCAGCGGGGACGGCGATGTATCTGTTGCTGACCGCGCGAACGTAGTCGGTGACCCTCCTTAACGGGTTGACCTCGGCGCAATTTCCTTGAGCGCCTCGATCAGATCGGTCGCCAGTATTCCATGCCGGAACGCATCGCGCAGCGCACGTTCCGCGACTTGCCGCGCGAGCACTGCTGGCGTTTGGCGCCCATCCCGGGCCGCGGCGGCAACGAACGCCCCACGACCTCGGCGCATCTCAATGACGCGCTCCCCTTCCAGCGCTTTGTAGGCGTGAATGACAGTGTTCGTATTCACATTCAGATCACGCGCGAGCTGGCGGGTGGACGGCAGCGCGTCCCCGGGCCGGAGCACACCAACGCTGATCGCGCGACAGACCTCGTCGGCGATCTGCCGGTAAACGGGACGCGGGTCCCCTTTGCGCAACTCGAACATGACAGGCCTAGACATACAGCGCACCACTGCACTACATAGCTAGAGCAGTATATCACTGTCGTCGGCTCACGGCCGAGCTCAACTGCTGAGAACCGCCCGCAGGATGCGCACTGCCCCTGACCGTCCAGGACTCGCGTTCGTGAGGTCGATCACGATGAGGACGCTTGTCACGCGGCTCGCATCCACGCGATCGGGTGCCTGGTCGACGGGTCGAAAGACAGCGATCGGCAGGAAGATCTGTCGCGGATCCGTGGGCACGTATACCGACGTGCGCCACCTGAGCCCCTCGGCGGTGCGCAACTGGATCGACGCGCGCGTCGGGCGATCGCAGGCGAGCGTCAGCCCTACCCCGTTGGTGCCACCCGACACGGGGGCGGCGATCGCGACGTACTGGCTGGCGCGAGCGCCGGACCGAAGCGTGTAATCGAGTTCGACGCCGCCGGACGTGCGCAAGATCGCGCTCGAGCCTGGATCCTTCTCAATGCGCCAGGCATCGGCTTGAAGTTCCTGCTCGTGGATTGCGGCTTGAGGTGGAAGCTCCTCCTTCTGCCTTCCGCTTTCGGGCGGAAGAAAGTAGATGGGATTGCTGGCGACCCACGGGATCGGCGGATTGCCAGGCGCTCGGGGGGTGCGGACTTCGATCCGGTACGCCCCCTCCCCTGTCACCTCCGTGCGCAGCATCGAATCGCGTGTCGATGCGACGTCGCGGCCGTTGTGCAGCAGGACGATTTCTGCCGACGCGGGCTTCAACGCGCGCACGATGAGCGACGCCGGTGTGCCTGGCATTAGCGCGCCGCCCATGTCAACCGATCGTCCGCCGCCCTCTGCCTCGAACTGCAGAAGTCCCGGGACCGCGAGCGCATCGATAGTCGTGTAGACGCGCCCGGAGCGGATCGCCGCCATCAACGCGTGCCCATCCTCTGCGGCCGTGCCGGACCACGGATGCTCGAGCACGGCGCGCAGGCTGAACGTGCGAAAGCTCGCCTCGTAGCTCGGAATCCCGAGCACGCCCGAACGGCTGCCGTCTTCCACTCGCCTCCCGACACCGCCATGTGCATCGGTACCGGCGAGCCCGACAACCGGTCGCGTGGCGGTCAGGCGATCCCAGCGATCGAGCGTCGCCGGACGATCCAGCAGCGTCGCGAGCGCAGGCCCGCGCCTGAACAAGTAGGCCAGCCCTGCGCGCGCGATGTTTGCCCGCGACTCGTTACGCCACTCGCTGTCCGCGTTGAGCCATTCGATGCCGTCGATCGGAGCGGACGTGTCGGTCCACCGCAGTTCGGGCTTGGGGGAGTCGGGATGCGCAGCGACGCCGAAGCCGCCCAGGCGTCCGACGTCCTCGACGACCGCATCGGCTGTTCCGCCGAGCGGATACGGAGAGGGCCGCATATCGAGCGCGACGTAGTGCCCTTCGTCCGTGCTGATCTCGACGGCATCGAGGCACAACACGCCATCCACGTACTCGGGCGGATCCGCGGGCCGCGTGCCGTCACCGTGATCGGTCAGGATGAGGAACCGTAATCCTGCCCGCGCGGCCGCCTGCGCAATCGTACGTTTGTCGGCCGCGCCGTCGGACCGGCGGCTGTGGACGTGATACGCGCCGGCGACCGTCCGGCCGGCAAGATCGGACCATGCGCGCGCGTCCAGACGCGCGGGCGATGAAGGGAGAAGTAAAAAGAGGAAGAGGAGGAGGAGGACGAGGACGCCCGCCGCAGCCAGGCGGAGAGGCGTCCCGCGGCGGATGGTCACCGCATCAGCGGCCGGCGTCGGCGCTCAGGGCCGCCGCCTTGTCGGTGCGCTCCCAGGTGAACTCCGGTTCAGTCCGGCCGAAGTGCCCGAATGCGGCCGTCTTCTTGTAAATCGGCCGGCGGAGGTCGAGCGATTCGATGATGCCGCGCGGCGTCAGCTTGAAGTGCGCGCGCACCAGCTCGCTGATCCGTTCGTCGGCGATCTGGCCGGTCCCGAACGTGTCGATCAGCACGGACACCGGCTCCGCGACGCCAATCGCGTACGCGAGCTGCACCATGCAGCGGTCGGCGAGTCCGGAGGCGACGACGTTCTTCGCGACGTAGCGCGCCATGTAGCACGCGGACCGATCGACCTTCGTCGGATCCTTGCCCGAGAATGCTCCGCCGCCGTGCGGCGCGGCCCCTCCGTACGTGTCCACGATGATCTTCCGTCCGGTGACCCCGGCATCGCCGTGCGGACCGCCGACCACGAACCGGCCGGTCGGGTTGATGAGGATCCGCGTCTTCGAATCGCGCATGTCCTCGGGGATGACGCGGTTGACGATCTTGTCGACGATCTCTTCGCGGAGCGTGTTGTTCTCGACCGTCGAGCTGTGCTGGGTCGAAACCACGACGGTGTCGACGCGAACGGGCTTGCCATTCTCGTACTCGACCGACACCTGCGACTTGCCGTCCGGGCGCAGGTAATCGAGCACGCCGTCGCGCCGCGCGCACGACAGCCCTTTCACGAGCTTGTGCGCGAGCATGATCGGCAGCGGCATGAGCTCGGGCGTCTCCGTGCAGGCGTACCCGAACATCAGGCCCTGATCGCCGGCGCCACCCGGGTCGACGCCCTGGGCGATGTCGGGCGACTGCTCGTGAATGGATGACAGGACGGCGCACGTCTCGGCATCGAACCCGAACTTCGCGCGCGTGTAGCCGACCTCGCGGATCGTCTGGCGGACGATCTTCGGGAAGTCAACGTAGCAATTCGTGGTGATCTCGCCGGCGATGATGGCGAGTCCCGTCGTGACGAGCGTTTCACACGCGACGCGCCCGACGGGATCCTGCGCCAGGATGGCGTCGAGGATGGAATCGGAAATCTGATCGGCAATCTTGTCCGGGTGCCCCTCGGTAACGGATTCCGAAGTGAAAAGGTAACGACCGGTACGGGCCATGTTCGACTCGTGCTCCTTGCGCATGCAGGCAGCCTGCTCCAACGCGGACCGCTGATGGCCAAACCTTTGAACTGTACCACAACGCGGCTGCAAACGTGAGTAAGGTTTCGCTGTCGCCACCCACCTCCACGCTCCAATCCCTCACTTCCTCGGGTGGTACTTGTCGTACACCGCCCGCAGGCGCGCCTCCAGGACGTGCGTGTAGATTTGCGTCGTGGACAGATCGGAGTGGCCGAGCATCATCTGGATTGCGCGCAGATCGGCGCCGCGCTCGAGCAGGTGCGTCGCGAACGAGTGCCGCAGGACGTGGGGGCTCAGATCGCGCGACACGCCCGCCTTGATGCCGTACTCCTTGAGGATCTTCCAGAAACCGACGCGAGAGAGCTGGCCGCCCGCTTTCGCGTTGACGAATAGCCAGGGCGACTTCCGCGTCTTGAGGAGCCTGGGCCGCGCTTCCTTCACGTAACGTGACACCCACTCGGCGGCGGCGTGCCCGAGGGGGACGATGCGCTGCTTGTCCCCTTTGCCGATGCAGGTGAGATACCCGGCGTCGAGATTGATGTCCGCGGGCTTCAAGGTGAGGAGCTCGGTGACGCGCAGGCCCGTTGCGTACAGCAGTTCGAGCAGCGCCTTGTCGCGAAGACCTCGCGGCGTGGACGCATCCGGCTGCGCCAGCAGGCGATCGACGTCATCGAGATCGAGATACTTGGGAAGAGCGGGCCAGGCGCGCGGCGCGCGCACGTCGTCCGCCGGATCGGTGGCAATCGTTCGCTCGACCGCGAGGAATCGGTAGAACCCGCGGACCCCAGCAATCGCGCGCGCGGCGGAGCGCGGTGACAGGCCGGACGACATGAGCGTCCGGGCGAACGCTTCGAGCTCGGTCCGCTCGAGCGACTCGACCTCGCGTTCCCGCGCGGCGGCGAACGACGCAAGCGCGGCGAGATCCCGGGCGTAGCTCTCCACCGTGTTGGGCGACATTCGCCGCACGTCTCGCAGATAACCGAGATATGCATCGATGTTGTTCGACATCACCCGATTCCGATCGATGATACGACACGCTCGTTACTCCCACCTGAACACTCGCGCGGAAATGACCGTGCAGACGATGAACATCAGGCCGAGCACCACGACGTCCCCCGAATGCGACGCCCACCCGTCGCCCCGCCAGATCCCTTTGAGCAGCGACGCCGCATAGGTCAGCGGAAGCATGCGTGCCACCGTGCGCGCCGCGGGCGGCATCGACGCGATGGGCAGAAAGAGGCCGGAGAGCCCCAGCATCGGATACAGGATTGCCGTCGCGACGGGCTGCGCGAACCGCGCCGATGGCACGACGCTGGCGATCACGAACCCGAGCGAGAGGATGCTCAGCGTGCTGAACAGCAGTGCAATCGCGAAGCTGCCGAGGGGCACGCTGGCGGGAATTCGGTACGATCGGGAGCCCGCGAGAATCATCAGAAGGAGCGTGACGAGCGTCAACAGCAGCTTCACGATCACGTGCGCGATGAGAATCGTCGGAGGCCGCAGCGGCGTTGCGCGCAGCCGCTTCAGGATGCCGCTCTCGCGGTAGATGGAGATGATCGTCACGAGCGAGAGCACCGCGCTGATCGCGATCAGCATGGCGCCCAGCGCAGGAATCGTCGCCGCGAACGTCTCGACCTTTGATGGGGCGCCCGCGCCGCGCATCAGCCGGGCCAGCACGACGAACACGAGCACGGGCACGCCGATCACGCCGATCACGCCGAGCGGCTCGCGCAGGAAGATCTTGATCTCGACCCACGTCAGCTTCCACACGCCGTGCAGCATCTCAGCTCCGAATCGAGTGCCCCGTCAGCTTCAGGAACACATCCTCCAGCGAGGGTACGACCGTGCGGAAATCGACGACGCGAATCCGGTACTCGGCGACGCACTCGATCACGCGCGCGACGAGATCGTCGCCGGCGCCGCTGATCGTCACCCGTGCACGGTCGTCGCCCACCACCTCCCCGCCAAAGACGGCGCGCAGCTGGTCCACCGCGGTCGCATCAGCCGCCGTGAGGACGACCGTGCGTTCAGGACAGTGGCGGGCAACCAGCTCCGCAGGCGTGCCGACGTCCACGACGCGGCCATGGTCGATCACCGCCACGCGATCGCAGAGCCGTTCCGCCTCCTCCATCAGGTGCGTCGTCAACACGACGGTCTTCCCGCGGTCGCGGATGCCGCGCACGAGATCCCAGATCGCACGGCGGGCCTGGGGATCGAGCCCGGTCGTCAGCTCGTCGAGGAACACGAGCTCCGGATCGTTGATGAGCGCGAGCGCGATGAACAGCCGCTGCTTCTGTCCACCGGACAACGTCATGAACCACGCGTCGCGCTTTTCGCTGAGGCCCAGCTGGTCGAGCAGCCGCGCCCCGCTCACGGTCGTGCGATAGAGCGACGCCCAGAGATCGACGGCTTCCCAGACCGTGATCCGCTTCTGCAGCTGCGCGTCCTGGAGCTGCACGCCGATGCGCGGCTGCAGCGCGTGCGCGTCACGGACGGGATCCAATCCGAGTACGCGGATGGCGCCGCGGTCCGGTGTGCGAATGCCTTCCGCACACTCCAGCGTCGTCGTCTTCCCCGCGCCATTCGGCCCGATCAGGCCGAAGATCTCCCCTTCGCAGACCTCGAAGGACACATCCGCCACGGCGATCGTCCGCCCATATCGCTTGGAAATCCCGGACACGCGGACGACCGGCGTCACCGGCCTATATTAGCGTTTGCGTGTTTTGCGCCTCCTGTTCGTCCGCGGCAGCCGTTTGACACATACGGGGCCGGCGGGTAACGTAAGCGGTTGGCCCATGCGCGCCGAGGCGCGTCAACCGAACGTCTCAATGGCAACCCAATCGAAGTGGCAATCGCTTCCCACCGAGCAAATCAATCCCGCGAGCCTGGCGATCGACAAGACGGCGGTCCGAGACATCATCGACATGATGGTGAACGAGGATCGCAAGGTGGTCGCGGCCGTTCACAAGGAACGGGAGAAGATCGCGCACGGCATCGAGATCATCGCGCAGGCGTTCAGGAAGGGCGGGCGGATCGTCTTCGTCGGGGCGGGCACGAGCGGCCGCCTCGGGGTCGTCGAGGCCGCGGAGATCCCGCCGACCTTCGGCACGCCGCCGCGGCTCGTGCAGGCGCTCATGGCGGGCGGACAGTCGGCTGTCTTCCAGGCAAAGGAAGGCGTCGAGGACAACTACGAGGAAGGCGGCCGCAGCATCGGCCGGCTGCGCCTCAGCAACCGTGACGTCGTCATCGGCGTCTCGGCAAGCGGCATCACCCCGTTCGTCCGCGGCGCGCTGACGCGCGCCCGCAAGGCGGGCGCGAAGATCATCTTCGTCACGTGCTGGCCGGGATCGGAGCTGCAGAACTTCGTGGATTTGATCATCGCGCCGGCGGTCGGGCCGGAGATCATTGCGGGATCCACGCGGCTCAAGGCTGGGACCGCGACGAAGATGGTGTTGAACATGCTCACCAGCATCTCGATGATCAAGGTCGGGAAGACGTACGGGAACCTGATGGTGGACGTGCAGACCGGATCCGAGAAGCTGAAGGATCGGGCGCGACGGATTCTGGGGGTCGTCACCGGCCTCGAGTACGAACAGGCCGATGCGCTGCTGAAGCGGGCGCGGTGGAACGTGAAGGCGGCAATCGTCATGGAAAAGACCGGCCTGAGCCTCCCGCAGGCGCTCAAGCGGCTGCGCAAGGCCGACGATTCGATACGCGATGCGATTGGCGAAGATATCGAACCGCGCCTGCGGCAGCTGCTCGGGTCGCGCTGATTCGCGCCGGCTCGCGGAACTGACGTTGTGCTACGAATAGCCGATTCGCGCAACTGACGCCGCGCTTGCGAACATAGCCCTTACGAAATATTCGTCGCGGCCGCCGCGTCCACCATCAACTCCACGTCGCGGTGCATCTGCAGAAAGGACGCCGGCAGCTTCGGCGTTATCGGGCCGTGCACGAGCTTCTCGATGCAGCGCGCTTTCGACTTTCCCGTCGCGATCAGCACGATGGAGCGCGCGTGCATGATGGTCGCCATTCCCATCGACAGCGCCTCGTGCGGGACAAGGTCCGGGTCGCCGCCGAAGAGCGACGCGTTGTTGCGGCGCGTCTCGCTCTTGAGCGCTATGTGGTGCGTTCGGGCGGCGAGCGTCTTCGCGGGCTCGTTGAAGCCGATGTGCCCATTCGTGCCGATGCCGAGAATCTGCAGGTCGATGCCGCCCGCCTC
>JBKPQB010000060.1:0-17244 GCA_046733875.1 Acidobacteriota bacterium
ACCCCCCCCCCCCCAGAACTACACTCTCCATTGATCGTCGGCAGCGTCAGATGTGTATAAGAGACAGGCAGACAATGGGACGGCAGCCCGGAGGCGGAGCGGCAGTGAGCAGCGCGCGCATCCTCGTGGTCGAGGACGAAGAGGACATCGCAGGGCTCATCCGGCACACGCTGGAGCGGGCTGGCGACGGGGTCGTCGAAACTGTCGGACGCGGGGATGAGGCGCTGCGCGCGATTACGCAGCAGGCGCCAGACCTGCTGATCCTCGATCTGAATCTCCCGGTCCTGAGCGGCAGCGAAATCTGCCGCATCCTGCGCCAGCGTCCAGAGACGGCACAGATTCCGATCATCATGCTGACCGCCCGCACGAGTGAATCGGACCGGGTTGCTGGTCTGGATCTCGGAGCCGACGACTACGTTACGAAACCGTTCAGCCTTCGGGAGCTCAGCGCCCGCGTGCGCGCGTTCCTGCGGCGGCGGCGCCATCCCGGCCATGAATCCGCGCGGGCGCACGTCTACCGGGGCGCGCACCTGCTGGCCGACTTCGATGCCGTGTCTGTCAGCGTGGACGGCGCGTCTGTGCGGCTGACCAGGCGCGAGTTCGAGCTGCTGCGGTTTCTCGTCGAGAACAGGAATCGCGTGCTGTCGCGGGATCGGCTGCTCGAGCGCGTATGGGGCTACGATCGCCTCGTGGAGACGCGATCGGTGGACGTCCACGTCGGGCGTCTCCGCGCGAAGCTCGGCGCCGCGGGGCCGCAGATAGAAACGGTCGTGGGACTCGGGTATCGATTCGTCGAGTAGTCAGCTACGCCAGCCGCTCTCTTCGAGGCGGTCGATCTCCAACGCGAACTCGTTGAGCGCCCGCTCGACGCGGTGCCAGTCGGAGTAGCGGACCTGCTTCAGCACCTGATGATCCTGCTCCTCGCGCACTTCCCAGCCATCGCGCTCGAGGTCCTGGATCGAAAAGCGCCTCACATGGCCGGCGCGACGCAACTCTTTCGTGAACATACTGCCTCGGATTCGAAGTCGGGTGAAAGGACGTTGTACTTCAGTCGCGCCCGAACCGGGCGTAAACACTGTGTAAACTCGTCCGTCACGGCCCCGGCGGCGCGCCGAACACCCGAGCGGCAACGTCCGGGTAATCGCTGAACAGGCCGTCGACGCCCAGCGCGCGGAATTTGCTCGAACTCCGCCTCCGCATGGCCTTGATAGCCCGCCGGAAGGAACTGCTTGTCGATTCGGAGCGTCCAGACGTGCACCAGGAGCTTCAGCGCGCGCGCGCGATGAGATCCGTTGGCGGCTTCAACGTGCCGTCGGGGGCAACCGGAACGATTAGCGCCTTGTTCGCACCGATCCCGTCCGCGTAGGTCGCAATCTTCTTCAGTCCCGGCTGGACAGGACTCGAGTGATAGTCCCTTGGCATGTACGTGATGTTGGCCGTCAGCGGGTTGAACTGCGACGGATCCGCAAGGCCTGCGGGATACCCTGCTTCGCCCCGCACGAACGTCGGCGAGGAGGGCACCGTCTGATTCACGACCGCGTTGATGACCTGCGCGCCGTTGATCGAGAGCAGATCGCCGGCGCCTGCGCGGTTGACTGCACGTAGCTGACGCCGTAGCCGCCGCGAACCACCGTCTTCGGTGTCAGCGTGTACGCAAACCCGAGCCGCGGACCGAAGTTGTTCCGATCGGGATTGACGAGCGTGCGATCGTAGATCGATCCATCCTTTGCCAGGACCATCGAGTTCGTCGCCGGATCGAAGTTCGAAAGGACGTTGTGCGCCTCCCACATCGGCGTCGCGTACTCGTAGGCGGATCCCGAGGTTCAGCGTCAGCTTGTTCGTAGCGCGCCAGTCGTCCTGGATGTACGCGAAATGCATGTTGCGCCGCAGGTCGGCAACCAGCACGTTGCTGAGCGCATACTGCGCGCGCAGCCCCAGCATGAAGTCGGTGAGATTGTAGAGATTGTTGGCGCCAACGCCCGCTGGCCGCGTGAACTGTCCGTTGTACGTGTCGCGTCCGTACAACGGGTTGACGTCCTGCACCTGCGTGTTGACCCGCTGAAATTCGTACCCGGTCTTGAACGAGTGCGATCGCAGCGTCCAGGTGTAGTTGACCTTCGGGTTGTAGACCGTCGGGTGCCACTGCGGGTTGGTCGCCTGACGCCCGAGATCCGAGTAGCCGGAGATCAGCTGGGTCGGCAAACCGCCCGCGATGCGCGGGTCGTTCGGCAGCCCCGCAAGGCCGAACGCTTCGGACGCGCTCGTCGATCCGAGCGCGGGCGGGTTCTTGCCGCCCTGCGTCCACGAGTACCCGAACCGCACTTCGAACAGCGACGCCGCGCGCGCCCACGTGCTCCCCAGCACGAACTGCCTGTTCTTCGCGTAGATGTGCCCGTTGCCGGAGCCGCCCGATGGCAGCGGCAGCGGAGGCTGGTCGTCCGTCGACAGATCGCGCCACCCGTACCGGCCGAACATCGCGAGCGCGGGCGTGATCTGCACGTCGACCTTGCCCCCCGCCTTGTCCGAATTCGCGGTGAATTCCTGCAGCGCCGAGTAGTTGTTGCTGTTGCCGGGCACATTCGTGTCCGGCAGCTCGCTCAGGACGCTGCGGGCGAAGCTGGTCATCGGGATCGGCGTACCGGCCGCGTAGGTCGTGCCGGTGCGTGGATCGCGAATGTCCACGGACATGATGCCCTGCCGCTGCTGCGGCGTCGCGATGCTCGAGATCGCCGTCGCCTTGCGCGTCTGGCGGAACCCCTCGTAATCGCCGAAGAAGAACGCCTTGTTCTTCATGCTGGGGCCGCCGGCGACGCCGCCGAACTGGTTTCGATCGAGGGACGGCTTTCCCGTCGGCGGCTTGAAGAAGCCCACCGCGTTCATCGACGTATTCCGCAGGAACTCCCAGCCGCTCCCGTGCAGCACGTTCGTTCCGCTCTTGTAGTTCACGTTGATCGTCGCGCCGGCCGCACGCCCATACTCGGCGCTCATATTGTTCGTGACGACCTTGAACTCCCCGATGGCATCCGGCGGCGGCTGCATCACCTGATTCGAGAATCCCTGGTTGCTCGTCCCGTACGCGTTGTTGTCCACGCCGTCGATCATGAAGTTGTTGAACGTGCTCCGGAGCCCGTTGACGTTGAACGCCCCTTCGCTCGGCGTATTGCCCGTCGTGAGCGACGATCCGCCCTCCTTCACGCCTGTCGTCAGGAGCGCAAGCGATGAGTACTCGCGGCCGTTCAGCGGCAGCGCGCGCGTCTGATCGCCGGTGATGACCTGGCCGCGTGGCGCTGGTATCGGTCTCGATGAGCGGCGATCCGGCCGCGACCTCCACGCGCTCCGTGAGCTGGCCGACGGCCATCTGCAAGTCGACGCGCAGGCGCGCGCCAACCTGTACCTGGACGTTCTCGACCAGCGCCAGCGCGAAACCGCTCTTCTCAGCGGTGACCAGATAGGTTCCCGGCCTGATGGACAGGAACTCGAAGTTGCCGTCCTGATTCGTCGTCTTCTCGACGACGATGTTCGTCCCGACGTTCGTCAACGTGACCTTCGCGCCGGGGACGATGGCGTTGGAGGTGTCGCGAACTGTGCCGATGACCGAGGCCGTGTCGAATTGGGCGAGCGCGGTGGACGAGATCCCGAGGATCGCAGACAGAAACAGGCAGGCGAATCGCATGATGTACCTCTATGCGGCGGTCCTAAAAGCGCGGCCCTACGGAAGGCGGCCCTACGCGTCATTCGTAGCGCGGGCCTTTCTGGCCCGTCGTTCGTAGCGCGGGCCCTTCAGGCCCCGCGAATTCTTGGAAGTGCCGCAGAGTATCTGTCAGGCGCGGCGGGCAGCGCAATTAAATACGGTGAAACACCGACGCTCGATCGAACGGCTGAGCGGGGCACGCGATGAATCCATTAACATCGACGCATGAACGACGTGCTGACGCTGATCCTCGGCGGCGGCCGCGGCACGCGGCTCTTTCCGCTCACGCACATGCGGTCCAAGCCGGCCGTGCCGATCGGCGGCAAGTATCGGCTGATCGACATTCCGATCAGCAACTGCCTGCACGCGGGCCTCAAGAAGATCTTCGTGCTCACGCAGTTCAACTCGGCGTCGCTCAACCGGCACGTCGCGCAGACCTACCGGCTCGACGTCTTCTCCGACGGCTTCGTCGAAGTGCTCGCGGCCGAGCAGACGCCCGACAACTCGGACTGGTTCCAGGGCACGGCGGACGCCGTCCGTCAGGCGGCTCGGCACTTCGTGGGCTACGACACGGAGTACTACCTGATCCTCGCCGGCGATCATCTCTATCGCATGGACTTCTGCGAGCTGCTCGACGCACACATCGAGAGCCAGGCGGACATCACGATCGCGGCGCAGCCCGTCACCCCCCAAGATGCCACGCAGATGGGGATCTTCCGATTCGACGAGCTCGGCCAGATCAACGGCTTCGAGGAGAAACCGAACGCAGCGCGATTGCGTGAGATGAGGAGCAGCGCACCAGGCATGGGCGTCGCGGGGCTGACCCCCGAGAAGCCATTCGTGGCATCGATGGGGATCTACGTCTTCTCACGCGACGTGCTGCTCGAGACGCTGCAGCGTCCGGGCGTCGATTTCGGCAAGGAGATCATTCCGGCAGCGCTCGGCTCGGCCAACGTGCACGCGTTTCTCTATCGCGGCTACTGGGCAGACGTCGGGACGATCGACGCGTTCTACGACGCCAACATCCAGCTCACCAGGAGCGGCGCGCGGTTCAACTTCTTCCACCCGCGGCGTCCGATCTACACGCACCCGCGCTTTCTGCCCTCCACGCGCGCTCACAACTGCCGCATCGACGCCGCCATCGTCGCGGAGGGGTGCTATCTCGATGAGTGCGAGATCGTCGAATCGGTCGTCGGGATTCGGACGCACATCGGCTCCGGCGCCAGAGTGTCGCGATCCGTGCTGCTGGGGGCGGACTTCTACCAGGAGGAGGAGGCCGCACCCGGCGAGGTCGAGGTCGGCATCGGCCGCAATGTCGTTCTCGATCGCGTCATCGTCGACAAGAACGCGCACATCGCGGACGAGGTGACGCTCGTCAATCCCGACAACGTGCAGACCGCCGACGGCGACGGCTGGTACATCCGCGACGGCATCATCGTCGTACCCAAGGGCGCCATCGTCCGCGCCTCCATCCCACGGCTCGTCCCTTGAACTGTCCGTTCGTCTTGAAACCGCACATTTCCAAACCTTTGCGAGGAACCTCCGTCTAACGCGCTGAGGATTGGGTGAGAGCGAACGCGTGGAGGTCCCATGCTGTCGCTCCTGCCGCTGTTGTTATCAGCTACGCTGACGCCGCCCGCTCCGCCTGCGACGCCCTCAGCCTTCGCACTTCTCGACTCGCCATACCGCCACGTCCGGACGACGGACAAGTATCTGCAGGCGCTGCTGCGAATCGGCGTGCAGCGATCGCCCACGTTCACCTCGCTGATGGCGCAGTTGAACGACACCGACGTCATCGTCTATCTGGAGCCGGTGCAGACGCTGCCCACGTCGCTCTCGGGACGCCTGCTGCTGCTGCAGCACGGCACGCCGCAGCGATACTTGCGCATTCAGGTGCTCGCAACGATGGGACGCACCGAACTGATCGCGCTGATCGGCCACGAGCTGCGGCACGCGCTCGAGGTTGCGCAGGTGCCGGACGTCCACGACGAATCTGCGCTGGTCCGTTTATACGAGCGGATCGGACAACGGTCTGTGGAGGGCCACGAATACGATACGAACGCGGCGCAGGACGCCGGACGCGCGGTACGGAAAGAGCTCGTCACGTAGCGCGAGTGCGTCACGCGGGTGCGTCGCGCGGGCTTTTCAGGCCCGCCGATCACGCTCCGAGCTTGCGCAACATTCTCGGCGTGAGGAACCACCGCAGCGCGCCGGCGCCTTTCGGTGGCAGCACGTCGAAATCGATTCGGCAGATGCCGCCCTTCTTGAACTCCAGCGGCGTGCGCGATCGAATGAGCTGCGCGGCCAGCTCGCCGAGGTTCGGCTCGTGGCCGACGAGCGCCACTCGCGCCTTCCTGACATGCTTTGCGATTTCCTCGATCACCGCCGCCGGGGTGCCGGCCGGCGCGAGCGCATCGCTCGTCGCGACCGCAGGCTTGCTCTTCAATGCCTCGGCAATCAGATCCGCTGTCTGCCGCGTGCGCACGAGCGGGCTCGTGACGATCTGATCGAACGACACGTCAATCGCCACGAGCCCCCGCGCTTCCTTTTTGAGTCTGGCGATCCCCTGTGACGTCAGCGGACGCTTCGAATCGTCCGGCCATTCCTCGCCGCGATCGGCGGCAATGCCGTGCCGAATGAGGTACAGCTCGAGCATGGCCATCAGGCGCGTCCGCCGGCGGCGCGCCGGCGCGCGGGTAGCGACATCTTTGCAGAACGTGCCGAGCGCGCGCGCGGCGGAGCGCCGAGCCGAAGCACCACGTGGTTCCGGGCCACGTCGACGGCCTCGTGCAGCGCCGGGAGCAGCGCGACGTACCGGCCATGAAGGTGGCGGCATTCGTCTTCGAGCAGCCGCGAGAGAATCCCGAGTCCGCCGTCCGGGTTCGCCCGATGCGCTTGCGGCGAAGCCGCGACTTCCGCAATGTAATGCAGGAGCACCTGGACATCGTGGAGTCGGCCGAGCGCATCCTGCGCCTTCCGAAGCGTCGCCACGACCGATGCTGACGGAGCGGCACGGCTCTCGTCCGCGATTTCCATCGCGTACCGCAGCTTCTTCACCGCAATGCGCACGCGGTGGAGCGCGTCGGGTGAGTACATCTGCCCCGCATGCCGAATCGCCTCGCTCAGGCGCCGGGCCCGGGTCGCGATGCGGGAGGCCAAGGCCGATCGCCACGCGTGATCCGGAGAGGGGGCGCGCAGCGCATCGCGCACGGACGCGAGTCGGCGTCCGAGCTTGTCCGTGTCGACGTCTTTCAGCCGCTCGTGCATCACAACGAGGCGCTTCTCGCGTGCTTCGATGACGTGCGCGCGAACCTCCGACAGCGCCGGCCGGGGAATGCCGGAACGCTGCCCGAGCTCGTCGATAAGGTGCAGCGTGACGTCGAGCTCCCGCACACAGCCAAGGGCGCGCGTCAGCCGGCGGATCTTGCGGCGCGCCTTCCGCGCCTTCGTGCCGTGCAGCCCCTGCGTAAGCACGGGCACCGCCTCGCGCAGGCGGCGCGACGCGACCCGCGCCTGATGGACGCCGGTCCCGTCGCCATTCAGCGCCGTTCTCAAGTGGCGGTTCAATGCGCGCGTGCGACGCTCGAGCAGACGGACCAAGGGGGGTATGCGGTTCATGGTAGGATCGCGGCCGGTTCGACCCGACCGGCAGTATATATCGACGATCTAAACTTCGGCGTTCAGTCCGCGTCGTCCGCGGCCTAACAAGCAAGGATTCCGCCAGCCCGGCCGTTTCCTGCTCCCGCCTCATGCGCATCGCCGCCATCGACATCGGTACCAATTCCATCCACATGATCGTCGTGCGGGTCCGTCCGGATCTGTCCTTCGAAGTCATTGATAGAGAAAAGGAAATGGTGCGGCTCGGGGCCGGGGGGCTCGACGGTCGGAGCCTGACGCCGACAGCGATCACCGCGGGTTTGCAGACGCTCGCGAAATTCCGACGGCTCGCCGACTCCCACACGGTCGATGAGATTGTGGCTTCGGCTACCTCTGCCACCCGCGAGGCAGACAATGGTGGCGATTTCATTGCCGAGGTCGAGCGACAGACGGGCATTCGCGTGCGCGTGATCTCCGGAACGGAGGAAGCGCGGCTGATTCATCTCGCTGCTGGCTATGGCGTCGATATCGGCGGCAGTTCCGCCGTCGTGATTGACATCGGAGGCGGCAGCGTCGAGGTCACGCTCGGAACGGCGACGCAGCTCACGATGGCGCAGAGCTTCAAGCTCG
The DNA here is from genome assembly GCA_046733875.1 of Acidobacteriota bacterium. GTDB lineage: Bacteria > Acidobacteriota > Vicinamibacteria > Vicinamibacterales > 2-12-FULL-66-21 > JBKPQB01. Next base: position 7,919 of record JBKPQB010000060.1, read on the forward strand.
GTGTGATCAGGCTCACCGAACGCTTCGTGCGCAGCGATCCGCTGTCGGAACACGACGAGCGACGGCTCGTGAAACACATCAACAAGGAGACGGGTGCCTACCTCAACGAGATCGCCGGCCGCGGTTTCGATCGCGTGATCGGGACGTCGGGGACGATCCTGAGCCTCGGCGCGCTCGCGCTGAGCGCAGAAGGCGGCGAACGACTCGAGGATCTGCGCAACCGCCGCGTGCCCACAAAGGCGATTCGTCGGATCAGGAAGCGCCTGAGCGCCGTGGACATCGAAGCGCGGCTGCACATGCCGGGCTTGGATCCGCGGCGCGCGGACATTGCCGTCGGCGGCTCGATTCTGCTCGACACGCTGCTGCGGCGCATAAGCGCTGAAGAGCTGACGTTGTGCGACCTCGCCCTCCGCGAAGGGCTGGTGCTCGACTACATCCATCGCAACACCGCGCGGATCCGCAAGGTGGAGCGCTACCCGGACGTCCGGCGGCGGAGCATCGTGGAGCTCGGGGAACGGTGTCGCTACTGGTCGGAGCATGCGCGGCACGTAGCGCAGCTGGCACTGGCCTTGTTCGACCAGACGCGCGGCGTTCACAAGCTGGGGGAGCGCGAGCGGGAATGGCTGGAGTACGGTGCGCTGCTGCACGATATCGGCGTACACATCAGCTATGAACGCCACCACCGGCACTCCTATTATCTAATCAAGAACGGAGACCTGCGGGGCTTCGAGCCGGAGGAAATTGAGATCATCGCGCTGATCGCGCGCTACCACCGGCAGGCCGAGCCCAAGAAATCGCACGAGGGATACGGGGCGCTGAAGGGTGCGCAGCGCCGCACCATTCGCGCGCTCGCCGCGATGGTCCGGCTCGCGGAAGGACTGGATCGCAGCCATTCACAGGCACTGAGCGGCGTCGACGTCTTTCCGCGCGGCGACGACTATCTGATTCGCCTGCGCGCGTCCGGCGATGCGGAGCTCGAGCTCTGGGCCGCCGAGCGTCACGCCGCGCCAATGGAAGCGCTGCTCGAGCATCCGATCCGGTTCGAAGTCGCGGGCTCTGTCGAGAAGGAACACGTGTCGAATGTTGAACAACCTGACCACGCCCCACACGTACCCGGGAAAGCTCTTCGTCGTCGAAGGCATCGACGGGTCGGGAAAGACCACGCAGCTGGGGCTGCTGGCGAAGTGGCTTAGCGCCGCGGGTCACCCGGTGTTCGTGACCGAGTGGAACTCCTCGGCGCTCGTCAAGGCGGCGACGAAGGCGGGCAAGAAGAAGAATGCGCTGACGCCGATGACGTTCAGCCTGCTGCACGCCACCGATTTCGCCGATCGCCTCCTGTACAACATCATTCCGCCGCTCAAGGCCGGGATGATCGTCCTCGCGGATCGGTACTCGTACACCGCCTTCGCGCGCGACGCGGCGCGCGGGGTCGATCGGCGCTGGGTGCGCGAGCTGTACAGCTTCGCGGCGAAGCCCGATCTCGCCGTCTACTTCCGCGTCCCGATCGACGTGTCGGTCGATCGGCTCCTCGCCCGCCGCGTGAAGCTGAAATTCTACGAGGCGGGGCTGGACATGGGCTGGAGCGCGAACGCCGTCGAGAGCTTTCGGATCTTCCAGGGGAAAGTGCTCGACGAGTACGACCGCCTGGTGGACGAATTCGGCCTGAGCGTCGTGAATGCGAGCGGCAGCATCACCGATCAGCAGCGCATCCTGCGGCGCCTCGTGTCGCAGCATCTGGAGGTCGCGAATGTCGACGAACAGCTCGACGAATCCGCCTGACGAGGAAGTCAACGGAGAGCGCCAGGCGGGACGGTATTACAGCTACGGCATCCCGTACCTGCCGATCGACGCCTACCCGGGCAAGCTAATCGCGATCGAGGGCACCGATGGAGTGGGACGCTCGACGCAGATCACGCTGTTGCGCGAGTGGCTCGAGGTCCAGGGCTACGGGGTCGTCGAGACCGGATGGACGCGCTCGCAGCTGATGCAGCCCACGATCGATGTGGCGAAGTCGAGCAACACGCTCAACAAGCTGACGTTCGTCCTACTCTACGCAACGGATTTTGCCGATCGCCTGGAAAAGGAGATTATTCCAGCCCTCAAGGCCGGCTTCATCGTTCTCTCCGATCGCTACATCTTTACGGCGCTCGCACGCGCCGGGGTGCGGGGCGTCGATCGCACGTGGATCCGGAATCTCTACGGCTTCGCGATCGCGCCGCACCTGGTTTTCTATTTGAAGATCGACGAGCGCAACCTGATTCGTCGCGTGCTGCAGTCGCGCGGCATGGATTACTGGGAATCGGGAATGGACCTGAAGCTCGGCGATGACATCTACGAGAGCTTCCGCGTGTATCAGAAGGCGCTGCTGAAGGAGTACGCGTCGATGGCGGACGAGTTCGGGTTCCGCGTGCTCGATGCGAAACGCAAGGTCGACGTGATTCAGGACGAACTCCGGCGTCAGATTGCCGCCTTCCTATCGCAGGCGGATGTCCCCGCCACCGCGCCGGTTCCGGTGCGTGTGGAGACCACGTCGGCCGGGTCTTGAGCGCCACTTCCGTTACACGGAATTTACGGCGCCGAAACTGAGCGGAAATCCACGGCCGCTATCATGCGGGCATGTCCCCTCAGGCGCCGGCCGCGCCTCCGTCTATCAGAATCCCTGCCGTCGCACCCCGCAGCGCGCCGCAGTCGGAGGCATCGCCTGAACACAAGATCACCGTCTCGAATCTGAACTTCTACTACGGCGCGAAGCGCGCGCTCGAGTCCATCAACCTCGACATCCAAGCGAACCTCGTCACCGCCTTCATCGGCCCGTCGGGCTGCGGGAAGAGCACGTTCCTTCGCACACTCAACCGGATGAACGACATCATCGCCGGCATACGCGTCGAGGGTGAGGTCCTGCTCGACGGGCGGAACATCTACGATCGCGGCACGGACGTCGTCGCGTTGCGCCGCCGCGTGGGAATGGTGTTCCAGAAATCCAATCCGTTTCCCAAGTCGATCTTCGAGAACGTTGCCTACGGGCTGCGGCTGAACGGCATGGCACGCAGCCGATCCGAGCTGCGGGAGCGCGTCGAGCAGAGCCTCCGCGCCGCAGCGATCTGGGACGAGGTCAGGGATCGGCTCCACGAGCCGGCGCTCGCGCTCTCAGGCGGCCAGCAGCAGCGCCTCTGTATCGCGCGCGCGCTCGCCATCGAGCCCGAGGTGCTCCTGATGGACGAGCCGGCGTCCGCGCTCGATCCAATCGCGACGCAGCGGATCGAGGAGCTGATCTACCATCTGAAGTCGACGTACACGATCGTCATCGTGACGCATAACATGCAGCAGGCGGCGCGAGTGTCGGACTACACGGCGCTCTTCTGGCTCGGACGACTGGTGGAATTCGGATCGACGGACAAGATCTTCACGAACCCCGGCGAGAAGCTCACGGAAGACTACGTGACCGGGCGGTTCGGATAGGGGTCTCGCGGACGACGCGAACGACGCGGAAAAATGCACAGAGAATCGTGACCATGGCGGCCGACATTCCGCATTTCATCGAAGATCTCGACGATCTGAAGGCACGGCTGCTCTCGATGGGCGGCCTGGCCGAGGACCGCGTGCGCACGGCGATTCAGGCGCTCGTCGAGCGCGATCCAGCGATGCTCGATGTCGTCCTGAACGGCGACAACGAGATTAATCGGTTCCATATTGAAATCGATGCGCTCTGCTTCAAGCTGCTGGCGCTGCATCAGCCCGTCGCCGTCGACCTCCGCAGCGTCGTCTCCGCGGTGAAGATCAACACCGATCTCGAGCGCGTCGGCGACCTGGCGGTCAACATTGCGGAGGCGGCGCGGCGGTATCTGGCGCATCCGCCGGTGAAGCCGCTCGTCGACATTCCGCGAATGGCGCAGATCGCGCACGGCATGCTGCGCGATGCCCTGGACGCGTACGTGCGCCGCGACACCGCGCTCGCCCAGCGGGTCCTCGACGAGGACGATGAGCTCGATGCGTTGAAGACGCAGGTGTTCCGCGACCTGCTGGCGTCCATGCTGAAGAATCCGTCGACCACCGAGCCCGCCCTGGACCTGATCCTCGTCTCGCGCCATCTCGAACGGATCGGCGACCACGCCACCAACATCGCCGAAGACGTCATCTTCCTCGTGTCCGCGCGCGACGTCCGCCATCACTCGCAGGATACGGCAACCCAATAGGGCCACGTATGAACGCAGACGACGCTCACATCTGCTACGGACCCGTGAGCTGTACCCGCCGAATCACACCGAATCACACGCTCACGGGCGCCGTCGGGTCCTGTGGCGTGACAGCCCACCAGGTGCTCGTGCCTTTCAACAATCTCACCGGTACGCGCGCTGCGCCGCCTGGTGCCACCGGTCATGCGCCACGAGAGAGCCCGTGCGCGGCTGATTCAGCGGTTCGCGTCACGCGCCCGCGGACGAATGCGGACCACGCTGAGACCGCGGTTTCATGCGTTCGACCGTAAATCGATAGAATAGGCAGGTTGTCCGTACCGGAACCGGAACCCCTGTGCGTCCATTGCCGCCAGCGTCCGGTCGATCCGGCATGGCGTCCGTTCTGCAGCGAGCGCTGCAAGATGGCGGACCTTGGCCGCTGGCTGGGCGAGGAGTACCGCATCCCGGTACGCGAGGACGAGCCTCCGGACGACGAGAACGATCCGGACACCTGAATCGATCATGGCAGACACCCTGACCATCACGGACAATCGCACGGGCCGCCAGTACGAGGTCCCGATCCAGGACGACACGATTCGGGCGACGGATCTGCGCCAGATCAAAGTGCGGTCCGACGAGTTCGGCATCATGACGTACGACCCGGCGTTCATGAACACCGCGGCGTGCAAGAGCCGGATTACGTTCATCGACGGCGACAACGGCGTCCTGCTCTATCGCGGGTACCCGATCGAGCAGCTTGCCGAACACAGCGATTTCCTCGAAACCGCGTACTTGATCCTGCTCGGCGAGCTCCCGGACGCGCGGCAGTACGAGCAGTGGACCCGGCAGGTCACGCTGCACACGATGCTCCACACGAATCTGGCGAAGCTCATGGAAGGCTTCCGCCACGATGCGCATCCGATGGGCATGTTCCTCAGCACCGTCGGGGCGCTGTCGACTTTTTATCCCGACGCCAAGGACATCTTCTCGGAAGCGTCGCGCCGGCTGCAGACGGTGCGCCTCATCGCGAAGGTGCCGAGCATCGCCGCGTATTGCTATCGGCACTCGATCGGCCGCCCATTCAATCAGCCGGACAACGATCTCAGCTACGCCGGCAATTTCCTCAATATGCTGTTCCGCATGACGGAACTGCGCTACAAGGCGCATCCCGTCCTGGAGCGCGCGCTTGACGTGCTCTTCATCCTGCACGCCGACCACGAGCAGAACTGCAGCACGAGCGTCATGCGCGCGATCGGCAGCTCGCACGCCGACCCGTACTCCGCGCTCACCGGCGCGGCCGCCGCGCTCTACGGACCGCTGCACGGCGGCGCGAACGAAGCCGTCCTGCGGATGCTGCACGAGATCGGATCGATGCGGAACGTGCCGGCGTTCATCAATCGCGTCAAAGCTGGCGAAGGACGCCTCATGGGCTTCGGCCACCGCGTCTACAAGTCCTACGACCCGCGCGCAAAGATCATCAAGCGCATCGCGGATCTGGTGTTCGACGTCACTGGGAAGAGCCCGCTGCTGGAGATGGCGCTGGAACTGGAGCGGATCGCCCTGCAGGACGAGTACTTCGTCACGCGAAAGCTCTACCCGAACGTCGACTTCTACTCGGGGCTGATTTATCAGGCGATCGGCTTCCCCGTCGACATGTTCCCGGTGCTCTTCGCGATTCCGAGGACCGCGGGGTGGATTGCGCAGTGGGAGGAAATGCTCACCGATCCCGATCAGAAGATCGCCCGCCCGCGCCAGGTGTACATCGGGCCCGAAAAGCGCGACTACGTGCCCAAAGAGAAGCGGAAGTGAGGATCGCGGCGGCCGCCCTCTTTGCGCTGCTCGCGTGCGCGACGGCGCAGCCTGCGTCCCTGCCGCGGTTCGACTCGTCGCGCGCTTACGAGGACCTCCGGCAGATCGTCGCGTTCGGACCGCGTCCGGCGGGCTCGGCAGCCCTCCAGCAGACGCGCGCCTACATCATCAAAACGCTGACGGCTGCGGGCCTCACGCCCGAAGAGCAGCCGTTCGACGCGAAGACACCGATCGGGCCGATCCACATGGTCAACATCCGCGCGACGCTGCCCGGCCAGGAACAGGGCAAGGGGCGTGTCGTGATTGGCGGCCATTACGACACCAAGCTGTTTCACGAGTTCGCGTTCGTCGGCGCGAACGACGGCGGCTCGAGCGCGGCCTTCCTGCTGGAGCTGGCGCGCGCGCTGAAGGGGCGCGCCAACGCGCTGCCCATCGAGCTGCTGTTCCTCGACGGCGAGGAAGCCGTTGGCGAGTGGACCGGCACGGATCACACCTACGGCAGCCGGTACTACGTCGAGCAGGCGGGGCGCTCCGGAACGCTGAAGGACATCCGCGCGTTCGTGCTCGTCGACATGATTGGCGATCGCAATCTCGACATCAAACGCGAAGAGTACTCGACGCCCTGGCTCACGGACGCGATCTGGAGCGCGGCGCGGCATCTGAAGCGCCCGGAGTTCCTCGAGGCGTCGACCCCGATCGAGGACGACCACCAGGAGTTCCTCGCGGCGGGCATCCACTCCGTCGACATCATCGATCTGGATTACGCGGCGTGGCACCGGCCTGAGGATCGGCTCGACCAGGTCGCGGCGGGCAGCCTGCAGGCGGTCGGCGACGTGCTGCTCGCGGCGCTGCCGACGATCGAGATGCGCTTGAAGTAGGGCGGCTCCCTCGGGGCGCCTGTACCGACTGGTTGAAGTCACGGCTGCCGCGGCGCCCACTCAGGTCCTGTCGCGTGACAGCCGCGATTCGACACGCTCGCGTCGCTACTCCAACTCCGAGCGAATCTCTTCTTCGGTAAGCACCGTCGGCGAGCGTTTCGCGCGCGCGAAAATCCGATCGACGACATCGTCGGTTGCCTCGAGCCCCCGGTGTTCCAGCCAGAAGATCACGTTCGAGCGACCGGACATCGGTCCGATGTCGATCTGCTGCTCGCGGCCGACGAGGCTCGCCGGCACGCCGGAGTACACCGCGTCGACCAGGTCGCGGTCCTTGCGTCTGAACGCCTTGATCAGCGCGGCCGCGTGGACGCCCGTGGCGGTCCGAAACGCGTCGCGCCCGGCCACCGGGTAGTTGGCAGGGATCGGAACGCCCGTGGCTGCGGACACCGCTTCGCAGTACTCGCAGAGCGCGGACAGATCTCGGTCGAGATATCCCATCAGCACGAGGTTCAGCAGCAGCACATCCATTGGAGTATTGCCGACGCGCTCGCCGATCCCGATGGCCGCGCCGTGGAGCCGTGTTGCGCCTGCCTCGAGCGCGGCCAGCGTGTTCGCAATCGCGAAATCGCGATCCCGGTGGCCATGCCAATCGATCCCGATACCTCCCCCGCACTCGTCGACCACGGTCGTGATGAATCGGACGAGCGCGGCGGCCCCGTGCGGCGTCGCATGCCCGACCGTGTCAGCGAGGCAGATCCGTTTGGCGCCCGCGCGGATGGCCGCCGAATACAGAGCACGCAGCGTATCCGGATCCGCGCGCGTCGTGTCCTCCGTCACGTACATGACCGGCAGTCCCTCGCCGACGGCGAACCCGACCGCGTCTTCGGTGAGCTTCAGGAGTTGATCGAGCGACCATCCTTCGGCGTACTGGCGGAGCGGGCTCGATCCGATGAACGCGCAGCACTCGATGGGAATGCCGGCGCGCTGCGAGATCTCCGCGATCGGCTTGATGTCGGCGGCGAGCGTCCGCGCCGCGCAGTTCGCCTGCACGTGGAGCCGGTTGTCCGCGATCTCGCGCGCGAGGCGTTCGACGTCGCGGACGACGTGCGGTCCGGCACCGGGAAGGCCGAGATCGGCCGTGTCCATTCCGAGCCGATCGATGAGGTGCAGGATCCGGATCTTCTCGTCAATCGTCGGACAGCGCACGGAGGGCGACTGCAGCCCGTCGCGCAGCGTCTCGTCGTTCAGCAGAATCGTCGATGGCGGCGACGCGTCGGTCCGGTTCCAGTCGTAGATGAGGGGGTGCATGTTCGATCGTGGCGCGCGCCTTTCGGGCCCGCGGTCCGGCACATCTGAAGGTGTGCCCTACATCTCTCTACGCCTGCCGGCACACATACCGCCGATACGTCCACATCGTCATGATGCCCGCGAGGAAGACGCCGCAGGCCCAGGCGGTGGAGAAGGCAATCGCATCGACCAGCCCCCGGTGCAGGTACGTCCGCATGTCGACGCCGCCGCCGAGGTGCGCCTGCGCGAGCGCGGTCTCGAGCAGGTAACCGCGCACGGTGTCGTGCATCCGCATGTCGTAGACGCCGTTCCACACGACGAACGCCAGCGCGAACCAGAGGATGAGGAGGCGCTTCTCGATGCGGGTCATGCGCCGTAGCGCAGCACGAGCGCCGTGATATCGTCGCTCTGCGGCGCGCCCTTGGTGAACGCGCGCACGTCCGCGAAGATGGCCTGCAGCAGCTCGGGCGGATCGACGCTGCCGCGCGACTGCACGGTTTTGAGGATCCGCGACTCGCCATACTCTTCGCCGTCCACCGACAGCGCTTCGGACACGCCGTCGCTGAAGACGATCAGCCAGTCGCCCTGATTCAGGGTGACGGTTTCCTCTTCGAACGTCGCCGATTCGAACAGCCCTACGATGGGCCCGCCCGTCTCGAGGCGTCGAACGCCCGACTTTCCGACGACGAGCGGCGGGTTGTGCCCGGCATTGCAGTACGTCAGCCGGCCGTCGGCCTCGAGCGAGCCGTACATCAACGTCACGAAACGCGATTCGATGCCGCGGCGATACAACGCGAGGTTCACGCGTGCGATCGTCCGTGACGGCGGGTCGCTCGCAGCGGCCTGTGCCGCGAAGATGCCCTGCATCATGGCGCTCAGAAGCGCCGCGGGGGGACCTTTTCCTGCGACGTCACCGAGCGCGAAACCCAGCGCCCCCCCTGGCAGGTCCACGTAGTCGTAGAAATCGCCGCCGATGGAGCGGCACGGCAGCGACGCCGCGGCCGCGCGATAGTAGGGACCGACGCGGCCGGATTTTGGCAGCAGCGCCTGCTGGATCTCCGCGGCAATCCGCATCTCCTGCTCCATCCGCGCCTTCTCCATCGTCTCGCGGTAGAGCCGGGCATTTTCGATCGCGACAGCGGCTTCGGTCGCGAGCGTCTCGAGCGCCGCGCGCGTGGAG
>JBKPQB010000061.1:0-15696 GCA_046733875.1 Acidobacteriota bacterium
TTCACTTCACCTCCGGCGCGGCCTGCTCGGCGGTCGTGACGCCGGGCGGCAGATCCAGGATCCGGATGTTTCGGAAGTGAATCTCCGCGCCTTCAGATTCCAGGCACAAATAGCCCTTCTTTTGCGTCGCATGCGAGATGCCGTTGACGAATTTGCCGTTGACGGCGAGCTTGATCACTCCATCGACGGCAACGACGTCGTAGGTATTCCATTCGCCGCGCCCTTTGCAACGGTTCTCGATAGACATGCTGCGCTCCCCGCGCGGATTGTCGGGCGTCGTCTTCACGCCGCCGACGCCGAACAGCTCGCCGTGCACGTACGCAATCGGCGGCGTGACGCCGTTCACCTTGTGCAGGTTCGGCCACTCCAGCTCCAGCATCTGGATCTCGACGCCATTGGGCAGGCGCGTCTTGGGATCCGGCTGCGCGCTGCTCCATGCGAAGACGCCCGAGTTGCCGCCAGGCTCCATGTGCATCCACTCGATGTGCATGACAAAGTTCTCGTACTGCTTCGCCGTGCGCATCACGCCGATCGGATGGCCGGAGCAAATCAGGACGCCGTCCTGGACCTTCCACGTGTCTTTGGCCGTGTTGACGTTGATCCACCCCGTGAGGTCCTTGCCGTTGAACAGATCGACGAACGACGCCGTCGACTGCCCGGTGGCGGTTGCCGCGCACGCGAGCGCGCAGAGAACGACGAAAACAGCGGCGGATTTCATAGCGGCGGCAGCCTATCACTTTTCACCGGGGGCTTCGCCCCTCCGACTCCCCAACACGCTCTCTCGAGCGCCCGGCGATTCGCTCGCTCGCGCACCTTCCACGCCGTTCCCGATAGAATCTCATGCGTGGCTCCCACACGTCCGGGACGACGCCGGTTTCTGAAGCACGGCGCTGTACTCGCGGGCATTGGCGTTTCGGTGCCTATTGCGGATGTAACGGCGGCGCAGGGCGCTTCAGAAACGCTCCGCCGCCGGCGTGCCTACGGTGAACGATCGCGCTTTGAAACTGCCGGGCGCGAGACGATGATCCCCGAATCGCACACGCCGCTGCAGGAGCAGATGGGCATCATCACCCCTTCCGCCCTGCACTACGTTGTCTCGCACGGGTACGATCCGCCTGACATCGATCCAGGCAAGCACCGCCTGATAATTCACGGTCTCGTCGATCGGCCGCTCGAATTCACGCTGGACGACTTGAAGCGGCTGCCGTCCGTCTCACACATTCACTTCATTGAGTGCGCAGGAAACACCTCGACCAGCGACAACAAGCAGCTTCCAAAGATCGTTCAGTACACCCACGGGTGGACGAGCTGTAGCGTCTGGACCGGCGTGCGCCTGTCACTGCTTCTCGAGCAGGCGGGCACGCAGGCGAGCGGGACGTGGATCGTGGCCGAAGGGAACGACCTGCCGAAGCTGACGAAGAGCATTCCGCTTCAGAAGGCGATGGACGACGTCATCATCGCGTACGGGCAGAACGGCGAAGCGCTTCGTCCGGAGAATGGGTACCCGCTGCGCCTGATCGTGCCGGGATTCGAGGGCCTCGCGAACGTGAAGTGGCTGCGCCGAATCAAGGTGGTGGACGAGCCGTATCACGCGAGATCCGAGAGCACCGGCTATTCCGTGCTTCGCCCGGCGCTCGGGGGAAAGGCGTTCTGGTTCGACTTCGAGATGGGACCGAAGTCGGTGATCATTCGGCCCGCAGGCGGAGCCGTTCTCACGTCACGCGGATTTCACGCGATTACCGGTCTCGCCTGGTCCGGCGGCGGTCGCATTCGTCGCGTCGAAGTGTCGATCGACGGCGGCCAGAGCTGGCGGGACGCCGAGTTGCAGGATCCGATTCTGCCGAAGGCGCACACGATGTTCACGCTGCCCTGGACGTGGAACGGCGAACAAGCCGTGCTGCAGTCGCGGTGCACCGACGAAGGTGGAAACGTGCAGCCGTCGCTGCCCGAGGTTGCGCGCTTGTGGGGCGTGGAGCCCGCGTATTTCCAGTCGCCGACGACGAGGGTGTTTCACTTCAATCCGATCTACCCGTGGAGAGTTCGTCCTGACGGACAGGTCGAGAGTGCGCTGTTTGGCTGATGCGGCGATGCGTGCGGTGTTCCTGAGCGCGTCACTGATGCTGATTGCAGCTCCGCAGCGCGCCGCGGCGCAGGCGCCCGCCTATCCGGCGATCGGCAGCACGCCGGATGCGGCGGAGATTCGCGCGTGGGACATCGCGGTGGGTCCGTCAGGCAAGGAACTGCCGTCCGGCAGTGGTGTCGCGCGCGATGGCGCCACGACCTATTCAGCGAAATGTGCCGTGTGCCACGGCCCCGCGCTCGAGGGCACGAAGTACGGGCCGCCGCTCATCGGCAGCAAGGCGACGCTCGAGACACTGCATCCGGTGCGGACAGTCGGGAACTTCTGGGCGTTTGCAACGACCCTCTGGGATTACATCAACCGGGCAATGCCGCGGGCGCCGTTCAAGGAAGGGTCGCTCACGGCGAATGAGGTCTACGGGTTGACCGCATTCGTCCTGAACAAGAACGGAATCATCGGCGACGCCGACGTGATGGACGCCCGTACGGTCCCGCAGGTGAAGATGCCGAATCGCGACGGGTTCGTGCCCGTCAAGCCCGACTGGAACTGGTACGAGCAGTCGTGCCGCTTCGGGCGGTGCGACCCCAGATAGACGCCGCCGACCTACCTCGTCGGTTCAGCTTCGTCGTGCCACACGTGGCCACAGACTGAGCAGCGGCAATACGCCCCCACGTTGGACGGCGTGGTGACCGTGACCTTGTCAGATCGACACTCCGGGCACCGCCTGCACGGCGCGTTCGCGGACGACGGGGCTGGCGAGTTCTGTGTGGTCATGTTGGGCTGCTGTTTACGTGAGCGATCAAGGGCCGCTCAGCCGGCGGCGACACCACTACCAAGCACGCCAAAATCCCGCGATGAGGAGAACTCTGAATTGGATGTGGTGAAGCCCTCGCGCGCAGCTTCGCAGGGGACTGCATCGCCGAGAGGAGCCGATCTTAGCACAGCGAGGGGCGGGCAGTCCCTTTGCAGCTCAGCGGCCCTGTATGGCTCGTCTCCGCTATCACCATAAGCTGGTGTTCTCGATTCTGATCGTCCTGGGAATCCTGGTGGCCCTGCTCGCGCTTGCGCAGGACCAGACGACGATCAAGGTCGAGAGCGCCTACGCGGCGTCGGATCCCGCCTTTCCCGCGTACCTGGCGGCGCTCGTCGGTGCAGACGAGACGAGCGGCAACACGTACAAGATCCTCACGAACGGCGATGAGATCTTCCCCGCGATGCTCGACGCGATTACCCACGCGTCCCGGCGCATCAGCTTCGAAACCTACATCTATGAAAAGGGACGAATTGGGGAGCGCTTCACCGAGGCGCTGGAAGCCGCGGCGCGCCGCGGCGTGCGCGTGAACCTGGTGGTCGACGCGATGGGCTCGAACAAAATTCCCGCGGAATGGACACAGCGGCTCAGGACCGCCGGCGCGCAGATCGGCGAGTTCGGGCAGCCGCGCTGGTACACCCTCGAGGAAGTCAACTACCGCACGCATCGCAAGATTCTCGTGATCGACGGTTCGGTGGCGTTCACGGGCGGCGTTGGCCTTGCCGATCACTGGGAAGGTCATGCGGAGGATCGCGAACACTGGCGCGACACGATGGTGCGGATCGAGGGGCCGCTCGCGCGTCTCATCGAAGGCACGTTCAACGAGAACTTCGTCGAGACGCTCGGCCCGGTGAAGCCGATTCTCGATCCTCCAAAGCCGGATACTCCGCACGGCCTCGACAGCGCGTTCCAGTTGCGCAGCTCGCCGACGGGGGGCAGCAGCGATCTGAAAAGGTTATATCTGCTCGCGATCGCGGCCGCCCGCCAGACGCTCGATATCTGCAGCCCTTACTTCATCACCGACGAATCGTCGCAGTGGGCCATTGCGCAGGCGGCCAGGCGCGGCGTCCACATCCGCGTCCTCGTCGAGGGAGACATCACGGATGCAAAGCCGGTGAAATACTCGAGCCGCGACGCGTACGAGAGGCTGATGTCAGAGGGGATTGCGATCTACGAATTTCAGCCGACGATGATGCACACGAAGGTGATGATCGTGGACGGCGTGTGGAGCATGTTCGGATCGGCGAACTTCGACAATCGTTCGCTCGAGCTGAACGACGAGATGAACGTGGCGGTCAGTGAGCCGGCGCTGGCCCGCGGCTTTATCCAGGATTTCGAACACGATCTCAGGCGATCGCGGCGCCTGGATCCCGCGACGTGGGCGCGGCGGCCGCCTCTCGAGAAGATGCGCGAGCGCTTCTGGAGCTACTTCGGCGAAGTTTTCTGACAGAATTTCCTGATGGTTCGTGTGCGATTCGCGCCGTCGCCGACGGGATACCTGCACGTCGGCGGCGCGCGCACGGCGTTGTTCAACTGGCTCTTCGCGCGGCGCCACGGCGGCACCTTCGTCCTGCGCATCGAGGACACCGATGCAGAGCGCTCCTCCTGGGACATGGTCACCGGCATCGTCGATGGCCTGCGATGGCTGGGCCTCGACTGGGATGAAGGTCCGGATGGCGGTCCTCACCCTCCCTACTTCCAGTCGCAGCGAATCGAACAGTATCGCGCCGAAGCTCATCGCCTCGTTCGCGACGGGCGCGCCTATTACTGCTACTGCTCGCCGGAGGAAATCCAGCGAAAGCGTGCGGACGCCGAAAGGCGCGCAGAGGCATGGACGTACGATCGCGCATGCCTGCGGCGCTCGCCGGAGGAGGCCGCGCGCCTCGACGCGCAGGGCGCCTCGCGGGCCGTGCGATTCCGCGTGCCCGAGGGGCAGACGACGTTCACGGATCTTGTTCGGGGTGACATTGCGTTCGAGAACGTCCACATCGAAGACTTCGTCATTCTCCGGTCGGACGGCCAGCCGACCTATCACCTTTCCGTCGTCGTCGACGACATCGACATGGAGATGACGCACGTCGTTCGCGGCGACGATCACATCTCGAACACGCCGAAGCAGATCCTGCTATATCACGCCTTCGGAAGAACGCCACCGCGCTTCGCCCACGTGCCGCTCATCCTCGGCCCCGACAAGAAACGCCTCAGCAAACGGCACGGCGCGACTTCGGTGATGGAATACAGCCGCCTTGGATACCTGCCGGAAGCGATGATGAATTTCCTCGCGCTGCTCGGGTGGTCTCCGGGCGGCGACCGAGAAGTGCTCACGAAGGACGAACTGATCGCGCTGTTCACGCTGGAGGGGATCAGCGGCGGCAACGCCGTGTTCAATCCCGAAAAGCTCGATTGGTTCAATCAGCAGCACATCGCGCGACTCGCGGCTCGCGATCTCCTTGGGCGTGTCGAATCGCGGCTGCGCGACGCGGGGTTGTGGCGCGACACGCTGCAGTCCTCCGAAGCGGCCTGGATAACGTCGGTGATCGATCTGGTGAAGCCGCGCGTGCGCACGCTCGATCAGCTCGTCTTCGAGCTGGAGCCGTTCCTGCGGGACGCGCCGGACCTCGACGAAGCCGCCGCGGCCAAGTACCTGTCGTCGGTGGACGTTCGCGTAGCGCTTCCACGATTGACGGAGCGTCTGAATACGGTCGAGCCATTCGACGCGGCGCGTACAGAGGGGGCACTCCGTGCGGTGGCGGAGGAAGCAGGTATCAAGGCGGCGGCACTCATTCACGCGACGCGCGTTGCGGTGACCGGGCGCGCAGTGAGCGCCGGCCTCTTCGACGTGCTCGCCGTGATGGGTCGCCGTCGTGTTGTTGCACGTCTCAGCGTCGCAGCCCGCTACACACCCAGGGCATGAGTTCCACAGGCGGGAACGGCGGCCTGCCGTCGCGAATGTATCCTCGTGGCACGCAGGTTCCTCTTCGAACGAAATAACTTCCCTTTTCTGCTGACGTACACCCCAGCCGCGCGAGCGGTGAGCAGCGCGACGGAAGCGGAACGCCCTCATTTCCTCACGCGCTTCCGAAGGTAAGTTCCTTCGAATCAAGCGTTTAACACTTGTTTCGCGGGCACGTCCGTTGCACTGGCTGGGCTCGCCGGTGCGTCTCGCGACCCGCCGGCTGGCCGCCCGGTGGTGGCCCCGTTCTACCTCGAAGCATCCGAGGAGGGTAACCGTGGCAAAGGAAGATCGCGGATTTGCGTCAATGGATCCGGCCAAGCAGCGAGAGATCGCGAGCAAGGGCGGTAAGGCGGCTCACCAGAAGGGCACCGCGCACGAGTGGACCAGCGAAGAAGCACGAGACGCCGGACGCAAGGGTGGCATCGCCAGCCATCGTCGCCGCCGCGAGCAGCTGGGTGGCAGCCCCGGCGCGGACGAGCGCGGCGACGAGGCGAACGAATCCGCCGCGCCCGCTTCGCACACTGAATAGAGGCGTGGAGGGGTCCAACCCCTCCATGCTTTGCGGCGGCGGCCGGCGCGCGTCATTTTGGCCTTAGACTCATCTGACCGATGAGAGCGGCCGACATGACCCTCGATGAATATGCACGCGCCCGGCGTCTTCTGATACGCCGCGATCCGATCCTCGCCGCGGTCATTCGCAAGTATCACGATCGTTCGCTGCTCGACACACCGCCCGTCGACCCCTTTTCCGCCCTCGTTCGCACAATCGTTGGGCAACAGCTTTCGACGAAAGCCGCCGCCACCATCCACAGGCGTCTGCTCGGCCTGATGCCGGGCGGGGTTGCTGTGCCGCACGCGCTCCGGGAGCTCACGGACACACAGCTGCGCGACGTCGGTATGAGCCGTCAGAAGAGCGCGTACTTGAGGGACCTGGCGGCGAAGGCGGAATCAGGCGAGCTGCCGCTCGATGACCTCGCCGCGATGACCGATGAGGAGGTGATCGAGGCGATCACGAAGGTGAAGGGCCTTGGCCGCTGGTCGGCCGAAATGTTCCTGATGTTCCGGCTGCGGCGTCCCGACGTGCTCCCCGTGGACGATCTCGGCATCGTCAACGCCATTCATCGCCTGTATCGCCTTCGCAAGAAGCCGACGCCCGATCGCATCCGCCGGATTGGCGAGGTCTGGCGTCCATATCGCACGGTGGCGTGCTGGTATCTCTGGAGAAGTCTCGAGAACACTCCGCTCGACACACCCAAAGCAGCCGAGCAGCGCAGTAAGGTGGCGCGATCAGACCGCCGACTCTGAGCTGACATGCAAGCCGGGACGACCCTCTCGCATTACATTATCGAGGAGCTGCTGGGCGAGGGCGGCATGGGCCGGGTGTACCGCGCCCGCGATACCGTCCTCAACAGGACGGTTGCGATCAAGGTCCTGGCGCCGACCACCGCGGACGAGAGCGAATCCAAGCGCCGGCTACTGCACGAGGCCCGCGCCGCCTCAGCGCTGAACCACCACAACGTCGTCACGATCCATTCCGTCGAACAAGAGCGCGGCGTCGATTTCATCGTCATGGAGCACGTCGCCGGGACGCCGCTGGCGATTCCGGCGCGAGGGCTCCCGATCGATCTCGGAATCGAGTACGCGATCCAGATTGCGGAGGCGCTCGCGGCGGCGCACGAAGCGGGGATTGTCCATCGCGACATCAAGCCGCACAACGTCATGGTCAGCCGGACGGGGCACATCAAGGTCCTCGACTTCGGTATTGCGCGGCGCACGCTGATCGAAGGCGATGCAGCGACGCGTCCGATGACGCTCGACCGCACCGTCGCCCGCACCGGCGTCGTTGTGGGCACGATTGGGTATCTCGCGCCGGAGCAAATCGAGGGCAAGGCGGCGGACGCGCGATCGGACGTGTTCTCGTTCGGCGCGCTGCTGTTCGAGATGTTCACGGGCAGGCGCGCGTTCGACGGCGCGTCGATGTGGGCGGTGATGGATGGAACGATGCGCACGGATCCGCCGCTGCTCACGGCGATGCGACCGGACGCACCCGCGCGTCTGGCACAGATAGTCCGGCGCTGCTTGATGAAGAAACCAAACGAGCGATATCAGTCGGCGAGTGCGGTGCGCGACGATCTGGCGGCCGTCCGGACGCAACAGGCTGCCGCGGCGGGCGGTATGCCGAAGAGCCGCGCCGCGCGCCTGGCAATTGCAGCTGGCATTCTCCTCGCGGTCGCGGGCGGTGGTGCGCTGACGTGGTCCCGCGTCCGCGAGTCGCGCGTCAAATGGGCCCATGACGTCGCCGTTCCCGAAATCACCCGCCTCGCGGATGCCGGCGAGATGGTCAAGGCGTATCGCCTTGCGCAGCGCGCGGTCGACGCGGCGCCTCAGGACCCGGAAGTGCTCGATCGCTGGAACGACCTGACCGGGGCGTCGCCGATCACGAGCGATCCGTCAGGCGCGGACGTCGCGTTTCGCTCGTACGGGAGCGATGACGAGGGATGGATCGGCCTCGGACGTACGCCGGTCTCGAAACGACACCCGGTCGGACTGCTGCGCTGGCGCGTCACAAAAGAGGGATTCGATCCACTCGAGATTGCGCCCAACAATGCCGGATTCCAGGCATCGCTCGTGCCGCGCGGGACGACGCCCGCGGGAATGGTGTTTGTACCGGAAGCGAACTTCGAGCTGGAGAGCAATCACGCCGAAGTGAAGCTGACGCCGTACTGGTTGGACAAGTACGAGGTCACGAACCGTGCGTTCAAGGCATTCGTCGACAAGGGCGGCTATCGCGATCCGCGGTACTGGCAGGTGCCGTTCGTGAAAGACGGCCGCACGCTGTCCTGGGCGGACGCCATGACCGAATTCCACGACCGGACCGGACGTCCCGGGCCTGCGACGTGGGAGCTTGGCGCGTACCCGGATGGTCAGGACGATTTTCCGGTGAGCGGCGTCAGCTGGTACGAGGCGGAAGCGTTTGCGCGATTTGCCGGCAAGCGGTTGCCGCCCGTGTATCACTGGTACAACGCGTCCGGCGCGTTCGGGATCTTTTCCGAGATCCTGCGTTTCAGCAATTTCGGCGGCAAGGGCCCGACACGCGGCGGCAGTACCGGCGGCCTCGGGCCGTACGGCACGTACGACATGGCCGGCAACGTGAAAGAGTGGTGCTGGAACGAGGCGAAGACGGGCCAGCGCTATGTGCTCGGGGGTGGCTGGAACGAACCTGCGTACACATTCCGGGACGAAGACGCGCAATCGCCCTTCACGCGCCGTGCGGACATGGGGTTCCGCTGCATGCAGCCGTCGGGTGAGATCGCGCCTGCGCTCCTCGCCGCAATTCCGGCGATTGCGCGTGACGTTGCGGCGCTGAAGCCTGTGAGCGACGAGGTCTACGAGGCGTACCGGCACCTCTACGACTACGATCGCCGGCCCCTTGAGAGCCGCGTCGAAGAAATCGAGACGCCGAATCCGCACTGGCGGCGCGAGCGCGTCTCGTTCCGCGCATCGTACGGGAACGAGCGAGTGCCCGCGTATCTCTTCATTCCCAGCGATTTTTCACCGCCGTATCAGGCGGTCGTCTATTTCCCGGGAAGCGACGCGACGCGGATGCGATCCAGCCGCGCGCTCTGGATCCAGTGGGTCGAGTTCCTCGTTCGAAGCGGACGGGTCGTCGTCTATCCGGTCTATCAGCAGACGTACGAGCGGCGCGTTCCGGTACAGACCGGCCAGGCCTGGATCCGCGAGATGAGCCTTCAGCGCGGACAGGACGTGCGGCGGACGCTCGACTACCTCGAGACGCGTCCGGACATCGATCACTCGCGACTTGCCTTTTATGGAGTGAGTCTCGGGGCGCAGCTCGCGCCCGTCTACCTGGCAATCGAGCCGCGGTTCCGAACGGGCGTGCTGCTGTCCGGCGGATTCGAAACGTGGACCATTCCTCCCGAAACGGATCCGGTCAACTTCGCGCCGCACGTCAGCCAGCCTGTCCTCATGGTGAACGGCCGCGACGATTTCGATCTGCCGTACGACACGGCGCAGGTGCCGCTGTTCCAGGCGCTCGGGACACCCGCGGCGGAGAAGCGGCACGCCGTTCTGGAGGGCGGCCACATCCCGCCGCGTCCACAGGACGTGTTCAAGGAAATCCTCGACTGGCTCGATCGCTATCTCGGGCCCGTTCAGAAGTAAGAGACGGATCTGCGAGGAGGTTTGTGTGATCGTCGATCGCTATACGAAAGTTGTGCTCACCGTCATTGCAGCCAGCCTGCTGTGGCTGTGCGCGATGACCGCAGGCCGTCCCGCGCAGGCGCAGCAGCTTGGATCGGGATCGCTGCCGGGCGGCGCTGTGCCCGTCATGATCGTTGGCTGGGGGAACGTCGCGGCGGACGGAACCATCGCCGTCCACTTCGCTCCGAACGGCCCGCGCGCAACAGACCCCACGCTCCCGGTCCGGACGACCACAACGGTCGCGGCGACCCTGCCATACTCCGACGCCAATCCGCTGCCGGTGAGGGTGGGATCCGCGCCCGAGCATCCGATCGCGGTCTGGATGTCGGCGGTGGGGCCGGCCGCCAATGCGCCGTGGGAGCCGATGCGCGTCCAGGTCGAGAACGAGCCGCCGCGGAAGAAGCCCGGCGGCGGTCAGTGATCCAACCGCCGCGTTACGAAGCGAATAGCCCTGCGTCCCCTTCGTTCGAATGGGTCGGCGGCAGACAGTGACCCTCGTCAGCGTCCGGACGACTTCAGCTCTGACGCGATGACCTCGACGTCTGCCTTCAGCCGTGACATGTCATAGTCCTTGTATTGCGGTGGCAGCGAGATCGTGGCCGCGGCATCGTCCGCCCCCTGGCCGGACGTCAATGCCGTCCGCGCGGCGCCGACGAACGTATCCATGAACTGGCCAAATTCAACGAACGCCTTCCAGTCCGTCACGTCGCTGTGGCCGGGAATGACGGTATCCACGCCTGAGATACCTTTCGCCGCGGCGGCAAGCGTCGCAGGGTAATCCACGCCGCTTCCGCCGTTGCCCGTGTCCATGATCGGCGCCTGCTTGCCCGGGAACAGATCGCCCGAGTGCATCACGCGCAGCGCCGGGAAGACGACCAGGGCGTCGCCGTTCGTGTGGCCGCGGCCGAAGTAGTAGAGATCGATGCGGTCGTCGCCGCCCAGAAGCGACATCTTGTCCTTGAACGTGCGCTTCGGCAGGTACTGCTTGCCGCTGTCGCTCAGGAACGGCGGCATCTTCTCCATGTTCGCCTTCGTGTTCTCCTGCGCGACGATGTCCACGGTCGCGGGGAATTCGGGATTGCCGCCGACGTGATCACCATGCGTATGCGTGTTGATGATCATCGTCACCGGCTTGTTCGTCACCGTCTTGATCTGATCGAGGATCGGCTGTCCCCAGCCTGCGAGCTTGGTATCGACCACGACCACGCCGTTCGCGGTGATGAAGGCGACGGTGTTTCCGCCACCACCCGTGAGGACGTACAGGTTGTCCTTGAGCTTCTGCACCCGCACGATTCGCGCGAGGGTCGTCGGATCCTGCTGCGCGCCCACCGCCGCGATTGCGGCCACGCCGAGCGACATCACCATCGAGAGCACGATCGTACGACGCGTCATCCCGGCCCTCCTGCTGTGAAGAATACCCGCTGAACGAACCACACAACCCCCGCTCCGGCGACGACGACGGATCCCGCGTACGCGATGCGGGTCCGGATCACCGTGCTGCGCGCCGCAATCCAGGCCAGCATCGAGGCGACGAGGACTACGATGCAAACCTGGCCGATCTCGACGCCCAGATTGAACGAGAACAGCGACCAGCCGAGCGCGCGGCCCGGGAGATCCATCTCGCGCAGCACGCTGGCGAACCCGAACCCGTGAATCAGACCGAACGTCAGCGCAATCCAGACCCGGGTATCGCGGGAGCCCGGTCGCACGAGCAGGTTGTCGATGCCGACATAGACGATGCTGAGCGCGATGGCCGGCTCGATGAGCCGCGACGATGGGGAGACGAGGCTGAGTGCGGCGAGCGTGAGGGTGATGCTGTGCGCGATCGTGAACGCCGTGACGATTTTGAGCAGCTGCATGACGCTGCCGCCGAGCAGGAGAAGCCCGATCAGGAACAGGATGTGATCGGGGCCGATCGCAATGTGCTCGATCCCCGCGGCCACGAAGCGCCGGATCACGGCCAGCGTACCCTGCGTCGATCCCGTGTAGTGCGTCAGATGCGAGTGGCCGGCGTCGAGAATCGCCTGTCGCGTCAGCGTTCCGTTTTCATAGATGTTGAGGAATGTCTGATGGGACGCATCATAGGGGAACATCGCGGCCTCGACCTCAATCGAGCCGGGCCACTTTTCTGAGGAGCGCAGGCGGACGCGCACGGCGCGGCGGTCCGGCAGGACCGTGACGTCGATCGGCCTTGCGATCAGCCTCGTCCCGTCGGCGCTGAGCCCGAGTCGTGTCGTCGCGAGCGCCGTTACGGCGCCCCCGTACGCGTGAACGAAGTTCGGCTCGAAGACGGCGTCTTCGGACGTGAGCCCGAGATCGTGCGCGACGTCGAACGCGTGCATCACGACGGTCACGTTTATCGCGTCACGCGTCACCTGCAGGTCGATGTAGCTGAACGGGGCGGGGTGCGCCAGTGCTGGTGAGGCAGCGAGCAGATACGAGAGGCACGCCAGGAGAGCGCCGCGCAGCCGCATAGGGGAACCCCGATGCTACACGCAGCCGTTGCCGGCGGGCAATAACTGCTGTGCTCTCGCGTGGCCTTGGATCACCGCTGGTTGAACCCACCGGCCGTCCCTCGCGTATTCCTTCCTCGTGGAAACCTTTCTCCAGGATCTGCGATACGCCTTGCGCGCGCTCGTCAAGAACCGCGCGTTCACCACCGTCGCTGTGCTCTCGCTCGGCCTGGGCGTGGGCGCGAACACGACGATCTTCAGCTTCGTCAACGGCCTCCTGCTGAAGCCGCCCGCTGTCGCGGAGCCGGACCGTCTCGTTGAACTCTGGCAGCACAACGTCACGCGTGGAACGGGGATCGGGAGCAGCATGCAGCTCTCATATCCCGACTTCGAATATTTCCGCGACCGGAATCATGTCTTTTCGGAGATGGCTGCGTTCACGGCTGAAACGAGCGCAGTCGTATGGAACCGCGGCGGCGAAGGCGAGATGCTGCACGGCGCGATGGTTTCCGGGAACTTCTTTTCGCTTCTCGGCGTGCGCCCCGCGCTCGGACGCGGATTCCTCGCGGAGGAAGATCGCAGCGGAGCCGCGTCAACGGTCATCGTGCTCTCGCATGCACTCTGGACCGACCGGCTCGGCTCGGATCCGTCCGTGCTCGGAAAAGTGCTGACGCTGAATGGACGGGGTTTCACAGTCGTGGGCGTGGCGCCCCCGGGGTTCACGGGATTGATGGCTGGATTTGCCGCGGATTTCTGGACGCCGTTGGCGGTGCACGCAGCCGTCAGTCCGTCGCTCGATGCCGCCGAGCGCCACCAGCACTGGGTCGTTGGCATCGGAAGGCTGAAGCCAGACGTCACGCGCGCGCAGGCGATCGCCGATCTGGCGATCCTGGGTCAACAGCTCGCCGCCGCGTTTCCCGAGGCGGAGCGCAACCTTGCCCCGTCCGCGATGACGGTCGCGTTGATCCCGGCACCGTTTCGCGGGCTGGTGGGCGGCGCCAGCGGCGTGCTGATGGCGGTCGTCGGTCTCGTGCTGCTGATTGCGTGCGCCAACGTCGCGAACCTGCTGCTGGCGAAGGCCGCAGGCCGCCGGCGGGAACTCGCGATCCGGTTCGCCCTCGGCGCGAACCGCCGGCGCGTCGTCCAGCAGTTGCTGACGGAGAGCGCAGTCATCGCCCTGCTTGCGGGATCACTCGGTCTGCTGCTGTCGCTCTGGGCCGCGCCGCTGCTGCTGTCGATGAAGCCAGCGTCACTGCCGTTGTTCCTGAACGTCTCGCCGGATGCGCGCGTGCTCGCGTTCACGTTGCTGGCGTCGCTCGCCGCGGCTGTGGGGTTCGGCCTCGCCCCGGCGCTTCAACAGTCGCGCACGAACCACGTCGAGAGCTTGAAGGAGGGATCACAACAGGCCGGCGCGTCGACATCGCGGCTTCGCAGCGCATTGGTGATCGCGCAGGTCACCGCCTGCGTCGTGCTGCTGGTCGGCGCGAGTCTCTGCCTTCGGAGCCTCATGAACGCGCGTGCGATCGACCCCGGGTTCCGAATCGCCGGCGGGCTCACGGCGTCGCTCAACGTCCAGACGTTCGGGTACGATGAACCACGCGGGCGCGCGTTCTACGCGCAACTGCTCGATCGGGTTCGCGCGCTGCCGGGCGTCCAGAGCGCTGGCCTCGCGGATCACCTGCCGCTCGGCCAGGTGACGCGGATGGCCGGCGTCGAGATCCCTGGTGCCACGAGCGAGCCGGTCGGAATCGAACTGGCGATCGTTGCCCCGGGATACTTCGACGCCATCGGCACTCCGCTGCTGCGCGGACGCGACTTCACGACGCGCGACGACGAGCGTGCGCCCCCCGTGGTGGTCATCAATCAGCAGATGGCAGAGAAGTACTGGCCGGGTCAGGATGCCGTCGGCCGGTTCATCACGCTCGCGGGACGCGAGGGCAAGGGCACGCGCGCGCAGATCATCGGCGTTGCCAGGACGGGCAAGTACCAGAGCCTCGGCGAAGATCCCAAGCCGTACTTCTATCGGCCGCTGCTCCAGGAGTACGAGCCGAACGCGCACCTCATCGTGCGTGCGCAGGATCCGGCGCGCACGATTCAGGCGCTGCGAGACGTGGTGCGCAACATGGACGCGCGCATGGCGCTCGTCGGGGTCGAGACGCTCGAGCAGCACATGCAGCTGCCGCTCTTCCCCGCCCAGGCCGCCGGCGTCCTGCTCGGCATGTTCGGCGCGCTGGCGCTCGCGCTGGCGGTGGTCGGCCTCTACGGAGTGATCTCGTACTCCGTCAGCCAGCGTGCGCGGGAGATCGGAGTGCGGATGGCGCTGGGCGCGCGCGGCGCGGATGTGGTGAAGCTCGTGCTGTCGCAGGGCCTGAGGCTCACGCTCGTCGGCCTTGGCGTTGGCTTCGCCGGAGCGCTCCTCGTCAGCCGCGTGCTGTCGAGCATCCTCTATGGTGTCAGCCCGACGGATCCGATCTCGTTCGGCGCCGTCGCCGTCGCGCTCACGCTCGTCGCGCTGCTCGCGAGCTATGTTCCCGCGCGCTGGGCTACCCGCGTCGATCCCATTCACGCGCTTCGCTCCGAGTAGCAGGCGCACTCCGTCAGGGTGCGGGCAGACCGGAGACGTGAGCCTGGATGCTACACTCAGCCGCGCAGCGCAATGGCGATTTCGACGGAGGCGTAGCATGCGGATCGGTGCGCTCGTGGGTGCGTGCGTCTTGTCCATCATCGCGTTCGCGCCAGGTCCCGCTCGGGCGGAAGACGATCGCGATGCCGTGCTCGGTGTGATCAAGCAGTTGTTCGACGGCATGAGGACGCGCGACGCGGCGGCCGTTCGCGCGCTGTTCCACCCGTCCGCCCAGCTGTTCTCCTCATCCATTCGTGACGGCACGCCGGTGGTCACCGTCGTTCCGATCGAAGCGTTCGTGAGCGCGGTCGGACGTCCCGGTACGGAGCTGAATGACGAACGGACGCGCAACGAGATCGTTCACATTGACGGAGCCTTTGCGAGCGTCTGGGCGGAATACGCGTTCTATCGCGGGACCACGTTCAGCCACTGCGGCGTCGATGCGTTCCATCTGGCGAAGGACGCTGGCGGGTGGAAGATCGTGTCCGTCGGCGACACTCGGCGGACCGAAGGGTGCGAGGGCTGGCCCCGGTGAGGCGCGATGCGTTGTCG
>JBKPQB010000062.1:0-3872 GCA_046733875.1 Acidobacteriota bacterium
GTCTCCCGCAGCGCCACTGCCGGGTCGACCGCCGGGTTGAGAGGGCCGTGAACGGTCACCAGGTAGTTCCGGCCGATGACCTGATCGAGCTCGATGTAGTGCACGTGGCCGCGCTGCCCGCGCTCGGGAGCGTGCAGCACGATCAGCGCGTGGTCGCCGTACCCGTGCACCTTCGGCACGCGATTGCGCTCGACGCAGTCGCGCACCGCCAGCGGGTGAAAGCCGAACACCTCCAACAACGCGCGCGCACCGTCTTCCTCGCAGCTGGGGATGTCGACCCAGATGAATCCGGTGTCACGCCCGAGCAGTGCTGGCAGTTCGTCAGGGGACCGGTCCTCGATACCCTGATCGGTGAGCAGGCGAACCTCCATGTCTCACACCTCGCGGCGCGTCCACCGAACGCGCGGATGATTCATCGTGGAGATCAATTCTCGACTACTTGTCGGGAATTCGCATTTTCGCGGGTAGCATGATTGTCCGTGAGGCGTTCACCGCGGTCCGGCCCGCAGGTGTGTCGTCAGGTATCGCTTCAACAGCTCGTAGAGGTGGACCGTCGTGCCCGGGCCTTCGGCGATCGCATGCGTGCGATCCGGATACGTCATGAAGTCGAACGGCTTGCCCAGCTCGATTAACCGATTCACGAGCAGCTCGGTCCCCTGATAATGCACATTGTCGTCGCCCGAACCGTGGACGATGAGGAGATCACCCTTCAGACCGCTTGCGAAGTTGATGGCCGATCCGCGTCGGTACCCGTCGGCGTTGTCCTCCGGCAACCCCATGTAGCGTTCCTGGTAGATCGTGTCGTAGAGGCGCTGGTCGGGTACAGGGGCGACCGCCATGCCGACCTTGTACAACTCGGGATGCCGGAACATGAGATTGAGCGTGTTCGTCCCGCCGCCGCTCCATCCCCAGACGGCAACGCGATCGAGATCGACGAACGGGTGGATCGCGCCGAGCGACCGCAACGCCGCCGCCTGCTGCTCCGATGACAGCACGCCGACGGCGCCGTAGATGCTTTTGCGCCAGGCGCGTCCCCGTGGCGACGGCGTTCCAGCGTTGTCGAAGCTGACGACGAGGTAACCGAGGCTGGCAAGATAGCGGTGAAAGAGCCCGGTGTTTCCGCCCCAGCTGTCGGCAACCGTCTGGCCGGCCGGCTCTCCGTAGATGTACACGAGCACCGGATACTTCTTCGACGCGTCGAAGCGGGGCGGCTTGATCATGTAGGCGTCCACCGTCACGCCGGCGCCCGCACTCACCTTGAAGAACTCGGCCGGTGCACTCAGAAGGGTTGCGAGCTTCTCCTTTTCCGGCCTCGTGTCCTTCACGATCCGCACGACCCGGTGATCCGGCAGCGTCACTAACTCGCGAAGTCCTGGATCGTTGAAACTCGAGAAGCCATGGAACGCGAACCTTCCACCCGGCGCGATGTCGTAGGTGTTGGTGCCCGTGAATGACGCAGGCGTCACGCGGACGGATGGTCGCGCGCCGTCGTGCGGCGCGCGATAGAGATAGCGCTGGGTCGGATTACCGGGGGACGCGATGAAATAGAGTTCGCCGTCCGTCTCATCGACGCCGGAGACCGATACCACGTCCATCTCGCCGCGCGTGACGAGGGTCTCGCGTCCGTCGCGCGTCACACGGTATACGTGCGTCCAGCCGTCCTTCTCACTGAGAGTGAGGAACTCCGCACCGCCGCGGATCGCCCGCGCCTCGGGCAGGCCGCCAACCCCAATCGTTATGAACGCGTCATCATGGTCCTCCCAGATGCGCCTCACGTTGCCGTCCCCGGCTTGCGCCACCAGGTACTCGTCCGTGTTCTGCAGCCGATTGAGCTGCTGAATCAGGATCGATCCGGCGTCGATCCACTGGAGCCTGGCAACGTAGTGCTCACGGCGATCGCCGGGTAATGCGAGCCACGTCACCGTGCCCCCGGATGCCTCGACGACGCCCGCGCGCACCGCCGAATTCGTTGTCCCGGCCAGCGGATAGGGCACGCTCATCGTGACCGGATACGGACCGGTGTGCGGGTACGGGATCTGGGTGACGATCGTTCTCTCCTGTCCCAGGTAGTACTGCAGCGAGAAGTTTCCGACGCCATGGAGGTCGAACTGCCAGAACGCGATTCGCTTGCCGTCGGGACTCCAGCGGAAGCAGTTGTGCAGGGCCAGTTCCTCTTCGTTCACCCAGTCCGCTGCGCCGTTGATCACGAGGTCCGAACCATCCTTCGTGAGGCGCGTCGCTGCGCCGGTCGCGAGGTCTTCGACGTAGATATCGTTGTCGTGCACGTACGCCACCTGCGTCGCGTCCGGGTTGAAGGTGGCGTACATGAGGCTCGCCTCAGGCGCTTCGCCGCCCAGCTTCTTCAAGCTGCCGCTCGCGCGATCGAGCACCCAGTAATCGCCGTGCGAATCCGTGCGCCACACGCGGCGCGTGTTGGTGAACACCAGCGCGCGCTGTGTATCGGGCGACCAGTCGAGGTCCGCAATCTCGAGCGGCCCGGCGCCGCCGGCCGGCGTCAACTGCGCGGCGGTGATCAGGACGTCCTTCTTCCGGCCGGTCGCCGTCTCGTACTCGACAACGTCGGATCCGCTGCCGGAGGCTGCGGGCTCGATTACCACGTACGACGATCCGTCGCGGAACCAGCGCGGCGCCCGAGGCAAACGGACGGACAGATCGCCCGAGAAGATGCGGGCGATCATGTCCCCGTCGGGGCGGACACGCGGCGGCGCGGCAGCCCGTTGGGCGGTGGCCGTGCGAACGAGCGCCAGCACGAGCGCGAGCGTCAGATGGCGGCGCGAGAGTCGGGGCATCCGGTTGGTTCCTCGCGAGTCATCTTAGCCAAATCTCTGGCGTTCCCGGGGGGTCGGCAGCGGCTGCGAGGTCAGCGCCGACCTCTGATACCATTCGGGCCATTCGGGCGTGGGGACGACAATGGCGCATTTCACTCGACGCGAATTCCTGAAGACCGGACTCGCCGCGGGAACGCTTGCGGTGTCCGGAGTTGTTCCTGTGAGCGCGCAGCGTGGGCGTGCGACCGACGTGGTCACGCTCGGCCGGTCCGGGGTGCAAGTCACCCGGCTCGCGTTCGGCACAGGCACCTTCAGCGGCCAGGTACAGCGCGAGCTCGGGCAGGACGGTTTCACGCGGCTGGTGCGCCATGCGTACGATCGCGGCATCCGCTTCTTCGAAACGGCCGAATCGTACGGCGAAATGCACCGGATGCTTGGCGTCGCCTTGAAGGGCATTCCGCGTGATAGCTACCAGCTGATGTCAAAGGTGACGACCCGCAATGGTATAGATCCGCGGCAGAAATTTGACGAGCTCCGCCGCCTCGCCAACACGGAATACTTCGACATCATGCTGCTCCACTGGCAGCACACGGCGACATGGCCGGCCGACACGGCCCGCTGGCAGGATGCGATTCTCGAGATCCAGTCACGGAAGGTCGTGCTCAGCCATGGTGCATCCGTTCACGGACTGCCGGCCCTGCGGCGGGTTCCCGGAAATAAGTGGCTCGAAGTCGCGATGATTCGCATGAACCACACAGGCAAGAGCATGGACGCCGAGGACTATGCGACACAGGGCCCGGGCAACGTCCCGGAAGTCGTCACCCATGTGAAGAAGGTCCGCGAGGAAGGCATGGGCGTCATCTCCATGAAGCTTGCGGGCGAAGGCACCTTCGATCGCGAGGATCGTCGGAAGGCGATGCGGTTTGCGTTTCGCGACGCGGGCGTCGATTGCGTCACGGTGGGCTACAAGAGCCCTGTCGAAATCGACGAAGCTATCGAGAATTTGAACCTCGCGCTCGCCTAGTAATGTGTCGGCTCCCGCGAGATGTATCTTGCGGAAGGGGCATTGGCTAGCCGTTCAGG
>JBKPQB010000063.1:0-11914 GCA_046733875.1 Acidobacteriota bacterium
GCTGTTCGACGAAGGGGTGTTGGGACGCGTTGGCATCGCGCTGGAGCGCGCGTTTGGTGTGTCGGCGGAGCGTCCCGCGGGATTCTGACGTGAGCCGAGAGGCGCTCACGTTCCCGGAGGCATCAACGAGACGATCGCGCGCCGGCTGTGGCCGGGACAAGATCCTGTTGGCGCGTCGCGCAGAGTGGCGTGGTCACTGAATGTGAGATCATTTGTGTCACGCATGACAGCCGAACGCAGGGCTGTGCGAGTGGATTGCCGCCGCGATGACCACCGCGGCGATCGAGGCCTCGACGTGCAGGCGCCGGCAAGTGATCAGGTGACGCTCGTACGGCATTAGTGCGCGGCAAAGGAGCGGAACGTGCGAGCTTATCTCGTCACTACGGCCGTCATCTTCGGTCTGCTCGCCCTTGCGCATGTACTGCGGACGATCGCCGAATCGGCGCGCCTCACGACCGATCCGGGGTTCCTCGTCGAAGGTCCCGGAATCGGACTCGTGGCGGCGCTGCTGTGCGCGTGGGCGATTACCCTCCTGCGCCGCACGCCGAGATCCGCGTGAGAGGTGCGGCCCGACCGGCTGAAATGGCCGGCGTCCCCGGCGTAATCTGATGGTGACGTTGCCCAGCCGCTTCCGAGTTCTCATGCGCGTGCCCGTTCCATGGGTGTTCGTGCTGGTGTATCTCATTGGGGCCGCGCTCGAACGGATACGGCCTGTGGGCCGGCGCCTCATGACGATGACCCATGTGGAAATCGCAGGCGCCGTGCTGTTCACCATTGGTGCGGTGATCGCGGGCTCGGGTTTGACGATCTTCCACAGGGCGCGCACGACGACGACTCCGGGAGAACGGTCGTCGATGCTCGTCACGTGGGGACCGTACCGGTTCACTCGTAATCCGATGTATGTCGGCCTTCTGCTCGCGTATATCGGCGAAGCCGGAATTCTGCGGCACGTCTGGCCGCTTGTACTGCTGCCCTTGGTACTCGTCTATCTGAACTGGGTCGTCATTCCGGTGGAGGAAGCGCGACTGAATGAGGCCTTCCCTGAGGCGTACGCGCGATATCGAGGCCTTGTGCGGAGGTGGATGTAGCGATGCTCTCGGCGCGTGACGCTCTCGTACGTCTGAAAGAGGGCAACGGCAGATTCGTCTCGGACGCCAGCGGTCGTGAGTCGGCCGCCACACAGGCGCGGCGCCAGGCCCTCGCTGCGGGCCAGGAGCCGTTCGCCATCGTCCTCGGGTGTTCGGACTCGCGCGTGCCCGCGGAGATCATCTTCGATCAGGGGCTCGGCGACTTGTTCGTCATCCGCGTCGCCGGCAACATCGTCGCCTCCTCGCAGGTGGACAGCGTGGAATTCGCCGCAGCCCGATATGCCACGAAGCTCGTCGTGGTGCTCGGACACACGCAGTGCGGGGCAATTCTGGCAACGGTGGAAGAGCTGAAGCAGCCGGTCGAACGGCGGTCGAGGAGTCTGCGCTCCATCGTCGACAGAGTCCGGCCGTCCGTCGAAGCGCTGTTAGCCGCCGGGCTCGATGACGGCGTGCTGGTCGCGCATGCCGTCCGCGCGAACATCCGCGCATCGGTCGATCATCTTCGTCACGGATCGCAGGTGCTCGAACGCCTGATTGCCACAGAAGGCCTCGTCATCGTGGGAGCCGAATATTCGCTCGAAACCGGCACTGTGTCCTTCTTCGACGGGGTGCCAGGGGACTGGTAGCTGCGTCCGTCGACAGCGAGCGTGGCCGTCCAGGCGTCTTGTGCCAGAATGCACTCGGCAGAGGTGGCGCGGTGCTTCGATGACAACGCGAACGCCGACGATCGAGCGATTGCGGCTGCCCGTCAGCGATTCGGATCTTCGCGCGCTGGCGGAGCTGCTCGTGGACGCGGTGGAATCGGGAGCAGCCGTCAGCTTCCTCGCGCCACTGTCCGCCGAGCGAGCGGAAGCGTGGTGGCGCAAGACTATCGAGGTGTCCGATGCGCGCGCCGTCTTCCTGGTCGCGCGTGACGCCGGCGCCATAGCAGGCACGGTCCAACTCCATCCGGCCTGGGCGCCCAACCAGCCTCACCGTGCGGAAATTGCGAAGCTGATCGTCGATCGGCGAGTCCGGCGCACGGGTCTCGGGACCCAGTTGATGCAGGCCATCGAGCAAGAGGCGCGGCGCGCCGGGTTCACGCTGTTGACGCTCGACGCGAAGCGCGGCGCGGCGGCCGAGCACCTCTATCGGCAGCTCGGATGGACAGCAGTCGGCGCCATTCCACGCTTTGCGTTCGACGCGGACGGCACACCGCACGACGCGGTGATCTTCTACAAGCATCTGACAGCGAATCAGGAGACCGGCGAGACAGACGCGCACGGTCGCGCCGGCGCGGACGTTGCTCGCGGATGACGAGGCATTATGCGGCGTGAGCTCTCCAGCAAGCGGAAGATCGAGACGATCGATGATTATCTTGCCGGCTTAGACGAGGACAAGCGCGCCGCGCTGGAGCGCCTGCGGAAGACGATCAAGACCATCGTCCCGCGCGCGGAGGAGTGCATCAGCTATCAACTGCCCGCATTCCGCCTCGATGGACGCGTGCTGGTGTGGTTCGGGGCCGCCTCGAAGCACTGTGCCTTCTATCCTGGGGGCTCGGTTGACGACTTCAAGCGCGAGCTGGAGGACTACGACATCAGCAAGGGCACGATTCGGTTTCAACCCGATCGTCCGCTGCCGGTGGCGCTCGTGCGGAAGTTGATCAAAGCGCGGATCGCGAGAGAAGACGCCCGCCGCGGACAGACCGCGGTCCGCGGAGCGAAGCGGCGCTAAAACCACGCCATCATGGCGGGTTCCATCGGTCCATCCTGCGGAGCGAGCTCGAGAACCGCGATGAAAGCGAGGGCCTGTGCTGCTGATTCTCCCGTTTGTGGGGTGGGTTGCGATCGTGACCTCGGTCGTGCAGCTCGCCGCGCTGTTCGCGTTCGGCGATTTGAGCCCGCGAGTGCTTGCGATTCTGATCGCCTGGTGTGGCGCGGCGGCGTACTGTCAGTTCTTTGGTGTCTCGCCGGCCGTGTCCGCCGCAGGGCTCGCGCTTCAGACGCTTCTGGCGATTTGTCTGATTCTGCGCTGGCGACTTGCGCAGTGAATGCGGTGCGCGCGATTATTCTCTTTTTCGCGGTCACCGAAGCTGGCTGGATGGCGTTCGACGGCGCGAGAGCGCTCAACGTGGGCAGTCTGATCACGCCGCGCTCCGGCCCGTACGCGGGACAGGTCGGGCCGTGGCGGCTGCTCGTCGCGCCTCTCGGCATCGCACCGAATGGAAAGGCGATGCATTGGCTCTTTGCCGTATATGGCTGTGCATGGCTCGCCGTCGCGTTCGCGTTCGCTCTGCGGGAGCCATGGGCGTGGCATGCCATGATCGCCGCGGCGGTCTGCTCGTTGTGGTTTCTGCCTTTCGGCACCGCCGCAAGCCTCGTGCAGGTCGTCCTGCTCATCTCGTGGCGCGCGCATCTGCCGTGACCAGAGGGCCATTCATGAAGAGCGCAACGAAGAATCCCAATCCGCCGGTCTCGGAGAATCCCGAGGCGCAGCTCGCGGCGTTCGTTGCGAAGTTCGAGCCGAAATATCAACGGTTGATTCGGGCTGTGCGCCGAGCGCTGCGAAAGCGGTTTCCGACCGCGCACGAGCTCGTGTACGACAACTACAACTTTTTCGTCATTGGCTATTCGCCGACCGAGCGCCCGGCTGATTCGATCATCTCCATCGCGGCGGCGGCCAATGGCGTCGGCCTCTGCTTCATTCACGGCGCGGCGCTCGACGATCCGGCGCACGTCCTGACGGGATCGGGCAAGCAGACTCGCTTCGTTCGCCTCGATTCCACGAGTGTCCTGGCGCGACGCGAGGTCGACGCGCTGTTGACGAGAGCGGCAGACGATGCGAAAACGCCGTTTCGCAGGTCCGGGCGGGGACGGCTGATCATTCGCTCGATCTCCCCCAAGCAGCGCCCACGTCGCCGAGCGAAGGAGCGGGCAACGTGAGTGCTGGCTTGGAGACGAACCGAGCGCTGAGACAGGTGCCTATCGCCGCAGAAGCCCGCCGCACACGCGCGTGGCTGCTGCTCGTCGGCGCGCTGGCGCTCCACGTGATCGACGAAGCGTTGACAGGCTTTCTGGCGTTCTACAACCCGATGGTGCTGAGTATCCGTTCGCGGATCGGATGGTTTCCGATGCCGACCTTTTCGTTCGGCATGTGGCTGGGAGGGCTGATCGCGCTCATTATCGTTCTCGCCTCACTTGCGCCGGTGGTGCATCGCGGTGGCACCGCGATACGGATCGTCACCGCGGTGTTCGCTGTGCTGATGTTCCTGAACGGACTTGGCCACCTCGGGGGCTCGCTGTACTTCGGCCGATGGCTGCCGGGCGCGACGTCTGCGCCGTTGCTGCTCGCTGCCAGCGTGCTGTTCATCCGCGCGACGTGACACGATCGAACGCATGGGCGAGGGAGCCGGCGAAGCGGCGACCGAGGCGGCGTGTTGGGGAGTCCGAGGAGCAAAGGCCCTCGGATGAGATCATGACTTACGTGCGCCCCGTGCGGCGCGAGGACGCCTCAGCGTGGCTGCAGATGCGACAGGCGCTCTGGCCCGATGACACGGGCTCGCATGCGGTGGAGATCCGCGACTTCTTTGCGGGGCGACGAAAGATGCCGCTCGAGGTCCTGATAGCGTTCGAAGACGATACGCCTGTCGG
Organism: Acidobacteriota bacterium; assembly: GCA_046733875.1. Classification (GTDB taxonomy): domain Bacteria; phylum Acidobacteriota; class Vicinamibacteria; order Vicinamibacterales; family 2-12-FULL-66-21; genus JBKPQB01. Next base: position 4,718 of record JBKPQB010000063.1, read on the forward strand.
ATTCGCCGAGCTGTCCATCCGTCCGTACGCCGAAGGGTGCGAGACGGATCGCGTGGCGTATCTCGAGGGTTGGTACGTCCTGCCCGAGCATCGGCGTCGCGGAATCGGCCGCGCGCTGGTCCGTGCCGCGGAGGCGTGGGGCCGTACACAGCGGTGCGCCGAGTTTGCGTCGGATACGAACATCGAAAACCATACGAGCGCCGGGGCGCATCGTGCCCTCGGCTTCGACGAAGTCGAGCAGATCCGTTGCTTTCGGAAGGTACTCTAGAGACGCGCTCCAGCGGGTGCCGGTTGTCGATTGACGGCGGACGCGAAGGGTGCCAGGGGCTTCGACGGGTGGAGCCGGTCCCAGCTGTCATCGTGCCCGTTCGACTCGCGGCGGGTAAGTGAACGTGCCGCGAGCAACCGCTCTCCTCCTGATCGCATCCGGCCTGATCGCAGCAAGCTGCCGAGACGGCGTGAACGCGGCGAGTGGCCAAGGTCCGTCTGCGTCGGCTGGAGTGGACTTCAATGCTATCGCCGCGCGCATCGATCCGTACGTCGAGAAATCGCGCGTGCTCGTCATGTCCGATATCGCGAACGAGCCGGACGACCAGATGTCAATGGTGCGATTTCTCGTCTACTCGAACGAGTTCGACGTCGAAGGGCTCGTCGCGACCACGTCGACGTGGATGCGCAATCGTGTCCGTCCCGACGTCATGATGAAGGTGATCGGCGCGTACGAGCAAGTTCAGCCTACGTTGTCGACGCATGCGCCTGGGTTCCCTGCCGCGGCAGCCCTGCGCACGCTCGTCGCGGCGGGCCAGCCAGGCTATGGCATGAGCGCCGTCGGGCCGGATCGGATGTCCCCCGGTGCGGAGCTGATCATTGCGGCGGCGGACAAGAACGATCCGCGGCCACTGTGGGTGCTTGCGTGGGGTGGAACGAACACGCTCGCACAGGCGCTGTGGCACGTCCGTGACACGCGTCCCGCAGCGGCGGTCGCGGCGTTCGTCTCCAGGCTGCGCGTGTACGCGATCTCCGATCAGGACGATGCGGGTCCGTGGATACGGCGCGAATTTCCTGCCGTGAGCTACATCGCGATGCCCTCGACCGCTGACGGCGAGCAGTACTATCTCGCGACGTGGACGGGCATCAGCGGTGACCGTTTCTACCGCAATGCCGACGGCGCCGATTTCACAACGTTCACCGACGCGTGGGTCTCCGCGAACATCCGCAGCAAGGGGCCGCTCGGAACGCTCTACATCCGCCCGTGCTGTATTCACGAAGGAGATACCCCGTCGTTTCTCGGTCTGATCAACAACGGTCTTGCCAGCTTCATGAACCCGACGTATGGCGGCTGGGGCGGCCGATACGTCTGGCGGCAGTTCTCCGGCGAACCGCATCCGTTCTGGACGCAGGGCGGCGATTCTTACCCGGGCAGGGACAGCTCGCGCGACACGGTGAGCGGCGTCGACGGGCGCCCTCATACGTCGGACCAGGCGACGATCTGGCGATGGCGGACAGCGTTCCAGCACGACTTCGCAGCTCGCATGGATTGGACGGTGAACGACGTACGTCACGCGAATCACAACCCGCAGGTGGTGGTGAACGGCGAGACGGGCAAATCGCCGATCGTGATTCGGACGGACGTCGGCAAGCCGGTCACGCTCGACGCGTCGCGCACGACGGACCCCGATGGCAACCGCCTCAGATTCGACTGGTTCCTCTATCCTGAGGCGGGAAGTGGTATTCCGGGGCGGCCGGTGGCCGCGGGTCCCGCGATCCCGATCGGCGGAGGAGGAAGCCAGAGTGAGGGCGGGATCCCGTCGGCCACATCGGAAGGGCCGCCGCCACCGCCGCTGCGAGCCACCGTCGCTGGCGCCGATCGCGCGATTGCCACGGCTACGCTGCGAACGCCGGGTGTCGCGCACGTCATCCTTGCGGTTGAAGACGACGGCACGCCGTCGTTGACGGCGTACCGCCGGATCATCCTGCAGAGCGGCCCTCCACGCTGACTCGCGCTCTGCGGTATGCTGTGCCTTACTCGGGGAGCACTATCATGAGCGGCGCCGCTGCCTCGACGGTCTTTCACACGTCCATTACAGCGACTCTCTCGGTCCGCGACTGGCCGCGCGCGATCGAGTTCTACAAGACCGCGTTCGGTGCGGACGAGCTGTACCGCGTGGAGGGCGGCGGCGTCGCGCAACTGGCGGTTTCCGGCGCGGCGTTCTGGGTGGCCGAGGAATCGCCCGAGCACCTGAATTACAGCCCCGACACGCTTGGCGGCTGCTCCGTGAGGATGCTGCTCATCGTGGCGGATCCGGCCGCCGTCTGTGCGCGAGCTGTCGCGGCCGGCGCGCGGCAGGTTGCGCCGGTGGCCGACGACTACGGCTGGCGCCTCGGCCGCATTGTCGATCCGTTCGGGCATCACTGGGAGATCGGACGACCGATCTAACGTGCCAGGCTGCTGAAGAACGCAGCCGCCGTGTCAATGCCGGTCGACTGACGTGTGTCCATGCCGCAGTCCGCAGCCCGTCGATTCCCGCGCGCGATCGTGTCCGCAATTGATCGCAGCAAGATTCTCGGCGTGCGCGCGGGCGCCGAGTCCGATCATCGGTTCACCGGCGTCTGGCCGATCGTGATCGGCGGCCGCGTTTTCGCGCGATCCTGGTCACGAAAGGCACTCGGCTGGTATCGCACCTTTCTCGAAGATCCGCTGGGTGCCATTGAAGTAGGGAAGCGGCACGTTCGCGTGCGCGCCGTCCCGGTACGCAGCGAAGCGATTCGAAACGCCGTCGAGCGCGCGTACGCGCAGAAATATCCGACGCCGGGGTCGCGCAAGTATGTGCGCGGGTTTCGCACGCCCAGCCGCCGCGCCGCAACGATCGAGTTCAGACCCAGGTGAGGTTCACGTGCCGTCACAAGTCGATCGCCGCACGGTGGATCTGAGCGGCTATCCGGATCTGGTTGTCATCTATCTCGGAATGCGCGTCAACGCGCTGACCGGGGTGAAGACCCTTGCGGGATTCGGCCCTCAGATCTCGAAGTCCGTTGGCGCCGCGCCGGACGGCCTGCTACTGCACGAAAACGTCATCTTCTCGCTGTTCCCGCCGCACGCGGGGATGCGCCAGTATTGGCGGGATTTCGAATCGCTCGAACGCTGGGCGCGCTCGGATCCGCATCGCATCTGGTGGCAGAAGTTCCTGCGCGATTCGGGCGGGACAGGTTTCTGGCACGAGGCGTATTTCATGCGCGGCGGCATGGAAGCCGTCTACGACGATATGGTGAAGGCGACGGGCTTCCTGGCGTTCGCGCCGGTCAAGCCCGCGCGCGGCCCGCTCTTCTCGGCCCGTACCCGCGCCGCACGCACCGGAACGCCCTCCGTGGAGGCACCCATGAGCGAGACGGAGTTCTACGGCGAAAATCGCTGACGGTATGGCTGGTTACTCGGGCACTCCACTCGCGAAGAAGCTCGGGATCAAACCGGGGTCCAGAATTCTGCCGCTGCACGCGCCCGCCAATTACGCGAGTCTGATCGCGCCCCTGCCCGAAAACGCGACGCTCGTGTCCCGGGTCACCGCCCGCACGGACATCGTCCACCTCTTCAGCACGCAACGAAAAGAGTTGTCGGCAACACTAAAGACGCTTCGCGAGGAGCTGACCGACGAAGGCGCTATCTGGGTGTCGTGGCCGAAGAAGAGCGCAAAGGTTCACACGGACATCACGGAAGACACGATCCGCGAAGTCGCGCTGCCGCTTGGGTTCGTCGACATCAAGGTCTGCGCGGTGGACGATGTGTGGTCCGGCCTGAAGCTGGTGGTGCGCCGAGAGAACCGGACGACATGTTCGTAGGACATCTTGCCGTTGCGATGGCGGCGAAGAAGAAGGCGCCCGAGGTTTCGCTCGGGCTGCTCGTTGGCGCTGCGGTATGGCTCGACATGGTGTGGCCGATTTTCCTGCTGCTTGGAATCGAGCGCATGGAGATCGATCCCGGGAACACGCGCTTCACGCCATTCGATTTCGTGTACTACCCGTGGACACACAGTCTCGTGATGGCGCTGGCCTGGTCCGCCGCGTTTGCGTTCGCGCTGGCAACGAGGGTGCGACGCCCCGTTTCGCGGCTGCTGCTCGCCGCCCTGGTGTTCAGCCATTGGGTGCTGGACTTCATCGTTCACCGTCCCGATTTGCCGCTGTGGCCCGATCACGCGCCCAAGGTGGGGCTCGGCCTCTGGAATTCCATTGCTGGCACCATCGTCGTGGAAGGCACGATCCTGCTCGCGGGTGTGTGGATCTATGTAACGGCAACTCGTCCGCGGGACCGTATCGGCCGGTTCGCGTTCTGGGCGTTCCTACTCTTCTGCGTCATCGTCTGGCTGGGCGATCTCGGGAGCGCGCCGCCGGCGAACTCGCGGACCGTTGCCTGGGTCGCACTCGCCGGGTGGCTTCTCCCGCTCTGGGCCTGGTGGGCGGACGAACACCGCCACCCGTGCTAACGTTGTCGCCCGGCGAGGGTGATGCGTGGCAAAGAAGCGGGTGGTCCGCAGGCGGAAGCGCGTTGGTGCGAAGTCGGTTGGTTTGAGTGCGCCGGAGACCGCCGAGGTGTCCGACGCCGCGACGCGTTCGCTGGCCGCGCAGATTGCCGACGACGAGGGTGCCGTCCTGGCAACGTACCGTGAACCGTTCGGCGGCACGCCGGCGATCATCGCGGCGCTTCCGATCGATCGCGTCGAGCCCACGCCGTATCAGCGCGATCCCTCGCAGCCGCACGTCAAGCGGCTGATGAACGTCGTCGAAACGCTCGGGCGATTCCTCGATCCCATCATTGCGGTCCGTCAAAACGACGGCTACTGGACGCCGAACGGCAATCATCGTCTGCAGGCGATGCGGAAGCTGGGCGCGAAGTCCGTCATCGCGCTCGTCGTTCCAGACCCGCAGATTGCCTTCAAGATTCTCGCGCTGAACACCGAGAAGGCGCACAACCTGAAGGAGAAGTCGCTCGAAACGATCCGCATGCTCCGCGCGCTGGCGGAGGAGCGGCCCTCGCAGACCGAGCGCGAGTTCGCCTTCGAGTTCGATCAGCCGCCGTTTTTGACGCTGGGCGCCGCATACGAAGCGCGCCCGCGGCTTGGCGGCGGCGCATATCAGCCGCTGTTGCGCCGCATCGACGACTTCCTGGACGAGCGGTTGCCGCGCGCGGTCAAGGAGCGCGAACGGCGTTCGAAGCTGATCCTCTCCGTCGACGACGAGGTCGGCCGCATCGTCGATAAGCTGAAGAAGCGCGGGTTCACCAGCCCGTATCTCCGCGCGTTCGTGGTGGCGCGCATCAATCCAATCCGCTTCTCGACGTCGACCGAGTTCGATCTGGATGACGTGCTCGCGCGGATGCGGAAGAACGCGGACAAATTCAACGTCGAGAAGATCCGGCAGGAAGATGTGGTGCGTGCCGGCGGTCCGGCAGAAGCTGATGAGGGTTAACAGGATGAACGCACTTCGGAACTTGCGCGTAAAGGCGGCTGCACGTTTGATCCTAAAGGCGGAAGCTACAGCTTTGATCGTGCCGGCGCTGCTGCTGGCGCCCGCTTTACCGGCCGTCGCGCAGGATGCGTCCGCCAGGATCGAACAGGAAGCGACGAAGGTCGCGCCGGCCATGATCGAGATGCGGCACCACATCCATCAGAATCCCGAGCTCTCGAATCGCGAGGAGAAGACGGCCGCCTTGGTCGCGGACTACCTCCGCAAGCTCGGTCTCGAGGTCCAGACCGGCATCGCGCATCATGGCGTCGTCGCGTTGCTGAAGGGAGGAAAGCCGGGACCGGTTGTGGCCGTTCGCGCGGACATGGATGCGCTGCCCGTGACCGAGGAGACGGACCTGCCGTTCGCGTCGAAAGTGCGCACGACGTATCTGGGTCAGGAAGTCGGCGTCATGCACGCGTGCGGACACGACATCCACACGACCGTTCAGCTCGGTGTCGCGACCATCCTGAGCGCGATGAAGGCGGATCTGCCGGGCACCGTCAAGTTCATCTTCCAGCCCGCGGAGGAGGGTCCGCCGCCGGGGGAGGCCGGCGGCGCCGCGCTCATGGTCAAGGAAGGCGTGCTGCAGAACCCGCGGCCGCAGGCGATCTTCGGCCTGCACGTGATGTCCGAGATGGCGGTGGGCGACATCGGGTATACGGAAGGGCCGGCACTCTCGGCGGCGGACACGTGGGAGGTGAAGATCACTGGACGGCAGGCGCACGGCGCGCGGCCGGAGCTGTCGATCGATCCGATCGTGACAGCCGCGGAATTCGTTCAAGCGCTGCAGACGATCCGTTCGCGGACGTTCGCGGGACACGAACCGGGCGTGGTGACGGTCGGGAGCATTCACGGCGGCCAGCGTCACAACATCATTCCAGGCGAGGTGACGCTGAGCGGCACGATCCGTACGTTCCGCCCGGAGATGAGCACGCTCGCGGAAGCTCGCCTGCGCGCGATCCTGAAGGGCGTGACCGAAGCCGCCGGCGCGACCGGAGACGTCACGCGATACGAGCGCGGCGCGCCCGCCACGATCAACAATCCGGCCTTGACGCGTGAAACGCTCCCCTCGCTGGAGCGCGTCGTCGGCAAGGATCACGTGAAGCCGATTCCGCCCGCGATGGTGTCGGAGGATTTCGCGTTCTTCGCGAACGAAGTGCCTGGGTTCTACTATCGGCTCGGACAGGTGAAGCCGGGCACGACGTCAGGCGACCATCACACGCCGACGTTCCTGGCTGACGACAGCGCGATTCCAATCGGCATCAAGGCGATGAGCAACGTCATCCTCGATTATCTGACGCGGCACAAACAGGCGCAGGTGAGCACCGGCGTTCGCTGAGGCACACCTGAAAGGTGTGCACAACATGTTTCCCTGTAGCGCGCATCCTTTAGATGCGCGGAAGATGCCGCAGCATCATCGAACCTGTAACTGGCCGACGAGAAAGTCGACGACGCGCTCGAACGGATCGAAGCCCCACGCTGACGCCACTGATGGACGCAGGTTCGAGTTCGCGTTGATATCGTAGAACACGCGCCGTCCGTCATCGGTTTCGAGGTACTCGATTCCGCCGACGTCCAGCCGCGCCGCGCTGACGATCCGCTTCGCAGTCTCGATCGCGTCACGCGGCACTTCCAAATACGGTACGAATTCCACCGGCGCCGTCGCGGTTTGCGCCTCCGGCACCTCGCACACGCCTGCAC
>JBKPQB010000064.1:0-23907 GCA_046733875.1 Acidobacteriota bacterium
CGGTACGCTTTACTCGCTCTTCTGGCGTACGTTATGATTGCGCGTTTGCGCCTGCACCCGTTGGGCCTGTTAGCGGGCGCGTCCTCGGTTGTGGCGGCGGCTGCCATCGAAGCCGGGCGCCTTCTCTCGAAGAAGCAGTGAAGTACGACCAGTAGGGGCGGGTCTCCTGCACCGGCCTCGGCGCGCCCCCGGCGCGCCCCGGGGTATCGAACAAACGTTAGGCGCGCTGCAGGCGCGCCCGCTGGAGGGGGGCACGGGTCCCCGCGAGCGACAGCGATGGGGGGCCGCGGGGCAAAGCCCCCGGTTGAGGATGGAGAAGCTCGAACACCCGCTGTGGATCGTGCAGGCCGTCAACGCGCTGCTTGGTCCGCCCGTCGCCGCAGCGCTCGCGCCGCTCGGGTTCCATTTCGAACCCGGCAAGGTGATTCCCGACTATCTCGTGATGTGCCTGCTGATCGTGGCGGCCATCACGATCCTGTGCGCGATCATGCGCTCGCGTCTGAGCGTCGAGCATCCCGGCAAGCTCCAGATCGTCCTCGAGGACGGCGTCCTCGCGTTCCGCGGCATGCTCGACGAGTGGATCGGTCCCAAGGGCCGCAATTATCTGCCGTTGATGACGACGCTGGGCGTGTTCATCCTGCTGGGCAACTACGCCGGGCTGGTGCCCGGGCTAATGTCGCCGACGAGCAGCATCAACGTCACGCTCGGCTGCGCGCTCACGACGTGGACGTACTATCACTATCAGGGGATTCGCGAGCAGGGACTCATCAAGTACATCCTGCACTTCGGCGCGCCGCCCGGATCCCCACTGTGGCTCTTCCCGATTATGTTCGTCATCGAGCTGATCAGCCACCTGTCGCGCGTGCTGTCGCTCTCGCTGCGGCTCTTCGGCAACATCTTCGGGGAGGAACTGTTAATTCTGATTCTCGGGAGCATCGTGCCGTTCGTCGTGCCGGTCCCGATGATGTTCCTCGGCCTGATCACGGGAGGCCTGCAGGCTTTCATATTCGTGCTGCTCTCCATCATCTATCTGCAGGGGGCCGTGGCGGTGGAGCACGACGAAGACGCGCACGGGCACGACGCGCCGCACGGGCGGCAGGCGCCGGCCGCAGCGTAACCGGTTTTTTATCGAGGAGGCTTTGGTCGTGAGTAAACGGAGTGTTTTGACAGCGGCGTTGATCCTGATTGGCGGAGCGTTCAGCCCCGTGCTGGCGCAGGGAACCGCCGGACCGGTCGCGGATCACGCGGAGATCGTCCGTTGGTCGATCATCACCGCGGGATTTGCGCTCGGGTTCGCGGCGGGCTTGGGCGCGCTGGGGCAGGGACGCGCGATCGCGTCGGCGGTCGAGGCCATCGCCCGTAATCCCAGCGCCTCGGGCGACATCCGCGGCGCGCTCATCCTCGGCCTCGTGCTGATCGAGTCGCTCGTCATCTACGTGCTGGCGATTTCGCTCATTCTCTTCTTCGTCCCTCCGTTCGGAAGCTGAACGCTTCGACGGCGCGTGATGCGCGGCGCGGACCCGACCCGCGCCGCGCGTTCCCTCGCGTGGTACGGCGCTCCTCGCGCACGCTCGACGTCTTCCTGCTCCTGATGACGCTCATCTGGGGCACCAACTACGCCATCGTCAAAGCCGCGTTCAGCCAGATGAACCCGCAGGCGTTCAACGCGCTGCGACTGCTCGGCGGCTCCGCCATGATGCTCGCGATGATGAGCGCCGTGCGGCAGACACGATTCTCCGACGCGGACGGTGGGATCGCGACCGTGTTCCGTACGCCGGCGGCGATGACCCGGCGGGACTGGATGGGCATTGTGGCGCTCGGGATCGTCGGCCACTGCGTCTATCAGTACTTGTTCATCGGCGGGCTCGCGCGAACGAGCGTCGCGAACAGCTCCCTGCTCCTCGCGATGACGCCTGTGTTGATCGCCGTCGCAGGCGCGCTCAGCGGACGCGAACGGATCCGAGCTGTTCACTGGGCGGGCACCCTTTTGTCGCTCGTGGGCATCTACATCATCGTCGGACGCGGCGCGCATCTCGGGGGCGCGTCGTTCCGCGGCGACCTGATGATGTCGGGCGCGGTCGGCTGCTGGGCGGCCTACACGATCGGCGCACGCCCGCTGATGACGCGGCATTCGCCGCTCGCGGTCACCGGTCTGTCTATGACGGTGGGGACGGCGCTGTATCTTCCGATCGCGGTGCCTTCGCTCTGCCGCGTGTCGTGGAACGCTGTCGGCGCGCTCACATGGGCGGCGCTCGTGTACTCCGCGGTGTTCTCGTTATGCGTCGCCTACACGATCTGGTACGCAGCGGTGCGCGAGATCGGCAGCGCACGGACGTCCGTCTACTCGAACCTCGTTCCAATCGTGGCGATGCTCGCCGCCGTCGTCTGGCTGGGGGAGCCGCTCGGCGCGTCGAAGATCATCGGCGCCGCCGCGGTGTTGCTGGGCGTGGCGCTGACGCGGACGAGCGACGCGTAGGGCGGCCCGCGCGACGACCCGTAGAGTCGCGGGACGGGCGTTTCGGGCCGCCGACCGCGGTACAATGGGCTTACCGTGAAATCGCACTTCTACTCCCAGCACGCGACCGCGCTCAGGGCTGAGCTGGGCGGCGCCGTATCGCGCGCACAGATGCGCGATTTCCACACAAAAACGGCGACGCGGCACTTGGTCGTGGCTATCCGCCAGTTCGCCATCCTCGCTCTCGCGACCTGGGGCCTCATCCGTTTCCAGCAGCCGCTGATCTGGATTCCGCTCGCGGTCGTCCAGGGCTTCACCGTCTTCAACTTCACGGTCCTGCTGCACGAGGTCGTCCATCACAACGTGTTCGCCCGCCGCCGACGTTTGGCCGAGCGGACGCTCGGGCTGGTGTACGCGATCCCGAGCGGCATCTCCGCGAGCCAGTTCACGCGGTGGCACCTGGATCATCACGCGGAGCTGGGCTCCGACGAGGACGATCCGAAGCGCGCGCATCTCTCGCCGAAGGTGAACAAGCGCTGGTACAAGCTGCTCTACTGCACGCCCGCGTTGTTCCCGATCTATTTCCGCGCGGCCCGGCGCGAAGCGGCGTGCTATCCGGAGCCGCTGCGTCGCGTGATCAATCGCGAGCGGAAGATCTCCATGGCGTTCCACCTCGGCGCCATCGCGATCGTGTGGTACTTCTTCGGCTTCTACGCCGCGTTGCGGACGAACATCATCCCGGTGTTCTTCATCTTTCCCATCGCCTTCACGCTGAACCGCCTCGGACAGCACTACGACATCGACCCGGCGGATCCCGCCAAATGGGGCACGCTGATGCGCGGTCACTGGTTTTGGGACTTCGCGTTCCTCAATTCGAACTACCACCTGGAGCATCACTACTTCCCGGGCGTGCCGTTCTACCGCCTGCCGGAGGTGCAGCGAGCGCTGACGCCATTCTACGAACGGAAGGGGATGCGGTGGCAGAGCTACGGGCGTCTGGTGTACGGCTGGCTCGTCGAGAATCACGCGCCGCACACGGACTGGGCCGCAGCGCGCGGGGCGGGCTCTTCGTCCGGCGCGGAGCGTCCCGCGCCGTCAGCGCTGCGGTGATGCTCCGAAGTGTGAAAGCGCGCTCTCAGGGGTGGCGCCAGCGGCGCCCCCGCTTCGCGCCGCGGGCGCCTCTCTCGTTACAGTGCGTCTGGCGCCGAACACGAAGTGGGGCTCTTCGCGACAGGCGCCGTCACGCGCTTCCCGAGCCCGTTCACCGGATTCTCCACAGGTAAATCGTCCGGCCGCCGATCTCCCGCTTCTCATCCGGCTCCCAGGTTCCCATGCTGAACGCGTGCGAGACGACGCGCGTGCCCGGCTTCAATTCTTTCTTCAGCTTCGGCATCAGCTTCTCGTTCAGCGAGGGCAGCAGATAGAGCGTGACGACGGTTGCGTCGCTGATGTTGGATTCGAACAGATCCTGATTCAGGAACGTCACCTTCTCGGTGACGTTCGCGAGCTTCGCGTTCTCGCGCGCTTCTTGAATGCGGACGGGATCGATGTCGATGCCGACGCCTCGCGCGCCGTACTTCTGGGCGGCGGTGATAGGAATGCGTCCGTCCCCGCTGCCCAGGTCGTAGACCACGTCGTTCGGCGTCACGTGTGCGAGCTGCAGCATCGCGTCGACAACATCCTGCGGCGTCGGCACGTAGAACACATCCGGCGTTCGCTGGGCCGTGTCTTGTTGCGGGACCGCGGCAATCGAGAAGAGCAGCATGAACGCGGCGAGCGTCTTCATCAAAACCACACCCCCAGACCGAACGCGACATGCTGCGAAAAATAGCGTCCGTCGATCGTGCCGCCGGACACGTGCACCTTCGGGCTCGCGGTCGTCAGCTTCAATTCTCCGAACGCCGAGATGTGCTGGCGGAACCGCTTTTCGATGCCGACGGCACCCTGGAACGCGGCCGAGGAGATCTCGTACTGCTCCTGATAGACCCCGAGGATCTGGCTCTCGCCGTGCGGCATCGCGAAGCCCGCGCCGCCGCGCGCGGTGAGCTGCACGCCTTTGCCGAGCGGCGTGCGCCACACGACGTTGGCGAGCACGAGGTTGAGGCCGTGCGAGATGGAAAACCGCTGCACCATCGGCCCGAGCACGCCCTCGGCGGCGTACACCTTCAGGTGTGTCAGCTCTCCCTCGATGCCGATGCGCGCGTCCGCCGACGGAAACCACCCGCCGCGGTAGCCGAAGTACTGCGGTGAGTCGAACGAGCGCGACTCGAAGTGCACGTCATCGTGGACTTCGTGAACCTTCGGCGAGGTGAGATCGACCGTCAACGTCGCCGCAGCGGTGTGGCTCGCGCCGAGATACGCGGCGGCGGTCCACTCCGCGCGCGCAGGCACCGCCGAGCAGCAGATCGCCAGAACACACAGGAGGCCGAGACGCCGCACCCAAAACGCCATGCCGCTCAGTCTAGCGCGGGAGTGACCTGCCTTGTCACGGCCATCCATACAGTGGTCGTATGGTCGTTCCGTTCACGAAGCACGCGGACGCAGGCCCGAGATCGAGCGGAAGCCGGTTGAAGTTGCTGCCGCGACGCGAGCTCACGGCGCGCGAGATACAGCATCGCCTCCGGATGCTTCGCTATCTCGCTAATATCCCATCTCACGCTCGATCGCACGAACGATCCGATCCAGTTCGTCGACGAGACGTCCACCGCCTGCCTCCCGAAACGACCGAACCAGACTGCGGTAGTACGTAAGCACATCATCGGGGCTCGCGGTATAGCGACCCCACACCGCATCGCCCTGATTGCGGAGATCCCGCAGGAGTACGTACGTGTTGTGCACCTTGTCGGACGCGGATACCCGAAGGCTCGGCGCGCTCAATGTCCGCGCATGCTCGGCGTATCGCGTCTTGCGCTCGGCCCACGGCTCCTTCGGGGTCGTCCACGAATCGGTGCAGTCTTCGACAATCTTGGCCACGGTCTCGCCGAAGCGTGCGCGGATGTCCTCGAGCCGCGTACGCCCGCCCTGATCCTCCGGCGCGTCGTGCAGGAGCGCCGCGATCGCTTCATCCTCGTTTCCGCCATCATCGAGCACGATCGACGCCACCCCCATGAGATGTCCGATGTACGGAGCACCCGTGCCTTTGCGCCTCTGCGAACGGTGCACGTCGGCGGCGTATCGAAACGCCTCTTCGAAGCGAGGCGACAGCGTGCTCATCTTGTGCTCCTGAACCGTATTGTGGCATCTGGCGCGCATTTTTCATTACATGGCGGGTATGACCGGCTGGGGTGGTCTGTCAACGCTCGCCGTGTCGCTCGTCTCAGCACTCACCATGGGTGCCGCGGCTCCTTCGATGCCGCTGCAGCCGTACCGCAACAGTCCCGTTCAAGTCGGCCTTGCCTCGTACTACGGTCCAGGTTTCCAGGGTGAAAAAACTGCCAGCGGTGAAATATTCGACGCGCGTGAGCTCGTCGCGGCGCACCGCACTCTGCCGTTGGGATCCGTGGTACGCGTGACAAACCTGCGCAACGGCCGCAGCGTCGTGCTTCGGGTCATCGACCGGGGACCGTACGGCCGCAACCATCGCAAGGGCTGCATCATCGATGTCTCTACGGAGGCCGCGCGGAAAATGCGGTTCGTGCACGACGGGCTCACGTTCGTCCGCGTGAAGGTGCTGCGCTTCGGCGCCCCCGACTCCGCGGACGGACGGGGATCGCGGTAATCTCACCGACGGATGAAGTTCGCGAAAGTCGTCTTCACCATCGCCGGGATCTGGGGCATCCTCGTCCTCGTACCGGTCTATTTCCTGACCGACATCAGCGGCCGTCATTACGCGCCGCCCGCCTCCTATCCGCATTTCTTCTACGGATTCGTCGGCGTCGCGATGGCGTGGCAGGTTGCGTTTCTCATCATCGGCAGGGACCCAGTGCGATTCAGGCCCATCATGATTGCCGCAATTCTGGAGAAGCTTGGCTACATTGCCACCGCCGCCGTGCTGCACGGACGATCGCGCATTTCTGCACAGGATGCATCGACGGCCGTTCCGGATCTGATTCTGGTGGTGCTCTTCATCGCCGCGTATGTGAAGACGCGGGCGTTCCGGGGCAGCAACGGGGTCAGCGCCTGATGGATCCGTCAGCGGCGGTGTACCGCGCGCTCGATGCGCTCGGCATTTCGTATGCTCGCTACGAACACCCGCCGGTCTTCACGGCGGAGGACGCCGCGCAGCACTGGGCGCAGATAGATGGCACACAGTGCAAGAATCTTTTTCTTCGGAACAAGAAGGGAAACCGGCACTATCTCGTCGTTCTCGAGATTTCGAAGCAGGCGGACCTCAAACAGATCGTGAAGCTCGTTGGCGATGATCGTCTCAGCTTCGGCTCACCCGAGCGTCTCATGTCCCTGCTCGGCCTGACGCCGGGATCGGTGGCGCCATTCGGGTTGATCAACGATCACGACCGCAACGTCCGCGTGCTCATCGACGCGGATCTGCGCGGCGCCGAACGTCTGATCTTTCATCCGAACATCAACACCGCCAGCGTCGTGATCTCGTGGGACGATCTGGAGACGTTTCTGGGATCGCGCGGCAACCCGGTCACGTTCATCCGCATCTGACCCAGACCGAACCCTGAGCCCCGAAGGTCGAACCGATCGTGTGCGGCGTCAAGCCTGCCCGCGGCGGATTAACAGCAACGTCTGGTCGTCGATCTGCCGGCCGAATCCTGACGCGGCCGCGGTCAACGTGATTTCCTCCGCACTCGACGCGCCTGCCTTAGCCCTGAGGATCGGCAGGTGGCCGGCGACGACGAATTCGAGCGCGCGGTCGCCGTCGAGCCTGACGGCCGCGAACGTCACGAACATATACGTGGACATGACCGGCGGGGCGCCGCCGCAGGCCGCCGTACGCATACAGCAGCGCGATGCCGCCGCTGAACACGACCGTCGAGGCGAGCATCGACGTTGGCTGGCGTCCGCCGGCCATGATGTCGATCAGGAGGCCGGTCGTGGAGAACAGAAAGAAAATGGCGAGCGCGAGCAGGATGAGGGCAGGCCAGGACAACTCCGCGATCACCGCCTGAAACGAGGTACCCGCCACGGCCCGCGCCGCATGGTGCCCGCGTTACACGCTCGCGCGCTTCGGCCGCATGTTCGCGGCCAGGATCTTCTTGCGCAGCCGGATGCTCTTCGGGGTGACTTCCACCAGCTCGTCGTCGTTGATGAATTCGATCGCCTGCTCGAGCCCGAGCTTGCGCGGAGGAATGAGGCGGATGGCTTCGTCCGCCGTGGACGCGCGCATGTTCGTCTGCTTCTTTTCCTTCGTGACGTTGACGTCCATGTCGCTGGCGCGCGCGTTCTCGCCGATGATCATGCCTTCGTAGACCTGTTCCGCCGGCTCGATGAAGATCTCCCCGCGCTCCTGCAGGTTCGAGATCGCGTAGGCGGTGGCCGAGCCGGCGCGATCCGCGACCAGCGCGCCCGTCGCGCGCGACGGGATCGCACCGTGCCAGGGCTCCCAGCCGGCGAAGATGTGGTTCATGATTCCGGTACCTTTCGTGTCGGTCAAAAACTGCGATCGGAATCCAATGAGCCCACGCGCGGGAATGCGGAACTCCAGGCGCACGCGGCCGCTGCCGTGATTCACCATCTTCGTCATGGTGCCACGCCGCGTGCCGGCCTGCGCGATGACGACGCCCTGGAACTCCTCGGCGACATCAATCACGAGATCCTCCACAGGTTCGACGATTTCGCCGTTGACCTCCTTCGTGACGATGTCGGGGCGCGAGACCTGCAGCTCGTATCCCTCACGCCGCATCATTTCGATGAGGATCGACAGCTGCAGCTCGCCCCGTCCGAGCACTTTCATCTGTTCCGGCGTGTCGGTCGGCTCGACGCGAATGGAGACGTTGCCCAGCAGCTCGCGGTCGAGGCGATCCTTGATTTGCCGCGACGTGACGAACTGGCCGTCGCGGCCGGACATCGGCGACGTGTTGACGCCGAAGATCATCGACACTGTCGGCTCGTCCACGGCAATGGCCGGCATCGGCTTGCGATGCTCGACGTCCGCGATCGTTTCGCCGATCGTGATGTCCTCGATCCCCGCGAGGCAGACGATGTCGCCCGCCGCCGCCTCCTCGATGTCGACGCGCTTCAGCCCCTCGAACGCGAACAGCTTCGTGATCCGCGTTTCCTGAAACGATCCGTCAAGCTTGCACACCGCGACGAGATCGCCGATCCGCACGCGCCCCTGGAACACGCGGCCGACGGCGATGCGGCCCAGATAGTCGTTCGAGTCGAGGTTCGCGACAAGGATCTGCAGCGGGCCGTCCGGGTTGCCGCGCGGCGGCGGAACGTGCTGGACGATGGCGTCGAAGAGCGGGCGCAGGTCCGTGCCGGGCTGCGCAAGCGAGGTCGTCGACGTCCCCGCCCTGGCGCTCGTGTACAGAACAGGAAATTCGAGTTGCTCGTCGGTGGCGTCCAGATCGATGAACAGATCGTAGATCTCGTTCAGGACCTCCTGGATGCGCGCGTCCGGACGGTCGATCTTGTTGATCACCACGATCGGTGGGAGCCGCCGCTCGAGCGCTTTCCGCAGCACGAATCGCGTCTGCGGGAGTGGCCCTTCGGACGCGTCCACGAGCAGCATGACGCCGTCCACCATCGCGAGCGTCCGCTCCACTTCGCCCCCGAAATCCGCGTGGCCCGGCGTATCGACGATGTTGATGAGCGTGGTGTCGTAGTGGACGGCGGTGTTCTTGGCCAGAATCGTGATGCCGCGCTCGCGCTCGAGGTCGGTGTTGTCCATCGCCCGGTCGATGAGCCGTTCGTTGCTCCGGAAGATGCCGCTCTGGCGCAGGAGGCCGTCGACGAGCGTCGTCTTGCCGTGGTCGACGTGCGCGATAATGGCGACGTTGCGCCGAAGCGCGTTGGCGATGGTAGACGGGGTCGGTCCGGCGACGGGCATCTCTCCAGTATAAGGCCGGGATCCGGGCTCGGGGTTCGAGATCCGGTCCCCTCGCCCGCGGCGCTCAGAAACTCATTCGAGAAACGATTCCGGTCCCGAGCCCGCGAATCCCGGCAGGCTACCGTCTCAGATCGAACACGACCCCGCCGATACACTCGCCAATGATCCGGCGCAAGATCGACTGCCTGAAAGCGGCGGAGATCGCCGCGCACGATCAGGCTGTCGTTGAGCCGGTACTTCACGGCCGAACCGTTTGCGTTACACCTCCACACCAGATATGGCTGGCTATTCTTTAGACGGTAAACGGGCGCCAAAAACCTGCAAGATAGCTGCCCCCGGCGCCGCGATCAACGAACGGCGCGCGAGGCTCGTCATATCCCTGATAGTGAGCGGTCCCTGTTCGTCGGCAGATCCGGACCTCGTCGCCCGCGCGGCGGCCGGCGACGAGGCCGCGTTTCATGCGCTCGTCGAGCGCCACCGCGGCATGGTGTATCGCCTCGCGTACCAGTTCGCCGGCAACCACCACGATGCCGAGGACATCGCGCAGGACGTGTTCCTGAAGGTCTATCGCGGGCTCGATCGTTTCCGCCGCGATGCGCAGCTCACGTCGTGGCTGTACCGGATTGTGATGAACGCATGTATCGATCATCGGCGGCGCTACGCGCCAGCCGGTTGGGCTCCCTTCACCGATGAAGCCGCCACACGGATGCTGAACACACCCGAGGAAGGGCCGGGCCCCGAGCATCAGACGTATGGTGGACAGATCGGCTGCATCGTCGAGGCCGAGATCGCCCGGCTTCCACCAGGGCAGCGGCTGATTTTCGTGATGCGCCACCACGAAGGCCTCAAGCTGTCAGAGATCGCCGCCGCACTCGGGCTCGCAGAAGGAACGGTCAAACGCCAACTGCACGCGGCCGTGCACCGCCTGCGCGCCGCGCTCACCGCGGCGAGAGTGACGGCAGGAGGTGCCGTATGAGCCGCTTGAGTCCCTGTGAGCTGCACGAATCCGGCGCCCTCGACCTGTACTTCTACGACGAGCTGCCGGCGCTCGAGCGCGCGCGCGTCACTGCACATCTCGCGAGCTGCCCGCACTGCCGCGAGCGGCTTCAGGACCTGCACGCGATTCGGCGCGTGCTGGCCGATCGTCCTGCGGTTGACAGTCCTCCCGCGGGCGACTGGTCCGGCTTCATGCGTCGTCTCGACCAGGCGTGCGCGCCGCGGCCCGAGCGGCGTGCCGTGAACCGTTGGTCCTGGCGTGCCGCTGTTGCCTGCGCGGCCATGCTGACGATCGCGACGCTCGGGGTCTTCCTCGCGAACAGGACGCGAACGCCTGTCGTGAGCAGCCATCCGATTGGTCCTGTTGCCTCCGCGCCCGTAGCGGTCGTGCCGACTCGGACGGCCGCCGACCGGGCCCTCGCGCAACTGACGGAGCAGCACCTCGAGCGCTCGAAGCTCGTCGTGCTCGGACTGGCAGCGCACGATCCGCAGCAGACGAGTGTGGACGACTGGCAGTACGAGCGTCGGCTGGCGGGATCGCTGTTGTCCGATACACGCTTGTTTCGCCTCGCGGCGCAGGACCGCGGCCTCGAGCGCCTTGCGCATGTGATGGGCGATCTGGAAACCGTTCTGCTCGAGACGTCGCTCAGCGACCAGACGGATCCGCGTGCGCTCGAACGCGTGCAGACGCTGATCAGGAAGCGCGATCTCGTGGTGAAAATGCAGGTGGTCGGTTCGACCGGAATCTGAGGGACATGACGATGCGGACATGGCTGATGGCGTGCGCGGCGCTGCTGATCGGGATCGGCGCGGCCGCTGCCGCGGCGCCCGATTCGAAGCGGCTGTCGCAGGCGAAGGATTACATCGCCGACGAACAGTGGGCTCGCGCGATCGAGGCGCTGAAGGTTGCCGTCGCCGATCCCGGCGAGAAGAATCGCGATGAGGCGCTTTTCTGGCTCGCCCATAGCGAGCACCAGGCGGGCGATCTTGCATCAGCCGTGGATACGCTCGCACGCCTCGAGCGCGAATTCCCGTCGAGCCGATGGGTACGTCCTGGACGATCGCTGCGCATCGAAATCGCCCAGCAGCTCAGACGAGACGATGTCCTGTGGTGGGTCGCGGCGCCGACCCCTCCCGCGCCTCCCGTACCCGCAAGCCCGCGCCCGCCGCGCTCACAGCCGTCGCCGCCGCCTGTGCCCGCCACCGCGCCTCGCGCACCTCTGCCGCCTCCGGCCGCACTACCGGAACTGACGCCACCGCCGGGCATGCCACCGACCCCGCCCTCGGGTCCATGGATTCCAGCGCCCTTCGCGCCGGACACCGATCTGCGCATCCAGGCACTGGGCAGCTTGATTCAAGCGCATCCGGCACAGGTGATCCCGCTGCTCAAGCAAATTGCGCTCGACAGCCGCGACCCGGGCGAAGGGCGCCGCGCGGTGTTCGTACTGGCGCAGTCCGGGCGCCCCGAAGCACGGACCACCGTCGTCGAGGTCGCGAAGGAAGCGCCCGAAGCGGTCAGGATTGCCGCGGTGCGGGAGCTGGGCCGGTTCGGGAGCGACGAAGCGGGGTCAGAGCTCCTGCAGGTGTATTCGCTCGGAACGCCGCGTGTCAAACGCGAGGTCGTCTCGTCGCTCGCGGCGCTTGGCACGGAGGCGACGACCGGCGCTCTGCTGAAGATCGTGCGAACGGAGGTGGATCCGCAGGTGAGGAACATTGCGATCGTGACGCTCGGCCGCACCGACGGTGTCCGCCAGCTTGGTGCGCTCTACGACCGGATGCCGCCGGAATCACGCCGCGCCGTGCTCGCTGCACTGTTCGCCGCTCGTGACGAGGACGAACTCATTCGCATCGCCTCTACAGAGCGCGAGGCCGCGCTGCGGCAGGAAGCGCGTCGGCAGCTGCGGCTGCTCGGTACGCCACGAGCGCTGCAATACCTGAGTCAGCATCCCGATCCGAAATAGATACTCCTGATCTCCTGAGGTCCTGTTCTATAGTCGCCGTATGTCCGTATCAGCCACGGGCGACGGCAATCCGCTGCTCGACGGGCTGCGCATCGAACCGACGCCGCAGCCCACTGCACTCGTCATTTTCGGCGCGTCAGGCGATCTGACCAAGCGCAAGCTCCTCCCCGCGATCTACCAGCTCGCCCGCCACCAGCGGCTCCCGGCGCGATTCTCGGTGATTGGCGTCGCACGCACGCCGATGACGAACGACGCCTTCCGCCAACAGTTCTACGACAGCCTTGCCGAATTCGCCGAGCTGCCGAAGCCCGACGAGGTTGCGACGGCGCTGTCCCGATCGCTGTCCTACATCTCCGGCGAGATGGACGATCCGCACCTGTACGAATGTCTCTGCGCGAAGCTGCGCGAAGGAGGAGGACCGGACGGCGTGCTGTTGTATCTCGCGATCCCGCCGACAGCCTACGAGCTCGTCATCGAGCGGCTCGGCACGTCGGGGCTCATGCAGCCGCGGACCGACCACGGCTGGCGCCGCATCATCGTCGAAAAGCCGTTCGGGACCGATCTGGCCAGCGCGCGCGAGCTGAACGAGCTGCTGCATCGTCACATGGACGAATCGCAGGTGTTCCGCATCGATCACTACCTGGGAAAGGAGACGGTGCAGAACCTGCTGATCTTCCGGTTCGCGAACGGCATGTTCGAGCCGATCTGGAATCGCCGGTACATCGATCACGTGCAAATCACAGCGGCGGAGACCGTCGGCGTCGAGCGGCGGGCTGCGTACTACGAAGGAGCCGGCGCGCTGCGCGACATGGTGCAGAACCACCTGATGCAGGTGCTCGCGCTCGTCGCAATGGAGCCGCCGATTGCGTTCTCGGCGGAGAACGTGCGCGACCGGAAGCTCGACGTACTGTTGTCGATTCAACCGCTGCTCGAGGCGAACAACGGTGCTGTGCGATCAGACGGCCGTCTCTCGAACGTGGTGCGGGCGCAGTATGCAGCGGGCTGGGTCAACGGCACCGAGGTTCCGGGTTACCGGCAGGAGGACGGCGTCAAACGCGAGTCGGTGACCGAAACGTATGTTGCGCTGCGTCTGTACGTCGACAGTTGGCGGTGGGCCGGCGTTCCGTTCTACATTCGGACGGGCAAGCGCCTCCCGAAACGGACGACCGAGATTGCAATCCAATTCCGGCGGCCGCCGCTGCACATCTTCAAGCGCGTGAGCCCGACCTCGATCGCGCCGAACCTCCTCGTCGTCAACGTGCAGCCCGACGAAGGCATTTCGCTCCGGTTCGAGGCCAAGCTTCCCGGGACGCGCATGCAGCTTGCACCTGTGATGATGAACTTCCGTTACGGCAGCGCGTTTGGCGTGCCCGTGCCCGAGGCGTACGAAACGCTGCTGCTCGACGCGATGCTGGGCGACACGACGCTCTTCGCGCGTCACGATTTCGTCGAAACATCGTGGGGCCTGATTACGCCTGTTCACGAGGCGTGGAGCGCATCGAAGGCCACCGCGATCCCCACCTACGAAGCCGGCGAGTGGGGCCCGCGCGAAGCGGACGAGATGATCGCGGCCGACGGCCGCCGATGGAGGACCTTGTGACGAGTACGCATGCAGACGCCCTGTTGCCCGATGGCATGGACGTTTCCTTTTCGGACATCGAGGCCACCGTCGCTCGGCTGGCGGGTACTGGCGGCACACGAAAGCGCGGCTCGCGCGCGCTCACGGCGACGCTCGTCGTGGTGGGATCTCCCGCGCGCCTGCGCGCTGCAGTTGACGCGATCGATGCTCTCGGGCAGCACGGCGGCGTGCGCGCGATCCTGGTGTCGGAAGGCACCGACACGAGTCCGTCCGTTCGCGTCAGCGATCAGGCCATCCTGATCGACGGGCTGGCGTCCCGCTTTGTCGACAACGCTGTCGCGGCGCTGCGCCTGTCGAGTCTGCCGGCGGTCGTATGGTGGCGGGGTGGGACGTTCGAAGCACTCGAGGATCTGGCGGTGCTGGCCGATCGCCTCGTGCTCGATGCCGAAGATCCCGACGACGTGTGGAGCCGCGTCGACACGCTCAGCGCCCACACGGCCGTGACGGATCTCCGGTGGGCGCGCCTCACGCGATGGCGCGGCGTCCTGGCGCACCTCTTCGATCTCCCGCAGGTCCGTGCGGCCGCCCCGCAACTCAGAGAACTGACCGTCGCCGCGTCGGATGAGAGCGCCGCGAGGCTGTTCGCCGGCTGGGTCACGTCGAGCCTGTCGTCCGCGCCGCTGAAAGTACGAATCGAACGCGCGGCACGCGAGCGGGCGTCGGCGATCGAGTCGGTGCACCTCGCGGGCGAGGGCGCGGCGATCACGCTGTGCGTCCGCCCGACCCGCACGTGCCTGGAGGCGACCGTGGCGGGCGTCGATCTGTCGTCCCGCGTCGTGCCGCTCGAAGAGGGGACCCTCAGCTCGTGGATCGGTGAGGAGCTTGGCGTTCGCACCCACGACCTCGCCTTCGAGCGCGCCCTGCGCGCGTGCAGGGAGCTGGCCGCATGACTACCGCCGCGTTCGGCATGATCGGGTTGGGGACGATGGGGCGCAATCTCGCGCTGAACATCGAGTCGCGCGGATTTTCTGTCGCCGTGTGGAACCTCGAGACGGACTGGACGGACGCGTTCGTCCGCGATCACCCGCAGGAAAAATTCGTTCCGTCGCACACGCTGCGCGAGCTGATCGATCGGCTCGAGCGGCCGCGGCGCCTCATGATGATGATCCCAGCCGGCGCACCGGTCGACTCCATGATTCAGCAGCTCACGCCTCTGCTGGATCCCGGGGACATCGTCATCGACGGCGGCAACTCGTTTTTTCAGGACACGAGGCGGCGGGAAGCGGCGATGCGCGAGAGCCGGCTGAATTTCGTCGGTTGCGGCGTCTCGGGGGGCGAAGAAGGGGCGCGCGTGGGTCCGTCCCTGATGCCCGGCGGATCCGACGAGGCGTGGGCGCGCATCAAGGACGTCCTCGAAGCAATTGCCGCCAAAACCGAGGCGGGCGCGTGCGTCACGCACGTCGGCCCGGATGGTGCGGGTCACTTTGTGAAGATGGTGCACAACGGCATCGAGTACGGCGACATGCAGCTCATTGCCGAAGCGTACGACGTGCTTCACCGCGGTCTCGGGTTGACCACACCGGACGCGGCAGACGTATTCGACAAGTGGAACCGTGGGCCGCTGGAATCGTTTCTGATCGAGCTGACCGCGCACGTCTGCCGCGTGAAGGATCCGGAATCCGGCAAGCCGCTGGTCGACATGATTCAGGACAAGGCGGGGCAGAAGGGCACCGGGAAGTGGACCGCGCAGGTCGCGCTCGATCTTGCCGTCGCGATTCCGACGATTAGTGCCGCGCTCGATGCGCGGATCCTGTCGAGCCTGAAGGAGCAGCGGGTCGCCGCCGAACGGTTGTACTCGGGATCCGGGGCTCGTGGTTCGGGATCGGGAAGTTCCGCGTTCGCCGATCGGGCGCGCACGATTGAGGATCTGCAGAGTGCGTTGTACGCCGCTCGCGTGTGCAGTTATGCGGAGGGCATGGCGCTGATTGCCGCGGGATCTTCGGAGTATCGCTGGAATATCAACCTCGCGGAGATGGGCCGCATCTGGAAGGGCGGTTGCATCATCCGTGCACGGCTGCTGGATCCGGTGAGGCACGCGTTCGAGCGCACACCCGGGCTGGTCAATTTGCTCGTGGATGATGAGATCCGCGGGGAGGTGCAGGCTGCCGAAGCCGGCTGGCGGCGGATTGTCAGCGCTGCCGCATCCGCCGGCATTCCGGTGCCAGCCTTGTCCGCAAGCCTTGCATATTTTGACAGTTACCGGACGGGACGGCTGCCCCAGAACCTCACGCAGGCGCAGCGCGACGCCTTTGGCGCCCACACGTTCGAGCGCGTGGACAAGCCAGGGTTCGTGCATGCCGACTGGTCGTAGGCTCGGGGCCGCGCGGTCCCTCAGTCCGCGCGGGCCAGCTCATCAGGTGTGCTGCCCGCGTAAATCGCTGTAATCGCAGCGCGTTGCCAGCCTTTTGGGCGTGCGGTATAGTCATCCGTTCATGGCTCCCGAGCTTCCCGGGTCCACCTACCGTTCCACCGGCCTGGTCGACGTACTCGACAGGGTCCTCGACAAGGGCCTCGTGATTGCCGGTGACATCAAGGTGTCGCTCGCCGAAGTCGAGCTGCTCACGATCCGCATCCGCCTGCTCGTCTGTTCCCTGGACAAAGCCCAGGAGATCGGGCTCGACTGGTGGCGCTACGACCGCGAGTTATCGCCCGGCACGTCGCGTGGAAGTCTGGCAGAGGCCGAAGCGCTCCGTGCGGAGGTCAGAGAGCTTCAGGAACGCGTGAATGCGTTGACATCACCGCCCGGGAACGGCAGAAGGGCCGCCCGACGGCGCCGCTGACTGAGGAACCTCGGAGGAGCAGAGCATGGCGGTTGAACGAGCTGCGGGCGGTACGAGTCTGATTGACGTGCTGGATCGCGTCCTCGACAAGGGGATCGTGATCGATGCGTGGGTGCGCGTGTCCCTCGTGGGCATCGACCTGATTACCGTCGAGGCTCGTGTAGTGGTTGCCTCCATTGATACCTATTTGAAGTACTCGGAGGCCGTCGGGCAGGTCGGGCCGGTATCCCGGCCGATCACCGAGCTGCCCTCCCACCAGGAAGTTATTGCAGAAAATGCCGCGCTGCGAGCAGAGCTTGCAGCATCCAAAGGACGACGTACGCGGCGGCCTGCAGAAGGATAACGAGGCGTGTCGCCCGTGGCCGCACCTCTGATGCCCGCGCCCGGGGTCGAGTCCGAGGCAAAGCTCGCGCTCCTCGAGTTTCTGCTGACGAGCATCGACATTCAAGAGTCGGCGCGGCGCGTCATCGACTGGCTCGCGGCTCACGCGCCGGTCACGCAGGCGGTCGTCCTCGTCGTCGAATCCCTCTCGAACGAGATGCTGCTCGTCGCCGAACACGGCGTGTCGAGCGGCGTCATCATGGACTTCGCGCTCAGCCGCGAGGAGAGCAAGCATCCCCTGATTGAAGCGCTCTCGAGTTCGCACCCGGTGCTGGTCGACGCGCTGCCTACGCATTACCGCGTGCCGATCGAAGCGCGTCCGTTCCACGCGATTCCGTTGCGCGCCGAACCGCGTGAAGCTGGCCGCGGCCTCCTGCTCGTGAGCGGCCTCGGCCCGGAGCTCGACCCGGAGACGGTGTGGGCGGCGCGGACGCTCGGGAAGCAGGTCTCGCGGCTCCTCAGCCGTCAGCTCCTTGCCGAAACACGCTTCGGCCAGGAGCGCATGCTGCTCTACAGCATCATCAACGCCGTCACGGATCCGATCCTGCTCACCGACACGGAAGGCAAGTTGATCATCGCCAACAGCCATGCAGAGAAGCTGTTCGCGGCGCCGGACGAAGCCAGCGAGGGATGGCGCCGTGCGGTGGCGCTGAACAACATGCTGTTCTCCGCCGCGTTATCGACAAGCGCCGTCGGCATGGCGGAGCTGGCACGCCGCGAGCTGCTCCTCGTCGATCCGCTCGAGGGATCCGACCTGCTCTTCGAGCTTCTCAGCTCGCGCGCCAGGGACGAGCGCCAGGGCACGTATGTCGTCTCCATCCTGCGCAACGTGACGGACCTTGCCCGCGCGAAGGAGGAGATCGAGGAGAGCTACCGGACGCTGCGCATCGCCCAGGCGGAGGTGCGCGACGAGCGGCATCGGCTCGATCTGATCATCGACTCGGTCGCCGACCCGATCCTCGTCACCGATCAGGAAGGCGACATCGTGCTGATGAACGCGCCGGCGGAACGGTTGTTCAACGCGCCGGGCGTGGAGGAGGATGCCGCTCAGCGGCGCGTCCGCGCCAACGGCGCAAACCTGACCTCGTTCGTCTCGAACGTGCTGACGCGATCGGGGGAGCAGCGGTACCGCGGCGAGATTCAGCTCAGCGATCCCCATTCGGGCCGATCGATCCCCGTCGAGGCGCTCGCCGGCACGATCCTGTCGGAACAGGGCGAGCTGATGTGGGTCGTCACGATCCTCCACGACCAGACGGAGGCGATTGACAAGACGCGTCTCTACGAACAGTTGAAGCACGCGTCGGTCGAACTGGAACGCAAGGTCCAGGAGGCGACCGCGGAGCTCGCCGAACAGAACGAGCTCCTGCGCCGCCAGCACATCGCGCTCGAGCAGGCGTCGGCGTTGAAATCGCAGTTCCTCGCGAACATGTCGCACGAGTTCCGGACGCCGCTCAACGCGATCCTGGGCTACACGCACATGCTGCTGCACAACGTCACTGGGGCTGTCACCGATCCGCAGCGCAAGAGCCTCACGCGCATCGACTCGAACGCGAGACACCTGCTCGCGCTCATCAACGACATCCTCGACATCACCCGCATCGAGGCGGGCCGGATGCCGCTGAACGTCACGACGTTCCGCGTGGCGGATCTGATACACGAGGTAATGTCGGAGCTCGAGCCCATCATCCGGCGCTCGAATCTCCATGTCTCGTCGAAGGTCCGCGCGCGCGTGCCGCCGCTGCGCACGGATCGACAGAAGGTCAAGCAGATCGTCCTCAACCTGCTGAGCAACGCACTCAAGTTCACCCCCGCGGGGTCGGTCACGATCGTCGCATCGCAGGACGCGAAGCGGCGGGAGATCGCCATCGCCGTGCGCGATACGGGCGTCGGGATCGGTCGAGACGATCAGATCAAGGTCTTCGAGGATTTCCGGCAGCTCGACAGCTCGCCGACGCGCGGCTACGGGGGCACCGGCCTCGGGCTGTCAATCTGCCGCCGCTTGTCGCAGATGCTCGGCGGTGCGATCGAGCTGCAGAGCGAGGCTGGCAAAGGATCGACGTTCACGCTGCGGCTCCCGATGCGCGGGAGGCGGCGATGAGCGCCACGAGGGAACAGCCGCTCGTGCTCGTCGTCGAGGACTACCAGGACGCGCGGGAGATGTACGCCGCGTACCTTCAGTTCTCAGGGTTCGACGTCGCGGAGGCGACGAATGGCCTCGAGGCGATCGAGAAAGCGCGGGAGCTGCTGCCGGACATCATCCTGATGGATCTCGCGCTGCCGAGGCTGGACGGCTGGGAAGCGACGCGGCGGCTGAAGAAGGATGCGCACACACGCGACATCCCGATCGTGGCGCTGACGGGACATGCGCTGCCCGGCCACGCAGAAGGCGCGCAGCAGGCGGGATGCGACGCGTTTGTCACCAAGCCGTGTCTGCCCGACGCGCTCGTCGCCGAGATCAAGCGGCTGCTGGAGGCGCGGCCGGCCGACAAGGCGCGCAAAGCGCGGACGGCGAACCGTAAACGATCCTGATCGATTCCGAACTGATATGGCGAAGACAGCGACGAAAAAGGCCAAGCCGCCACGCGGCGCCAAGGCAGGAGCCGCACCGGTTGCGCGGAAGGCGGAGACGTCCCGCCCGAGCCCAGCCCGGCAGGAAGGAGTGCGCAGCCGGCTGGAGCGCGTCAAGGTGCCCTCCGCCGTACGCCGCGAGGACAGCTCCGAAGGCAAGTACGTGTACTGCATCATCCGCTCGGACGAGCCCCTCACGTTCGGGCCGCTCGGCCTCGGGCCGGAGCCCGCGGAAGTGCACACCGTGCATTACCGCGATATCGCTGCAGTCGTCTCCAACACGCCCATCGTCGTGCAGGATCCCACGCGCGAGAACGTCCTCGCGCACCAGCGCGTGAACGAGACGGTCATGCAGAAGCACACCGTCATCCCCATGTCCTTCGGGACCGTCTTCAAGACCGACGACGACATCATGGAGCTGCTGCGGTCGGCGTACGACGCGTTCAGCGACGTCCTGAACAAGATGAGCGGTAAGTTCGAGTTCGGCCTGAAGGTCCTGTGGGACCGCGAGCAGATGATTCGCGAGATCGAAGACGAGGATGAGGACATCCGGCGGCTCAAGGGGGAGATCTCGTCACAGAAAGGATCGACGTATTTCGCGCGCATGCAGTACGGACGCCTCATCGACGCGGCGCTGCAGTCGCGATCGGAGCGGTACGTGACCGAGATCTTCGACGCGCTCAGGAACGTCTCGGTGGCGTCCCGCTCGAACAAGCCGATTGGTGATCGCATGATCATGAACGCCGCCTTCCTCGTCGCGCGGCAGATGGAGCAGGCGTTCGACTCGCGCGTGAAGGGGATCGGACAGCAGTACGAGAAGCTGACGTTCAAGTACACGGGCCCCTGGCCGCCGTACAACTTCGTTAATATCCGGCTGAAGCTCGAGCGCGCGCACTGACGCGTCGCACACGCGACACGCGCACGCACAACACACATAACGCACACGCCCCCTCGTGATTATCATCGACTCGCTGCTGATCGGCGGCATCCGGTTCGTGCTGGACAAGATCGCTTCCGCGGTCGATACGGAGATGCACGACGACGCGGCGCTGCGCGAGCAGCTCCTGGCCGCGCAGATGCAGCTCGAACTGGGGGAACTGACACAAGAGCAGTTCGACGCCATCGAGGCGGACGTTCTGGCGTCCCTGCGCGACATCCGCGATCGTCAGCGCGGCGGCGAAGCCGCTATGCCATCGACGCGCGGCATGCGGGTGACCGGGGTCGAGGCGACGTTCGAAGGAGACGAGCACTGATCGCGGAAGACGGCACACGTCTTCCCTCGTTCCTGTTCGTCGGGGGAAAGGGCGGCGTCGGGAAGACCACGTGCGCGGCCGCCCTGGCCATCCGTGCGGCGAAAACGCGCCGCACGCTGTTGATCTCCACGGATCCCGCCTCGTCGCTCGGCGATGTCCTCGAGACGCGCGTCGGCCGCCGACCGCGTCGCGTCAAGAGCGTGGCGGGACTCGATGCCGCGAACGTCGACGCAGCGGCGGCGTTCAGCGCCTGGCTCGCGCCGCGCCGCGGGACGATCGCGTCGATCGCGCTGCACGGGAGCTATCTCGACCAGGAAGACGTCGCGCGGCTTCTGCGCCTTTCGCTGCCCGGCGCAGAAGAGGTCATCGCGCTGCTCGGGATCGTCCGTGTCGCAGCTCGCGGCGGCTACGACGTCGTCGTTGTCGACACAGCACCTACGGGGCACACGTTGCGCCTGTTGACGAGCCCCGCACTGCTCGTGCGCGTGTCCCGGCTCCTCGATGCGGTCCACTCGCATCATCGCGAGGTCGTCGCTGCGCTCCGCGGTCACTACGAGGCGGATCACGCCGATGCGCTCATCGAGGGACTCGAGCGCGACGGCAGGATGCTCGATGCGCTGCTGCGCGATCCCCGCAGAACGCACCTCTCGTGGGTGAGCCTTCCGGAGCCCATGGCGCTCGAGGAAACGGCCGACGCCTTCGCGATGCTCCGTCCGCACGGACTTGGGCCGGCGGACCTGATCGTCAATCGCGTCACTCCGCCGGCGGCGTGCCGCTGGTGCCGCGCGCGCAGAGCCGTGGAAGCCCGTGCGATGGCCCCGATTCTCAGGCGCTTTCGCGACGTTGCCGTGCGATTCGCTCCCGACTTCCGGGCCGAGCCGCGCGGCCGCGCCGCGTTGGCCCAGTTCGCGCAGTCGATTGCGATCGTCACCCGAGCCGTCGGCGCACCGCCCCTCAGGCGGCGTGTGTCTGCAACTCTGACGACGCGGGTTCAGCGCGGCCGAGCCGTCCACGCCTCGTCGGTGGTGCGCCCGAACCTGCGTCTCGTGCTGTTCGGCGGAAAGGGAGGCGTCGGCAAGTCCACGTGCGCCGCGGCATATGCCATCGATCTGGCGAGGCATGTTCCGTCGAGACGCATTTTGTTGCTGTCGACGGATCCGGCGCACTCGCTCGCCGATGTCCTGGCCACACCGCTCGGTGATGTGCCGGTGTCGGTCGACCCGGCGCTGAAGAACCTCGTTGCAAGAGAGATCGATGCCGAACGGGCGCTCGCGGCGTTCCGCTTGCGCTACCTCCATTCGGTAGACGAGGTTGTCGGTGCATTTGCACGCGCTCGTGCCGCCGACGCGGATCGCGGGGTATTGCGCCAGTTGCTCGACGTCGCCCCGCCGGACATCGACGAGGTCATCGCGATGGCGGATGTAGCGACGGCGGTCACCGCGTCCAGGGCGTCCTACGACACGATCGTCGCGGACACGGCGCCGACGGGTCATGCATTGCGCCTCCTGCAGACCCCGGCCGTGCTGCGGCAATGGGTGCAGGCGCTGATTGCGATTCTGCTCAAATACCGGGAGGTGGTCCAGGCCGGTGCGCTCGGGCACCTGCTCGTCGATTGGTCCCAGCGTCTGCGGACGTTGATGGGGCTCCTGCACGACGCTCGACAGACACAGCTCGTCCTCGTCACACGTGCCGCGGCGCTTCCGATCGCGGAATCTCTGCGATTTTCGCGCGAGCTGAAATCGCTTCGCATCAGCGTGGGGGCGGTCGTCGTGAACGCCACCGGAGGCGGGGCGTGTCGCGGCTGCCGAGCTCGCGCGAAGGTCGAGAACGCTCAGGTCGCGCGGCTCTTGCGCACGAACCGGCGTGACACGCGAAACGTGATCGCGACGGCTGCGATGATGCCGCCGCCGCACGGGGTGCGGGTACTGGCCGAGTGGTCGGCCAGGTGGATGCAGCTCGGGTAATGGCTTCAGCGCAGATCGGCACGTACGTCTATTGCCTCGTGCACGCCACGCAACGGCCGTCGCTGAATCGCGGGCTTCCGGATCTGCCGGAGGCCGGTCCGCCGCTGGCCGTGCCGGTCTCACCACGCCTGTTCCTGATCGTGTCCGGTGTTCCGCTGGACGTCTATGGACCCGGAGCGCTCGAGTCGCGGCTCCGCGATCTCGATTGGGTCGCGTCCGTGGCGATCGCTCACGAGCGTCTGGTCGAACATCTCGCGCGGCGGCGCTCCCAGACGGTGATCCCGATGAAGCTCTTCACGATGTTCTCGTCCATCCACAGCGCTGCGGCGGACGTGCGCCGGCGACGTGCTGGGCTCGGAGCCATCGTGCGGCGCATCGCGGGCTGCGACGAATGGGGGGTCCGCGTCACACGCGCAGCGGAAGGCCGGAGTGCTGCCGCAATCACAACCGATCGAGCCAAAGATTCCGGGACGGCATTTCTGAGGGCGCGGAAGGCGGCGCGGG
The DNA here is from genome assembly GCA_046733875.1 of Acidobacteriota bacterium. GTDB lineage: Bacteria > Acidobacteriota > Vicinamibacteria > Vicinamibacterales > 2-12-FULL-66-21 > JBKPQB01. Next base: position 23,460 of record JBKPQB010000064.1, read on the forward strand.
ACACGGTGCGCGCGAAGCGTGCGGAATCCCGTGCGGCGGCGGACGCGGCGTTCATCACGCTGCGCCGATTGTCGCGTGACGCCTGCCGCCGCGATTTGGAACGGGAAGCGGGTGCGAATCCCCCAATTCTCGACGCCGCGTTTCTCGTGCCGCGGGAGCGGCGCGCGGCATTCAAGAGCGAGGTGCGGCGCCAGGCCACACGCTGCGCGGAGGCCGGTGCGCCGCTCGTGTTGACCGGACCATGGCCCGCCTATAACTTCGTCAGCGTGGGTGGAACACGCCGGTGATGAAGAAGGCTCCGCGCAGGCGGCCACTTACGTCGACGCTGACGACGCGCGTCCGGCATACGACCGTCCCTCCGGCGCTGCCGCCGAAGTCGGCAGCGCATCCAAGGCTTCCCTCGAGGCGTGAAACGCCAAAGCCGGTCCCACGGCGTCCGGCGTGGGCG
>JBKPQB010000065.1:0-13921 GCA_046733875.1 Acidobacteriota bacterium
TGCGCCGGCCGCTTCCCCACTCGACCGCGAGGATCACGAGGTCCAACGTCCGCGCTTCCTTCACTTTCAGCCACGCCGACCCTCGTCGCCCTGCGGCGTATGCTGCATCGACCGCCTTTGCCATCACTCCTTCATGTCCTGACGCGCGTGCCCGCGCGGCAAACTCCGCCGCGTCGCTCGCGCTGGATGTCACGATCCGCGGCACGAGATTGCTCGGGACGACAATTCGATTCACGACCTCGATGCGCCGGATTAGCGGCTCGTCGACAAGCGCCTCGCCGTCGACGTACAGCGCATCGAAGAAGAAGGGGCTGATCGGTAGCGCTTCTTTCAGATGGTCGACGTCAAGCTTCCGACCGAACCGGCGCATCGTGATCTGGAACGGTTGGGGTGTTCCATCCGGACGCAGGACGATCGCTTCTCCGTCGAGCACCAGTTCTCGCGCGGGCATCGCGCGAACGACATTCACTACTTCAGGAACCGCAACCGTGACGTCGCGCAGGTTTCTCGAAAAGACCCGAACATCGTCATCAATTTTGTGCGCCTGAATGCGTGCGCCATCGAGCTTGTACTCAAAGAACGCTTCTCCGAGATTGCTGAGCGCTTCGGGGACGTTTGCCGCCGAGTCCGCGAGCATCGGCTGGACAGGCTTAAACGGTTGCAGGATGAAGCGTGACAGCGCTTCGTTCCCCTCGATGATTGCCGTTCGTGCCACGATCGCCAGGTCGCCAGCGAGCATCGTCGCGCGCCGCACCCGCGCAGCGGGGATCCCCGATGCTCGCGCGATCGCCTCGAGGAGCATCCCCTCGAGCGCCCCCTGGCGCAGTTCGCCGATGAGCAGCCGCAGAAGGAAGTCCTGCTCGTCGCGTGTCGCCTGACCGAGCAGCTCCCGTAGCAACCCCGCGCGCGCTCCCGCTGACCTCGGACCGGCCGTCGCCGCCAGCCGGTCAAAGGTGGCGTCCACCGTCCGAACATCGAGCGACGACGCGGGTACAGGCGGAACGTCCCGCAGCGGGCCCAGTTGCGCCCAGCCGATGCCGAGCCTGCCCTGCCGCGGCCCGCCGGTCAGATAGGCGACGACGATCTCGATGTCCTCCGGCGCCGTGCGTTTCAGGAGATCCGCGAGGCAGTCGATCTTCTCGAGGCGACCCGAGGTCTCGGCCACAGCGCGGGATGCGGCGACGACGTCAGCAAGGCGCACGTGTTCATGCTACGGCAGCGACGAACGTCGGTGGCGGACAAGCGTTCGCAAATGGGGGTCCTTATCGTGGAAGGACTTTCTGTGCGCTATTTCGATCGACCAGACATTCATCCGATCGATCGTGGAGCGCGCATGATCTGTCAGGTTCGCGGTTGATCGGGTTCATGGGTTCCGGGCCGGGTCCGGAGTTCGGAGGCACGCGGTTCTGGTTGATGGTTCGAACGCGCGCCCGATTCGCGAGGCTCGACTGCGGCACGCACGATTCAATGCGAAAGAAGATGCGACTCTAGGCGATCGCAGGCCGTCGTGAGCACACCTTCAACCGGGCGAAGTACTTGTCGTTGCCTCGACGAGCGTCCACGGCGCCAGAGACCTTTCGCCCAAGCTCGGCAGCTTCGAACACGTGTCAGCCCCGCGTGGCGAGGCCCCTGACGGCTTCCAGCGCTGCTCGCCTGATTTCTTCCACGGATCCGGGCGCGGACACCGTCGTCAGCAGATTGAGCAGCCGATAGTAGTCGATGACCGGCTCGCTTTGCCGGTGGAAGGTCGCCAATCGTGCCCGCACCGTCTCCGGCGCATCGTCCGTCCGCTGGTAGAGATGCTCGCCGCCGCATGCATCATGCGGGCAGGTTCGGAAGGGATTGCTGCTCCGGTGGAACGGGGTCTGACATTTCCGGCAAATCAGTCGGCCCGAGAGTCGATCGATCAGATTTTCATCGGGGAAATCTACGTGCAGGACGCCATCGAACTGGCGATTGAGGGACCCCATCATCTCGCTGAGCGCGATTGCCTGCTCCATGGTTCTGGGAATCCGTCGAGAAGAACGCCTCCCTTTGCGTCCCCGCGTTCGAGGCGCTCGCGGAGCATCACGATGTGATTCGTCCGGCACCAACGCGCCCGCGCTCATGAACCCTTCGGCGCATCGACCGAGAGGCATCCGGTTGTGGAGGTGTTCGCGAAACAGGTCGCACGACGCAACGTGGGTGACATTCAGTTCTGCCGCGAGGAATACTGCCTGAGTTCACTTTCCGGAACCCGGGGCGCCGAGTAAGACGATGTCCATGGTGCCCCTCGCTGGTCGCGGCGCGCCTTGCTCAGCCACACCGCGGAGTCGGCAGTATAGCGCGTCGTGCCGGCTATATCCCGTACGTTCTCAGGTCCCCTCTCACGATCAGGAATCAATCGGCGAACGAGCAGCGGTCGGCGAGGAAGCGCACATCGTGCGACGCGTCAACCCCCTTCTCATCCGGCGCGACGAACTCCCGCCGCGAACAGTCCGACGCCAGCGTCTCTGGCCGATAGTAGCGATCGAGAATGGACGGCGACCGGGGCCAGCGTGCGAGATAGTACTCTCACACGTCGCGGTGAAAGCAGACGCGCCCGTCGCAGCACTGGTGCGGATGAACGAGCTCGTCGTCGGGCCCGACCGTCCCCATGGTGTGAAGACACCAATAGGCGGCGGTCGAGCTCTCACCTTTCTGCCACGGCCGGTACCCGATGTGGTTGCCGAATGCGTTCTTCGTGCGCAGCATTGCGCAGACGTCGGGCGGCTCGGTATCGACCGCCGGCTCGTCTTCGTCCATGAACTCGCGCATCGGCGGGTCCGTCAGGCCTTCGCTGCCGCAAGAATCGTGCGTCGAACGACGGTCTCGAACACCGGCAGCTTGTAGATGTTGCCACTGAGCGGTGTCGCTCCCTGGACTGCGGCTCTTGCCGCCGCGCGCGCAGTTTCTTCGTCGATCGAAGGGCCGGACAACAAGGGTTCCGCAGCGGCGGCGCGCCACGGGATTGGCGCCGCAGCGCCGAGGACCACCGCAGGCTTCGCGCCAAGGACGACGGCTACTTCGGCAATCGGCCAGTCGAACGACTCCTTCTCGCCAAGTTTCGTGTACGCCGAGCGGCTTCCATTCGGCGGCTTTGGAATCGTGATGTCCGTCAGCAGTTCGTCCGGAGCGATTCGGTTCTCGCGGTGCACGTCCTCTTCAGGGCGTACGAAGAAGTCCTCGATCTGCACCTGACGCTTGCCGCTCTTACCGGTCAGGTCGAGAGTGGCGCCAAGCGCGACCAGCGCGACGGCGACAGCCGACGGGTGGACGATCGCGCACATCTGGTTGTCGAAGATCGCGTGGTACTCGTTCTCCCCTGCCTGCGCGAAACACACGTCGCCACCCTTGCGGAGGCAGTGGAACTGCTCGCTGCGGAAGTACCAGCAGCGCGGCCGCTGCAGGATATTCCCGCCGACTGTCGCAACGTTGCGAATGTGCGGAGTGGCCGCCGCTCCGGCGGCTTGAGCGAGGGCGGGGTATCTCGCACGGACGATGTCGTTCTTCTCGAGCTGGTCGAGCGTCACCATCGGTCCGACATGAAGGCCGGTCGCGTCCTCGCGAATCTGATCGAGGCCCTGGATCGTGCGAATGTTGACCAGCCGTGCCGGCGAGTCGAGTCCCTCTTTGAGGCGGTCCATGACGTCGATCCCGCCGGCTTTCACCATCGACTTGTCGTCGAGCGCGGCGATCGCGTCTTCGATCGTGCGGGCGTCCTGCCACTCGAATCTGGCGATCATGCTGTCGCTCCTTGGGGCAAGGTGCCGAGCGCGGCGAGCACGCGCGCGGGGGTTATCGGCAGCTCACGCGCGCGGACACCGGTCGCGTTGTAGAACGCGTTGGCAATCGCCGCAGCGGTTGGAATCGTTGCCGGTTCGCCGATCCCGCCCGCATCCGTGGAACTGCGGGCGATGTAGTGTTCGATGAAGTGGACCTCGATCTTCGGCGTTTCCTTCGCGCCGAGGATCTTGTACTGCTCCAGGTTCGGGTTCACCATGATGCCGGTGTTGCGGTCGAGACGCCGGTTCTCGTACAGCGCGTACGAGATGCCCTGCAGAATCCCGCCGTTTACCTGGCTTTCGAGCTGGAGCATGTTCATCGGCCGGCCGCAATCGTGCACCGCGAGCACACGCTCGACCTTGACGATTCCGGTCTCGGTATCGACAGCCACCTCGACGAACTGCACGCCGCCAAGGAACATGCTTTCGCGCTTGCCGTACTCCGGGCTGCGCCGCGCCGTTGCGCTGACCATCTCGATCGGCAGTCTTCCAGCGATTTGCTTGAAGCTCAATGACGCAGGATCGGTCCCCTTGAGCGCCGGCTTCACATGCGACAGAAGCTCCCGCCTTGCTTTGTATGCCGCATTGCGGGCTGCCGGAGTGATCGACGTCGTGGTCATGCTGCCACCTGATGGCGGCCCGGGGGGCGACACCGTGTCGCCGATCGTGACCTGGACGCTCCTTGGCTCGATTCCGAGTTCCTCCGCAACGACCTGTGCGAGCACCGTCTTGATGCCGCCGCCGATGTCCTGGACGGCCGAGAGCGCCTCGACTGAGCCGTCGCGATTGATCCGGACCTCGACGCCGGAGTCCATGTTGACGATGCGATACCAGACGGCCTGCGCAAAGCCCACGCCGCGCTTGATCGGGCCCGCGTCACTATTGGGCTTGCGGACCTTCTCCTTCCACCCGAACTTCTCCGCGCCGATCCGGCGCTCCTCACGGCGCGCGGGGCTCTCGTCGTTCAAGTCGCGAACCGCGAGCGGATCCATGCCGAGCTTCTCGGCCAGTTCGTCCATCGCCTGTTCGACCGCGAAGCACCCTTGCGGATGTCCGGGCGCGCGGAAGGCGGTACCGGGACTTGCGTTCGTGAAGACGTCGTACTCCTCCGTCTTCAGATTCGGGCATTTGTACATTGCGCCGGCAGGCCCTGCGGTTCCCGCCCCGGTACCGACACCTGCAGTGCCGTAACTGGTGAACTCGATCGCCTGCAGCCTGCCATCCTTCGTCGCGCCGATCTTGATGTGCTGCTGCGCATCGGGACGGTTGCCGCCCGTCCAGTGCTCCTCCTTGCGATCGGAGAAGAGCTTCACCGGCGCGCCCGCCTTCTTCGAGAGGTGCACCGCGACGACGCCCACGTTGCCGGCGCCGAACTTGGCGCCGAAGCCGCCGCCCATGTATTCGGTGAGCACGCGGACCTTGCTCTTCGGAAGCTTGAAGATCGCCGCGAGCTCGTCGCGCACGCTCGACGTGCTCTGCGTCGACGCGTGAACCGTCAGCATGTCCGGCTTCCAGTCGGCCACGACACCGTGCGTCTCGAGCGCAGAGTGCGTCTGCACCTGCGTGCGGTACTCCCCTTCGACCGTCACGTCGGACGCGGCAAAGCCTTTCGCCACGTCGCCGTTGTTGCGGCGTTCAGGACCGCGCACGTTGCCCTTCTGCGGCACCTTTGCGCCGCCACCGCCGCCCCCCTCGCTCTCGGCCTGCGCGGCGGGCGCCGGGAATATCTTGGGCGCATCCGGCCTCCGTGCGGTGTCCGCATCGAGAACGAACGGCAGTTCTTCGTACTCGACGGCGATCAGCTTGATCGCTTCCTGGGCCGCCTGCGGCGTGGTTGCCGCGACCGCGGCAATCGGCTGGCCCGCATAGCGGATCATGGGGTACTTCGACTGGACCTCTTTCGTCTTGTCGAGCACCTGCGCGCTCAGGAGATCGCTCTGGATCACGTGCACCGCTCTGACGCCCGGATAGCTCGCCGCTTTGGAGGTATCGACCGACGTCACACGCGCGTGCGCCACGCTCGAACTGAGGAACCTGCCATACAACATGTTCGGAAGCTGCGTGTCGCTCGGGTACTTAGCGGCGCCGGTGGTCTTGAAGCGGCCATCCTGGCGCGGCACACGCTTGCCGATGTGTTTCAGCTGATCGTTCGGCGCGAGCGCCGGCGGCTCGTCGGCCGGAACGGCCCGATCGATTCTGGTGAGCGGCTCGGTGCCAGGAATGCCGAAATAAACGGATTCGCTGCGTGTCGCCGGTCTTTCCGCTGACGCCTGCTGCTGCGCTCTGTCCTTCACCGCGCGCGTCTCTTCCTTGGGTGCCGGATTCTTCTTCGCATCTTGCTGATTGGCCGGGGGCATGGTCACGCTCCCTTCCGAGCAGCCGCGAGTGCCGCCTCGAAAACTTTCGGATACGTGCCGCAGCGGCACAGGTTGCCGCTTACCGCGTGCTGGACGTCCTCGAGGGACGGATTGGGATTGGCTTTCAGCAGCGCCGCGGTGCTCATCACCATGCCGGGCGTGCAGTAACCGCACTGCGCGGCATCAAACTCGACGAACGCCGCTTGCACCGGATGCATGTGGTCCGGCGTGCCGAGCCCCTCGATCGTCGTCACTTCGCGGCGGCCGACATCGAGTGCGAACGTCAGGCACGAGTTTACCGGCATGCCATCGAGCCAGACCGTGCAGGCAGAACAGGCGCCCCGGTCGCAGACCACCTTGGTTCCCGTCAGGTGCAGCGTGTCACGCAGCGCGTCGGCCAGCGTGGTCCGCGGCTCCACCGAAAGCTGGTGGTCCCTTCCGTTGACGCGCATCGTGATCGCTACGGGGTCCGGTCCGACCGCATCATTCGCGGGGTTCTCTGCCGTGTGTCCGAGTAGTCGCGAATTGAGAAGAGTGGTGCCGGCAGCGGTAAGGGCCGAGCCCCTGAGAAACTGCCTGCGGGAGACGCCCTGATTCCGCGTCTTGCTCATGGGAGCTCCTTCAGATCCCGTCATTCTATAGCTTCCGGGGCGTACGGATGAGAACGGCGAGCGTGTCGGCGCATTATTTTTTTTGGCGTGAGAAGGAGGCTCGGCTGGTGCGACTCGCCGCGACGGGCAGCGGCGGATCGTGATAACGGGAGGTCGTCCCCAAACTGGCGAACGTAGACGTCGTTCAGGCGATGAGGCACGCCCCGATCTGCGGACCGGGATGCTCACCGCGGCGTGATCGTGAGACGGTTCTTGGCGACCGCGTCCACCGCCGCTGTCGAGAAGCGCATCGGAATGTACTCGACCCTTCGCCACTTCTCGAGAAAGTCATCGTAGTGTCCACTCAGCAGTTGACCGGACTGTCCCAAGGTATTGATGAACCTCGACGCATCCAGATCCGACAGATCGATGATCTGGCGATACGAAGAGATGACGGTGACGTCGCGTATGCGCATCACGGGATCCACCGTGACGTCGTCTCCGCCGGCCTCGATGCGTCGGGAGAAGAACGGCCGAAGCGCCGCTGAAAACTCCAGCGGGCGGTGAGGAAAGACGACGACGTTGCCTCGCCCCCAGCGCCACGACGCAGGATCTGCGCTCCCGAACCGCGCGGCGCCGTCGCCGAGCGCATCGGCGAGCGCAACACCGAGAATGGCCGCGCACGTCTCTCGGGCGTCGGTGGTCACATCGTCGCACCACGGTGACTCGCCCTGACGGGCGATAGCGTCAAGCGCCTTGGTCGACCACGATGGCTCGTGTGAGTAGTCGCGCCAGATATCGGCACCCATTTCGTCGGCGAAGATGCGGCGCGTGGCTGCCGCCTTCCAGGCTTCGTAGAACGCCGCGTCGGCGCTGTCGGACGCAACATTGCCATCCCACCGTCCGAATCGGGCCTTCGCCTCGCTCGCGCGCTGGTCGTGCGCACTGGCGCGGAGCAGCCATTGCCGCAGTACAACGACCTGCGCCGAGCTCATGTCACCCTGCATCCTCGCCACGTCGTCAACCGAGTGCATCTTCCGGTCCTCGATCAGGGCGACGATGCGGGCAGCACGATAGCCGGACTCCCAGTTGGTGCTGATTGTGTGTGGATACGCGTCCGGGAGCGCTTGGTTGTTCGCGGAGACGACGTAGCCGCGCATGGGGTTGAAGTCGCGCGGTAACTGATCCGACGGCACAAATCCCGCCCAGTCGTCGCCTCCGGTCCACCCGGACACCGGAAGCGTCCCATTCGAGTGAGGGCGGATCGGGATCGCTCCAGGCGCGTAGTACCCGATGTTGCCATCGACGTCGGCATAGACGAAGTTCTGCGTCGGCACGTGCAGGCGCGAGATCGCCGACGTGAACGTGTCCCAACTCGTCGATCCGTTCAGGCCGAGGAAGGCGTCGAGCGTCCGGTCGATCGGATCGAGTGCCGTCCAGCGAAGGGCCAGGGCTTCGGTCGCATTCGGAAGGATGTCGGACACGAGCGGTCCATGCCGCGTAGAGCGGACCAGGATGGCCTCGTCGGGACCACCCTTGACATGGATCATTTCGCGATGGACGTGCAAAGGTTCCCACTCGCCCCGGTACAACGCCTCCTGACGGTTGTTGAGGCGCTCGACGAATAGGTCCTCGACGTCCGCCATCAGGTTCGTCACGCCCCACGCGATGCGCTCGTTGTGGCCGATGATGATCCCTGGCAGGCCCGGCAGCGTGGCGCCGATCGCGTTCACAGGCCCGCCGGACACGTGCGCCAGGTACCACACCGACGGCGCGCCCGCGCCGAGGTGGGGATCGTTGGCGAGCACCGGCTTACCCGTGGCGGTGCGGGAGCCATGCAGGACCCAGTTGTTACTCGCGGCGATTCCACTGGGGACGGCGGGTGCGGCGCGCATCAGTGAGGTCAACGTGGCGTCACTGAGGCGCAGCCGTGCGCCGGGCAACCGCGTGGTCACGACCGGCTCCGGCGAAACAGCCCGGAGGCCCTCCGGCACGATGATCGGACCGCCGAAGGTGTAGGCAGGCATCAGATCCGCCGCGGCGCTTTCGCCGAGGCGGCCGACGATGCGCGCGCGCAACAGCTCGTCACGCCAGTTGGTCGATAAGTCAAGGGCCATGCACTTCGCCCACACGAGGATGTCGTCGTGATTCAGCGGGTCCGGCGTAGTGCCGAGGAGCGTGAACTCGATCGGCAACTGTCCCCGGCCGAGGTGCGCGATCCAGGCATTGACACCCGCGACATAGGCATCGGCAAGGACGCGCGTATTCTCGTCCAGGTGCAGCCAATTCTCGCGCGCCACAGCCGGCAGATCGAGCACGCGGAAGAAACGATCTACCGCGAGCGCCGCGGGTCCGAGGATCTCCGCCAGACGGCCGCGGCCGAGCCGGCGCTGAAACTCGATCTGCCATAACCGATCCTGCGCGTGCACGACACCGAGACCGAACATGGCGTCAGCGGCGCTCCTTGCCCGGATGTGTGGAACGCCGTCGGCATCCCTCAGAATCTCGATCGGTGCGGTGGCCCCGGCGAGAACGAGCGTGCCGCTTACTTGCGGCGTCGCTCTCCAGAGGCGGAAGACGATGGCCAGCACGGCCAGAACGATGGCGCCGACGCTCAGCGCGAGAGTCCAGCGGAGGACGTGCAGCCACCGTTGCATTGACCCGGCACGCATCGCGCGGTCATGGTTCCAATGGACCCACGGATTGTCAAGTGTTGTGGACCGGCCGCGTGACGCAGGGGGCGTTCGCAGCACGCGCGGCAGGACGCCATCCGACAGCGGCATGTCAGCGCATCATCTGTGGAAAGAGCAAGGCGCCAACGACTAACACCTGGTAACTACCTGCGATCCTCGGAGCGTGGACAGGACAGCCCTTGACGTCGTGCATCGTCGACTCCGACGACCCTCCGCCCCCGAGCGCACCGCCGCCGACGAAAGCCGCACAGCGTGAGCGCAAAGAAGCCGAGGACAGGCGCTTGGATATGAAGTGCTGAAGGTGATCGCCGAGTCGCCAAGCATCGCGGCTGGTCAGCGCGCGAGCGGTAGCGTGAAGGTGAATCGGGCGCCAGCCGCGGAGGACTCGACCCAGATCTTCCCGCCGTGGGCCTCGACGATCCCTCTCGCAATGTAGAGCCCCAACCCTGATCCACGCGCGGTCGTTGACGTGCCCTTCCAATACCGCTCGAAAACGTGGGGAAGCTGATCGGCGGCTATGCCAGGGCCCGTGTCCGCGACGGCGATCGACAAGTCGTCGCCTCGCCGTTCCGTGCGGACCGTAATGGTGCCTCTGTCGCGGGTGAATTTGATCGCATTGCCGAGCAGATTCGAAAGCACACGGAAGATCCGCTCGGGGTCAGCGTTCAGGCTTGGGGTATCCATCAGCTCCACCGCAAGCGTGATCCCCTTGGCCTTTGCGGGAGGCGATGCGCTCCACAGCGCATCCTCGACCAGTTTCCGGCTTTCCACGAGTTGAAGGTGCAATTGGACGCGGTGGCTTTCGATACTTGCAAGATCAAGGAGCTCATTGGTCAAGGAGATCATGCGAGTGGCCGATTCCTGGATACCTTCTGCGGATTCGTGAAGGAGCCGCGCCGGCCCCTTTTCGTCGTCTGCACTTGTCAGCCTCAACATCGACTTGGCCTCGAGCAGGATACTCGCGAGAGGGTTTTGAAGGTCGTGCGACACGACGGCGAGCAACTCGTCCCGGGCCCGCACCGCACGCTGTTCGCTCGAGACCCGCCGCTCCAGATCGACTTCGATGGCGCGGCGCTGCAATTCGTTTGCGGCTTCCAGGTTGCTTGCAGTCCAGGGCCACGCATGGAGTCTCACCTCTTCGCGCCACATTTCAAACGAATGACGAGGACGCAGGCGATCGCCGGCAGCCGCCGCGACAGGCTTGGAGGGGTCGCCGCCCCAGCTCACGGTCTGGATCACCTCAGGGCGGAACCACAATAGTCGCCGCTGGCTCGCACCAGGCAGAGCGAACGTGAGCAGCCCGCTGGCGACGTCGCTGGCATCACGCGCTGGTGCGAACGCGATGCCCAGCGACGCCGTGGCGAACGGCCGGAAGCCTTCCTTCTCTTCGACCCACGTCGCGATGTCCCGAATGAGCGCAGGCGACGGCGTCCGGCCCCGCGAAATGACGCCGCCGGCGCTCACCGCCGCCACCCCGTCGGCACTCACGACTCCCATCAGGTCCTCCGCCCGCGCGAGCAGGGCATCGAGCACACCGACCTCGGCTGCGCTCTCGCGCATCTCACCCGCCAGGTCTTCTTCAATCGCTCGACGGGAGGCGCGCTGGGCGAGCTGGTCCTGATCTTCGAACGCGCCGATCTGCAGAGACGCCAGGCGCCCGAGAAACTCACACGCCATCCTGGTCTCGTGAGAAACCCGACGCGGGCGCGTGTGGTTCAAGCAACCGATGAGTCCCCACAGTCGGTCGCGGACGATGAGCGAGATGCTCATGGACGCCTGGATTCCCATGTTGGCCATGTATTCGAGGTGAATCGGCGACACGCTGCGCAGAACCGAATAGCTCAAGTCGAGGGAACCGCTCGTGTCCGGCCGAAGCGTCGGCAGGACTCGCGCAGGCTTGGCGCGGCGATCGAAGATGAGCCGAAGCCAGTTCTTGCGGTACAGCGCCCGCGCCTGAGCAGGAATGTCGGAAGCCGGATAATGCAGCCCGATATACGGCTCCAGGCCTGGCTCCTTCGCCTCGGCGTCAACCGAGCCGTGATCGTCCTCGTGAAAACGGTAGAACAAGACGCGTTCGAACCCGGTGACGCGCCGCATCTGCTCGACGATCACTTCCCCGAGCTCGGCGGACGTGGCCACGCGCTGGAGCCGGATCAGCGCCGTCCGGAACGGGTGGGGCATGCCGAGGGGTGGCCCGGGATTCGGCTCGAGCTCGAGAATCGCCGCGCCGTCGTGACGGTGGACGATGCCGTCGAACCGCTTTCCGCGCGCGACGATCTGGAGGGGGTTCAGATCGTGCCAGCGCGCGTCGACCAGCGCCTCCCGTACAGCGGCGATCGACCGGGGATCCAGCAACGTGGAGAGTGGCCGTCCAAGCACGTCGTCAACGCGAACGGAAAGATGATCATCAACGTTTTCGCTGACCTGCATGATGGTCAGCGACGGCTCCGCTAACACCATCAGCACGCCGAACGGTTGGATCGTCCCCGGGATGTGGATAGGTTCGCGATCACAGTCCGTCAGATCCACCATGGCATCAGTCCGTCAATGACTGGCCGGTCGCAAAACCCGCCTGTTCCACCCACAGTGCAAAGGCGAGAAACGTGGCGCGCGCTGACGTGATGATCTCCTCGGCCGCAGCGCCTGCGCGTACCAGGTCGTCGAGCCAGACGAGAAAGAGGGTCCACCGTTCCCGTGTCCTCTCTGCGTCACCGATGAAGAAGGATGCGCCGCAGGTCTGAGCAACGCCCAGCCGATCGCGCAGCACAGGCGCTATGAACTGCCCGCCGAGGCAGGCGCCCTCGATCACGTAGAGGCAGCCCGCGAGCTCCTCCCGCGATGTCAGTCGCGGCAGATCGCCGCAGCGATGCAGGCCCGCAACCTGGCAACGAGACAGGCCGATTGAGCGGAGATCGCGCTCGATGAGTCCTGCTCGAGCCTGTAATGGGAATTCGAGTGCGAGGCCGCCCGACACGAGGTGGGCCATACGCGCTTCCACAGGGGAGTAGAACCCAAAGAACAGTTCGAGAATCCGGCGATAGCGGTCGACGGAGAGATCGGCTTCGAGCAATCCCAGATCGGTCTCGAGACGCCGGTGCAGACAGGCAGTTTGCCGCTTCAACTGCTGCCGGATCGGTGACACCATTCGCTGGCGTCGATCGGTTGGGGGCGTGAGCGCGCCACGAAGTGGGTGGCGCATCATCGCTGCGTCGCGCTTCATGACGGCATTTTAGCCGGACCCCGTCGCTGCAGGATTTGAATCACGACTCGTTTTGCGACGTGCTACGTTACCTGCGCGGGACGGACGACCGAACGGGTATTGCATCGGGAGATGCGGCTGAAGCCGGAAGCCACGGGAGAGGGAATCGCCGAAGCGACCGGGGGCACGACGCAGGCCGCACCCTCCCGCGCTGACGATTGATTCTGGCCGCCCATGCTGAACGCGGCGCAAAACGCAACGCGGTCGCCCGAAAGCCGGCGAACCTCGAATTGCGAATAGCGATGGTTGCGGGGGCGTGCAGCCATCGCTACTTGCGGCTGTGGAATGGGGCGGCATAGTCACCCCTCGACTCGCCACTCGATCGGCGCGGCCGGCCTGTGTTCAGTCGATCCGAAGCGCGTCCGCCGGCTGAATCGAGGCCGCTCGGTTCGCTGGAATCGCGGCGGACATTGCCGTAACCACAACCAGCACGAGGCTGACGCCGACGAGCACGATCGGATCCTTCAGATTGCCGATCGACCACTGGGCGACAACCTTGTTAAGCCCCACGCTCAAAGCGAGACCAGCGAAGAGGCCCGCGACGATGGCCAAGACCGCTGGCTGCACCGCAGCGTGTACGATGCGCCCGCGACCGGCACCGAGCGCCATACGGATGCCAAATTCTCTGAACCGGCACGACACCGAGTACGACACGACACTGTAGAGCCCGACGACTGCGAGCATCAGCGCAAACACCGCGAAGCCGAGCAAAAGCAACGTCACGAACCGCTCACGGGCCCAACCCGCCTCCGCCAGCGCGTCGTCCGCTGTGCGTACCACGTTCACTGGTTGATTGGGATCGACGGTCCGCACCGCCTCCCGAATCGATCGGGACATCGACAGTGGATCGCGACGCGTCCGCAGGATCACATTCTGGGTATCGCTCAACATGAGCGTGTACGGCACGTAGATCGAGGGCGCCGGCGGCTCGTGGAGACCGACATTAGGTGTGTCGCCGACAACACCGATAATCTCGAACCAGCCGTCGCTGCCGGGCGCCGGCAGCCTGAAATAGGAGCTCGATTTAATGTACTCGGGCATCCGAACTCGCCGTCCAATCGCGGATTCGTCAGGCCACAGCTCACGAGCCATCGTTTGGTTGACGACGGCGACGTGGGGCGTTCCGGCGCTCTCTGAATCTGACCAGACGCGGCCGCGAATGAGCGGGATTTTCATCGTCGCAAAGTAGTGGGCGCTGATCCGTTGGAGAATCGGTGCC
>JBKPQB010000066.1:0-2654 GCA_046733875.1 Acidobacteriota bacterium
TGCCGGCTATTACGTCGCCTGGAGCGGCCGCTGGGAGAACCAGGAGCATGCGCGCCAGCGGTTGCAGCTCGTCCTCCCCATCGCGCTTCTGGTGATCTTCGTGCTGCTGTATTTCACGTATCACTCCGTGGCGGAGGCCGCCCATGTGATCCTCGCCGTTCCGTTCGCGCTGACCGGCGGCGTGTATCTGCTGTGGCTGCTCGGCTACAACTTCTCGGTCGCGGTATGGGTCGGATTCATCGCGCTGTTTGGCACCGCGGTCCAGACGGGTGTTGTGATGGTGATCTATCTCGAAGAGGCGGTCGCGCGGAAGCGCCAACAGCTGGGCGGCGCGCTGACGCGTGGGGCACTGCGCGACGCCGTCGTCGAAGGCGCCCTGTTGCGGCTCCGCCCGAAAGTGATGACCGTGAGCACGGTCGTCGCAGGCCTGCTGCCCATCATGTGGAGCACCCGCGTCGGCTCAGAAGTGATGAAGCCCCTCGCCGCGCCGGTGCTCGGTGGGATGGTCTCGTCGCTGCTGCACGTCCTGGTCGTCACACCGGTCATCTTCTTCTGGTTGCACGAGCGGCGGCTCGGGCTGCATCACGATCCGCTGCCGGCGCGCGCCCGGGGGGCCGTGTCGAGGAAGCGGGTCTTCGCGGTGCTCGCGCTCGTGGCTGCGACGGTTGTGGCGATCTCGCTACGGGGGCAGTTCGGCCGCTCCGAAGGCGGTCGTGGTCCGGCAGCTGGCCAGGTCGTACAGCAGGTCAACGCCAGCGGCCTCCAGATCTCGTTGCTGTCGCCGACCGGGACGCTTCATCAGGGCCGGAATACATTCACGATCGAATTTCGATCCGCCAACGGCCGCCTGGTCGACGCCGGCGGCGTGCGGGCGAGCGGAAACATGGCGATGCCGGGAATGGTGATGTCCAGTGGCCTCCAGGTGCAGCGGACAGACGTAGTCGGGCGGTATCAGGCAAGTGCCGAGTTCGGCATGGCTGGCGCCTGGCGCATGGCCATCGAGTGGGACGGTCCCGCCGGCAAGGGTTCGGTCAATTTCGAAGGGGCGGTTCAATGAACAGGCACACCACACTTGTCACGATCATGAACGTCCTTTCGCTTACTCTCGTTGGACACGCGCAGACCGGGCAAACAGCTTCGACTCCGTCGTACGTCGATCCGGTCAGCGGCCTGACGCTGAATGACGCCATCGGTCGTGCGCTCGACCACGAGCCCGGGTTGCGGGCGTCACGCGCGCAGGTCGACATCACACGTGGATTGCGCGAGCAAGCGGCGCTCCGACCCAACCCATCGCTGTCGTTCTCCCAGCAACAGGAGCCAGGCGGCGCCGATAACCAGACGCGCATGGAAGTTCAATGGCCGCTCGATCTGTTCCGCAAGACCGGCCGAACTGGCGTGGCCGATCGAGAAGTGGACGTCGCGCAACACGCCGCCGCCGACCGGGAACGAACGCTGGCCGCAGAGGTTCGTCTGGCCTACGGCCAGGTTGCCGTCGCGGCACGCACGTTGACCGTCACAGACCAACTACTCGAAGCGACCGAACGCCAGTTGACGCTCATTTCCTCGCGCGTCGAACAGGGCGCAGCGCCTCCACTCGATCGAGACCTGGTACGCGTCGAGGTCCAGCGGCTCGAAGCCGAGCGCTCGCTTCAACTGGGAGCCGTCGAACGTCGTCTTGTCGAGCTGAAACGCCTGTTGGGCATGCCAGCGGATGCATCGCTCACGTTGCGAACGGGACTCGAGGAACTCGTTCGACAGGAAGTCGCGTCGGCCACGAACCCGGCTCAAGCGACCACGACGCGACCGGACGTACAAGAAGCAGAAGCGAGGGTTCGCGTCGCGGAGGCGCAGATCGACCGAGCGCAGCGCGAGGGTCGGCCCGATATGAGTCTGTTCGGGATGTACATGCGAATGGACGCGGGCTTTCCCCAGCAAGGATTCTCGTCGACCGGTTCCCTCGAACCGATTCGGAGCGTTTTCCATTACGTGTCGGTCGGCGCCATGGTGACATTGCCAGTCCTGAACCGGAACCAAGGCGCGGTTGCCGCCGCAGAGGCCGAAAGAACAGAGGCGGCGGCGCGGGTCGAGGCCGCGCGTCTGTCCGCGCAGGGTGAGATCGCAGCCGCGCGGTCCCGTGACGCACACGCGCGCGGCGCGCTGGACGCCTACAGTGCCGATGCGATCACCCTCGCCCGGCAAAACCTTGTCGCGATCAGACAGACCTACGACCTTGGTCGAGGCACGCTCCTGGATGTCCTGAACGAGCAACGGCGTTATCTCGATGTTGAACGCGCGTATACAGACGTCCTGCGGGAGGCGTACGAGGCCCGTGAAACGCTGAAAGCGGCGCTGGGAGAAAGTCGATGAGTACCTCACGCGTAACGGTGGGTTGGCCTGCACTTACTGCCGGCGGCATGGCGCTATTGGCGGCTGGCGCAGGCATCGCGTACGTCGCGGTCCGGCCTGGATCCCCAAGCAACGCCGTTCAGACCACCGCGGCCGGCGCCGTTCAGCCTGCTGCCGGAGCGCCGCCGTCATCGCCGGATCCAAGCGCCGCATCTGAAGTCGCCGTCAGATTGACGCCTGAGGCGATTCAGCGCGCGGGAATCGTCCTCGCACCGGTATCGGCCAGCCGTAACACATCGACGCTGCGC
>JBKPQB010000067.1:0-5992 GCA_046733875.1 Acidobacteriota bacterium
CGATATGACAAGTACTACCAGAACGTCTATCCCGGCAGCGCCGTGGACGCGCAGGACACGCTCACGCTCTCGGCATACAACCATCGCATCGACCGGGTGAACGTGTTCAGCCAGTCGGAACTCGCGTTCGACGCGCGCGCGCTCGGCGTCGATCATCGGCTACTTGCCGGTTTGGAACTGGGCCGGCAGACGCAGGATGAGGATCGGCACACGGCGTCGCCCATTCCGAACGTGCCGCTCGCGTCCACGATGCGCGATGCGGACTTCGCGGCGGCTCCGTTGACGGCCGATCGGAAGGCCCAGGCGGAGATCGCCGGCGTGTTCCTGCAGGATCAGATGGCGCTGACGCCGCGGTGGAAGGCCGTCGCGGGCGTCCGTGCGGATCGCTTTTCGGTGAGCGTCGACGATCGGCTGCCTGGCGCCCCGACGCTGGCGCGAGTCGACCGCGCTGTCAGCCCGCGCGCGGGCGTCATCTTCTCGGCGGCCGCCCGGACGTCCCTGTATGCGAGCTACAGCTACACGTTCCTGCCGAGCGGACAGACGCTCGGCCTCGCGGCCAACACGGCCCAGCTCGAACCGGAGAACGCCAAGAATTACGAAACGGGCGCACGGATCGACGTGTCACGCGGGTTGAGCGTGACCGCCGCGATCTTCCGGCTCGATCGGAACCATGTGAGGACGACCGATCCATTGGATCCCACACGCCTCGTCATGACAGGACAGCAGCGCACGGATGGTATCCTGCTGTCCGCGACCGGGCGCGTGACGCCGCGCGTCAGGATTCACGGAGGCTACGCGCACCTCGACGCCGAGGTGACGCGGGCGACGCTGAGCGCCCCGGCAGGACGCCGTGTTGGCCTCGTGCCGGTGCATCAGGGCACGATATGGGCCGCCTGGGATCTTCCATGGCGTCTCGCCGTTGGCGGAGGCGTCGTCGCGCAGTCGCGCGCGTTCACGTCGTTCAGCAACGATGTGGTGCTACCCGCGTTCGCACGGATTGATGCCGCGCTCTCGCGCCGGATGGGGCGGTACCGCGCCGCGCTGAATATGGAGAACCTGCTGAACGCGCGCTACTATCCGACGGCGAACGGCGACAACAACATCTCTCCCGGCGCGCCCCGCAATGTGCGTCTGATCGTCTCCGCATCGTTCTGATCACCTCCAGAGCACGTTTTTGGACCTCTAGCCGGGCACGTTTTCAGACGTGCCACAGTGGATACGGCGCGGCGCATCAAACAATACCGCTCAGCTCGACCGCTGGACAACGAATGCTCGAAGGGATTGTAATGACGGGCGTAGATCGGTCGCAGGTGCGACGATCATGGCTGACTCCCGGCTCATCTCCTCTCCGGAGCGCGACGAGTTGCTCCGGTCCCTCCGCGATCGCGTTCACGCGTTCATCGCAATCTGGCTGTTCGACCCTGGCGCAAACCGGTTGGTCTACGTCAGCCCGGCCTTCGAACGCCTCTGGGGCCGGCGGCTGCAGGCGCTGGACGACCCGTCGTACGAATGGGAGAAGAGCATCCATCCGGACGACCGCGAGCGCATCCTGCGACTGCTGCGCGCCCGCGCGGCGTACGACGAGGAATACCGCATCATCCGTCCGGATGGAACGCTGCGGTGGGTGCGCGATCACGCGTTCCCCGTGGAAGACGCTTCGCGCGGCACGGCTCGGATGGGTGGCGTTGTGGAGGACGTCAACGAGCGGCGCGAGCTCGAGACCCAGGTCCGCCACGCGCAGAAGATCGACTCGATCGGCCATCTTGCCGGAGGGGTGGCGCACGATTTCAACAACCTGCTGACCGTCATCGCGGGAAATGCCGAGCTGCTCCTCAACGCGCACAGTCGCGAAGACCTGCGGCATCTGGTGAGCGAGATCTCGCACGCGTGCGAGCGCGGCGCATCGCTCACGCGCCAGCTTCTGGCCTTCAGCCGCCGTCAGATTCTCGATCCAAAAGTCCTCGACCTGAATGCGATCGTCAGGGACGCGGAGAAGCTGCTCATCCGCCTCGTCGGCGACGAAGTCGTGCTGACGACCGAGCTCGGTTCGGATCTCCACGCCGTCCGAATGGATCCCGGGTGCCTGACGCAGATCCTCATGAACCTGGCCCTCAACGCGCGGGATGCGATGCCCAGCGGCGGTTCGCTGGTGATCGAGACGTGGAACGCGCATCAGGGTCTGCCCGGCGCGGCTGACCTCGATCCTTCGCCTCCCTCCAATTGGGTGGTGCTGTCGATCGCGGACACAGGGACCGGCATGCCGCCCGAGGTACGCGCGCGTGCCCTGGAGCCGTTCTTCACCACGAAAGGTCCAGGGAAGGGGACCGGCCTCGGCCTGTCGGTCGTCTACGGCATCGTCGAACAGAGCGGCGGCCATATCGAGATCCTGAGCGAGCCGGACCGCGGCACGAGAGTCAACGTCTATCTGCCGGCCGTCGACGGCGCGGAGATGGCAGCGTCGCACGCCCACTCCGCCACACGCGGACACGAAACGATTCTTCTCGTCGAGCAGGACGCGCACGTGCGTAAGCTCGCGGCCGGCGCCTTGCAGGCCAGCAACTACGACGTCCTCGTCGCGGGCAGTGGCGAGGACGCGCTGCGAATGGCGGCTGCGCACGTAGGCTCAGTCCATCTGTTGATCACCGACATCGCGGAGCCGGCCAGGGCGTCTAGTCAGACGCTCGGTTCGCTGACAGCGCGGTTTCCCGAGATGCAGGTGCTCTACACGAGCGGATATCCCGCGGACGCCCTCCCGAAGGTGGGCCGCGGGACCGCCGTCCTCCGGAAGCCGTATACTCCCGTCACGCTGACGAGCAAGGTCAGGGACGTCCTCGATCGGCGGGACTGAGCCGCGCCCCTGAGGCGGCACTTCACCAATCGATGTCCATCAGGCGCACGTTCGTCCGCGCGTGCACGTCCGTTCCGTTTCTTGCGGGCCTGCTGAGCGCCGCTCTCCTCGCCTTGCCCGTTCGCGCGGTCGACCCGCCGCGGTTCTTTCCGATGGCGGTGTGGTATGGCGGCGGGAAAGCGCGCGCGCCAATGCTCGAAGGGCATGCGCGCGACAAGAAGGAGATCTGGCGCAAGGATTTTCAGCAGATCAAGGCGCTCGGGTTCAACACCGTGCGCGCGTGGATCGATTGGGCATCGGGGCAGCCGATGGAGGGCGTCTACGACTTCGAAACGCTCGATGTGCTTCTGGAGCTTGCGGAGGAAGAGCACCTCAGGCTCGTGCTGCAGGTCTACATGGACTCCGCCCCGACATGGATCGGGGAGAAGTATCCGGACTCCCTGTTCGTATCCTCGAACGGACAGGCCGTGCATCCGGAGTCATCGCCGGGGTACTGCCGCGACCACCCGGGCGTTCGCGCCGCCGACGATGCGTTCTATGGCGCGCTTGCCGCACGCGCGCGCCGCAGTCCGGCTTTCGTCGGATGGGATCTCTGGAGCGAACCGCACGTCATCAACTGGGCGACGCCGTCGAATATTCCGAATCCGGAGTTCTGTTTCTGCCCGTACACGATCCGGCGCTTCCGCGGCTGGCTGCAGAAGAAATACGGCTCGCTCGACGCTTTGAATGCCGCGTGGTACCGGCGCTTCAGCTCGTGGGATCAGGTGGAGCCCAGCCGCCTGAGCACCATCCTTTCTTATACGGACTACATCGACTGGAAGGCCTTCATCGTCGACAAGCTCGGCGAGGACCTGCGCGATCGTTATGAAGCCGTGAAGGGCACCGCGCCCGAGACAATCATCACGAGCCATGCCGCGGGCGTTGGCCTGTTCGCGTCGCCGCATCACTGGGAGGGGCAGTCGGACGACTGGGTCATGGCGCGGCAGGTCGACTTTTACGGCACGTCCTTCTACCCGAAGCACTCGGCATTCGTCGATCGCGACGTGCAGTGGCGCGCCGCGCTGTTCGATTTCACGCGCTCGTTCGGGTACGACGAAGGGCGTAGCGGATTCTGGGTGGGAGAGCTGCAGGGAGGCTTCGGAACGATTGCCCAGAATGTCAGCCCGACGGTCACGCCAGAGGACTTGAACGTCTGGACATGGACGGCGCTGTCGCGCGGCGCGAAGGGGATCAACTACTACGCATGGTACCCCATGAGCACCGGCTACGAATCCGGCGGCTTCGGCCTCAACGCGCTGGACGGCACGATCACCGAACGCGCAAAGGTTGCCGGCTCAATCGCGCGCGTCGTCGATCGCAATCAGCAGCTGTTCCTCGACGCGCGGCCACCCCGCGCAGAAGTCGCGATCGTCTACAACCCGCTCGCGTACTTCGTCGGTGGACGCCAGCGCGCTGCCGCGTACGGCGGCCCGCAAGGAGAGGTCGTCGGCATCGAGCGCGACTCGCTTCTGGGCGTCCACCGCGCGCTGTTCGACCGCAACGTACCGATCGATTACGTGCACATCGATCACCTGCAGCAGAACAAGCTGCAGCAGTATCGGCTCGTGATCTTTCCGTACCCCCTGATGATGCCGGAGGCATCCGCACAGGTGCTCCGCGACTACGTGCAAGGGGGCGGGACGCTCGTGGTCGAAGCGCGCCTGGCGTGGAACAACGAGCGCGGCCACGCATCCGATCGAATTCCCGGGATGGGCTTGTGGCAAGTGACCGGCTGCCGCGAGTCCGCCGTCGAGACCGCGCCGAATGGCAGAACGATGCTTCGCTGGACGGGCGATTTGATCCCCGGCGTCAATGCCGGCGATCGCATTCCGGCGCGCTGGTACAAGGAAACGCTCGAACCGTTGTCGCCCGACGCTCACGTCGTCGCCGAATACGAGGACGGCACCCCGGCCGCGATTGTGGCCACGTACGGCAAAGGGCACGTGCTGACGCTGGGATCGTACGTGAGCGCGGCGTACGAGTCCACGCCAACGCCTGACGGCGAGCGGCTGTTCCGCGCACTGCTCGGCTGGGCCGGCGTCACGCTGCCGATCGAGGTGACCGGCTCGTCCATCGAAGCACGCCACCTGGAGGCAGGTTCGGACACGCTGCTATTCCTGTTCAATCACGCGCCCGACGCCGCGCATTCCGAAGTGCTCCTGCACCGCGCTGCCGCGGCCGCCTCCGATCTCGTCACGAGTGCGCCTGTGGCGCTCGCGTCTGATGCTGCGGGCGTGCGGGTCACCGTCGATCTCGATCCGGGCGCCGTGCGCGTGCTGAAGCTGAGCGTCCGCTGAGCGACAACGCGACTCTGCGTCAGCGCGAACACTGTCCGTATTCGCGCATCGATCCGCACTGTTAACCGTCCACCGGTCTCGCGCGTCAGTACACGTCGAAGGCCCAAACGGAAAACACATCGCGCACGTCTAACGTTTCAGTACGCACACGATCGGAGGGCCAGTCATGATGCGTTCGACACTCATGTGGTCCCTGGCGTTCACCCTGAGCGCGGCGTCTGCAACGGCCAAGCAGTTCGTGGTGCCCCACACCTCATGGCCCGCGCCGATCTATCGCACGAGCGCGCTCGCAGCGCGCGCGTTCGTCGACGATGGCGTCTGGCCGGTACGCAGCGGAGAGCTTCCGTCCAACATCATCGCTCCCGGCGTGCTCCGCGATGTCGCAGCGGCAATGCTGCGGGCATCGCCGACGTTCAGACGTCAGTGCGCCCGGATCGGCGCGGCGAGTCTCACCGTGACAGTCGACAACATGGCCGCGAGTGGCAGCCGGCCTTACGTCGCGAGCACGCGCATTCACCGGCGCGGCGACGGTCTTCTGGTCGCCGACGTACACATCCGCCCCGGCGGCAATCGCGAGGAACTGCTCGCGCACGAATTCGAGCACATCATCGAGCAACTCGACGGCGTCGATCTCGCCGCGCTCGCCCGGCGTCGCGGCACTGGCGTCCATGTCGTCCCCAACGCGCCGGAGTTCGAGACGGACCGCGCCGTCATCGTGGGGCGTCAGGTCGCCAGGGAAGTGCGCGCCGTGCGCGGCACATGAGGCGGCATGTTCAGGTGCGGCATCGTCCTCCTCGTGCTGCTGGCG
>JBKPQB010000068.1:0-27800 GCA_046733875.1 Acidobacteriota bacterium
ACTGCGATGCGACAGTGCTCATGGACGAACGCGAATGATCGTCTTCCCCTTGATCCGCTCGGTCGGGTTGAGGGCGGCGACGGCATCGGCGAGTGGCGCGACGGTGCCGATGTTCGTCCGCAGTCGTCCGTCCCGCACGCGCCGGACGATCTCACCCAGTTGGGCGCGATCGGCCTCGACAACGAAGTCGACCGCCAGGCCGTCGGCCGGCCGCGCCTCGGGCGGCCCGACGACGGACACCAGCGTTCCTCCGGCTCGAACCAGGCGCGCGGACCGCTTCCCGATATCGCCGCCAATGAGATCGATCACCAGATCGACCGGGCCGACGTCCTCCAGGGCCTCGTTGGCGAGATCGACAAACTCGTTCGCGCCGAAGTCGAGCGCCCGCTGACGGTCGGCGGCGCGGCCGGTGCCGATCACGTAGGCGCCGAACTCACGTGCGAGTTGCGTCACCATCGATCCGACCGCGCCGGCCGCGCCGTGCGCGATCACGCGCTGCCCCGCGTGAAGGCGGCCGTGATCGAACAGTCCCTGCCACGCGGTCAGGCCCGAGATCGGAAGGCTCGCGCCCGCCGTGAAGTCGACGTCGCGCGGCAGCGGTGCGAGGTTGCGTGCCTCGACCGCCACGTACTCCGCCAGAGTGCCGTCGCGATACCAGTCCGCGAGGCCGAACACGCGCTGTCCCACCGATAGGCCCGTCGTGCCATACCCGAGGGCGGTGACCACTCCGGCCAGCTCGTGCCCGAGGATCGACGGTGTTCGGTTGCGGTCGAGGCGATCGGTCCAGGTCGATGGCCACTCCAACTCAGTCGCGACGAATCCCGACGCATGAACCTGAACGACGACGTCGTTGATCGCCGCCTGCGGTTCGGGCCGCTCCATCAGCGTCATTCCGGCCATTCCCGCAGCCTGGTCCGTCACCACGATCCCCTTCATTGCCTGCCTCCGTGTGTCGAGTCCTCGCCCGCGCGGCTGCCGATCCACTCCTGTCCCGAGACGGACAGCTATTCCTTGAAGAGGCGTGGAACGTTGATGCGATAGAACTCCGCCTCGAGATGTTCGAGCAGAAGAGCGAAGTTGAGAATCACCGTGTCGTTGTCCAGCGCATCCGCGGGATCCGGCCCGCCGTTGAGACTCTCGATGAACGGCGAGACGGCTTTGAGAAGCTCTGCGTGAGAGATGGGCTTATCGAATGCGCCGCTTTCGCTGAGAGGCTTGCCGAGCAACGCATTGACAAAGCCCGCGTGCCGCGCCTCGATGGTCACGATTGACTCGGCCGCTGCCACGTACTTCTTGTCTTTGATCGCGGGCAGTGCCATCAGGAATGCCGCGACGCCCGTATTCTCGAGAATGCCGGACATCGCTATGAAATCGCTCTGATTCGATTGCTCCAGGCCCCTGAACGTCGGCTTGGGCGGGACGGGCGCCCCGGCCTTCTTCAGGGCTGCCTCGAAGAAGCTGACATGCTTCGCTTCGTCATCCATGATCTCTCGGAATGCGCTTTCGATCGTATCTGCGGCGACGGTTGAAACGGTGCGTCCGGCTGACGTGGGGTTCATGGTGGCCATTGATGTTCTCCTTTTCGAGGTAGCAGATGTGCATTCACGTCGGTACCGCGGGTCTCGACGTCGTTCAGTGCGCGCGATCGATGCGACCTGACGGCCATCGACAGGCGTCCCATCGGCGGCGGTTACCCGGCGGTTGCCTCTGCCCCTCTCGCCCGGCATCAGTGCATGTGCAAGGCCAACGTCGATCCATCGTCGCGCCCTCGCGAAATCCACGAAAAGAGACACACATGATCGCGGCGGTTGCCGTGCCCAGTCGACGAACGCGTGTCAATTAGCCGCCATCGAGTCGACATGACGTCTCGGGGATGCGATGTGCGTTCATGGCTCTTCGACAGCCGCCGCGATCCACCCTGGCACACCGCCTGCTGTGTGCCGTTTGCACGGTTGGTCAGGAAGGAGCAGGACGATGGTTCAATCGCGAGGCTTCATTGGACGACGCGCCGCGCCGAAGACGGCGCTGCCGCCGGGCCAACATGTGACGGAGGACTTTCCGGTGCTGTCGGCCGGTCCGACGCCTCATGTTCCGCTCGAGCAGTGGGAGTTCTTGATCGATGACGGCAAGGATGTCCTGCGGCGGTGGAGCTGGCGTGCGTTTCGCGAGCTGCCGTCCGAGCACATCGCCGCGGATATCCATTGTGTGACCAGGTGGTCGAAGCTCGACACGGCCTGGGAAGGCGTGTCGCTCGACACGCTGTTGGACGGGATCTCCGATGATGCGGCGTTCGCACTCGTCCGCTC
The DNA here is from genome assembly GCA_046733875.1 of Acidobacteriota bacterium. GTDB lineage: Bacteria > Acidobacteriota > Vicinamibacteria > Vicinamibacterales > 2-12-FULL-66-21 > JBKPQB01. The sequence continues at coordinate 2,307 of JBKPQB010000068.1, forward strand.
CTTTGGCGGTTACACGACGAACCTGCCGCTGGAGGATCTATTGGACGGGCAAGCGTGGGTCGCCTTCAGGTTCGAGGGCGAGGACTTGACAGCTGAACACGGTGGTCCTGCCCGCCTGATCGTCCCGCATCTGTACTTCTGGAAAAGCGCCAAGTGGGTGCGCGGAATCACGCTGCTGGATCGCGACGAACCCGGATTCTGGGAGAGCAATGGTTACCACGCCTACGGAGATCCATGGCAGGAGCAGCGGTACTCGGGCGACTGAGTTGGAAGGTCGGCACGGTCGTCGGCCTGCGCGATGAGACCGCGACCGCGCGGACGATCGCGCTGCAGGTCGCGGAGTGGTCGGGCCACGTCGCGGGCCAGCGCGTCGACCTGCGCGTGACCGCTGCTGACGGCTATTCCGCCGTGCGCGAGTACTCGATTGCTTCGGCCCCGCGCGCGGACGGTCGCATCGAGCTCTCGATCGAGCGGCTTCCCGACGGCGAGGTCTCGCCCTATCTCACGCAGAATCTCGCGATCGGCGACGTCCTCGAAGTGCGGGGACCGATCGGCGGGTGGTTCGTATGGCGCGAGGGTCAGGTCGAACCGATCCAGCTCATCGCCGGCGGGTCGGGCATTGCGCCGCTGATGGCGATGATCCGGTCGCGCGCGGCGGGAGCGAGCACGGCACCTTTTCGGCTGCTCTATTCCGTCCGCGGTCCGGACACGGTGTGGTACCGCGAGGAATTGCGGGCGCTCGCCGCGAACGGCATCGCCATCACTCTCGTCTACACGCGCACCGCTCCTCCCGACTGGTCACGTCCCCCCGGCCGCATAGATGCGACGCTCGTAGCCGAGGCCGGCTGGGCCTCGACGGTGTCGCCGACGTGCTACGTGTGTGGTCCGACGTCTTTCGTCGAGGACGTGGCAGAACTGCTCGTCAACGCCGGGCACGATCCCGGCCGGATCAGAACCGAGCGCTTCGGCCCCACGGGAACTCAACGCTGAGCTCGCGCGGAGCGGTGACGGGCGAATCCGCTTGACGCGAACCGACTGATTCACTAGCGTGGCTGCTGGTCGCCTTCCTCCTTCCCTCGATACGAATGACGGCCATGGGAGCGGCCCCGACATCTTCAGGAGCGTGAGGTCATGATCGCCGGCACGGAGGCGCGACGTCTTGAGGCCTTGCAGCGATATGGCGTCCTCGACACCCCCCCTGAACGCGAGTTCGACGACCTGGCGAAACTCGCATCCCTGATCTGCCGTACACCGTTTGCCGCGATCAGCTTGATAGATGCCGATCGCCGGTGGTTCAAGGCGACCGTCGGGCTGTCGCCGACTGAGCTTCCCCGCACACAGTCCCTGTGCGCTGAGACCATACAGCAGAGCGACGTGCTGATCGTGAACGACACGCTCGTTGATGCGCGCTTCCGGGACAAGCCGCTCGTCACCGGCGAACCGCACGTGCGGTTCTACGCGGGTGCGCCGCTGACGACGCCGCTCGGAGATATCGTGGGCACCATCTGCGTGATGGACTCCGTCCCGCGCGCATTGGCGCCGGAAGACGCCGCTGCCCTGCGGGTTCTCGGGCAGCAGGTGATGACCCGGCTCGAATTGCGCCGGCAGATCTCCGAGGTCCATGTGACCAATCAGGAGATGAAGGGCCTTCTAGACGTCAACGTCGCAGTGGGCAGGCACCTCGAGCGCGATCAACTGTTCGGCGCGATCGCTGCGTGTTTGCGCAACGTCCTGGAGACCGATCGCTTCGGGATCGAACTGCCGATCGCCGGCGACCGCCTGCAGGGACATATCCTTGCGTCGAGCGACGCGGTGCCTCGCCCCACGCAGCCCTCGGTGCTCCCCGCCGAAGGCACGGTCTGCGAGTGGGTGGTGCGCAGCCGACGATGGCTCGTCGTCCCGACCCGCGACAAGTTGCGGGAGAACTTTCCGGTCACGTTCGATCAGATGCAGCGGTATGCGATGGAATCGCTCTGCACGCTTCCACTGATTGCCGCGGATCGATGCCTGGGCGCGCTGTTCTTCATGGCGGCCCGGCAAGGGGCCTACGAGGATCTGCGGCGCGGCTCGTTCGAACAGATTGCCAGCGCCGTCGCAGTCGCGCTGGACCACTGCCTCGCGCACGAAGAGCTGCACCGCCTGCGCGATCGGCTGCAGGCGGAGAACCTGTACCTGCAGGAAGAGATTCAGACCCAGCACAATTTCAGCGAGATCGTCGGGAACAGCCCGGCGCTCGTCAGCGCATTGCGGAATGTAGAACGCGTGGCTCCGACCGACACCACGGTGCTCATCCTGGGCGAGACCGGCGCGGGCAAGGAACTGTTCGCACGAGCGGTGCACAGCCGCAGTCGACGCGCGGATCGACCGCTGATCAAGGTCAACTGCGGCGCGATTGCTCCGGGCCTCATCGAGAGCGAACTGTTCGGACACGTCAGGGGCGCGTTCACGGGGGCCGTCGAGAAGCGGGTCGGCCGTTTCGAAGTGGCCCACCGCGGCACCCTCCTGCTCGATGAGATCGGCGAGATGCCACTGGACGCTCAGGTGAAGCTCCTGCGCGTCCTGCAGGAGCAGGAGTTCGAGCCGGTAGGTAGCAGCAGGACTGTGCGCGTCGACGTGCGTGTCATCGCCTCCACCAACCGCAACTTGGAACAGGCAGTCCGCGCGGGAACATTCAGATCCGATCTGCTGTACCGCCTGAACGTCTTCCCCATTGAGGTGCCGCCCCTGCGAGCGAGGTCATCCGACATCCCGCTCCTCGTTGCGATGTTTCTCGACGCGCTCACTCGGAAGTTGGGAAAGCCGCTCGACGGCTTCACGGCGCGCGCGATGGAGCGCCTGGTCGCCTACGACTGGCCCGGCAATGTCCGCGAGCTCAGCAACGTGGTCGAGCGGGCGGCGATATTGGCGGCGGCTCCCGTGCTGGAGCTGGAACAGTGGGCCCTGGGCGCGCCGGAGCGGGCCGTCAAGCGCAGCGGGATGCCGCCGCAGGCGGAGACACCGCGCAGCGAGTGCGAACCGCAGAGCGAGCGCGAGATGATCGAGGCCGCGCTGACCGAAAGCCGGGGCCGTGTGTCCGGACCCTCGGGGGCGGCCGCGAAGCTTCGAGTTCCCGCCTCCACGCTCGAGCACAGGATCAAAGCCTTGAACATCCGCAAGAGCCTGTTCAAGTTCCGGTAGAGCCGCGCGAGAATCGCCACATTCGCGACATTCGCCACATTCTTTGCGGTGCGGGAGCGCCGCGCTCCGCTGATTCCGCTGTCTTTTCAATACGTTATGGGCGGGCGCTCGGATTGCACCGAGGCTGGATGGCTATGACGTGCAGAATCGACCGGCTCGCGACCGAAGACGATGGCGTGATCCTCCGCGTCAGCGGCCGTTGCGTCGGACGGGCGCTGGACGTCCTTCGTGACGCGCTTGCCGAGGGCCACCGCGTCAGGACCATCGATCTCAAGGATGTCCGTCAGGTCGATCGCGACGCGGTGAAACTCCTGGCCATCAGCAAAACCAGCGGAGTCGAGCTCAAGAACTGTCCCGCGTTCATCCAGGAATGGATCGCGCGCGCGAGAGCGGAGCCGGACCCGCACCTGCCGAGCGACGGTCGCGATCGGTGAGTCGCTTGAAGGAGAGACCATGTCCACTACTGAAATGATTGGATCGAGCCCGAAGCTCGCAGCCGTCCTCGAGGACGTCAAAGCCGTGGCAGCCACCGACTGCGCGGTCCTCATCCAGGGGGAGACGGGAACGGGCAAGGAACTCATTGCTCGAGCGATTCACGAGGCCAGTGCCCGCCGGCAACACCGATGCGTCGCGATTAACTGCGCCGCCCTTCCTGCTCCATTGATGGAGAGCGAGCTGTTCGGCTATGAGCGCGGTGCCTTCACGGGTGCCGTCTCGCCGACCATCGGCCGGTTTCAGGCGGCTGATCGCGGCACCCTCTTCCTCGACGAGATTGCCGAATTGCCGCTCGAACTGCAGCCCAAGCTCTTACGCGCGATTCAAGAGCAGGCCTTCGAGCGGCTGGGAAGCTCGAACACCATCCGCGTCGATGTGCGCCTTGTCGCGGCGACGAATCAGCATCTCGGCGACCTGGTGGAGGCGCGGCGATTCCGGATGGACCTGTACTATCGCCTGAGCGTCTTTCCGATCACGCTGCCGCCGCTCCGCGAGCGAACCGGCGACATTCCCCTGCTGGTCCGTCATTTCGTCCGGATCTATGCCGCTCGCCATCGCAAGTCGGTCGAGCGCGTCCCTGACGATGCGATGGCCGCACTCGTCGCGTACCACTGGCCTGGCAATGTCCGGCAGCTGCAGAACTTCATCGAGCGCTCGGTGGTTCTGACAAAGGGCACGGAGCTGCACGCGCCGGTGGCCGAACTCGTGAGCCAGCAGAGCGCGACTCCTGGCCCGCGTACGCTGGCGGATGCCGATAGAGCGCACATCATCTCGGTCCTTCGCGAGACCAATTGGACCGTGGGTGGACGGGCTGGCGCGGCGGCGCGGCTCGGCGTACTGAGGACAACGTTGATCGCCAAGATGAAGAAGCTCGGGATTTCGCGAGAGATGGCCGACGGATTCACCGTACGAGGCCTGGACGTCGCGTGATTGAGAAGCCGGCCGACCCATCCCGTTTGTTCGCTCTGCCTGCGTTCGCTCCAATCTATGGTGATGGGGACGCCGTTCTGAGGCTCTCGAGGTGTCCGCGGTGATGTCGAGGCGCACGGATGAAGCCGAGCTATGAAGCCTCGAAGTCACCTGATCGACACGCTGTCGAGATCTCGCCATCCGCCACATGCCGTTCCTCACGTTCTCTCAACAGAATCAACGGGACACTTGGCGCTACGTGTGCAATAGTGCAACGCGATCGGCGGCGCGACGGAGCGTGGAGACGACGGCACGAATCCCTACTCGTCAGCGATTCAATTCGCAGCATCGAACTTCAGGTCTGGTCTGTCGCTGAACACGTTGTCGGCGTTCCTTGAAGCGCGCGACCTGAAGACGCCATGAGGGTCTATGGATGTCAACGGCTACAAGCAACAACTCCTTGAACTCGAAGCCCGTATTTCGAGTCACCTCAGACAGGACCTCGCCTCTGGACGCGAGCAATTGGTCAACACGCCTGCGGATGCTGGTGATGCCAGCGTCGCCGACGAGTCTGAGAGTGAGGATTTCACTGAAGCGGAACTCGACACAACAACGCTGCAACAGGTGCAAGCGGCGCTACGGCGAATCGAGAACGGCACATTCGGGCAGTGCCTGGTGGACGGCGGCCCGATCGAACTGAAGCGCCTCGATGCTATCCCGTGGGCGCCATATTGCATTAGGCATCAGAAGCTGCTGGAGTCCACCTCCCAACCTAAGCCCACCCTATAGGCTCCCCGGGACTGAGGGCCCGACGGCCGATGCCCGATGTTTGTCTATGTGATGCCCTTGCTCACGACGCCGCCCGCGAACTGGTGCTGTTCCCGCGACGGCCGGGAGGCCAGCCGCAGATGAGCGTGTCGCTTGCCTCGCAGGCGTCGTCGATGACGTCAGTGCGCGAGCTGCAAACCTGGATCGCGGAGCACCTGGCGGCCAAACTGTCTGTAGACGATCGGGCCGATCGGACGCGATGAGTGTGCGTAACTTTGAGCGCGTCTTTACGCGCGAGGTGGGAACGACGCCGTCGCAATACGTGCTGGAGGTGCGCGTCGGGCAAGAACCGCAATCCGCTAAACGGACCTCCCGCACGAATTCGCGGTGGATCTCGAAACGGGTGGCGCGGCAGTGCGTGTCACAATCAAGCATCAGTCCATCCGAACGGTCTGGTATGACTCTTTTTCACGGGACAAAGGAATCACGTGTCTGGGACCCGGGCATTCACGCCCCGTCCAAAGGCGACGCCGTGCCATCGCCGAGCATCTCAGCATCATATTGGGCACGTCTCTAGTTGGATTAGAGTCTCGCGGTCAGGAGAAACAGCATGTCGCGCGCTCGACAGGCCGTCAAAGAGTTCCGCGCTGCAGTCGTGGCGGAGTTCGCATTCCTCCCGACGGAGTTCGGCTTTGTTGAAGAACGGGTACAACATCCGGCCAACGAGTTCAGCGTCTGCTTCCTCAACCCCAGCACGCGCATCATTGTGGAGGGCATCAATTGGGGTGGCAGCGCTCGAGTAGCGTTTGGCAGTGCGGGCCCGCGAGAACTGTTCGAGGACTTCGATCTGCTCGATCTGATTTCAATCCGGTGCCCTGATCGAATGCCGGCTGAAGGCGAGAGCCTCCCCGGCCAGCTTCAGCAGCTCAAAGTGCTCGCGGCGCTTTTGCGGGAGTGCGGCGCCGAGGTCTTGCGAGGCGACTTCAGCGCCGCGGGACAGATTCGCGAGATTCGAGAACAACGTCTCGATGAGTGGAAGCGCCAGGAAGCAAAACGGCGAGCGACGCTCACGGTGAGTGCGACGGGCCGCGGCGGCGAGCGCGTGCTCTCGACCCCATCGGGCATCAGCGTGTCGGTGGGGACCACGGCAAGGGTGGCGTTCAACGTGGGGACGTCGATCACCCTCCGTGTGACGAACGGCCGCGATGCGATCTGGTCGGGCGCGTGCTCGAGCGACGGCGAGAAAAAGCGCACCTGCGCGTTCACGCTGAACGCCGACGTGGCCGTGTGCGCTAACGTCCAGTAACTGGCCCGGCATCAGCCGAGTTCTGCTGGTTTCGCGGAGGTTTGAAGGCGGGCTGAGGCGGCGCGACTTCGTTTGCGAAGCTGTAGCGGAACTGGTCGTAGCTGAGTGGGACCGCGCGGTTCCGGTCCGCCGGGTTGCGCAGGGCGATGCTGGCCGTGCGCAGCGCCGCGAACGGCAACCGGAGCACACCGTGGAACGGAGCAGGACTGATCGCAGCCGATGCGGCGGCGAGCCCGCGGCAGGGATCTCAGCATGCTGCGGCGTTCCTCAGCGGGCGTCCCTGACAGATGACTAGCGGCCGTAAAAATCCCAGAACAATCGCTCGAGGGATCGATAGAGCTCGTCGACGTCATCGTCGTGATACGTCCACACGTCGACGCCGCGTGAGGAGGGCCGTACCCGCCGCGAGAATATCGGTTCGACCGGGGATGTGAGCGGTTCGATCCACCCAGGATTGACGGCCGGGCGCAAGCTCGCGTCGTACTCGCGTCGTCGTTTCGGGTCGCTGAGCGTCTCGTATGCCTCGACAATTTCGCGAAATCTTTGCTCAGACGAACCTGCGCCGGCGTCTGGATGGTACCGGCGTACGAGGCCGCGGAATGCGGTGCGAATCGCTCCCACGCTCGCGGTTCTCGGGACTCCGAGGATCAGATAGTAGTTCATCTCACCGGTCCACGCGGCCTCAGCCGATAGCCGGGAAACGCCCAGACGAACATTTTGAGCACAATCCATTACGTTGCTCAAGGTCAGCATCGCGAAGGCGTGCGTCATCGTAAAGAGCGCGCCGCACGCTCCATTCGATCGACGCCGCTGACGGCTCACTCTTGAGCCACGTGAACCACCGCATCGGACCCTCCGCCCGTCTAGATCGTTATCTCTCAACGAAGCCCAACGGCGTGGAACGATCGCGGGAAGGCCTGCGAGCACAGTTCGCCGATCCATGCGCGCGAGCGCGCGCTGGATCGCGGTTGATCCCGTGTCAAGTCCCAGCCCCGGGTTTCACGGCCGCACTCTGCGCAGTCCAAGTACATACGTCCTGGATCCCGGCGGATCCGATCATCGTGACCCAGCATCAGGCATTTGAAGTTCCACCACCGCATTCACGTTTCACCTGCTTCCTGTGCAGCGCATCCCGCCGTCATTCGGTGATAACGGCGGGACGTGCATGTCGTGACTCGTCACTTGACGGACAGCGATACTCCGGTCGTGAAGCGATTGACATGCTGCGTATCCGTCGCATTCACGACGAAGTGCCGATAGTCCGCATTCACTCCGAGCCAGTTCGTCAGGCGGTACGTCGTACCCAGACCAAAGTTCTCGGACATGTTCGTCTCACGGTCGTACTGCACAAGCCGCGATGCCGCGAGTGAACCGCTGGCGACCGTTGACCCCGTGAACGCGCCGAAACCGACGGTCGCGTACGGCTCGAAACGACGCCAGGGGGACGCTTGCACGAACAGGTTCACGTTCGTGTGATACGCGTTGACGTGAACATCGGATGGCGTGGCCAGCGGCGACAGCGAGGGCGCGACCACGCCGGCTTTCTCGAACGGCGCGTGCGGAAGCACCCCGAACTCGCCGCCAATCGAGACGTGATTTGTGAGCTTGTAGCCCGCCGACGCGCTTACAGCCGGCGTTGATCCGAGCGTTCCGAACGCCGGACCGATTTCAGCGTTAGCGAACAAGGAGTGATTCTGAACCTGCGCTGATGCCGGCGCCGCAAACAGGACGCAGACGGCGAACAGCGCAAACGCAAGCACTGAACGTCGCATACTTCCTCCTCCTCCTTCAGAGAAGATTTTCGAATCAACGACTGCGCGAGACCGCCGGTCCGGGTTAGCTCGGACCAGCGAGACGCAACGGGCAGAGCCGACGGATCCATGCGCCTGCCGCCAGAGCGATCTCCGGCATGCACCCGAAGCGGACGGCAAATGGGCTGATCAGGAAGGCCGCCCGCGCGAAGTGGCGGTAGGTCGCCTGCACCTTTTTCCGAGTCGATATCCTCAGGAAGCGTGAACTCGCGCTCGAACTTGCCTTAGGAGTTCCCGCTCAACACCCGCTCCACGCCCTCGGCAGATCCGTCAAACGATCCCGCAATCGTCGAACGTGCATGGGTATGTCTCCTGTTCCGATTCGTTGCTTCTCGATAGCGGCGTCGGGCGTGATTCGGACGTGCGTTCTGCGCAACATGCGAGCGCGCACATCCACAGAACGCACAGTGCGTCCGCGCCGAACGACCAGAATTCGTCGTGTCGATTTCAGATGTGATGACGGGCGGGCGGCAAGAGAGTTGACGAACCCGCCCGACATCGGCATGAGTGACTACCTCGCACCTACCAGCTGCTTCTGATCCTCCGCGTGCGTCTCGATCTGGATGGGGCGCGGCTTCACGCTCTCCTTCAAAGGCAGCGTGAGGCGCAGCATGCCGTGCCGGTGTGAGGCGGTCAGTTTATCGACATCGAGGAACTGCGGAATCGTGAACGTCTGCTCGTACCGCGTCGGGTTCTTGTCCTTGTCCTTACTCGGCACTTCCGCGCGAATGCCGAGAGTGCTTCCGGCCACTTCGACCGTCACGTCCTTCGGATCGACGCCAGGCAGGGGAACGTCGATTCGCCACCCGTCATCAGTCGTATTCACCTGAAACGATGGCGAGGACGATCCGGACGCTGTGGCCGTGCGGGTCGGCAGATCGCTCCAGAACTGGTTGAAGACGCGATCCACCTCCCGCTGGAAATTGAGCACATCCTCGAACGGGCTCCAACGGGTCAGACCAAACATGGTGTAAACCCCCTTCTCGAACAATCCTTACGAAAATTATCTACAATATGATGTCAGAGTTGTCAAGTACATTGAGTGTTGTATTATCAAGCTACCGATCGTGCAGGTTGGTTGCGATTCAGGACACCGGCAGACCGAAGCTCGTGCCCGACATCCGCTTCCGCTCGTCGTCCGCGCGGGCGGCGCCTGTGAGTCACTCGCGGTGGCCGGACCGGCGCTTGGATTCCCCTGTAAGGTGCCGACCGCGAGGCCTACACCGTTTTCGCGCCAGGAGATGGTCTGGTGCTGTTCACGGACGGCGTGACTGATGTTGGTGTGTCCCGCGGTGAATTTTTCGCGGTCGGCGTGCAGAACGTGGTGCGACAGCTGTGGGACCGAGACGCATTTGCAACGGGCTCCTCGATGCAGCCCGGCCGGTTCGAATGTATCAACCTCAACACCGTGAACGTTCGTGGTTCAGGACTCGAATCGGCAGCTTCGAGCGACGTGAGTCGACGAAAGTAGCGGTGGCGCGCGCGTACGTGCCGATGCCAAATACGGGCTTGCCCCTGGCCGCGTCACCCCACCGCTACGCGATAGAGCACCCACACCGCGAGCACGGTGATGATCGCCAGCTGCTTCCACGGCAATTCAGGATTCGCCTGAATCGCGTACGACATCATCTTGATCGGCGAAATGACGCCGTCGCGCGGCAGTTGCTCGGGTGACAGCGGCTTCGAGAACTCGTGGAAGTACGTCTGAATCAACGTCATTCCTGCCCACAACCCGACGGCAAAACTGATATAGCTCGCCTGACCGCCGGCAAATAGCAGCACGAGCAGGATGGTGACCATCGCGAGCAGAAGCAGGTCGGAGGTCTTCGTCGCGCTCGCCCGGCCGGCGTATTGCGAATCGAGCATGCGCCGTCGAGTCTCGTACGGAAGGGTGAAAAACACGGCAAACTTGACGACAATCTGCAACATCAGCAGAGCGATTAGAACTCGCAGGACGAGGAGCGTAGGTGACATGGTCTGTCCCTTGTGCGAACACACCGCTTCTTAGAGGTGGCGCAGCTTCTCCGGGTTACGCACGACGTACAGCGCCCGCACGAGATCGGCTCCAATCTCGAATGCCGGTGTCTGTACGGGGCTCGCCACCGCGACCGCGGAGTTGCTCATGCGGTGCGAACCGAGACCGGCTGCGCGGCCGCGGCGTTGCGACGGTCGAAGGTCACGGTCTGCCCGCCGACCACGACGCGCATGCACGCTTTTCCGTGGCCCAGCGCGTACTTGACCGTTGGATAGATTCGCGCGGCAGTGATCGCAAATGCCAGACTGACCAGCGCGCGGCGCCCCCAGCGCTTGACGATTTGCTCGCGATACTCGTCTGCAGCGACATCGTGCGCAAGCGTCGCCCGCGTGAATCGCCAGACCAACGCCACGTCCGGTGGCATAGCGGCGGGATCATCGCCGAGTACCGCCCGCAGCACGGCGGGGCTGACGCCGGCACGCTCCGCCATCGTAATGCCCAGTTGCGTGCACGGACCACAATCCTCCTGGCGCACCGCGGTGATACCCGCGGCGCACCAGGCGTCCATCGGGATGTCGCGTCGGAACTGTCCGAGTGCGGTGGCGCGTGAGAACAGCCAGGCCGCGCGCGGGCTCGCATCGATCAGGTCTCGCATATAGCTGGCGTCGTAGTTCCAGGTCCGCTCAAACTTGCCAATCGCTCTCCGCAATATCCATCGGATCATTTCGTTCCTCCTCTCTTCGATCATGAGACGCGTTGGGACGCCGGAATGTGACACAGGGGGTACTTGACTCGAGACCTGGGCCGCCTGAGCCAAGCTCCTTGCCGCCCTCGTCAATGTTGTCAACCCGACACGCACCGAGCCGCGCCGAGCTCGAGAGTTGCCGCGAGTGGCGCCCCTGAGAGGCCGGGTCAAGGAGCCGGCGCAAACCGCTGCACGACTTTCCCATTCGCATCGAGAAACGTGAGCCCCGGCGTTCCATCGGCGGCTACTTCCAGCGAGATTCGCGTGCGGCCTTGGCGGTCCATCAGTGAGACGCGCGCAGTGCCATCGGCTTCGTTGCCGACGAACACACGCCGGTTCCCTGCTGGGTCGGTGTCGGACACCAGCAGGCCGACGATGTGATCCGTGGCGTCGTGCACGCCGATCAACTGCACGATCTGGTTGCCGCCGTATTGATCGAAGGAGAGACTGCCGCCGGCGTTCTCGACGCGCCCGTTTCCGGCCTGGCGGCCGCTGAAGATCAGACCGCCGGCCTCCGATCCCTCGTCGTTGTAGAAAAGCATGCCGGCCTGCGGCCGGTCGGCCGGCGGCTGTTCTTTCCCCTTGACGATGACTCCGGGCAACCGCGAGCGGTTGGCGATGACGAGGCGCAGCGTGCCGTCGGCTTCGCGCAGGTTGACTCGCTGCACGTCGAGTTCGTCGATGCGCTGCACCTGGGGCGCGGTGGAGACGCGCCCGATCAGCGCACCAATCATCAGCGCCGTGAGGAGGCCGGAGTAGAACAGCAGGAACAGCGGCTTCGCGGACGAGATTCGGATCTGCATGGTCGGTCATCATGCCCCTGACACGTCCTTGACACAACCGGTCCGTCCCCGACAGAAAGTGATCTTGGGGAGGGCTGCGCTCTGCCAATCGAGATGACCATACGGAACTGCGCAGTCAGGACGCGAACGCGGTCTCGGCTAGAAGACTGGCGACGCGTTGGACGGCGTCGCGCAAGGCGTCAGGCGGAGTAGGTTTGGGGAGAACGACAGCGAACAACATCCGGCTCGGACTCGCTTCGAATGCCGGGATGCCGGTATAAACGATGACCCGTGCGTGACGCGTCGCGTCGCCCGCCGTGATGAAGCGTATCGCTTCTATCCCGTCGAGTGGTCCTGGATGACTATCGTGACATCCGGACCATTGTCGCTCGTGTGCTCGAACACGCGGGTTCGCCGTCCGGCCGGCGGCCAACGGGCTCGAGGCCGTGATTGCGGCCTATCAGATGCGTCCGCATGTCATGCTCGCCGAGTGGACACTTCGAATGCCTACATAGTCGATTTCGTTGGTGCGCCGGCGGCATTGGAGATCGCGCGAGCTGTCGTCACCACGGGCGGAGATATCGCGATCCCGACTATGTCGGATGTGGGCGAAACCATTGCCACATCCTGATGCACGGCATGATGCAGGCTGTCGAGACGCTGTCGCGCCCCGAGGAATCGAACTACCATCCGCGGACCCCGTGTCGCTTCGCATGCAATGTCGGCGACCGACGTGAGCGCCATCTATCCTCCGGCCGGGCTCGACCTGATGTACCGCAGAACTTGTCGTTCGTCGATTCCAGTCCCGAGCTCGGGCAAAGCTTTCCCGGGTTCCCGCTCAAAGCCCCAAAGCTTCCGAGCGAGGGGGTCTGGGCGGTCCAGCCGTCCGTTCCGGCGACCATCTGGCCAGCGGCCGGGTGGACACGGTCTGTCCCGTCGCGCCTACGTCAACCAGCGCGTTGGTGCGCGTGCGCCTCCTCTCCGTTCTTGAACTGCCCATTCAGACAGAGCAAGTAATTCTGGTCCATGCTCAGCGCCATGTTGATCATCATCGTGAGCCGGATCGTGTCACAAGTACCTTGCTAACCATCCAAGTTAGGTATATAGTCCCTGTACCTCGCTTCTCTGAGTTCTGCCGCACGTCACCGAGCGACCTTCGGTCCCGCGTTTCAGCCCTCATTAAGCTCCATCCTCACACCTGAAGGGTCGTATCCAGTGTTTAGGCGCATTTTTGCGTGCTTCTATGCTGTGTCGGCCATGATGGTCATGGCCAGCGCCCTCGTCACCGCGCAGCCTCCAAAACTGCCAGCCGGGTGCAAGGTGTACCGTGAGGTCATTGGCACCAAATACGCGCGCGAACTCGTGTTGAAATAGACCCGCGCGCTCAACAACCTGTTCAGCTGGGCATCAGCCGGATAATAACCACCCCAATGCATTCGAGCACTCGTCGACGAGCAAGGTGGACGGTTGAAGTCCTCAGCGAGGGTATGGGCCAGGAACGCGATTTCGTTGTAACGCTCCCACTGGTCAGGCCAGGCTCCAGTGCATAGGATCAGCGTCGCGCCGATGCCGTTGTCCGCAGGCACACGTCTCGGCCCCTACGAAATCCTTTCTATGCTCGGTACTGGCGGCATGGGCGAGGTCTACCTCGGGCACGATCCACGACTGACGCGCAACGTCGCAATCAAGCTGCTCCCGGCGCGATTTACCGAAGACGCTGAGCGTGTCCGCCGCTTCCAGCGGGAGGCACAAGCGGCGTCCGCGCTGAACCATCCCAACATCATTACGATCTACGAGATTGGCCAGGTAGGCAGCTCCCACTTTATCGCTGCCGAGTTCATTGCGGGTCAGACGCTTCGCGAAAAACTCGCGCAGGGCAAGTTGGACCTCCGTAGCGCGTTCGATGTGGTCCGCCAGGTGGCGAGCGCCTTGGTCCCGGCGCATGCGTCGGGGATCGTTCATCGCGACATCAAGCCTGAGAACGTGATGGTGCGACCGGATGGTCTGGTCAAAGTTGTCGATTTTGGAATCGCCAAGCTCACGGAGAGGCAACTCGTCACGGCCGATATTCAGGCGCCAACCACCATGGCCAGGACGGACACCGATCCCGGCACAGTGATGGGGACGGCACAGTACATGTCGCCAGAGCAGGCGCGAGGACAGCCGGTGGATGCTCGCACCGACATCTTCAGCTTGGGCGTGCTGCTCTACGAGATGGTTACGGGTACGCGACCATTCGAAGGAGCAACTTCTACTGACGTGATCGTCTCGATTCTGACCAAGGATCCGACGGCAGCCTCGCTGTACACACCAGAACTGCCACCGGAGCTGGATCGAATCATCAGCAAAGCGTTAGAGAAGGATCGGGAGGAGCGCTATCAACTCGTTAAAGAGTTCTTGCTCGATGTGAAGCGGGCCGAGCGGCGGCTGCAGTTCGAAGCTGAATTGTCGCGCTCGCCGGGGTCGACCGCACGAATTGCCGCGACCGGCCCCACAGCAACGGCGACTCTCACGCCACCACCAGCGCAAACGATCGACACGGCACGCGCCCGGCCGACAGCCTCAATCGCCTACCTGGTCGGCGAGACAAAGCGGCACAAGCTCCGAGCGGTGCTGATCGCAGCAAGCCTGCTTGCGGGAGCCGGTCTCATGCTGTGGCGGCCCCCATTTAGCGAGCATAGAGTGCCGTCGCTGACGGCGAGAATCATCCCCTTCACAACTTTTTCGGGCGCCGCCGACCAGCCCGCCTTTTCGCCTGACGGTAATCAGATCGCGTTCACCTGGGACGGTGGCGACGGCGAGAATCTCGATGTCTACGTCAAACTGATCGGTGCTGGGACGCCGCTTCGGTTGACGACAGATCCATCTGAGGACATCAGTCCGGCATGGTCACCCGACGGTCGCTACTTGGCTTTTCTCCGGCGCTCAGCGATCGAGGACGGCATCTTTATCGTGCCTGCCCTTGGTGGAACCGAGCGCAAGTTGGGGAAGACCGAACCTAGCCTATCCAGACAGGGTTGGTCTCAGTGCAGGCTAAGCTGGTCCCCGGATGGAAAGTTTCTCGCCGTCGTGGACCAAGCGTTACCAAAGCACCGCTTCGGCATTTTTCTAGTCTCGGTGGAGGATGGCGGAAGGCAGAGACTGACGTCGTCTCCAGATTCTTCCGCCGATTTTTCGCCAGCCTTTTCACCTGACGGGCAAAGCCTGGCTTTCATCCGGTCGAGCGGTCTCACCTCCGAGGATATCTATCTCATCTCCACGCATGGCGAAAAGCTGCAGCGCGTGACCGCGGATGAGCGACGAATCCTCAGCCTCGCGTGGACGGCGGATGGCCGCGAAATTGTCTTCTCGTCGAACCGGGGAGGCGGTTTCAGCCTCTGGAGAGTAGCAGTCCCGGGCGGAACGCCTGAGCGGGTCGCCGTCACCGGACAGAATGCCTATTCACCGGCGATTTCCCGTCAAGGCAATCGACTGGTCTACAATGTGTCGTTCTTAGACTCCAATATCTGGCGTCTTGACGACTCCAACGGCGGACGCCAGAGATCGCCGACTCGGTTGATCTCCTCCAGCCTACAGGACCATAGTCCGCAAATCTCACCAGATGGCAAACGGATCGTCTTTGTCTCGGATCGCTCCGGCAACGATGAAATCTGGATATGTGGGAGCGACGGTTCCCATGCGGTGCAGTTAACCTTCTTCGATGGCACGGTCAACGGGTCGCCGCGTTGGTCTCCTGACGGCCGGCAAATTGTGTTCGATTCGCGCCGCTCGGGTAACGCCGACATTTACGTCGTGAGCGCCGAGGGCGGGAAGCCGCGGCCAGTGACGCTAGAGCCTTCCCACGAGGTAATAGCCAGTTGGTCGCGCGATGGGCGTTCACTCTACTTCTGCTCCAACCGCAGCGGCGACTACCAGATTTGGAAAGTGCCGGCTGCCGGTGGGCAGCCCATCCAGGTGACGAAGCACGGCGGGTTTGAAAGTTTTGAATCACCAGATGGTGAACTGCTTTACTACACCAAGGGCCGCGGCCCCGACGGCATCTGGCAAATACCGGTCGCAGGCGGTGAAGAGAGGCAAGTGCCGGAACTGATCGATGCCGCACATTGGCGCTATTGGGCCATCCAGGACAAGGGCATCTACTTCGTCGCCCCCGTGGCGTCCGCGCGCCCCGCAATCAAGTTCTTCAGCTTTGCAACGCACCGGGTGACGCAGCTTGGAGTGCTTGAGCGAGACCCGCTTCCCGGACCGCCAGGATTCACGATTTCTCCTGATGGCCGATGGCTGCTGTATGCGCAAGTGGATCAGAGCGTGAGCGATCTCAACCTGGTAGAAAACTTCCGTTGAAATATGTAAGGGCACCCTGGACGGCTCTTCGCAGCAGGTCGATCGCGGCGTTGGTCCTGCCGCAGCAGGCCAAAGCGCCGCCTGCCGACGCAGCCCGGTATCAGGCCACGACGGCCTCAGCAGAACGGCAAAGTCGAGCGGAGTCATCGCATCGACAAGGAGGAATTCTGGAGTCAACACGACTTCGCGACCCGCACGGATGCGGACGCCCTTGGCAGCCTGGGAGCCACGGTACAACCACGACATATTCTCATCGCGCTGCACGGCCGCACACCGGCCGAGACGCTCCCAGCTAAACGCGCCGCTCATCGCCGCAGCGCCCAGTGAGTGAGCACGCACCCCTTCACCGGAAAGGGTGCGCGCGCAGCGAACGCCGAAAGAGGCAGCGGTCAGCGTTACTGGACCCAAACCGTCGTGAATGGTGTGTGATCCGGCGGCCCTCTCTGTCCTCCAGGCTCGACCACGACGAACTGGCAGGAGGCAGTGCGGCTCGAAAAAAGGGTTGATCCGCACGGTCTTGCGAAGGCAGCTGCCGCCGCAAGGCCCACGCGCATCGCGACACGGACGTGAATTGTGTCAGACCTATCAATCTCGCGCGATCACTTACGGGGACTCTCGAGTCGAACCGCGTCGATGAGTGCGGACACCGCAGCAGGCTGCTGGCGTCGACTCGGGTAGTACAAGAAGAACCCCGGGAACGGCTGACACCACGGCTCGAGGACGCGAACGAGCGCGCCAGAATCGACGTAGGGTGCGGCGCGATCCTCTCCGAGGTACGCCAGGCCGACACCATCGAGAGCAGCGCGAATGACCAGGTCCACATCGTCCACGATGAGCGGACCGTTTACCGCGACCGTCAACGACTGCTGGCCCTTGTCGAACTCCCAGCGATAGATCGCGCGTCGGTGGGACCACGCTGCGCGTGGTCCGCGCGAGCAATCGGACGCCAATCTCTTCTTCAAGGCCGCGGATGGCGTGGCTCAGCGCGGACTGCGACACGTTCAGGCGTTTGCCTGCCTTCGTAAAGCTCCGCTCTTCTGCCATGGCAACGAACGTCGACAGCACGTTCAGATCGTCGTGGGCCATTCCTGAATGGTACTCATAAGCCCTAGCGGATTTTGCCGTCTAGTCGCGAACGCCGGACACCCTTACTGTGTTGTGGAGAGAACGTTGAAAGGGGACTTCGCCATGGACATCACGCGAGCAGGTTCACAGCCGTCCGCCAAAGGACCCGCTGACTGGTTTACCGGCACCGTGCGTATCGATCCGCTATTTCAGGCCCCCGCTCCCGCCCGAGCTGCCGGTGCGGCCGTGACATTCGAGCCAGGGGCGCGCACCGCGTGGCACACCCATCCGCTCGGCCAAACGCTGATCGTGACAGCCGGGTCCGGCCGCGTTCAGCGCTGGGGCGGATCCATTGAAGAGATTCGCCCCGGTGACGTCGTGTGGTTTGCTCCCGGCGAAAAACACTGGCACGGCGCCTCGCCAACCACGGCGATGACGCACATCGCCGTGCAGGAGCAGCTCGACGGCAAGCCTGTGGATTGGCTCGAACACGTCACTGACGAGCAGTACGCAGGACGGTGACGCCATGCCGCACGTGATTGTCAAACTGTGGCCTGGTAAATCCGAGCAGCAGAAGCGCCGGCTCGCGCGACCGATCAGCGACGACGTCATGAAGCCGCTGCGCTACGGCGATGAGTCGGTATCTGTCGCGTTCGAAGGAGTTGACGCGAACGACTGGGGCCAGAAGGTGTACAAGCCTGACATCGTGCGCAAGGCGGACACGCTGTACAAGAAGCCGGGCTACTGCATGTGAGAGCGCCAGCCTCGAAGGACGACGCAAGCGAGCGCAGCGATCGCGAGCCACGCGAACGGAGCGAGCCGGCGAAGCGGCTCGCGAGAGAGCGCGTCGGGGAGTCCGAGGCGCGTAGCCCCTCGGATGCAGGAAGGACAGGTGTGAGATGCAGGGAGCGGTGTTATACGGCACGCGCGACATCCGGTTCGAGGACCGCGCGGAGCCAATAATCGTTGACCCGACGGACGCGATCATCAGTCTGCCGGTGACGTGCATCTGCGGTTCAGACCTCTGGCCCTATCGCGGCGTCTCGCCGTTTCCGGCGGGTACGCCGATGGGGCACGAGTACTGCGGCTACGTCGAAGAGGTCGGCCGCGGCGTGACGTCAATCAAGCGCGGACAGTTCGTGATCGGATCGTTCTTCGCCTCCGACAACACGTGCCCGCATTGCCAGCATGGGTATCAGACATCGTGCGAGCGCAAGACGCCGGTTGGCGGTGCGCAGGCACCCCGCCTCCGCGTGCCGCTCGCAGACGGCACACTCGTCGCGACTGGCGACCTGCCCGATGCCGACCGTATCCCCAGCATGCTCGCGCTGTCTGACGTGATGGGCACCGGCTGGTTTGCGGCCGACGCGGCGAACGTGAAGCCCGGATCGACGGTTGTCGTCGTGGGCGACGGTGCCGTCGGACTGCTTGGCATCCTCTCGGCGAAGCAGATGGGTGCCGAACGCATCATCGCCATGAGTCGCCACGACGCGCGGCAGAAGCTCGCGCGCGAATTCGGTGCGACGGACATCGTCACCGAGCGCGGCGACGAGGGCGTCGAGCGCATCAAAGAGCTGACGAACGGTATCGGCGCCGATTCGGTGCTGGAGTGTGTCGGGACCCAGGAGTCGATGATGCAGGCGATCAAATCGACGCGGCCGGGCGGCTCGGTCGGCTACGTCGGCGTGCCGCACGGTGTCACGCTCGACGGCGCGGATCTCTTCTTCCGGCACGTCTGTTTGCTCGGCGGTCCGGCGCCCGTTCGTCGATATCTGCCGCAACTGATCAATCTCGTCTTCGCCGGCAGGATCAATCCAGGAAAAGTGTTCGATCTCGTGCTGCCGCTCGATCAAGTCGCCGAAGGCTATCGGGCGATGGACGAGCGCCGCGCGATCAAGACGCTCCTCCGCCCATCAGACCATTAGATTCAGTGCGCCAGATGGATGTTCACACCGCACGCTGGCGTGCAGACGAACTGCGCAGATCGGGGAGACCGACGACCTTCACATCTCGCCGTTTCGGGAGGATGGGCCTTCCCGAACGAAGTACGCCGGGAGTCCGTACTTGACGCCGATGATCGGCGGCCGCGCGCGAGCGGCGACGGTGGCCGTCCTGCCGAGAGGCTGACGGATGCCTCGCGTGTTCATCATCGGCAGCACGGACGGCTTGGGCCGTGCCGCAGCACGCGCGCTCATCGACGAGGGCCTCTGAGTTGCTCACGAGAGGAGAAAGAATGCAGAAACGCACGTTAGGCAGGACCGGCCTCGAGGTTTCCGCTCTCGGCTTCGGCTGCATGGGCATCAGCCAAAGCTACGGACGCCCGAGCAGCCGCGAGGACGGCATCGCGATCATCCTGGCCGCGGTCGATCGTGGCGTGACATTCTTCGATACCGCAGAAGTCTACGCTGGTCTGTCGCTGCTTTCCTGCGAGCTGGAGGCGTTCGATGTCGCTCGTGAGAATGTCGAAATAACCAGATCGCAGGTTCCCAGTTCGTCGAGCCTCAGGCTCACACCAGTGGCGATAAAACGTCCCAGAATCAGTCACCGCTCGCCGCAACCGCACAGGCGGCATCACGCGGATCCACAAATCGACGTCATGGCTTCGAGCCATGCTCGCGTTCATTGCGTTGTTCCGGCACGTCGGGCCTGACGCTGGCGCTCGGCCGGCCGAAGCGCCTTCACGCGCACGACGGTCGCGCCCAGGCTTTCCGCCACGCGTTGTTCTGGCGTAACGCGTCGGAATAGTCCGATCGGATCTTGCCGGTGCGCTCCTGTGGTGTTTCGACGTAAACCGCATAGCACTTGGCACATTTCGAGACGGTCTCGAACATTCCGCGGAATATTTCCGCGATCTACGGACATAAGGAGGGATGGAGGCATTCTTGTGACTGGGCGCTTCGACGTTTCAAAGCTTCAACGGTGGGCGGCTGTCCCCTTGCGGTTGATCGTGGGCTACGGCTTCATTGCCCACGGCTATGCCAAGGTGATGAACGGGCCGGATCACTTTGCCGCATCGCTTCAGGGTCTTGGGGTTCCAGCGCCAGACCTGATGCCGTGGTCGACAATCGGATGCGAGCTCCTCGGCGGTCTTGCCGTTCTTCTCGGCGCGTACATCCCGCTGATGAGTCTTCCACTCACTGTCGTTCTCCTGGTCGCAATAGTTACGGTGCACCTGCCGTACGGCTTCACGTCGATCAAGCTTCGCGCGGTGACCGCGGCAGGACCCCAATTCGGTCCTCCGGGCTATGAGACAAACTTGCTCTACATCGCTGCGCTGGCGACGCTCGTTCTCGGCGGATCCGGACCGCTCGCCCTCGATGCGTGGCTTCCGAGTTTCCGGGGAGGCGGATGGGTGAAGAATCAATGACATCGCTCGGTCGACCGCCCGTTCGAAGCGCACCTCATCGTCGCCAACGTTGAGGCGTCCATTGCGTTCTATCGGGACCGTCTCGGACTCG
The DNA here is from genome assembly GCA_046733875.1 of Acidobacteriota bacterium. Taxonomy (GTDB): domain Bacteria; phylum Acidobacteriota; class Vicinamibacteria; order Vicinamibacterales; family 2-12-FULL-66-21; genus JBKPQB01. The sequence goes on from JBKPQB010000068.1 coordinate 23,142, forward strand.
AACTGGCGCACGTCGTACCTGCGCGTCAAGCGGGATTTTCTGGATCGGCTCGCGCGAGACCGAGCCGAGCGGACACTCTCAAAGTCGTCAGCGCCACGCTGAAGGAACAGCAACAACCGGAGCACGGGTTGGGTTGAGTACGTGACCCGAAAGTACACAATAACGGCAGCCCGCCTGGAAGATCTCGAGCAGCTGCCAGCGATTGAGCTGGCAGCCGCTCGGCTCCTCGTGGGACACGCGCCCGAGTCCGTCCTGAACGAGACGACGAGCCTGGAAGTCCTGGAACAGGCTCAGCGCGCGGAACATCTATGGGTCGCCCTGGCTGACGACATGCCTGTAGGTTTTGCGCACATCAAGCTGATTGACGACGACGCAGTACATCTCGAGGAGATCGACGTGCATCCCGACCACGGCCGCCATGGCGTTGGAACGGAGCTGATCCTGCGAGTCTGCGAATGGGCGGCCAGGCACGGGTACGACTCGGTCACATTGACAACGTTCCGTGACGTCGCGTGGAACATGCCGTTCTATGCACGACTGGGATTCGGCGTCGTTCCTCCGCAGCAACTCTCTGCCGGCCTTCGGGCGGTAATCGACGACGAGACTCACCGCGGCCTCGAGCCAGCCCGTCGCGTCGTCATGAAACGGCCGAGCAAGTGGAATGGGGCGGGTCAAAATGAGTGACGTTGCGCTAAGTCCGGTCTACCCGACGCCAGACGAGGTGCAGTACCTGGAAGATCGGATTTACGAGTTCAACTCGAGCGCGACCGGCATCGCCGACGGCGAATGGCTCGCGTTCCTGGTGCGCGAGCGAGAGCGCATCGTAGCAGGGATCTGCGGGAACACTTGGGGCGGCACCTGTGAGCTGCGCCAGTTCTGGGTCGAGGAGTCTCAGCGTGGGCGCGGACTTGGCACGAAGCTGCTCCACGCCGCCGAGCAGGAGGCGCGACGCCGTGGCTGCACTCAGATCGTGCTGATGACGTTCTCCTTCCAGGCGCCGTCGTTCTACGAGCAACATGGCTTCGAGGTCTTCGCCAGGATCGAAGACCATCCGCGAGGACATCGAAATCTGTTGATGCGCAAGCGTCTCGCATCCGACTCGTAATGATCACAGAAGCGAGGCACAAATGGGCCGAGATGTTTCGATCAGGCTGGCACGGCGTGGCGAACAAACGGCGCTCGAGTCTCTACAACGGCGTGCGTCGCTCAGTAATCCCGGCGATCGCGACGCGGTCCTGGCGAATCCTGACGCCATTGCCCTGCCGGTTGAGCAAATTACGTCTGATTGCGTCTTCATCGCAGAACGCGAGGGTGTCGTTGCGGGATTTGCCGCCGTGGTATGGCGCCCCGACGGCGGGGCGGAGTTGGACGGGCTTTTTGTCGAACCCCACCTATGGAAGCACGGCATCGGGCGGCGCCTCGTCGAGCACGTTGCCGACGTTGCTCGCGCCCGAGCCGCGACCTTCCTGCACGTCGTTGGCAATCCCCATGCGGAGGGGTTCTACGTCTCTTGCGGCTTCCATGTGACCGGAACGGTCGATACGCGTTTTGGAGCGGGTCTCGACATGCGGCGGGCGCTATAGCCAACCCTCCTCCAGAACGGACGCTGTCGGAGGCCTCGAAGTACGGCACCTCTCTCGTCGCCAGGACATCGACCCGGAAGCGTACGCGGGTTTTCGATTCCCTGTCCTGCGTCACATGGTTGTGGCGCAAGCTGCCCGGCAGAATCGCACCTCTCCCGTCGGTCCATGGGGTAGCCAATTTGGTTACCTGTCGAGAGCTCGGCTGTTGATGGCGGAACAGTGCGCCGCGCCCCTAGCTCCACCTCCGCGACGGACGCACCTGACACCCGCGAATCCTTCAACCCCACGGGTGACCGCGCAGGGTTGCAGCTGCAGCTGAGCTCGGCTGGAGCGCCAAAGGGCGTGAGCGAATGGGGTTTCAGACATTGCTCGCGGCGGCAATTGGCTGCTCGCTGATGGATGGGTCGGCGTACTTTGTGCAATTCCGCCATACGGCACGATCACCATCGCGCTGCCCGAACACACTTCGGTGGCGCGATATCGGGCAAGGACGGTGATGCGGACGAAGAGGGCTCGGTGCAGCGACATGGCGTCAGGCCATCCGGTCGCCTTATCGAGGTAGGGGCACGCATGGTCGCAGAGAGACAGGACAATCCGGCAGCACTGCCGGCTCGCTTGTCGACAGGTATTCAGGGTCTGGATGAGGTCCTGGGTGGCGGGTTGCCGCAGGGACACATATACCTCGTCGAAGGCGAATCGGGCGCTGGAAAAACCACGCTCGGTCTTCAATTTTTGTTAGCAGGTCAGCGTCGCGGAGAACGGACGCTGTGGATCACGTTGTCGGAAACCGAGCGGCAACTGCTGCAGACAGCGCAGTCTCACGGCTGGTCCCTCGAGGGCATCGAGGTGTGCAACCCGGTCGCTCCCGACGGCGTTCGCCAAGGGGATGACAAGTACTCGTTCTTTTCGCCCGCTGACGTCGAATTGGAACAGATTCGCCACGCCATTGTGGCAGCCACCGAACGGGTCCGACCATCGCGCGTGGTCTTTGATCCCTTCTCGGATGTTCGACACCTCGCCCGCGAGGTCCTCCAGTATCGCCGGCAGGTCCTGAGCCTCCGCGAGTTCTTCAACGACTACGGGTGCACTGTGCTGTTGATTCAGGAGCTTACGCGAGGCACAGCCGGTGATCTGCAGGCCGAGGCTTTGGTGCACGGCTACCTGACCCTTCACCAGTACGCGCCCGAGTACGGTGGGCAGCGCCGTCGCGTACGTGTCCACAAGATGCGTGGCATGGCGTTCCGCGACGGATTCCACGATTTCTCGATACAAACTGGCGGCATCGAGGTGTACCCGCGCCTGATTGCGGCGCAGCACGTCGAACACCACGCCGAAGAAAACATCGCGAGCGACGTACTGCAACTCGACGCGTTGCTGGGCGGTGGTGTGGACCGCGGATCGAGCATGCTGATCATTGGGGCGGCCGGCGTCGGCAAGAGCACGCTGGCCACTCAGTACGCCGTCGCCGGTGCCCGTCGCGGCGAGAAAGCAATCGTCTTCATTTTCGATGAAACCGTTTGGACGTACCGAGCGCGCGCTGAAAAGCTCGGTTTCTCGATCGCCGGACTCCTCGCCGACGGAGACCTCACGCTGCGGCAAATCGACACAGCCGAAGTGTCCGCAGGGCAATTCACGAACATGGTGATGCAGGCGGTGGACGGCGGCGTCCGCACGGTGGTGATCGACAGCCTGACCGGGTACCTGAACACGATGCCGGAAGAGCGGTTCCTTGTCGCTTATCTTCACGAGCTGCTGACGACACTGAGCCATCGGAATGTCCTGACGATTCTGACGCTTGCCCAGCACGGCCTTGTCGGACAGCAGGTCGCTGCGCCGCTCGACGTAAGTTATTTGTCCGATACGGTCCTCCTCATCCGCTACTTCGAGGCGTTCGGCGAGATCCGACGCGCGATCTCGGTTGTCAAGAAACGCATTGGCCCGCACGAGATCGCGGTGCGCGAGATGCGCATCGACGGAGGCGGCGTCACAATCGGTGAGCCGCTCGCGAATTTTCAGGGTGTGCTGAGCGGTGTTCCGCAATTTACCGGAGACGCGGGCCAGCTCGGCGTCCGGGAATAGACATGGACGAGCGGGTGTTGGTCTGGGCACCGGCACGCGATGGGCGGCTCACCTGTGGTTTTCTGACCGAGATCGGCTTCTCCTGTCTCAGCTGCGAAGCATGGGAGGAATTCCGTACCGAGCTGAATAATGGCGTTGGAGCTGTCGTCCTTGCAGGCGAATTTCTGTCGGCGTCGGTCCTGGCGAATTTACAGGCCATTGTGCAGGCGCAGCCGCCATGGTCCGACTTGCCGGTGATCGTCGTGGCCAGCACGGAGCGGCTGGCGTCCGCAGATCCATTTGGGATGCTCGGCAACGTCTCGGTCCTCCAGCGTCCGGTCTCGCTCGATACGCTTCGTTCGAGCGTCGGCGCGGCGCTCCGTGCGCGCAAGCGTCAGTACCAGATCCGAGACCTCTTGCAGCAACGCGACGAGACGGACAAACGGAAAGACGAGTTTCTCGCGATGCTGGCGCACGAACTGCGTAACCCGCTGGCGCCTCTCAGGACGGCGCTGGAACTGGTGAAGCTCGAGCCCTCGGCGCAGGTGGTCAGCCGTGCCAAAGCGACGATGGAGCGGCAAGTGGCGAACTTGACGCGGTTGGTCGACGATCTTCTGGACGTTTCGCGAATCACCCGTGGAAAGATCGCGCTCAAACGAACCGTGCTCGATGCGCGACAACGGGTGAGCGATGCCGTGGGCGCCGCCCAGCCCAGCGCGACCCGGAAGGATCTCCGGCTGGAGCTGCAGCTGCCCGAACATCCTGTGATCGTCGATGCCGATCCGGTGCGGCTGGAACAGATGCTCGGAAATCTCATCGGCAACGCGATGAAGTTCACGCTTCCTGGTGGCCATATTCGTGTGTCGCTGCAAGCCGAACGCGAGTGGGCCGTGATGCGCGTGCGGGACAGTGGTGTCGGTATTCCCGCAGATCACCTCGAGAGGGTATTCGACTTGTTCGGCCAGGCGACGGGGTCCCTCGACCGCAGTCAAGGAGGTCTTGGCATAGGTCTCACCGT
>JBKPQB010000069.1:0-10794 GCA_046733875.1 Acidobacteriota bacterium
TGATAGTCCCCGCGCGCCGCGTACTCGCCGCGGCGAACCATCTGGGGGCTGGCCATGTTGGCGATCAGTGTAACAGCCGCTAGTTGCCTGGACCTTCCGGGCCGCCCGGACCGACCGGACGGACGACGGACGGTTGATAGGGATTCGGCACGCCGTTCGGATTCTGCGGGACCGGAATCGCACCAGGACGCGGCGATGTGACGGGCAGTGCCTGGCCAGGCTGCGGCTGGACCTGCTGCGGCTGCTGCATCGGCATCGCCTGCGGACCGGGGAATGGGCCAACCGGCACAGCGGGATTCGCATTCGGATTCGGCTGCGCGCCTGGGAACGGGCTCACGGCCGGATTCCCATTGGGGTTTGGCATCGGCATCGGCGACGGCACGTTCACCGGCTCATCATCGTCATCCGGATCCGGCTGCACCTCCGGCTGCGGCATCGGCTGCGGTTGCGGCTGCATGCGCTGGAAGGGCTGCGGCGCGACGCTCGCCGTCGCAGCGGGCGGATGGCTCGTCGGCAGAATCATGATGCGGTCATAGAGCGACGCACCCATGAGGCCGGGGGGCCGTGGGGCCGCCATGTAGCCGGCAACCGAACGGAGCAGCGTATCGAGGGCCTCCGACTCGGGGACGTCCACGAGCTGCAGCGTCACCGGCGCACCCGCAACCTTGTCGGCGTTCATGATGCGCGTGCCGCCGACGCGCGCCCATTCCTCGAGAATCTGACGCACAGGGACGTCGTGCGCGATGACGGTGGCTCGGCCGTTCTGAAGCACCAGCTTCAAATCGCCGGCGAAAACAGGAGCGGCTAGCCCGCAAATCAACACTGCAGCGAACGTGCTGCGCAGCAGAATCTTCATAGGAATTTCCTTGGCTATTATACGGCCGGTCAGACGACGAGGCGAGCTGTACGGTTGTTGGCGGGCCTGAAAGGCCCGACCTGCGATTGTCGCGCGCCGCCCCACGATCTGGCGGGCATCACATCAACTTCGTGATCCAGAGCGGAGAGTCCTTGCGCGGCAGATCGCACGCGCGGCAGATGTCGGGGCCGCCGCTCTCGAGATGCTGGCGACGTGCGTTGCGATAGGGCTCCGCATTCCAGATCTCTTCGATGGTCGAGGTGTTGAGGTCGCCGAGGATGGTGTGCCCGTCGAAGTCGGCGCAGCACAGGGAGACGCGGCCGTCCCACAGCACGGTGAACGTGAGCCACGGCCGGTAGCAGGGGTAGTTCACGTCGGACTCGGCGTTGAGCGTACCCGCCCAGTTGTGCAGATCCGTGATGTGGATCTTGTCCGCCACGTTGCGCCAGTGCTCGATGAATGCCTGTTCGTCCGCCGAGTTGTTCTGCCGCACGAACGAGAGAATGAGCTTCGGCCGCCGCTTTCCCAGCTCCGCGCGAATTCTGACCAGGCGCTCGACGTTCGCGATCACCTTGTCGTAGTTCAGGCCGATGCGCGTCGACTCGAAGACGTCCTTGCCCGACGCGTCCACGCTGATGTTGATCGCGTCCAGTCCGGCCTCGACCATCCCTCGCGCGACCTTCTCAGTGATGAGCGAGCCGTTACTGATCATCCCCACTTCGGGAATGCCCTTCTGCTTCGCATAGCGGACCTTCTCGGTGAGATGCCGGTCGAGGAAAGGCTCGCCGTAGTTGTGGACGCGCACGTGCGCGATGCCGAGCGCGGCGCACTCGTCCACGACCTTGCGGAACAGATCGAAGCTCATGACCCCCTGCCGCCGGTGCATCTCGTCGCGTGGACAGAACACGCATTTGGCATTGCAGATGTTCGTGCTCTCGATCTGGACGATCTCGGGCAGGGTGGGCGCGCGGTCGCGCCCCGTCGCGAGCAGCAGGCGGCGCACCGTCTTTGCGTTCCGCCGCAGCGCCGATTCCGCTGTGCGGCGCGCCGCCGCTTTCAGGCCTGTGGCTCGAGACATGGATCTGATGGCGGTTCGACACCCTCGTGCGGGGTCTGCCGACCAGGTGCGATCACTGCTGTCGAAAATGTTCGATGACGCGTGAGAGGATCTCGTCGAGCTCGACCGTCGGTTCGTATCCAATCAGGCTGCGAATCCGGCTGATGTCGGGCACGCGGCGCGGCATGTCTTCGAACCCCGCCTCGTAGGCCTGATCGTACGGAACCGTCACGATCGGCGAGCCGCTGCCAGCCATCTGCTTGATGCGCGCGGCGAGATCGCCAATCGTGATTTCCTGGCCGTTGCCGATGTTGAAGACCTGCCCGACCGCTCTGGGCTCGTTGATCAAGGCTACCACAGCCCTCACGACGTCGCCCACGTAGGTGAAGCTGCGCGATTGCGAACCGTCGCCGAACACCGTAATCGGCTGGCCCGAGAGCGCCTGCCGCACGAAATTCGGAATCACCATCCCGTACTGGCCTGTCTGGCGCGGCCCGACGGTATTGAAGAGCCGCAGGATGATGACCGGCAGCTTGCGTTCCTTCCAGTACGCCAGCGCGAGGAATTCGTCGATCAGCTTGCTGCACGCGTAGGCCCAGCGGTGCTTCACCGTTGGGCCGAGCACGAGATCCGCATCTTCGCGGAACGGGACATCCGTGCTCTTGCCGTACACCTCCGACGTGGAGGCGATGACGACGAGCTTTTTCTTCTTGTTCGCGTGCTTCAACACGACTTCGGTGCCGTGCACGTTCGTCTCGATCGTGTGGACCGGCGCCTCGACGATCAGCTTCACGCCGACAGCGGCGGCAAGGTGGACGACGACGTCGCTGGCGTCGATGAGCTCGGCGAGGAGCGGTTCGTTGGCGACCGAGTCGATCGTGTAGCGGAAATTCGGACGGCCCTTGAGATGCGCGATGTTGTCGATCGAGCCGGTCGACAGATTGTCGAGCACCGATACCTCGTCGCCGCGCTCCAGGAGCGCCTCCGCAAGGTGCGAGCCGACGAAGCCGGCACCGCCGGTTATCAACACACGCATCGAACAAGCCTCCGAGTCGGATCGATCAACGCCGGGCGAGGTCGACAATCACCTGCGCCGCGCGCGCAGCGGCGCCCTGACCATCAACAGGACGCTGCTGATGGACGAACCGCTCCGCGGCGTGCGCCAGCTGACGTCGGAACTCCTCATCATACAGGAGGCGCCTCAGCGCCGCGCGGATCTCCGCTGGCGTCCGAGCACCGGCCATGGCACCGGCGTCGACGAACGGCGTCAGGTTGTTGGGAAGACCGATCACGAGCGAGGGCACGCCGAGCGCCAGCGCATCGATCGCGACCGTCGAGTTGACCGTAACGATCGCGCGCGCGGCAGCAAGTGCAGCGGCGAGCGACAACGAGGACGGAAGGACGCCCACGTTCGGCGCGGCGCGCAGGATACGGTCGTACACATCTGCCGTTTCCGCAGGGTGGGGCTTGATCGCCAGTCTCGTATCCGGGAACTCACGGATGGCTTCGGCCAACGCGGCGAGGTGCGGCCCCGCTTCACGCTCCTTGGTGGCCATCAGGATCAGCGGCATTCCGTCAGCTGCACCAGCGGCCTTTCGAGTCGCGGTAATGTGCGCATCCGTCTGACGCCGCACGTCGGCAACGAGATCGTCGAGCCGTGCGCTCCCGGTGACGCGCAGCGATTCCGGCGGAAAGTGGCCCGCGGATGCGAGGTGCTGCTCGGCGTACGCATCGAACAGCAGCGTCAGCGCCGGACGCGGGAACCCGGAATCGTCGGCGTTGACGAAGTCGGGCGCCATCTCGTCTGGCTCATGGCGGTAATTCAGCCAGTGACGGTAGATGAACCCGTGCTGGATCCCCGCGAGCGGGATCTGGCGGCGGCGGCATTCGAGCGCGAGCGCGCGCCCCCAGCCGCCCGCTTCCGCGTACGTTATGGCGGCTGACGGCCCGAGCGCGTCCAGCGCGGCGGCTGCTTCGTCCATCGCACGCGCGGACCAGGGGAACTGCAGAAGGGCAATTCCTGCGAGCTGCGCGCGGACGACGTGCCAGAGATCGCAGCCACGGATGACCGCGTGCGCGCGAAGCTCGTCGCTCGCGCAGAGCGCGCGCCGAATCTCGTTCCGCTGACGCCAGATGTCTTGCGATGCCCCGAGAGTCGCCCCCGGGGCATAGCGTTCGATTGGAACCAGCCGCTCGCTGCGAGCGGGCAGCAGCGCCTGCCACCAGCGTCGCGCGCGGAAGTTACGCCGTGGTCCGACGCCGACGTAGCCGATCGCGTCGGGCGGGAGGCGCGATTCGAGCGCCGCAAGCACGGGGCCGATATAGGATTCCGCCCCTCCTTCCCCCTGTTCGTGCCAGAACGCACGATGGATGAATGCCGCCACGCGCGTACGCCGCGCCCGTGCCGTACGTCGTCGCACGCGCGACAGACGCGCTTGCGCCGTCAACGCGCGCGCGCGAGCCTCGAGCCGCGCGAGCGACGTATCTGTCGCGCGCCGGCCGTCAGTCAATCGCACACCTCTTGCCGCGGCGATCGGTTCCAGCAGCTCGTCGTCTCCCTCGATGATCTGCAGACTGCGCGGCTCCTCGCGCGCGATCAGGGCGTCGACCGCGGAGATCGTCCGCATCACCTTCAGGATCGCCTGGGTCTTGTGCAGGTACAGCTCGGCGAACCACCACAGAGAGTCGCCGCGGAACGTGAATCGCCGCCGGAACGGCATGCCATCGACACGCAGGTGCCGGATCGCCTTGATCCAGCCATAGGCTTCCTCGTGCGCGTGCTCTTCGAGATCGGCGCTGAGGAAATCGTCGAGCCGTACGACGCGCCGCGACGCGCCAGAATCGATTTCAACGGTCGTCATGTTCGGCCGGGCGCGCCATGAGCGATCACGCCCTCCACGGCTGCGAGGACCTGCGCGATCTCGATTCCCGCGAGGCAGTCCGGCGTGTGGCCGGCGCAGCGCGCGGGCGGAACGCGGATGCGATTGCACGGCGCACACGGGAGATCGATTCGCACGACGCGATCGAGAGCTCCGCGGGGGGCGTAGCGTGCAGGGTCGGATGGGCCGAAGATCGCGACGATGGGCGTCCCGACAGCGGCAGCGATGTGCATCGGCCCCGTGTCGCCGGTGACGAGCAGCGTCGCGCGCTCGAGCACCGCCGCGAGCGTGATCAGATCGAGGGTGCCCGAGAGGTCGAGCACGTGGGTGCCTGGCAGCCCGCTCATGACGGCATCGACCTGACGGCGATCCGCCTCGCTCCCGGTCAGCACAATGGTGGCGCCGTGGTTCTCGATCAGCGTGCGCGCAACGTCCCGGAAGCGGGCCTCGGGCCACTGCTTGATCGTGCGGCCGCCGCTGACGTGGACGGCGACGATCGGCTCTCGCCGGTCGCTCAGAACCCGCGCGGCTTCCGCGCGCGCCGCTTCGGGGATCTTCAGCGCCGGTCGAGCGAGGGCATCGGTCCGCCGCCCGAGCGCGGCGTTTATGAGGGCCACCGCATTGTCCGCCGTGTGTGCGCGCGTGTCGTAAGGAAGCGCCACGTCGAGCAGCGGTCCGCCTCCCCCGCTGGAGAATCCGGCGAGACGTGTGGCGCCAGAGGCCGCGATCAGCAGGTTGCTGCGCACGTCCGGCTCGAAATTGATCGCCAGGTCATAGTGACGCGTACGCCAGCGTCGCGCATGGAGCAGCAGCGTCGCCATGCTGCTGCCGTCGGCTCCGCGTGTCAGCCAGGACGCATCGAGGGTCTCGACGCGATCGACCGCCTGGATCGCGTCCGCGATCGTCTTGTTCCAGCTCCCGACGACGAGATCGATCGAGGCGTCCGGCGCGAGCGCCCGCAGCTCCCCGAGCGCGGGAAGTGCCATGACGAGATCCCCGATCCGTTCCAGGCGCAGGCAGAGGATGCGTCGTTCCGGCCGTTGACGAGAGCTCGTGAGACGCCGCAACGCGGCAATCGGACGCAGAGCCGCATCCGCGGCGCCGACAAGGAGCCGCTCACGCGGGTCGGAGATGTTCAGCCGATGCACGGAGTCTCAATTGTTCCACGGCTCTCGGGCCGTCATTCCACGGTGACCCGATCGACCATGACGCCAAGATCCCGGTCGTCCGGGGACCCCAGGGTCTTCTGCGGGTTCCAGACGGCGCTTTCGAGCGTCAGCCGTACGGGGTCTCCATTCGCGACAGACGCGGCTGCGTTCGCAGGTACATGGAATTCGTACGGAGCGAAACCGCCGCTCACGCGAACGCGCCCGACGCGGAGCGCGCCGACGAGCAGGGTGACATCGGCCGCAGGGGCGGCGGGCGGGCGGCCGCCGTTGCTCATCCACACGGTAATAACGTGGCTCCCGGGCGTCATCGGGCCGATCGTCACGTACGATCGGTCGCGCGACCAACGGAACGTGCGCCCTTCCGTCTCCTCCTTTGCATGGAAGCGCAGCACGTGCAGGTCGTCGGCGCCGCCGACGTCGAGATCGAACGCACGAGCATTGGCAGCGGCCGGAGGAACGAACGCGTACAGGCTGTAGTCGAACTTCTTCTCGCGAACGTAGCGCGGGAAGGCTTCTCTGGGCGAATCGTACTCGGGAACCTGAAAGCGCTCGCTCGCGATCGGCTCGACACTCCATTTCGACGACACCAGATCCGTGCCGCCTCCGCCCATGAACAACACGCGCCGATACCGGGCGTGGGCGCGATCGAGGAACGCCGCGAACGTCGTCTTGTCCGGCAGCGGTGACGCGAGGACGAGGACGTTCCGGGCGTAGATATACGCGAGCGGGAGCGCCAGCACGTGGAGCTCAGACGCATTGCGCGATTCCACGACGACCAGGTCGTCGTCGCCGATTCTCGCCGCGAGGCGTTCGAGCCGCGGAATCACGCCGGCGTACTCGACGTGCTTCAGAACAGGTGTCGAGGCCCGCGCGTAATGCGCGGCGAGCAGCGCCAGAAAGACAATGCCGATCGGCCCGCGAATCAGGCGTGTCGTCAGCCACCGTCCGCGGACGCCGACGAGCGCGGCGGCGCTCACGAGCAGGAGCGCGCCGGGCAGGATGATCGGCACGAACCGGCGCGCCATCCAGAAGTGCTCGGGGACGATCCGGATCTTGTAAAAGAAGAACAGCGCGAACGCGGTGAGCGTCATCAGCAGGGCCGGGTCGCGCCAGAACAGCGCGCGCGCGACGAGCACGTATCCGATGAGTGCCGCGATGAACGCGGCATAGGTGAAGTAGAACGAGACGAACGTGCGCAGCGCGTACGCGTCGTACGCGGCCAGCTTTCCGCTGGGCTGCCTCAGGAACAGCGCGTACACCGCAGCGGCGATAACAAACGCCGTTATGACGGTGGGGCTCCAGATTCGTACGAAACCAGCGATGTGCGGGGAACGGACCCCGACGACGAGCAGCCCTGCGGCCGCGACGAGGGCGCACACGGCAAGCACGTACTGGAGTGTCGTCAAGCTCGAGGCGAAGATGATCGGCAGTTGCACGTACGCGCGGAGCGGACCAGCGAGATACCAGGCGTACAGAATTGCCGCGGCGACGAGCGGCGGCCAGAACGTCCACGCCAGCCGGCGCCCGGAGATCGTCGCCAGGATCACTCCGGCAGTCGCACCAGCAATTCCGATGACGGCATCGAAGCGCAGGAACAGGAGTAGCCCGAAGAGCAGCCCGGCAACCGGCGCGAAGAACCGGTCGCCGTCGATCTGTGCGCGCGACGTCGCCAGCAGCGCGGCAAACAGCAGCGCCTGCATCACAACTTCCGCATTGGGGTAGCGCGAGAACCAGACCTGAATCACGGTGAGCGACAGCAGGAATGCCGCGGCGGCTGCTGCAGGGCGTCCGAGCCACCGCGCACCGGCGAAGTACACCGCCAGCAGTCCAAGGATGGCCCACACGCCGGTCGTCCGCCGCGCGCCGGTCAGGCCATCGAGCCCGTACGCGATCGCTATCGAGGCGGGGTAGAGATGCGGAAATTGACCAATCACCGTTCCGGTGTCAGGCGACTGGATGAAGAAGCCCATGAACCGGATGCTGTAGTACGTCGGGTTGTCATGCGACGGAAAGAACAGGTCGCGCGCGAAGGCCGGCACGTGTGCGATCGTCTCATCCCGGATGACGAGCGACCCGCGCTGCGCGATCTGAATCCCCTCGTTCACGTAGACGCCTGGATCCTTCCCGCCGAGGACGTATTCGGCCTGTGGAAAGAAGCGCCAGACGCCCATTGCGATGAGCGCCAGCGGAATGACGATCGCCGGCCCGGGCCGCCGGGATGCCCCCAGCCGCAGGCGGAAGCGCGCGGCTGCTGCGAATGCGACGGCGAAGAGGCCGTCCCCGATCAGCAGGCGCGGGAAGCTGTAACGGTGAGCGGCCGCGAGAGACACGACGATCGTAAGCGAGATCGCCAGGCTCAGGATCACCGCCCAGAACAGGCGCTCCTCAGCTGCCAGCGCCGCGCGCTTCTCTCGATTCGCGACGGGCGTCCGGAAGAGTACCGCGCCGGGCAGCCATCCGACGACGAGAAGCTCGAGCAGGATCATCAAAACTGAAAATAAATGAAGTCCGCGCCGCCGAAATTCCCGAACAGAAAAATCAGGTACCCGGTCGCGACGTACAGCGAATATCGAACAACGGGCCGCAGGCGCAGGACGACGAGGAGATCATCGGCGCGGGCTTCGAGTACGTGTACGACGAGAAGCGGCACGGTGATCAGGAGCAGCGGGACGAGCATGTTCTGATTGTCAATCGCTGATGGCGCGAAATGGAATAGAAGGCTCGAGGCAAGCACCCCAAGCTGAGGAAACGACGGGGCGCGGAAGATGAGCCATCCGGCGCACGTCAGGTGGAACATGACGGCCCATGCGACCACGCCTGGCACCTGGCGGAACCATGCGGCGCGATCGAACGACCGGTACGCAATCAAGAGCAACCCCTGATATACCCCCCAGACCACGAACGTCCACGCCGCGCCATGCCAGAGGCCACCGAGCACCATCGTGATCATCAGGTTGCGGCGCGTCTCCCACGCGGAACCCCGATTTCCGCCGAGCGGAATATACAAGTAGTCCCGTAGCCACGTGGAGAGGCTGATGTGCCAGTTCCGCCAGAACGCCTGCGGGGTCGTCACGAGGTACGGGAACCGGAAGTTCTCCACGAGCTCGATGCCCATCAGCTTCGACGTGCCGCGCGCGATGTTGCTGTAGCCGGCGAAGTCCCCGTAGATCTGAAACGCGAACGCGTACGTGCCCAGCAGCACGTTGATTCCCGCCTCGTGCGCACCTGGCGCGAAGACCCGCGACGCAAGCGTCGCGAGGTTATCGGCGACGAAAATCTTCTGGAAGAAGCCCCAGGCGATCAGCCAGAGCCCCTCACGCATCTGAGCACCCGTGGCATGGCGCTCGTGTGAAATCTGGGGCAGCAGCTTGCTCGCACGCAGGATGGGACCCGCCACCAGGTGCGGGAAGTACGCAACGAACACCGCGAAATCGCGCAGGTTCCGCGTCGGCTCGATCTCGCGGCGATACACGTCGATGACGTAGCTCATCGTGACGAACGTGTAGAACGAGATGCCGACCGGCAGCAGCACCCGAAGTGTGACGAAGTCCATGCGCCAGCCGACGGCCGCCATCAGCGTCTGCAGGTTGGCCGCGAAGAAATTGAAATACTTGAAGAAGCCGAGCAGGGTCAGGTTGAAGCCGATGCTCAGGCACAGAATCAGCCGTCGCCGGCGCTGCGCCCGAGCGCGGTCGAGCGCAAGCCCGCACGAGAAATCGACGAGCGTCGACGCCGCCAGCAACGTGACGAACCGGTAGTCCCAGGCCGCGTAAAAGTAGTAGCTCGCCACGAGCAGCAGCCAGTTCTGGCCGCGGTGCGGCAGCACGCGATAGAGCGCGTAGACGGCGAGGAAGAACCAGACGAACTGAAGGGAGTTGAAGACCACGTCAGCTTCCGGTGGACGGCACCAGGTTCTGTTCTCTGAGAAACGCTTCGAGGGCTTTCGCGACCACCTCATGCCCGCGAGGGGTCAGATGAACGGTCTGCTGAAAGAAGAGATCGGGACCGGGCAGCGCCGCACGGAGCGCCGTGAGCGCGTCCATGCGAGGGAGCGGCAGCGCGTCGAGCGCCGCATTGAATCGCGTTGACGCGCCGTCGCGAACGAGCTCGCCTCCCATCTGCTCCACGGTCGTCTTCAACCTCCCATAATCCGCATCGTCCACCTGGAAGCGCGCAGGCATTAGTAGGACGGCCGTTCGGGCCCCCGAGGTCGCGGCGTCGTGCGCAATGTCATGCACGCACCGCTTTGCGATCTGCAGCCCTTCGGCGACCCGCCCGGCGGGCTTCGCCGCGTAGCTCTGAAGCACGGGTTCCGGCGGCGACCACCAGTTTGCGAGCCGGTCCGTTATCGCGACCACGCGCAGGCGGAGCACCTGCAGCACCATGCTCCGTCGCACGAAGCGCCGGAGCCTCTCGACGATCGAGTCCGTGACGGCCTGCGCGAGGGGCGCCGGGGACGGACGCAGCTTCGACGCGGAGGTGACCGCTTCCTCCGCGTCGTTTCCCACGAAGATCGTTTCGATGACGAGATCAGGCTCGAACGTCTTCGCGACCTGACGAAAGAAGAGCAGCTCCTCCACCGGGCCGTACCCCTGGATGCCGGCGTTGATGACGCGCCAAGTGATCCCGCCGCCGTCGCGATTCAATCGATCTTGGAGCAGCCTGCAGAACGTCTGCTCTTCCTGGACCTGCACCGAGAGGACGAGCGAGTCGCCCAGGACGACGATCCGGCGTTCGTTCGGCGGCTTCGGGCCGATGTCGCGGCTGTCGCGGACTCCCTCCGCGTTGATCGCGATATCGGTCGCAAACTCGGACGTCACGTAATGCGTGCGT
>JBKPQB010000070.1:0-6534 GCA_046733875.1 Acidobacteriota bacterium
GGAGTTGTGTTTAAGAGACAGCTATCGTACCCTGCGACCCAGCTCTTGACGACGCTTGAGAACGGACGAATTAGAACATGCTTCTGGCGATCCGAACGACATACCGGCCGGCGACGGATCTGGGGTTTCTGCTCCACAAGCACCCGGAACACGTTCACACGCGGGAGTTCCCGTTCGGCAACGCTACCGTCTTCTACCCCGAGGCGACGGATGACGCTTGCACGGCCGCAGTACTGCTCGATGTCGATCCGGTCGGAATGGTCCGCGGCCGTAGCGGTAAAGGTGGCGCCGAGGACCAGTACGTCAACGACCGCCCGTACGTCGCATCGTCTCTGCTCTCGGTCGTTCTCTCCCGCTGGTTCACCTCCGCCCTTGGCGGACGGTGCGAGCGGAAACCGGAACTGGCGGCGACGCCGCTGCCGCTTGAAGCACGAATCGCTGCGGTTCCCTGTCGTGGCGGCGAGGGATTCCTCCGCGCGCTGTTCGAGCCTCTCGGCTACGAGGTCGAGGCGACCCGTCACGAACTCGACGAGAGCATGCCCGCTCTGGGACCCAGCCGGCTGTTCACGGTCACGCTGCGATCGACGCGGCGCCTGAGCGAGTTGTTGACGCACTTGTACGTCCTGATCCCGGTACTGGACGACCAGAAGCACTAATGGGTAGGAGACGACGAGGTTGAGAAACTTCTGCGCCATGGAGAAGGCTGGTTGGACAAACACCCTTCGCGCGACGTGATCGTCTCGCGCTACCTGGTGCACCAGCGCGGTCTAGTGCGCGATGCAATCGCCAGGTTGACGGCCGAGGAGCAGCCAGAAGAAGAAGCGGTCGCCGCGCAGAAGGACGAACAAGAGGCGACGATCGAACGCACCATCAGCCTCAACGAACGGCGGCTCGATGCCGTTGTCGCCGCGTTGAAGACGTCTGGAGCGGCACGAGTGCTCGACCTTGGCTGCGGTGAGGGCAAGCTGCTTCGACGATTGCTGTCCGATCACCATTTCACCGAGATCGTCGGCATGGACGTCGCAGTCGGACGCTCGACCTGGCCGAATCGCGCCTCAAGCTGGATCGTCTCGCTCCCAAACAGCGGGAACGCATTCGACTCCTCCACGGTTCGCTGATGTATCGCGATGCGCGTCTGGCTGGATTCGACGCCGCTGCAGTCGTGGAGGTGGTCGAGCATCTCGATCAACCCCGTTTGCGCGCGTTCGAACGAGTGCTGTTCGAGGCCGCACGGCCCAGCGCCATCGTGTTGACGACTCCGAACGCCGAGTACAACGTGAAATGGCCTTCACTGCCGGCAGGCCAGTTCCGCCATCAGGATCACCGGTTCGAGTGGACCCGAACCGAGTTTCAGTCCTGGGCAACCGATGTCGCCTCACGATTCGGCTATAACGCGCAGTTCCACCCGGTTGGCGACGAAGACTCCGAGGTCGGATCGCCCACGCAGATGGCGGTCTTTACTCGATGACTCTGACGATTCCCGAACTCTCTCTCGTGGTCCTGATCGGACCGTCGGGCTGCGGCAAGTCGACGTTTGCTCGGAAGCATTTCAAGGCAACCGAGGTGCTCTCATCAGACGGCTTCCGCGGACTCGTGTCCGACGACGAAAACGACCAAGCCGCGACCAACGACGCGTTCGCTGCGCTGCACTATGTTGCCGCCCGCCGACTCGCGCGTGGACGCCTGACTGTCATCGACGCGACGAACGTCCAACCGGAAGGGCGAAAGCCGCTGGTAGCCCTGGCGCGCGAATAGCACGTACTGCCGGTCGCGGTCGTGCTCGATCTGCCCGAACGCGTGTGTCACGACCGCAACCGTTCACGGCCGAACCGGGATTTCGGGCCGCATGTCGTTCGTAATCAGAGAGCCAGCTGCACCGCTCGCTGCGAGGACTCGGACGAGAAGGATTCCGACACGTTCACGTGCTCAAGACGCAGGACGAGGTGGATGCGGCCGTTTTCGAGCGTCAGCCTCTCTGGAACAACCGGAAGAGCGAGCACGGACCGTTCGACATCATCGGCGACGTTCACGGTTGTTGCGACGAACTTGAAGCGCTGCTCGAGCAGCTCGGATACGCCAAGAACGGCGACGCTGGCTGGGCTCATCCTGGTGGCCGCAAGGCCATTTTCGTTGGAGACCTGGTCGATCGTGGGCCGCGAGTTGTGGACACACTCAAGACAGTGATGGTGATGTCAGCGGCGGGGAATGCGCTGTGCGTTCCGGGGAATCACGACATCAAACTAAAGCGAAAGCTGGAGGGACGGGACGTTACTGTTTCACACGGTCTCGATCGCACGCTGGCTGAACTGGATCTCCAGTCGCCCGAGTTCCGCACTTCCGTTCGGGATTTCATCGACGGCCTCGTCAGCCACTACGTCTTCGACGACGGCCGGCTCGTCGTCGCGCATGCCGGCATGAAGACGGAGATGCAGGGACGTGGCTCCGCAAAGGTCAGAGACTTCGCCTTGTTCGGCGAGACGACCGGCGAGACCGACGAATTCGGCCTGCCCGTTCGCTACAACTGGGCGTCCGAATATCGTGGCGGTGCCGCCGTCGTGTACGGCCACACGCCGATCCCGGAACCGGACTGGCTGAATCGCACAATCAACATCGACACCGGGTGCGTGTTCGGCGGACGCCTGACCGCCTTGCGGTGGCCCGAGAAAGAGCTGGTGTCCGTGCCGGCGCGGGCCACGTACGCGGAGCCGGCTCGCCCGTTTCTGGTATCTCCCGCTGCCGCTCCTCTCAGCGCGCAACAAGCGAACGACGATCTGCTCGACATCGACGACGTGCGCGGTAAGCGTCTCGTCGAGACGCGACTGCAGCGGAACATCACGATTCGAGAGGAGAACGCCGCGGCCGCCCTCGAGGTCATGAGTCGCTTTGCGGCGAATCCGAAGTGGCTGATCTACCTGCCGCCGACGATGTCGCCGAGCGAGACGAGCAAGCGCGAAGGGCTCCTCGAGCATCCGGCGGAGGCGTTTTCGTACTACCGCACGAACGGCATCAGCCAGGTGGTCGTCGAGCAGAAGCACATGGGCTCACGCCATCCTGATCGCGTGCCGCAGCGAAGAGGCGGCCCGCCAGCGCTTCGGAGTCCTCGAGGCCGAAGACGGCATCTGTTACACGCGCACTGGACGTCGCTTTTTCGAGAATGCAGCGCTCGAACGCGAGTTGCTCGCTTCCGTCCGCAGCGCTCTGGATAGGTCCGGATTCTGGGAGCAATTCAACACCGATTGGGTGTGCCTGGATTGCGAACTGATGCCCTGGTCGGCGAAGGCGCTCGAACTCGTTCGCCAGCAATACGCCTCCGTCGGAACGGCGGCACGCGTCGGCTTGGGCGAGACGGTTCATGAACTCGAGAAGGCTGCGGCTCGGGGTATCGATGTCGGTGCGCTCGTTGAGCGGCACAAGGTCCGCCTTGATCTTGCGGAGCGGTTCGCGCCGGCGTATCGGCACTACTGCTGGCCCGTCGAATCGGTCCGGGACATCCGCGTCGCTCCGTTTCACATCATGGCGACTGAAGGCGCAGTCCACGCGGACAAGGATCATGTCTGGCACATGAAGGCCATCGCTGGGTTCGTGCCGGAAGATCACGCCTTGCTGATGCGCACGCCCTACCACGTCGTCGATCTCGCAGATCCGGACAGCGAGGCGATCGCGACGAGCTGGTGGGAGAACCTCACGGAGGCGGGCGGCGAGGGCGCAGTCGTCAAGCCGATGCAGTTCGTCACCACCAATTCGCGTGGCCTTCTGCAGCCGGCGGTGAAGTGCCGCGGCCGGGAGTACCTTCGCATCATCTACGGCCCCGAGTACACGTTGCCAGAGCACCTCGAACGATTGCGCGAGCGAGGCCTCTCCGGCAAGCGATCGCTGGCCCTGCGAGAGTTCGCATTGGGCATCGAGGGTCTCGAACGGTTCGTTCAACGGGAGCCGCTCAGGCGCGTTCACGAGTGCGTCTTCGGCGTTCTTGCTCTGGAGAGTGAACCGGTCGATCCGCGCCTGTAGGTGACTCATGCCAGTAGACAAGCGGCTCGAGGTGTCGCAGTTTCAGATTGGATCGATTCGGACCGGTCCCGCGAACGTACTCGTCACGGGGACCTTCAGCAAGTCGAAGGCGTCTCCGTTAACGGCCGCGGTTGGCTGTTCGTTCTGGCAGCAGACTCGTCGATCGCCGACATCGTGAGGCTGAACGGTCGCGTCGCCGAACTTGATGTCCCACACTGGTCGCTCACTGAACACGTGACCGTCGCTATCGTGTTCGCAAACAAGGTGCTGAGATGCGGCCACTGCGGATGGACAGGCATCCCGGAAGTACAATTCCACACGTGTCGCAAGTGTTCGAATGACCTGAAAGAAGTCGAGATCTTGGGCAACCAAGAGGCGGCAATCCCACTCGATCCGGATGGCCCGATTATCGAAACTCGAAGCGGGTTCTGGGACCATGATCACTGCTTGATTTTCGATCTTCGCGATCGGTCGTGAAGCAGCTTCGGGATACCGCGAGTCTTCGTTCGCCGGTGGCCCGAACTCGGTTGGAATCTGGCTTTGCGAGACCTGCTTTGATCGCTATCTGAACCGAGGCGACTTCAGTTTTCTCGTCGTGAGGCCGGTCGAATGACGGAGCGAGGCGGCGCAGCGCCGACCGAGTGAGACTGTCGGGGAGTCCGAGGGGCGAAGTACACCGGATCATTTGGTTGCGGGGGCGTGCAACCAGCGGTACTTGCAGCTGTGGAGTGGGCCTGCATGACGTCGGGCGGCGGGGGCGTCGCAAATGATGGCCGCGATGCAGATGTTAGTCCTCGCGCAGTGCTTCGACCGGCGCCACCCTCGATGCGCGCAGCGCCGGAACGAATGACGCCGCGAGCACGGTCCCAAGGGATAGGGCTGCGGCGATCGCCAGCATTCGGCGATCACCCGGGGCAATGCCGTAGAGTTGTGCCTGTGCGAGCCGCGCGGCAGCCCACGCGCACGCAGCGCCGAGGAGCACACCGGGCACCGCGATCGCCAAGCCCTCCCGCACGATCATCCAGATGACGGTCCCGCGAGAGGCGCCGAGCGCCAGGCGCACGCCGATTTCCCGAACCCGCGCGGTGACGGAGTACGCGAGCAGCCCGTACACGCCCATACACGCCAGCACGCTCGTGAGCGCCGCGGCGAAGGCCGCCAGGCCCGCTATGAAACGCTCCCTCAACAGCGCATGGTTGACCCAATCCGATGACGTGATGAAGAAGCCGCGCAGCAATCGATGCCCCAGCGTCTTCACGACGCGCGCGTAGCCATCGCGCACCGTCGCGAGGTCGCCGCTGGCGCGGACGTACGCCATCGGAAACTGCGACCGCGCAAGGTCCTGCAGAATCGGCCGGAACACGACGAACGGTCGCGGGTCGTCGAGCTTGACGTACGGGGCGTCGGCGACGACACCGACCACTTCGACGTCACCAGGCTGCGATCCGGTGCGCCGAAGGTGATGGCCGACGGCGTCACCTGCGGGGAACAGCGCGCGTGCGAGCGACGCCGATATCAGCGCCACGTCGGGCTTTCCCTCTCCGTCGTCCCACGTGATGTCGCGGCCCTGCAGCCGCGGCACCCGGAACAGATCGAAGAAGCCTGGCGACACGCATTCGGGCAACACCATGACTTCCGATGAGGGAAAGCCGTCGGCCCGGGTGTAATGCTCGAAAAGCTCTGTCGGGATCGGCTCGGGCCGTTCGTAGTACGTCGGGTAGTACACGGACAGCGCCGCCGCCTCTGCCCCGGGCATCCGGGCGAGGTCGGAAACGAGTGCGCGGTAGTACTCCGGCGTCAAGACCGCATGATCGCCGGGCTCGCGATAGGCGCGAGTGAACACGATGCGCTGCGACTGGAGCGAACTGTCGTTCGCGCGCAGACGCGCGAGCGTGGACATGAAGAGTCCGGCCGCGACGAGGCAGGTCATCGACATCGCGACCTGCGCCACGAGCAGGCCGCGCCCGAACCGTCCGGACGAGCCGACGATGCGCCGGCCGCGACGCAAGCCTTCGTCCACGCCGACTGTGACCGACCGCCACGCGGAGACGAGGCCGATCGTCACGCCCACCAACAGCGTCAGCAGCGCCGCCGCGGCCAGCACGCCGGCATCAGGTGTCGCCGGAGGAAAGGTCCGGGACCCGATGGCGTCGGCCAGCAGCGTCGCCCGTAGCAGTTGGACCATCCCCAACGCGAGCGAAACCGCACCGGCGAACGCGACCGCCGACAGCAGGAGGCCGTCGAGCAGAAGCTGCCAGAACACGCGTGGCGCACTGCCACCGAGCGCGAGACGAATCGCGACCTGGTGCCGCCGCATCAACGAGCGCGCCAGCGCGAGGCCCGCAAGGTTGGCGCACGCAACCGCGAGGAGCAGCCCCATGAGCGCCAGGACCATTCGGAGCGTGGTGCCGTACCGGTCTCGGAGACCGGAGAAGCCCGTCGCGAGCGGCTCGACCTCCACCCGCTGACGGAGCAGCGCCTCCCGCTCGGATTCGGGAAGTGTGGTCGGCAGCGTCGCCGCCTGAA
>JBKPQB010000071.1:0-38187 GCA_046733875.1 Acidobacteriota bacterium
GTCATCGCCGACTTCGAGGTCACCGAGAAGATGCTGACCTACTTCATCAAGAAGGCGCACAACCGCAACGTGTGGGTGCGCCCCCGCATCGTCATCGGCGTGCCGTCGGAAATCACGCAGGTCGAGAAGCGCGCGGTGAAGGACAGCGCGTATCGCGCGAAGGCCAGCGAGGTGTATCTCGTCGAGGAAGCGATGGCCGCCGCGATTGGCGCAGGGATGCCGATCACCGAGCCGTCCGGGAACATGATCGTCGACATCGGCGGCGGCACGACCGACATCGCCGTTATCTCGCTGGCGGGGATCGTCTACAGCAAGGCCGTACGCGTGGCCGGCAACGAGATGGACGAAGCGATCATCCAGTACATCAAGAAGACGTACAACCTGCTCATCGGCGAGCGCACGGCCGAGGCGATCAAGATGGAGATCGGCTCCGCGTACCCGCTCGAAGAGCGGATGACGATGGAGATCAAGGGCCGGCATCTGATCGAAGGGGTGCCGAAGACGATCACCATCACGGACGAAGAGATTCGGGAATCGCTGGCCGAGACCGTGAACGTCATCGTCGACGCCGTCCGCGTGGCGCTCGAGCGCACGCCGCCGGAGCTGTCGGCCGACATCGTCGATCGCGGCATCGTGCTGACGGGCGGCGGATCGATGCTCAAGAATCTCGACAAGCGGCTGCGCGAAGAGACGGGGCTGCCGCTCGCGATGGCGGAGGATCCGTTGTCGTCGGTTGTGCTCGGCGCGGGCAAGATGCTCTCGGACTTCAATCTCCTGCGGAAGATCTCGATTGACTAAGACGTCGTTCGCGCGCGGGGGTGGACGGGAGCTATCGGCAATTCGGGGCGCGCCCGCGGCCGCGGCGCGCGAGCGCCGCCAATCGAGCCGCCGCGAGTGGGGGTGCGGCGCCACGGGCATCAAGGAATGCTAGATGTCCGCCGGCGCACGACCGTGCTCTTCGCTTTCGCGATGCTCGCGCAGGTCATCCTCGTGTCGGCGCAGGTGCAGTCGCGGTCTGGCGTCCGCGTGCTGTCGCTCGTGACCTTCGAGGTGTTCTCGCGCATCGAACGTGTGACGTTTGGCGTGATCACAGGCACGCGCGGCGTGTGGGACAACTACTTCGCCCTGCGCGGCGTGCGCGCGGAGAACGAGTCACTGCGCCGGCAGGTTGCGGATCTCGAAGTCCGGCTCCAGCAGCAGCGTGCGCTTGCGGTGCGCTCGGAGAAGCTGCAGGCGCTGATGGATCTGAAATCGACCGCGAGCTTGCCGACGGTGGCGGCCGAGGTCATCGGCGGCAACCCGAATCCCGGGATGCGGACGATCACGATCGATCGCGGCTCGGCAGACGGCGTGCAGGCGGACATGGCGGTGATCGCGCCGGCCGGCGTGGTCGGACGCATCATCGGGACGCCTGCGGCCCACGCGGCCCGCGTGCAGCTCCTGATAGACCGCAGCGCCGCCGCGGGTGCGTTGAGCGAGCGCACGCGCGCGGGCGGCATGGTGGTCGGGACCGACAACGAGCCGGTGCTGCACATGGATCTCGTGTCGAATCTCGCCGACGTGAAGGAAGGAGACGCGATCGTCAGCTCTGGCGTTGACGGCATCTACCCGAAAGGATTCATGGTCGGGAACGTCGAGAAGTCGGAGCGCGGGCCAGGGTTGTATCGGGCGATTACCGTGCGGCCTGCGGTGGATTTCTCGAGCGTGGAGGAAGTGCTCGTCGTGCTGGTGCCGCCGCGGCCGGCGACGCGCGACGAGGGCGGCGTGTGAAGACGCTGGCGGTCCTGGTGGCGCTGACGGCGGCGCTCGCGTTGCAAACGACGATCTCGGGGCTGCTCATAGGAAAAACGGTGGCGGTGAACCTGGTCCTCGTGGCGGTCGTGTACATCGCCCTCGCGTTCGGGCCCGTGATGGGGCTGTTCGCAGGGATGGCGGGCGGGCTCGCGCAGGACGCGCTGGCCGGCGGCATCGTCGGGATCGGCGGGCTGTCGAAGACGCTGGTGGGATTTCTGGTCGGCGTCCTCGGCGCGCAGTTCATCGTCGCGAACATGCTGCCGAGGTTCGTCATGTTCGCGGCGGCGACGCTGCTGCACGAGATCGTCTTCGAAGGGCTGCAGGCGCTCACGCAGGGGCACGCGTTCGCGCCGCGCTATTCGGCGGCACTCACGCAGGCGCTGGTGAACGCGATTATCGGGGTCATGGCATTCTGGATCGTGGAGAACGGACCGGGCATGCTCGCGCGTCGTAATGCTAGACGGGCGGCGTTCAGCAAGAGAAGGTTCTAGGGTTCTAAGGTTTTTGAGGCGATGTCGACGAACTTGATGCCCGACGATCGGCGAGGCCTGGGCGCTCGACTCACGGCCTTGCAGTACATCATTGCCGCCGGGTTTGCCGTGCTCGCTGTTGGCTTCTGGGTCTTCCAGGTCGCGCAGCACGAGAAGTTCCGCGAGATGGCCGAGAACAACCACCTGCGGCGGCTGCCGCTGCCGGCCCCGCGCGGCGTGCTGCTCGACAGGAACGGCAAGGTCCTCGTCGTCAACCAGAACACCTACAACATCGCGCTCGACCGGGAGCAGACGAAGAACGTCGACGAGACGCTGCACGCGCTTGCGTTTGCGACCGGCACCGATGAAGCGCAGCTGCGCGAAACGCTCGCGCGCCGGCGGCGCGATCCGAGCTATCGCCCGATCGTGCTCATCGAGAACGCGTCGGAGGAGCAGGTGATCGCGGTGCGGGCGCGGCAGTGGGAGCTGCCCGGCATCATCTCTCAGGAAGTGCCGTCGCGAAAGTATCCGGCGGCTGACATGGCGGCGCATCTGTTCGGGTACGTCGGCGAGATCACGGAGGCGCAGCTCCAGCGCGCGGATTTCGACGGCGTGGACTCGGGCACGATCGTCGGGCAAGCGGGAATCGAGCAGGCGTACAACCGGCTGCTGATGGGGAAGGACGGCACCAAGACCGTCGTCGTCAACAGCGTCGGCCGCGAGATTCGCGAGCTTCCGCAGGGAAAGCAGGACCCGGAGGAGGGGCGCCGTCTGCAGCTCACGATTGATGCGGACATTCAGAAGTCGATCGAAGATGCGTTCACCGCGTCCGGCTTCAACGGCGCAGCGGTCGTCCTGGATCCGAGAAACGGCGAGGTGCTCGGGTTCTCGAGCCGGCCGGCGTACGACCCGAACGCGTTCGCCGGCGGCATCGATCGCGCCACGTGGGCCGCGCTCAACACCGACGACCTGCACCCGCTGCAGAACCGCGCGCTGCAGGGACGCTACTCACCGGGGTCCACGTTCAAGATGGCCGTGGGCCTGGCGGGCCTCGAAGAGGGGATTATCACCCCCGATTTCAAGGTCACGTGCACCGGGGGCGCCACGTTTTACGGTCGCCGCTTCGCATGCTGGAAGAAGGGAGGACACGGCACCGTCGATCTGCGCCACGCAATCGAGCAGTCGTGCGACGTGTACTTCTACACCGTCGGGAACATGCTCGGAGTGGACCGCATCAACAAGTGGGCCACCCTGTTCGGGCTGGGCGTGAAATCGAATATCGACCTTCCGAACGAGCTGACCGGCCTCGTGCCGTCGACGGAGTGGAAGCGCGAGAAGATGCACGAGAAGTGGTATGCGGGCGAGACGATCTCCGTCGCGATTGGACAAGGGCAGGTTTCGGTCACCCCGGTCTCGATGGCCGTCTATACCGCGACGCTCGCAAACGGAGGCACGCGCGTGACGCCGCATCTCATCAAGGCGGTGGACGATGGCACCGGATGGAAGCCGATGCCGGCGCCGCCAGCGCAATCGAAAGTCGACGTGACGCCCGAAAAGCTCCAGGCGATTCGCGACGGCATGTGGGGTGTCGTGAACGGTGGAGGCACCGGCGGCCGCGCGCGGATCGTCGGGCATGACGTGTGCGGGAAGACCGGGACGGCCCAGGTGATTTCGAATCAGGGGCGTCTTGCGGCGCGCAACAAGAACGTGGATCTGCGCGACAACGGCTGGTTCGTGTTCTTCGCGCCCCGGGACAATCCGCAGATTGCCGGCGTTGTGTTCCTGGAACACGGCATCCACGGCCCGAACGCCGCCGCGCTCGCGCATCACATTCTCGAGACGTTCTTCGCCAAGCAGGACGGCAAGCCGCTGCCCCCGCCGCCGACGCACGACGATCTGCATCTCGACTACAAAGATCCCTACGCGCGCGGAAGCGTCGCGGAGGCAGCCGGCGAGCAGCACTGAGCCATGTTCGAACGCCGGCTGTTCTTCCACGTCGACTGGCTGCTGCTCGGGGCGGTGCTGCTCCTGTCGGGGGTCGGCGTGGCGATGATCTACAGTACGACCTACGTCACGCTGCCAACCGGCGGCCACGCGGGTCCGCAGGTCCTCACGCAGATGTACGCGCTCGCGATCGGCCTCGTCGCGCTGCTCATCTGCCTGACGATCGATTACCGGATGTTCGCCGAGCACTCGCTGTTCCTGTTCGGCGCGCTCGTCGTGCTGCTGCTCTTCGTGCTGTTCAAGGGCGTGACGCAGATGGGCGGACAGCGATGGATCCCGATCGGCCCGTTTCACCTGCAGCCGTCCGAGTTCGGGCGCATGGTGATCGCGCTGGTGCTTGCGATGTACTTCGGCGAGAACCGCCGCGGCGCGCGCAATACCAGCGATCTCGTGATCGGGGGGATCTTCACGGCGGTGCCGCTGCTCCTGATCGCGAAGCAGCCGGATCTCGGAACGGCGGTGACGCTGATCCCGGTGTTCATCGGCGTCGCCTATCTTGCCGGGCTGCGGCTGAAGCTACTCGGGGTGCTCGCGCTCGCGGGCGTGCTCGTCGCGCCGATCGCGTGGAAGTTCGCGCTCAAGGATTATCAGCGCTCGCGCATCGAGACGTTTCTCGATCCCGAGCAGGACCCGCGCGGCGCGGGCTATCAGACGATTCAGGCGCGCGTCACCGTCGGGTCCGGCGGGCTGACGGGAAAGGGTTTCCGTCAGGGCACGCAGGGGCAGTACAAGTTCCTGCCTGTCGCGCACAACGATTTCATCTTCTCGGTGCTCGCGGAGGAGCAGGGCTTCATTGGCGTGCTCGCCGCGCTGGGCCTGTATCTGTTCGTCATTTTGCGTTCGATCGAGGCGGCCCGGCTGGCGAAGGATCGCCTCGGCGCGTATCTGGTGGGAGGCATCATCTCAGGGTTTGCGTTTCAGGTGCTCTACAACGTGTCGATGTCCGCCGGCCTCGCGCCGGTGAAAGGGATCACGCTGCCGCTCATGAGCTACGGCGGCTCGTCCCTGATTGCATCGCTCGCAGGGTTTGGCCTCATCCTGAACGTGCGGATGAGGAGATTTACTAACTGACGTCGTCGGGGTCCGGGGTCCGGGAAGGCGCGAGTACGGGCGTAGACCCAAATCCCGAGTCCGGAATCCCGATTCCCGATTGCAAGGCGGAGTCATGACGCTCATGGTGCTGACGCTCTTTGCGTTGTGGATGGCGGAACGATGGTTCGCGCCAGCCCCGGCGTACGCGTGCGTCTCCCGGACGGCGCGCCTCCGCGTTCAACGGAGTTTGTTCCATGAACAAGGAGATGATCATCTCCTCGAGCGGCTACGACACGCGCGTCGCCATTCTCGAGGACGATCAGGTCGTCGAGATCTTCATCGAGCGCGAGAATCAGCGCGGGGTCGTCGGCAATATCTACAAGGGGCGCGTCTCCAAGGTGCTGCCGGGGATGCAGTCCTCGTTCGTCGACATCGGGCTCGAGCGCGACGCCTTCCTCTACGTCACTGAGGTCGTCAACACCGTCGAGGAGTTCGAGCGCCTGGAATCCGGCGACGAGGACGACCATCCCTCGGCGGGCGCCGCGGCCATTGCCGAACCGCCTGGCTCGGCTTCCGGATCGGAAGAGGAGCCGGCGCCCATCGGCGCCGCCGCACAAACCGCGGCCGTTGCGATCCCGGAACGGCGCGGCCGCGATCGCGGACCGGCAACCGCACCACGCCCGGACGCGCGCAGCGACCGGCCTCAGGCGCGCATCGAAGATCTGCTCAAAGAAGGCCAGGAGATCCTCGTCCAGGTCGTGAAAGAGCCGCTCGGCACGAAGGGCGCGCGACTGACGTCGCACGTCACGATGCCGGGGCGGTTCCTCGTCTTCATGCCGACAGTCGACCACGTCGGCGTCTCGCGCAAGATCGAATCGCGCGAAGAGCGCGCACGGCTGCGCGGCATCGTTCGGCAGTTCCGCGAGGAGCACGGCTTCACCGGCGGCGTCATCATCCGCACCGCGGCGGCCGGCCGCTCGGACCGCGACATCATCAGCGACCTCTCGTACTTCCATCAGGTCTGGACGGACGTGCGGCACAAGATGGAAACGCGTCGTCCACCGGCGCTGCTGTTCCAGGAGCAGAGCCTCGTCACGAAGCTCCTGCGCGATCTGCTCACCGAGGACTACACGGCCATCCGGATCGACGATGACCAGGAGCACCGACGGGTGGTCGCGCTCGTCGAGCGGATCATGCCGAACCTGCTGCCGCGCGTGAAGCACTACACGAAGGACTATCCGATCTTCGAGGAGTACGGCGTCCAGGCGGAGATTGACAAGGCGCTGCGCCCGAAGGTCTGGCTGAAGTCCGGCGGCTACCTGGTCATCAACCAGACGGAGGCGCTCGTCGCGATCGATGTGAACACGGGCCGCTATGTCGGCAAGAAATCGAGCGGCCGGCTCGAGGACACGATCGTCAAGACCAACCTCGAGGCGGTCAAGGAGATCGTCCGGCAGATCCGGCTCCGCGATCTCGGCGGCATCATCGTCCTCGACCTGATCGACATGGAGGAGAAGAAGAACCGGCAGCGCGTCTTCCAGGAAGTGGAGAAGGAGCTGCGCAAGGATCGCTCGCCCTCGAAAGCGCTGCAGGTCTCCGACTTCGGGCTGGTGATCGTCACGCGCAAGCGCGTCAAGCAGAGCCTCGAGCGCCAGTTGACGGAGCCGTGCCCCTACTGCTCGGGATCAGGCTCGATCAAATCGAGCGCGACGATCTGCCACGAGATCCTGCTGGAGCTGCAGAAGATTGGCCCCGATCTCGATGGCCAGGGCGTGATGCTGCGCGTCAACCCGGACATCGCGCGGGCGCTGAAGGAAGAGGAGAGCGCCGTGCTGCGCGACCTGCAGCAGGCGCTCGGCAAGCCGATTACGATCCGCCCGGATGCACACCTGCATCACGAGCAATTCGATGTGATGGCTATCTGATGCTGACGCGTATAAATGTTAAATGCTAAATGCTCAATGGTGCTGAACATTTAACATTTAGCATTTTCCATTTAACATTGACCACGCATTCATCTGGTTGCGGCTATGCCGCGACCAGATGAATGAGGTAGTGGTTCCCGCCTTTGTTGATCCACACGCGCAGGTAGTCGTTGCCCTTCAGCATCTGGACCTTTGATGCGCCCGCCGCAGGCGGCGTGTCCTTCTCGACCATCTTGATCTCGTCCTGCGGGACGATGCTGACGACCTCGCGTCCCTTGACGCTGCCCTTCTGCACGAACTCGACCCAGCGTTCGAGCTTGCCGCTGGTGCCCACGGCGTCGGGCTTTGCCTCATCGGCCGTCAGCCGGACCTGATAGGTTCCGGCCGGCAGCGGCTTGCCGTCCGCCTTGACCTCTTTCGGAATCCGCACAGTGCCGAGCGTCGTCGCGGTCGTCGCGACATCGGCCGCGGGCGCCGTGTTCGGCTGCTGCTTAGGCGTGCGCGTCTCGCCCTGCGCGGCGTCACCCGCAGCGGGCCGCTTCGCCGTCGGCTTCTGGCCGGTCGCGGGTTTGTCGGCCTGCGTGCCGGCGGGCGGCGCCGGCTTCTGCGCAGACGGCGAGGGCTGCTGCGCGACCGCCGCGCCACCCAGCGCGAGCGACCCCACGAGCGTGCCTGCAATCACCCACTGCTTCATCTTCGCCTCCATCGCGTGATCTCGTGAAGCTGTATCGGGCCCATCCGTATCAATCTACATCGAGAACGGGAGAATCAGCTAGTGAGTTCAACCAGCAAAGGGAATGCCAGTCTATTGACGATTCGACTGGCGTCGCGAGCATCGGCGCGGCGGGCTACCGTTTCGTTATGACGACGCTGCCGCTGAACGTGGAGAGGTCGAGGATGGCGCTGCCGTCGCCGTAGGTGCCGGTCAGGGTGCGCCGCCGGCCCGCGGCGCTATTGTTCCCGCCGCGCGCCGTGATGGGGAGGTCCGAGCGGACTTCGCCTGAGAACGAGGAGGCCTCCAGCTCGAAGCCGCTGCCGCCTGCGATGGCGACGCGCACCTCGCCCGAATGCGATTTCAGCTCGTAGCGTCCGCCGCGCGCGAGCGGGCCGGAGAACGTCAGGCCGCCGCTCACGGACTGCCCGGTGGCGCGGTCGCACGTGACGTCTTCGAGCTTCACTTCACCGCTGATCGACGACGCGTCGATGCGCTGCGCCTTGAGCCGCCGAAGCAGGACGTCGCCGCTGACGCTGCCCGCTTCGAGCGCGCCGTCCACCTGCGTATCCGACACGTCCACGCTGCCAGACACGGACTTCGCCATGCCCAGGTGGCCGGCGTTGGCGATGCGGATGTCGCCGCTGACGCTCTCGGCGGTCACCCCGCCCTTGATGTCGGAGATGCTCACGCTGCCCGAGATCGACTTCACCGTCACGCGCGTCCCGGCGGGTGCGGTGATGTTGAAGTCCACCGAGACATTCACGTTGCGACGGTTTTCGCGGCGCCATTCGTCCCCCGGATACCGCGTGCGCACCTCCGCGCGCCCGGCGCGTTCGACGACGTCTACCTGCACCAGCGGAAGCAGCTCGCGGGCCTCGTCGGCCGTGCGCGCGTGCGCCGTCTTGACGATCTCGATGTTTGCATCTGCGCCGCTGCCCCGGGTGATGGTGATGTCACCGGCGATGTTCGCGATGTCCATCTCGCCGTTCGCGCCGATCTTCACTGTCTTGGTGGAGCGCTCGACCTGCTCCTCTCGATCTCCGCCGCGGCGCTGGTACGCCTCGACGCGATGTCGGGCGGCCGTACGGATGCGCTCGGGGTAGACCTGCGCGTCCGCAGGGCGCGGCGAGGCCGCTGCCGCCGCAATGAGGAGAACCGAAAGCGTAATGGCCCTGTGGTTCATATCGTGACTTCCGTAACGAGCAACCCCCGCGAGCGACCGAGCCGGAGTTCGGGGCGGAGCCCCCGTCTGATCATGACCTGTTCATTCCTTCGACAATCTGCGCCGCCCCGGCGTTGTTGCCCTTGCGCATCTCGTTCATCAACGCAATCGTTTCCTGCAGCAACGTCACCTTCTGCTTGAGCGCTTCGAACAGCGTCCGGTTCGCCGCGACGCTACCAGGATCGGCCTTCACCGCCGAGCGCGTCTCGGCGATCGCCTGATCGATGATTCCGAGATTCTTCTCGAGCGTTGCGGCCGTTTTCGGATCCAGCGCCTGCTGGTTCGCCTTTGCGATCTGCTCCATGTGGCCGATGGCCGTCTCCATCTGCTGCTGCGCCTGCGCCACCTCGCTCTGCACTGCTTGGACGGATTCGGCGGTGGGCGCGTTGCCGGCCTGAACCGGCGCCGTCGCCTGCGGCGGCGAGGCGGGCGCGGGGCCGCGCGTCAGGCGCGGGACGAGCAGCGCAAGCGACGCGCCGATCACGATGATCAGGCCGGCCGCGAGCGCGAGCAGCGTGCGCGGCATCGTCCGCGCGCGGACGGCAGGCGCCTGCTCCTCGATCCGCCCTGCCTGGCGAAGCCGTCCGGCGATCTGCAGCCACACGCCGTCGGGGACCGCCACGTCGTCGAGCTGCGGCGCGGCGTCGCGGATCTTCTGCAGATCCGCTGCGAGCGCGCGGCAGTCTTCACACGACGCGAGGTGCGCCTCGAGATCCGCACGGCGGATCGGTCCGACCGTGCCGTCGACCAGCTCGTGGATCGAATCGAGATAACGCGTGCAAGCCATATAAGTTGTGCTTCCGCCTGAAGGCGGAAGCTACGGAAATCGATCTTGTAGCTTCCGGCTTCAGCCGGAAGATACATTCTCCGTAGCTTCCGACTTCAGCCGGAAGCCCCACTAGCCGGAAGATCTCCCCAACAGCGACCGCAGGCGGAGCCGTGCCTTGTGGACCTGCGACTTCGACGTCCCTTCCGCGATCCCAAGGACGTCCGCAACCTCGCCGTGCTCGAGGCCCTGAACGTCGTGCAGCACGAAGGCGGCGCGGCAGCCGTCGGGCAGCTGCGCGAGCGCGCGTTCGAGATCGATTCGATCGATCGCGCGGTCGCCGAGCCGGTGGCTCGACGCGTCGGGGAGCACGCCCGCATCATCCAGGCCGTCGGTCAGCTGTCCCGTGCGCGCGGCGCGGCTCCGGACATAGTCCAGAATCTGGTTCGTCGCCAGCCGATAGAGCCACGTCCCGAGCGCCGATTCGCCGCGGAAGCTGTCGAGCTTCCGGTGCGCCGAGAGGAAGATCTCCTGGAGCAGATCTTCGGCGTCGGCCGTGTTGCCCAGCATCCGTACCGCCAGCCCGAAGATCCGACGCGCGTGCGTCCGGTACAGCTCCTCGAACGCGCCCAGGTCTCCCCGGCGGCACCGCTCGACGAGCGCGAGTTCGGCGGCGCGCGCCGCGGGAGCACTCACTGCCTCCCCAGACGGGTGCACTGTCACTTTAGACGGCGGCATGGGAGGTCCGCGTTGCCTTTGCTTGGATCGTGGCCCTACAGCTGCTTTCGAGCCCTGGGGTGCCAGCGGCGTTCGCGAAAATTACGAATTCGTCGCGTGCCCAGGATGAGGCCTTCCGCCCTGAGCAGCGAACGCTTCAGGTGTTCGTTGCCGCCGTAGCCGCCAAGCAATCCGTTGGCCGCCACCACCCGATGGCAGGGGACGCCGGCGCCGCTGCAGCGCCTCATGATGTTTCCGACGGCGCGGGCGGCGCGCGGTTGGCCCGCCGCCGCTGCGACATCGCCATAGGTGGCAACCTGCCCGGCCGGGATGCGCTTTACGATCGAGATGACGCGAGTGCTGAACGCGGCTGGTTTCATCAGCGCTTGCTGAGGCACCTCCAAAGAGGCGCCCTACAAATCCAAAGAGGTGCCCTACATGCGACTAAATTACGGGACGGCCTTTATCGCGGCCTTCAGCACCTGCCCGTCCGGCGAGGGGAGACGGACGCCGACGATCGACGCCAGCGTCGCTGCGAGATCCGCAGGGGTCGCCGGGTCGTCGCGGACGCCGGCCTGGATGCAGCCGCCAAACAGAATCACCGGCACCCGCTGATCGTACGGATACAGGGTGCCGTGCGTCGTCGTGCTCTGCGCGAGCAGCCAGTTCTCCTTCGGCACGAGGATCAGGTCGCCGCTGCGTCCCGCGAAGTAGCTGAGCGCCGCCGCGCGAACGACCGGATCCTTCGACGACCGCGCCTGCGGTGTCGAGACTTCATCAGCCGTCAACACGTGCGCGAGACCGGGGAGCGCGAGCAGCGCGTCCTTCACCGCCTTGAGCGTTTTGGGATCCTTCTTCAGGCGATCGTAGACGCCCTTCCGCAGATACAGGTCCGTGTAGGCGTTCGCCGCCACGAACGGTCCTTGGCCGTACACTCCCTTGAGTGCCGTTTCGACCGCCGCAACGATCTGGGCGCCGCTCTGGCGTCCGCCGCCCGTGATCTGTTCAGGAACGTCCGCGACGCCGTGATCCGCGCCGAGCGCGAGCACGTAATTGCCGGCTCCGACCTTCTCGTCGAGATGATCCAGCAGCTTGCCGAGCGTGGCGTCGAGGCGGACGAGGGTGTCTTGTACTTCGTGGCTGCGCGGTCCGTACGCATGCCCCACCCTGTCGAGCGTCGAGAAGCTCACGCCGAGAAAGTCGGTCCTGTCTTTCTTCCCGAGATCCAGCGCGTCGATAGCCGCCTCCGCCATCTGCTCGAGGTACTCGTCGGCGAACGGAGACTCCAGCCAATGCGTGTAGTACGCGCGGTCGCCCGCCGGACCGAGCTGGTGCGGGAACTTCGCGGTCCATCCGCCGCCGCCCTTCTCGCCTGGCGCGTCGTCGCTGTACTGATAGCGATCTGCCGGAAGCGTCCGCTCCCAGACCTTGTCGGCGTCGCGTTCGACCGGGTTGGCCTTCACGAACGCGCTGACCCATCCGACAGGAACTTTCGAGTAGGCGGTCGACGTCTGCCAGGCACCCCGCTCGTCGAACCACGTCACTGAATCCGCCTCGTGGCCGGCCAGGCCGATCGCCGAGCGCGCCTTGAAGGACATGGTGACGACCCGCCCTTTCGCGCGATGCAGCGTCTCCGCCAGTGTCGGCATCTGCATCTGTTTCGCGCTGTCCCCAGGGCCCGTGAAGTCCGCGCTGTAGCTCACCTCCGTCGTGGACGCATCGTCCGTGCAGGCGATTGTCTTGCCGGTCTCACGGTCGAACCACGCGTTGAGCACCATGCCGTGCTTGTATGGAAAGGTCCCCGTGCCCAGCGTCGAGTGCCCGGCGCAGGTGACCGTATTCAGATACGGATAGGCACCATTCCTGTACCAGGCGCCCTGTTTGGTCAGGCGGATGAGGCCGTGCTGCAGGAGACTCGCATAGCGGACGGGATAATCGCCGCGCATCTGATCGACCGCAATGAATACGACGAGCTTTGGCTTTGCGGACGACTGTGCCCCGGTGCCAGCGCGCGACGTGGGCGCGAGCACCGTCAGCGCGATCACCACCGTTCCGATACGCATCAACACTGCACGCACAGCTCGACTCCAGTTCCGGGGAACGTGACGTTCACCTTCTCAACATGGGCAAGTAGCATAAGGCCCCGATATAGAGATCGTATACCGCACAGCCGACGGCGTACCAGCGCGGCGTGAGCGCCTCAGGCAGCAGGCCGGGGCGGTGCAGGACGTCGACGATGGCGTGCGCCGCGAACGCCAGGGCCACGATCGTCAGCGCCTGACGCGGATCCCGGAGCATCGTCACCGCCGAGAGGAGCATGAACGCAACCGCGAGTGCAATGTCCATCGAGACGCCCGGCTGGTTCTCGCGCACGACGGCGAAGCCTATGTAAGCCCCCGCCGTAAGGGTGAGCAGCAGCGCCGCCATTTGCGCAAGGCGGAGCTCCGCAACCAGCCTGTGCGGCGAAGCGGTCGGAACCGCGGCTGTTTTCGCCGACTGCCACGTGAACCCCAGCGCGAGCGCGCCAAACGCCACGAGCACCGTTCGAAACGCTTCACTCACGCATCACGTCTCGAGGAAGCTCAGCGGGTCGATGTGGTAGTCCGCGGCGTCGACGGGCGCTACGACGCCGTCCAGCGGCGCGCCGGTCTCCCGCGGCTCGAACAAGTTGCGATCGTAGGGCACGTCCAGGCGCGCACCATCGCTGCCGAAGAGGACCTTGACGCGGGGCCGGTACGGGTCCGGCGCGTGCACGCGCAGCACGACCGCGACCTCGCCGCTGTTCAGGCGTACGAGATTACCCGGCGGATAGATGCCCAGGAGCTGCACGAAACGGCGCACGAGATCCTGATCGAACTGCGCGCCGTCGCTCCGCTTGAGCACGGCGAGGATTCGATCGCTCGGATGCGCCTGCTGATACGCGCGCTGGGATCGCATCGCGTCGTACACGTCCGCGATGCTGCAGAGCATCGTTCCCAGATTGAGCGCGGCGCGTTTGACGCCGAACGGGTACCCGGTGCCGTCCTTACGCAGATGGTGCTCGAACGCGACGACCGGCGCGAGGATCGGCATCTCCGGCGTGCGCCGGAGGATCTCGGCGCCGTCTACCGTATGGC
The DNA here is from genome assembly GCA_046733875.1 of Acidobacteriota bacterium. Taxonomy (GTDB): domain Bacteria; phylum Acidobacteriota; class Vicinamibacteria; order Vicinamibacterales; family 2-12-FULL-66-21; genus JBKPQB01. The sequence continues at coordinate 13,762 of JBKPQB010000071.1, forward strand.
GCCGCATGATGACGAATTCGTCGTCGGTCAGCTTGTCCGGCTTGTTGAGGATCTCCTTCGGCGTGCGGACCTTGCCGATGTCGTGCATCAGCGCGGACAGGCCGAACTCGCGGAGGAGCCGTCCGTCGATCCCGAGCGCGCGTGCCTGCCCCATGGTCAGAATCGAGACGTTCACCATATGGGTGAACGTGTAGTTGTCGTAGTTGCGCATCGCGGTGAGCGCAACGAGTGCGTTGCGGTTCTGCGTCACGGCATCGGCGAGCCCTTCTACGGTCTCGAGCGCTCTCGGCAGATCGGGGGCGCCCTCGGTCGTCGCGCTCTCCCAGGCGATTTCAGCGGCGGCAACCGCGTTGGCATACAGCTGACGAATGGCCGCCATGTCGCTCGCGATGCCGTCTTCGCTCTGATCCTCGGCTTTCAGACGTCCGACGCGGACGTGCGCGCTGGACAGCTCCTTTTCGGCATCGACGATCTGCTTGCCGCCGAGCCTCGCCATGCTCTGCATGAGCGCGACGAGCTCGTCCTGCGTCACGCCGCGTTCGAAGGCTATCCGTTCAACGTGGTGATCGCGGAAGCGCCGAATCAGCTCGGGCATGCCGGCGCTGACCTTCGGCATCGGCGTGTCCGCCACGACGAGATCGGCGCCCACGATGCCGACGACGAGGGATGCGTTCTGCTGATGAAGCTGTCGAAGGACGGTGATCAGCCCTTCCATGTTGCGCGCCACGAGCGGATGATCTGGCGCGTAGAGCTGTGCGGAGCGCACCCCGGAGGCGATGCGCCGCAGTAGATCTTCATAGAGTGCGGTGCGAGCCGGGAGATCGCTCATCGCCAATCGGGGCTCCGCCCCGAACCCCGGCTCCGTCGCTCGCGGGGGCCCCCGTGCCCCGCTCTGCTCCGTCGCGGGCGCGCTTTGCGCGCCGCCGTCATGCCCGATGAACGCGGGTTCATGATCCTCGTTGCGAGGGGCATAACGGCCTACGTGCCCAGCTCCGCGCGTGCGGCGGCGCGCACCCCGCGCGCGCCGCGCGTCGACGCGTCACGCAGCGTCGCAAGCGCTTCCGGCGTGCCGTTCGCCCGCAGCGCCCGTGCGGCCGCGGCTCGTGTGCGGCGTGTGCGGAGTGGTGCCCACCAGTCGCCGTGCTGCAGCGCCACTCTGAGCCCTTCGATCGCCTCCGGGCCTTTCATCGAGCCGAGCGCGTCGATGACGTTCATGTACAGAATCGGGAACTTGCGGCGATCAAGATGGCGGACGAGATGCGCGAACATCGGGCCGGCGCGCTCGTCGCGCATCGCCGTCAGCTCGGTGATGAGCGTTTCGCGCGGCCGGCCGGACGTGGCATGGAGAGCCTGGAGCAGCATCTGCGCGGCTGCCTCGCTGCCGTTCAGCACGAGCGCCTGCACCGCTTCGCGCTGGACGAGCGGCTCGGTGTCGGTCAGCAGCGGCTGCAGTTCCCGCAGCCCTTCCGCGCCGCCGAACTCGCGCAGCAGATACGCGGCCGTCCTGCGCACTTCCCAGTTGGGCGCATTCATCAACTGCTGCGCCGCCTCGCGCCCCGCGGCGCCGAAGCCGACGAGGATGTCGCGCAGGCGCCGGCGTGAACGCGCGTCCTGTTCGGCGGAGAGCACCTCCGCGAGCGGCGCGATGATCGATGGTCCAATCGCGTGACAGAGGCGCGCGAACCGCTCGTACTCGGCATCCTCCGCGCTGCGCAGGTGTTTCGCGACGTGCTTCATCAGCGCGCCCCGGCCGAAGCGGTCGAGCGCTGCTCGGGCCGCGGGCTCGCGCGCCGCATCGTTCCTGGCTTCGCGTACGACGCCGTCCACGAGCAACCACGCCTGATCGAAATGGCCGACGCGCACGAGGTCGTCTGAATGCGAGACAACGGTTTCCGCGACGTCGCGCCACCGCGCCGGATCCTTTTCGATCGACAAGAGATCCGTGAGGAGCTGCTGGTCCAGGCTTCGGAGCTCCGCGTCGTTGACGGTTGCGACCCACGCGGCGATCCGCTCCGGCGGATCATCGCTGATGGATTCGACGTCGATCGCCCGCGTCCGGGCGGTCGTCAGCTCGCGCGCGTACTCGGTCGATACGAAGCTGGCGTCGGTGTACGACGTCATCATCGTTTCCACACGGCTCCAGAGCTCGGCGAAGCCTTCCTCCTGCCCCATCGGGGACGCGGCCACTTCGCCTTCAGCCAGCGCGAGAAGCTGCCGCTGTCGATCGATCTCGGGGACGAGCGCCTGAAACGCCTGCGCGAGACGGTCCGTTGCGCCCTTTTCGGCGATGACGTTGTGCGAGACGAAGCTCGCCACCGTCGTGTCGGTCATGCGGTCGACGACCCCAGTGACGACGTTCGTCTGGCCTGCCATGGCATCGGCCGTGGCGCCGCGAGCGAGCAGATCGAGCATGCCGTCGGCAGACAGCCGCCCGGCGGCGTGGCTCAGCGACTTCAGCACCTGCGAGAGCTGCGCGGGGTTCGTCCGTCCGATGTATTCCGCCACGCCGCGCAGCAGGTTGAGGAACGCGGCCACTCGCGCGCCGGCGTCATGGCCGGCCGTGCTCGCCTCGAGCCCCTTCATCAGCTCGTCGAGCCGCGCCGGATCGCCGATGATCTCCAGCAGCAGCGGCATCATCTCGTCATCGAGCTGGAAGTGCGGCCCGGAGAGTGCCGCGGCGATGATGCGATCGATCGCCGCGGCATCCCCCTGGCGTTCGCGAAGGACTTCCGCGTAATCGATCTCCTCGATATGGACGCTCGGTCCGCCGGCCCTCGTCCACAACTTGGCGATCCCGCCGTCAGCGCGCACTTCCTCTACGGGGCGCGCCAGCAGCCCGAGCAGCGTCCGCCAGGAGTCGGCGTCGGCGCCGGCGTTGATCGTGAAGGTCCCAATCAGATGCCGTCGCAGCAGCTCCGAGAGCTCCACGACGGCGGCGTCGGGCTTCGCGGGAGCAGCGTCGGCAATGCGCAGGGTCGTGGGACGCACCTGCACTTCGAGCGGACCGTCGGCCGTCATGGACGCGGCGAGCTGTGTAAGGCGCGAGAGCGTCGTGGCGATCGCGGGGTGCGCGGCAGGATAGAGCGAGACGGCGCGGACCGCCGCCTTGCAGGCTCGCGCGAACTCCGTCAGCTTTGCGGCAGCGTCCGGATCGAGCGTGGCGGGCGTGTGCTCCATCGCGTCAGATGTCGTTGGGGTGTCCGGCGCGGGCGTCCGCGGCTCGCAGCGGCTGAATTATACTGCTTGGCGCCTTGATGCGCGCGGTCGATCTCATACGAACCAAACGGGATGGCGGCGCGCTCGACCGCGCGGCGATCGACGCGTTCGTCGCCGGCGTCACCGGCGGAAGCTGGCCCGACTACCAGGCGTCGGCGCTCCTGATGGCGATCGTCCTGCGGGGCATGACACGCGAGGAGACCACGTCGCTGACCGACGCGATGGTGCGATCCGGGGTGCGCGTCGAGTACCCGGGACTCCCCGGCGTCGCCGTCGACAAGCACAGCACCGGCGGCGTCGGCGACAAGACGTCCATCATTCTGGCGCCGCTGGCGGCCGCGTCCGGTGCATTCGTCCCGATGATGTCGGGACGTGGCCTCGGGCACACCGGCGGCACGCTCGACAAGCTCGAAGCCATCCCGGGATTCCGCACCGCCCTCTCGCTCGACGAGCTCCGGACCGCCGTGCGCACGATCCACTGCGCGCTCATCGGACAGACGTCCGAGATTGCGCCCGCCGATCGGAAGCTCTATGCGCTCCGTGATGTGACGGGTACCGTCGAGAGCATCCCGCTCATCTCCGCGTCGATCATGAGCAAGAAGATCGCCGAGGGGATTGGCGGCCTCGTGCTTGACGTGAAGGCCGGCGACGGCGCGTTCATGAAGACGGTGGAGGATGCGCGGCGGCTCGCCGAATCGCTTGTCTCCATTGGCGAAGCGGCAGGCGTGCGGACCGAAGCGCTCCTGACGCGAATGGAAGCGCCGCTCGGGCGTGCGGTCGGCAACGCGATCGAGATCGTCGAGTGTGTGGACACGCTGAAGGGGGGCGGCCCCGAGGACGTGAAAGAACTGTCCGTGCAGCTTGCGGCACGAATGCTCGTGCTCGCCGGTGTCGAACGCGATGATGCGCGGGCCGAGGCGCGGATTCGGGCGGCGCTGGCCGATGGCAGCGGGTTCGAGAAGCTGAAGCAGATCGTCGAGAATCAGGGCGGCGATCCGCGCGCGCTGGACGATGTATCACGCCTGCCTTCGGCGCCCGATCGCGACGTGGTGAAGTCCTCGACAGACGGCTACATCGCGACGCTGAAGGCTGAGCGGGTCGGCCGCGCGGCGGTCGCGCTCGGCGCGGGCCGGGATCGACTCGATGCGGTCATCGATCCGGGGGTCGGCATTCTGGTCCTCGCGGCGTCAGGCACGCAGGTGCGCCAGGGCGATCCCGTGTTCGAGATTCGCCATCGCGCGGGGCGCGGATTGGATGAAGCGCGTCGTCTGCTGCAGGAGGCTATCGTGATCGATGCCGTCGCGGCCGCGCCGCTGCCGCTCGTCGTCGATCGGATCTCAAGCGTTCGATCTTCCGCCTGAAGGCGGAAGCCGTTGCTGATTCTCAACATTTGATGGCCACCGAACACATCGTCGCCGACGCGGCCGCCTATCCGATTCCGCCTCGGGCGCCCTACGAGACGCGCGATTACGCAGTGATTGGCGCTGCCGTGGCGGCGGCGGCCATCGTGGCGGCGATCGCCCGGTTTGGCGGCATGCCGCGCATTCAGCCGCTCGTCGGCCTGATCCTGATCATGACGATCGCCTACGCGATCTCCACGAACCGGCGCGCGATCGATCGTCGCACCGTCGCATGGGGCCTTGGGCTGCAGATTCTGTTCGGGGTCATCGTGTTGAAGACGGCCGTCGGACGGGAGGTCTTTCAGACGCTCGGAAGCGCGATCAACCGCCTCCTCAATTTCGCGTTCGTCGGCTCGAGCTTCGTCTTCGGACCGCTCGGCGACAAAACCGTCTGGCCGCGCATCATGAATACCGTGCTCGGCCCGGAAGGGGCCAAGTACGGCGTCATCTTCGCATTTCAGGTGTTGCCCACGATCATCTTCATCGCGGCGCTGTTCGCCATCCTGTATTACTTCGGCATCATGCAGTTCGTCGTGCGGCTGTTCGCGATCATGATGCGCCGTGTAATGCAGGCGAGCGGCGCCGAATCGCTCAATGTGGCCGCGAGCATCTTCATGGGGCAGACCGAGGCTCCCCTGACCATTCGTCCGTACCTGCCGCGAATGACGGAATCCGAGCTGATGACCGTCATGACGTCCGGGATGGCGCACATCTCCGGCGGCATCATGGCCGCATACATCCTGTTCGGCATCGAAGCCCGGCATCTGCTGACGGCCGTCATCATGACGGCGCCGGGCACGCTGATGATGGCCAAAATCTTTGTCCCCGAAACGCAGATGCCCGAGACGATGGGGACGGTGCGGCTGGAGGTGGAGCGGACGGACGTCAACGTGATCGATGCTGCCGGCCGCGGCACGGGTGAGGGGCTCGCGCTCGCGCTGAACGTCGGCGCGATGCTGATCTCGTTTCTCGCGCTCATCGCGCTCGTCAACGCGATCCTCGGGCTTGCGCACTTGAGCCTGCAGCAGATCTTCGGGTGGGTGTTCGCGCCGGTGGCGTGGAGCATGGGCGTCCCGTGGCGCGACGCGCCGATCATCGGCAACCTGCTCGGCACGCGGATGGCGCTCAATGAATTGATCGCCTACTCCCAGCTCGGACCGCTCAAGCCGGTGCTCGACCCGCGCTCGTTCACGATTGCGACGTTCGCGCTGTGCGGGTTTGCGAACTTCAGCTCGATCGGGATCCAGATCGGCGGGATTGGCGCGCTCGCGCCGACCCGGCGTCACGATCTGGCGCGCCTGGGGCTGCGCGCAATGGTCGCGGGCACGCTCGCGAACTTCATTACAGCGACGATTGCGGGGTTCCTGCTGTGATTCGGAGCTGCGTGTCACGGACTGATCTCACGCGGAGCTCGCCACAACCAGAGGATGCCGAGCGCAGATTGCGGACGGCGTTGCTGTTTGCGGCCTCATGCCCTTATCGAGCTCTGCGTGAATGGTCGTGACACGTATCCGGAGCCTCGATTGATGGAACAGCAGTATTTCGACCGCGTCGAGGAAGCCGCTGCGCTGATTCGCAGCAAAGCCGGTCCGCCGGACGTCGCGGTCGTACTCGGATCCGGGCTAGGCGATTTCGCGAATACGCTCTGGGATTCGACGACGCTGCCGTACGCTGAGGTTCCGCATTGGCCGGCGTCGAAGGTGATCGGTCACGAGGGACGCCTCGTCATTGGCACGCTCGGGCGGCGACGGGTGGCCGCGCTGTCTGGACGCGCCCACTACTACGAAGGACACGATCTGCGCACGGTCACGTTTGCGACGCGCGTCATCGGACGCCTCGGCGTGAAGACGCTGATTCTGACCAACGCGGCCGGCGGCGTGAACGTCGCGCTGACGCCCGGGACGCTGATGGTGATCGACGACCACATCAATCTTCTCGGCAGCAATCCGCTGATCGGCCCCAACGAGGAGCGCTTCGGCGTGCGTTTCCCCGACATGACAGAGGTGTACTCGATGCGGCTGCGCGGCGTCGCCGACGCCGTGGCCGCCGAGCAGGGCATCCGGATCGGCCACGGCGTCTACGTCGCGCTGCACGGGCCTAGTTACGAAACGCCGGCAGAGATTAGATTTCTCCGCATGATTGGCGCCGACGCGGTGGGGATGTCGACGGTTCCGGAAGCAATCGCGGCGCGACACATGGGCATCGACGTGCTGGGGCTCTCGTGCATCAGCAACGCCGCCGCCGGTGTGCTGCCGACGCCGTTGAATCACGACGAGGTGATGGAAGTCGCGCGGAAGGTGCGCGGCATCTTCGCGCGTCTGCTGGAGGGGATCATTGGCCGCATCTGACCCGGGTCCGCGGAGGGAGCGCAGGAGGTACCAGCGCCGGCAGGCGGAGCGTCGGGCTGGACAGCGGCGGTCCGGCCGCGATCGGCGCGAGGCCGAGGGCGGCTGGCAACTCGTGACGATTGACGTGGTTTCCTCAGGGGCGTACGACGAAGCCGGCCTGATCGCTGCCGCCGTCGACGCGCGCAGCCGCGCGCGGGCGCGCTTCTCGAACTTTCACGTGGGCGCAGCGCTCGAGACGAGCGACGGCGAGGTCGTCACCGGCTGCAACATCGAGAACGCGACGTACGGCCTCACCATGTGCGCGGAACGCGTTGCGCTGTACAAGGCAATCTCCGAGGGACGCGGCGTGTTCACGCGCATTGCCGTCGTCGCGGACACGGAGGCGCCAACGCCGCCGTGCGGTCCGTGCCGTCAGCTGCTCTGGGAGTACTGCGGCGACATCGAAGTCGTGCTCGCGAACCTGGCCGAGGTGAAGGCGCGCATGCGCCTCTCGCAGCTCCTGCCGCTGCCGTTCGATGCCAGACTGCTAAAATAAAAGGCAATGCTCCCCACAATCGAACGCCAGGGCGACACCGTCGTCATGGTGGATCAACGCAAGCTGCCCGGCCAGGAGATCTACGTGCGGTGCCGCACGGCCCAGGAGGTCGCGAAGGCGATTCGCACCATGGTGATCCGCGGCGCGCCCGCGATCGGCGTCGCGGCCGCGATGGGCATCGCGCTCGGCATGGGGCGCAGCACCGCGAAGGGGACGCGCCAGTTCGCCGTCGACTTCCAGAAGATTTGCGATCTGATGGCCGGGACACGTCCGACCGCCGTCAACCTGTTCTGGGCGATCGATCGCATGAAGCGAGTGTTCGCGGATGCAGCGCAGGCGGGCGCGTCGACCGCCGAGATTGCTGCGCGGCTCGATCGCGAAGCGCAGGCGATCCACGACGAAGACGTCGCGAGCTGCCGCGCGATGGGCGGCCACGGCGCGGAAATGGTGCCCGACGGCGCGCGCGTACTGACGCATTGCAACGCGGGCGCGCTCGCGACCGCGGGATACGGATCGGCGCTTGGCGTCGTCCGCGCGGCCGTCGAGCAGGGAAAGAGCATTGCGGTGTTTGCCGACGAAACGCGTCCGTTCCTGCAGGGCGCCCGGCTGACCGCGTGGGAGCTGGTGCGCGACGGCATCAACACGACCGTGATCACGGAAAGCATGGCCGGGCCGCTGATGCGCGCCGGCGAGATCGACCTCGTCGTCGTCGGCGCTGATCGCATCGCGGCGAACGGCGACACCGCGAACAAAATCGGCACCTACACGGTCGCCGTTCTCGCGCACGAGCATCGAATTCCGTTCTACGTCGCCGCGCCGCTCTCGACGATCGATCTGGCGACGCCCGAGGGTGATCGGATCCCGATCGAAGAGCGCGATCAGCGGGAGGTCAGCCATCTGGGCTCGTCGCGGCTGACGCCCGAGGGCGCGAAGATCAGAAATCCTGCGTTCGACATCACCCCGCACCGGTACATCACCGGGATCATCACCGAGCGCGGCATTTTCCGTCCGCCGTATGTGGAATCGCTGCGCGAAGCATTCGCAGGAGTACCCGCGCGCGCGTAGATTACGATCTCACGCGGTTGACGCGTGCTGCGCTCCTCCGCGACCTCTGCGTGATCCCGTCGTGACAGCGATGAACATTCTGGCAATTGAGACATCGTGCGACGAGACGGCCGCCGCCGTGATCGCTGCAACCGGCGACCCCGCGAAGCCCTGGCGCATCGGATCGAACGTCGTCGCGTCGCAGGCGGCGATCCATCGCGAGTGGGGCGGCGTCGTGCCTGAGCTCGCGTCGCGGCAGCACCTTCGCGACATCTGTGGGGTCGTCGAACGCGCGCTCGCGGACGCATCGGCCGCCTGGAACGATCTCGGAGCTATCGCGGTGACGCAGGGGCCCGGCCTCGTCGGATCGCTGCTCGTCGGGGTCGCGTTCGCGAAATCGCTGGCCTGGTCGCTCGGCGTGCCGCTCGTGCCCGTGCATCATCTCGCCGGCCATATCGAGTCGCTCGTGCTCCACCATGGCGAGTTGCCGCTGCCCTCGGCCGTCCTCGTCGTGTCCGGCGGACACACGAGCCTGTACCTCGTCGCCGAGCCGGGCCGTTATCAGCTCATTGCGCGCACGAGAGACGATGCGGCGGGGGAGGCGTATGACAAGGTGGCGAAGTTGCTGGGGCTCGGATATCCGGGTGGACCGGTGATCGATCGCCTCGCAAAGCAGGGCAGAGTCGATGCATATGCGCTTCCGATGCCGCGCATGACGCACGCGGATCGCAATGCGCCCGCGCCGACCGCGCCGCCAGGATTGCTGCCCAAAACCGTCGAGCGCCGCGTCGATTTCAGCTTCAGCGGACTCAAAACGGCCATGCTCCGGCTCGTGGGCGAGAAGAGGGCCGGCGGCCATCCACTGTCGGACCAGGACGTGGCAGATCTCGCGGCGAGCTTCCAGAAGGTCGTCGTCGATGCGCTGCTCGATCGTACGTTCGAGGCGGCGCGCTGGCTCGGGGCACGCAGCATCGGCATCGCGGGCGGCGTCTCGGCGAACAGCCGCCTGCGCGCCGAGGCCGAGGCGCGCGGCGCGAAGCTCGGGATTCCCGTATTCGTGCCGCCGCTGTCGCTCTCGACCGACAATGCGGCAATGATCGGCGCGGCCGGCCTGCGGCGTCTGCGCGAGGGCGTGACCGCAGGGTGGGAGCTCAACGCGCTCGCGTCACTGCCGCTCTGATTCGTGTCAATGGTAAATGGTAAATGTTAAACGTCCATTCGTCTTTGACATTGAGCCTTTAACATTGAACATTCACGCGCGTCATGCCCGTCTATACCGACTACCTCTGGTTCAACACGAAAAAGCGTCAGGAGTTCATCAGGATCACCGACGAGGTCGCAGCAATCGTGAAGAAGAGCGGCGTGCGCGAAGGGATGGCCCTCGTCTCCGCGATGCACATCACGGCCGGTGTCTATGTGAACGACTGGGAGAGTGGGCTCATCGACGACTTCCAGGCGTGGCTCGAGAAGCTCGCGCCGGCCGGGCTGCCGTATCAGCATCATCAGACCGGTGAGGACAATGCCGACGCGCACCTGAAGCGCACGATCATGGGCCATCAAGTGGTGCTGCCGATCACTAATGGCGCGCTCGATCTCGGGCCCTGGGAGCAGGTGTTTTACGCCGAGTTCGACGGCCAGCGAAAGAAGCGCGTCCTCGTGAAGGTCATGGGCGAGTGATCGACCTTCCGCGCACCTACCCCGAACGCCCGATCGTTGGCGTCGGCGGCATCGTGCTGGTCGACGGGTGTGTCGTGCTCGTGAGGCGCGGACACGCGCCGCTCGCGGGCGAGTGGAGCCTGCCGGGCGGCGCGCTCGAGCTCGGCGAAACGCTCCGGGAGGGCGTCGCCCGCGAGATCCGGGAGGAAACGGGCCTGGTCGTCGACGTCGGCCCCCTCGTCGGCGTGTTCGATCGTATCCTGCTGGATGACGGCGGTCAGGTGCAGTATCACTACGTGCTCGTCGATTACGTGTGCCATGCCCGCGGCGGCGCGCTCTGCTGCGCGTCCGATGCCACGGAAGCGGCGATCGCAGATCCGCGGGCGCTCGACGCGTACCGGCTCGCTCGCGAGACGCAGGACGTGATCGCGCGCGCGCTGACGGTGGCGAAGGACTCAGGCCTGAGCGAGCGAAGCGGGTCGAAGGGAAAGCCATGATCGTGCTGGTGCTCGCGCTTCTGTTCGCGGGGCAGGTCTCGCAGCAGCCGCCGACGTTACCCACTGCGGCGCCGGCGCTCAAGGCGACGATTCGTCTGCAGGTTGGAAAGGTCGCCGCTCCGGACGCCAATGCCGACGCCCCCCTCGGAAACCTCGGTCCAATCATCAGCACGCTGCTGACGCCGGACGGTCCAGTAGACATCGACTACGTCGTCGCCGGCGAGTCGATGCGCGGCGACGTGCATGGACGGCTCGGGATGTTCACACGCGACACCGTGATTTTGCAGCGTCTCGGTGAGGACGTGATCAAGGTGATGAATCCCGGCAACCGGACGTGGTTCGAGCTGCCGGCCAGTGCGAGCCTGGGATCGACGATGAGCGCACCGGACGTGCAGATGGAGCCGACCGGCGAAACGGCGACGATCGCGGGTCAGCGCGCCGAGCGGTTCCGTTTCTCGGAGACCATTCGCATCCCCGTTCCGGACGGTGCGAATCTGCCGGCCCAGTTCCCGCGGGAGATCGATCTCGCCGGCGACCTCTGGTCGACGGACGCCTTTTCAGGGCATGATTACGCGGCGATTTTCCGGACGCTGCAGGCCGCGGCGGCGCTCCCGGGGATGGAAGCGCTGACGGCGGGCGGACGCTTTCCCCTGCGCATCGCGGTACGGTCGTCGATGATGCCGGGGTACGAAATCAGGAGCGAGGTCGTGTCGATCGGTCCGGCGCGTCCTTCGGATTCGTTCTTCGACGTCCCGAAGGATTATCAGCAGGTCCAGTTTCCCGCGGGAAGCCGGCGCAACTGATATGAGCTTATCGCGACAGGACGCCTGGTTGTTGATGACGGAGTACACGCAGAGCGAGAGCCTGCGCAAGCACATGCTCGCCGTCGAGGCGGCGGTGTGCGGCTACGCGCGCCTGTTCGGCGAGGACGAGGACGACTGGGGTGCCGTCGCGCTGCTGCACGACTTCGACTACGAGCGCTGGCCCGATCCAAAAGACCATCCCTTCCGCGGCGTTGAGATCCTGAAGGAACGTGGCTATCCCGAATGGGTCACACGCGCGATCCTCTCGCACGCGGATTATTCGGGGGTCCCGCGAGAGTCGCGCCTGGAGCACGCGCTCTACGCCTGCGACGAGATGTCGGGCTTCGTCACCGCCGCGGCGCTCGTGCGCCCCTCTAAGAGCGTGCTGGATCTGGAGCCCTCGTCCGTCACGAAGCGCATGAAGGACAAGGCGTTCGCGCGCGCCGTCAGCCGCGAGGATCTCAGGAAGGGGGCCGAGGAGCTTGGCGTTCCGCTCGACGAGCACATCAAGAACGTGATCGAGTTCATGCGCCTGCAGGCGGACGCGCTCGGGCTCCGAGGAACCCTCTGATCCAGAACTGATCTTCGGCGTTTCCGTATACAGTTACACGCACCTCGCATGGAGACCACGACCGCGTCGCCGACCGCGTCGCCCGAAACGGCCGTGCAGCCGGCCGTCGCTCCTGTCGTGCAGCTCGACAACGTGACGGTGATTTACGGAACGAACCGCGCGCTGTCGAACGTGTCGGCGCAATTCGTGAAGGGGGCCGTCGGCCTGCTCGGTCCCAACGGCGCCGGCAAGAGCACGATGCTCAAAGCGCTGCTCGGCTTCGTCAAGCCGGACGAGGGACGTATGTCCGTGCTGGGGATGAACGTCGCCGAGCGGCCGCTCGAGATTCGCGCACGTCTCGGCTACATGCCGGAGACCGACGCGCACATCCCCGGCATGAACGCGGTGTCGTTCGTCGCATACTGCGGCCAGCTCGCGGGCCTTCCCGCGGTGGATGCGATGCAGCGCGCACACGAGGTGCTCTACTACGTCGGCCTCGGGGAGGCGCGCTACCGCAACGTCGAGACCTACTCGACGGGCATGAAACAGCGTATCAAGCTCGCGCAGGCGCTCGTGCACGATCCGGATCTGCTGTTCCTCGATGAGCCGACCAACGGCATGGATCCCAAAGGGCGCGACGAGATGCTGGAGCTCGTGCGCGACCTCGGGCACAACAAGGGCGTCAGCCTCATTCTCTCGTCGCACCTGCTTCCCGACGTCGAATTTACCTGCGACCACGTCGTCGTCATGGACAAGGGACAGGTTGCCGCGCAGGGGCCGATCAAGGAGTTGAAGGGGCCGGCGGGACGCGCGTTCGAACTGCGCATCAAGGGCGATCTGCGCGGTTTCATCGACGTCCTCACCGCGGCGGGGATGGACGTGCACGCCACCGCCGAAGACGTCATGCGCGTCTTCGTGCCGGCGGAAGCCGGCGATCAGCGGGCGATCTTCCTGGCCGCGTCGCGCTTCGGCGCGCAGGTGCGCCACCTGCGCCCGAGCGTTCCGACGCTCGAAGACGTGTTCGCGAAAGCGCTGGGTGAGAAGTGAGCCCGATTCACGATCAGAGTTATCGCCACTATGTCGGCGGCAAGGCGCTGCCGGGCCGCGCGTGGACGGTCATCGCGCGCGCGGGGATCGTGAACACGCTCAAGAAGCGGGTCTTCCTCGGCCTGCTGCTGGTCGGCTGGGCGCAGTTCGTCGTGCGCGCGATCATCTTCTACATCTCGATCAGCTTCCGTCAGCTCGCGCCCACGGCATCGACCTTCCGTGAATTCCTCGACATGCAGGGATTCGCCGTCTTCATCATCACCGTGTATGTGGGGGCAGGATTGATAGCGAACGATCGGCGCGCGAACGCGCTGCAGATCTACCTGTCGAAGCCGCTCATGCGGAGCGAGTACATCGCCGGGAAGCTCGCGATCCTGTTCGTGTTCCTCACGCTCGTGACGCTCGTGCCGGCGCTGATGCTGCTGCTCGTCCAGATCATCCTGGCGGGCAGCTTCGAGTTCCTTCAGAAGAACCTCTTCGTCATCCCGGCGATCGTCCTCGCGTCGTTGCTCCAGGTCGTGCTCGCGTCCGTGACGATGCTCGCGCTGTCGTCGCTGTCGAAAAGCGCGCGCTTCGTCGCGATTATGTACGTCGGGATCCTGTTCTTCACGAAGGCGGTGTTCGGGGTGCTCTACGCGATCACCGGCACCAGCGCGGTCTCGTGGGTCTCGCTCGGCGACAATCTCGCGCAGGTCGTGGACGTCATCTTCCAGCTCCATCCGCGGTACGCAACGCCGTGGCAGGTATCGCTCGTCGTCATCCTCGCCCTGATTGTCGTATCGCTGTCGATCCTCGAGCGGCGCGTGCGCGGGGTCGAGGTCGTGACGTGAGCACCCCGATCGTCACGGCGGACCACGTCTCGAAGTGGTACGGGCAGGTCATCGGGCTGAACGACGTGTCCGTCTCCGTGCCGCCGGGCGTCACCGGTCTTCTCGGACCGAATGGCGCGGGCAAGTCGACGTTCATGAAGCTGATCACCGGCCAGCTCCGCCCGAGCAAAGGCGACGTGAAGGTGCTCGGCGAACCGATCTGGCGCAATCCGCATCTCTATTTCCAGATCGGCTTCTGTCCGGAGCAGGACTCGTTCTACGACCGCATGACCGGGCTCGAATGGGTCCGCGCGCTCGTGCGGCTGAACGGTCTTGGAGAGAAGGAGGCCGACGACGCGGCGCGGCTCGCACTCGAGGCCGTCGATCTGACCGAAGCGGCGGACAAGAAGATCGGCGCGTACAGCAAGGGCATGCGCCAGCGCGTGAAGATGGCGCAGGCGCTCGTGCACGATCCGCAGCTCCTGATCCTCGATGAGCCGCTCTCGGGCATGGATCCGCTCGGGCGGAGGAAGACGATCCGCCTGATACGCGAGTGGGGCCGTTCGGGCAAGAGCATCGTCGTCTCGAGCCACATCCTGCACGAGATCGAGTCGATGACGTCGAACATCCTGCTGATCAATAACGGCCGCATCCTTGCGGAAGGCGACGTCCATCAGATCAGGGAGCTCATCGACGAGCATCCGCACACCGTCTATATCCGCGCGGAGGAGCCGCGCCGGCTCGCGCGTCAGTTGCTCGAGCGCGACGATGTGCTGAGCCTGCGGTTCGAGACAGGCGCGGTCGTCGTCGAGACGGAGAAGCCGGACGCCTTCTACGCGCGCCTGACCGAGATGGCCGCGAGCGGCAGCTTCGGCGCGATCGACGAGGTGACGTCGCCGGATGACAACCTCCAGGCCGTGTTCCAGTATCTGGTGAAGTGAGGCCATGGCCGTTGAAGCGCCCGCCCGTCCGATTCCCAAGGCACCGGGCTATCTGACGTCCGCGTTCCGGATCTTCGATCTGTCAGTCGGAGAAATGCTCTGGTCGCGCCGCACGATCTTCATGGGGCTGGTGGTCGGCGCGCCGGTGGTCATCGCGCTCATCGTCCGTTTGCTGTTCGAGCTCGGCGCGTTTCGCGTGAACGCGGCGATGAACGGCCCGGCGTTCTTCGGCGCGGTGATCTGGGTGCTCTACCTGCGCGTCATCGTGCCGGTGCTCGGCGTGTTCTACGGGACATCGCTCATCGCCGACGAAGTCGAAGACAAGACGATTACGTATTTGTTCACGCGCCCGATTCCGCGCGGCGCCGTCCTCGTCGGCAAATACATCGCGTATCTCGTGTGCACCGTGTTCGTCGTGCTGCCGTCCGTCGTTGTGGTCTATCTCGCGGTTGTGCCGATGGGGGGAAGACTGGGGTCATCCTTCATCGATCTGGTGAAGGACCTGGTGCTGCTCGGGCTGGGCCTGTGTGTCTACGGGGCGGTGTTCGCGTTCGTTGGCGCGCGGTTCAAACGTCCACTGCTCGCGGGCCTGATTTTCGCGTTCGGCTGGGAGCAGGCGGCGCTGGCGATTCCGGGTTACCTCAAGAGATGGACCGTGGCCTACTACCTGCAGGCTCTGGTGCCGCATGCGATGCCGAACGACGGGGTCGTAAGCCTCATGCAGGGCGTGTTTCACGAAACGCCGTCGCTTCCGGTGAGCCTCATCTCGCTCACCGTGATTTTCGCTGTCTTTTTGGGAGCGGCTGCGGCGATCGTAGAGCGAAAGGAGTACGTCCTTGAGCAATAAGGTGGCCGCATCGTTCGCGGGCCACCGTCCTCGTGGTCTGTGGAACTTTTTACCCACTCGACCGGTATAATCCCGTAGAGGACTCCAGCGCGATGACCAAGAGGACCCGTTTCTTCTTTGCAGGCTCCGCCGCCATTCTGGTGGCCGGACTGTGCACCGGGTTGGTGGCGTATTACGCCGGCGGATTCCCCTCGCTCTCGGCGTCGCGCACCGGGCCCGCTGAGTTGAGCTACGTGCCGGCCGACGCGACGGTAGTTGGCTACGCCAACGTGGGTGAAGTCATGGGATCCCAGCTCCGTCAACGGCTGAAGGCGCGGATGCCCGAGGAGCGCGGGCAGCAGGAGTTCCAGGACGCGACCGGGATCGACATCGAGCGCGACATCGACTACATCGTCGCCGCCGCGGTCGGTGGGGTTCCAGACAATCCGAACGGGCTCGTGATTGCGCGCGGCCGGTTCAACACAACGCAGCTCGAGACGCTGGCGCGCGAGCACGGTGGGGTCGTCGAGGAGTACAAGGGCAAGCGGCTGGTCAAGGTGAGCGGCAACGCGGAGGGTCGCGACACGACTGAGTCGCACCGGCACCATCCGGGATCCATGGCGCTTGCCTTCCTCGAGCCCGGACTCGTCGCGATCGGCAGCGAGCCGTCCATCAAGAGCTCGATTGACGCGGAGATGAGCGCGCAGAGCATTACCAGCAACAACGACATGATGGAGCTGGTATCCGACATCGAGCGAGGCAACAATGCGTGGGCCGTCGGCCGCTTCGATGCTATCGCCAATCAGGCGCACCTCCCCGAGCAGATTCGCTCGCAGATTCCGGCAGTGAAAACATTCGCGGTGATGTCGCACATCGACGGCGGCGTCACGGGCACGCTGCGCGCCGAAGCGCGCGACGATCAGGCGGCCGAGAACCTGCGTCAGGTCGTGCAGGGCTTCCTCGCCCTCGGGCGCATGCAGGCGCAAAGCGATCCGAAGATTGCCGCGATGCTCCAGTCGCTGCAGCTCTCCGGCACCGGCAAGACCGTCGCGCTCTCCTTCTCCGTCCCCGCAGAGATCTTCGACATGATTCCGAAGGCACCAGGCGCCCGGGGCGCCGGCGCCGCGATTGCCGAGCCGTCGCTCAAGCCCGCACCCTGGGCGCCCAAGCCGCCGGCGCCGCCAACGCCGCCGCAGCCCGACAAATAGAACACGCAAATCGCGCAACTAAAGTTGCGGAAGACGCGGCACCTCGGTGCCGCGTTTTGGTGTACCCTTCCGTTTTTGGCTGTGGCTGATCTCGTGTTCTTCTACGGTACGCTGATGGCCGGGTTCGACCGGCGGCGCCGCGCTGGGATCGACGACAAGCTCACGTACATCGGGCGCGGGTCGATCAGCGGTGCGCTCTTCGACCTCGGGATCTACCCGGCGGCCGTACCGTCCACCGACGGGCGTATCAGCGGCGAAGTCTACGGCATGTCCGAGCCCGAGACGGTGCTCGCTGCACTGGACGAGATCGAGGGCTATCGCGCCGACGATCCCGATCGAAGCCTCTATACGCGCTCGAAGACGGACGTCGTGCTGCCGGACGGCACCCATGCCAGCGCGTGGGTCTATTTCTACAACGCGCCGCTCGGCCGCGCCCCCAGAATCCCCTCAGGAGATTATTTCGAGCACATTACAGCTCGCTGATGCTGAAACGATCAATGGCGGCTGAACACGTCAATGCCGGATGAAAACGTGTCGATGCCAGGTGCACTTTGTTAATGTCAATGGTCGCCTGGGATACTGTCGAACGATGCGAATGCTGAATTTTGCACACTTGGGTCCCGCCGTGGCCGTTCTCATCGCGCTCTTCTATGCTCCCGCCCACGCCACCGCTCCCGCTCCCGCGCAGACGCCGGCGCCGGGGCCCACCGGCCTTGATCCCAGGATTCAGAAGCTCGTTGCGTCCGTGTCGGAAGAACGGCTGCAGCAGTTGCTGCAGAAGCTGGTGAGCTTCGGGACGCGCAACACATTGTCCGACAGCGCATCGCCGACGCGAGGTATTGGCGCGGCGAGGCAATGGATTTTCGACGAGCTGAAGCGGAGCAGCCCGCGCCTGCAGGTCAGCTTCGACACCTACACGATTCCGCCGCGCGGCCGCATCACGCGTCAGGTTGAGCTTCGGAACGTGATGGCGATTCTGCCGGGCAAGAGCCCGCGGCGTGTCTATGTGAGCGGCCATTACGATTCGCTCAACATCGGCGGGCAGCTCGGGTTGAACACGCGCACCCAGAGCGCGGCGCTTCAGACATCCGCGACGGGCCGAGGTCAGACGCCATCTTCGGCGGAGGAGCGTCCTGGCGCGCGCGCGCAGGCCCCCGGCGAAGCGCCGGCGGACCCGCAGCTTCGTCCGGACCAGGACTACAACGTCGATGCGCCTGGCGCGAACGACGATGGCAGCGGGACCGTGCTGTCGATGGAGCTGGCGCGCGTGTTCGCGGAGAGTGGGATCGAGTTCGACGCGACGCTCGTGTTCATGGCGGTTGCGGGGGAGGAGCAGGGGCTCGTCGGGTCGACCGCCCACGCGAAAAAGGCGAAGGACGAGAAGATTCCGATTGAGGCCTGGTTCAACAACGACATTGTCGGCAACTCGCACGGCGGCGACGGCACGCTCGACGGCGCGACGGTTCGAATCTATTCCGAGGGACCGGAGGATTCGCCGTCCAGGGCGCTCGCGGAGTTCACCGCGCGAGTCGGGGCCGCGTACGTGCCATCACATCGTGTCCGCCTGATGGCAAGGCGCGATCGCTTCAGCCGCGGGGGCGATCACAGCGCGCTCAACGCGCAGGGTTTCACCGCGATCGGCTTCCGCGAGGCGCGCGAGAACTACTCGAAGCAGCACGGGCCGGGCGACACGATCGACGGCGTGGACTTTCACTATCTCGCGCAGAACGCGCGCGTGAACGCCGCCGCGATGGCCACGCTCGCGCTCGCCCCCCCCTCCCCCGTCATCCTCAACGAGCGCGGCGCGCCGACGATCGATCGGCGGCCGTCGGGTTACGACGCGCATCTCAGGTGGTCGGCCTCGCCCGGTGCCGCCGGTTATCGCGTGTTCTGGCGCACGGCGTGGGGTCCGGACTGGCAGCACGATCTCTACGTGGGCAACGTCACGGAATACACCTTCCCGAACGCGAACATCGACGATTGGGTGTTCGGCGTTGCGGCCGCCGATGCGGCGGGTCACGAGAGTCCCGTCAGCGCATACGTCGCGCCGGCGCTGCGGGTGCAATGACGTAGGGCGGTCCTTTAAGGGCCGCCTGTCATGTATATTCCCTTCTTGATGACCGATCCGACACGCGACCGCGAAAGGGTACCCGTGCCGTCGCCGCTGCACGGCGAAGTGCAGGTCTACCAGCCGATGACGATTCTCGACGTCAGCTTCGGCGGAGCCCAGATCGAAACGCTGTTTCCACTGCACCTGGATTCACTGCACGACTTCCGGATCTCGCTCGAGGATCGGTCCATCGTGGTGAAGGGGCGCATCGCCCACTGCCACATCGAGCAGCTGCACGACGGCATCGTTCTGTACCGTGCGGGAGTTGAATTCGTCGAGCCTTCCGAGCACGTGCGGGCAGCGATCGACGAGTTCGTCGAGGCGCTCAAGGCTGCGCGGCGGCCCTGAGAAGCCGCAAGATGTAGCGCGGGCCTTTCGGCACGCGAAAGGCGGCCCTGAAAGACCCGCCCACACGTTAAGCCGCCCCCACGATAACATCGACATCATGGCCACGACCGCAACCATCTATCGCAACCTCATCGACGGCGAGTGGGTCGCGTCGCCTTCCGGGACGACGTTCGAGAACCGCAACCCCGCCAACACGGACGATCTGATTGGCCTCTTCCAGCAATCCACGCGTGACGACGTGAACGCGGCGATCGGCGCGGCGGCGCGCGCGTACGAGCGGTGGCGGCTGGTCCCCGCCCCCCGGCGCGCCGAGATCCTGTTCAAGGCCGCGCAGCTCTTCGTCGAGCGCAAGGAGCAGTTCGCGCGCGACATGACCCGAGAGATGGGCAAGGTACTGAGCGAGACGCGCGGCGACGTCCAGGAAGCGATCGACATGACGTTCTACATGGCCGGCGAGGGGCGGCGCATGTTCGGCCAGACCGTCCCCTCCGAGCTGCGCAACAAGTTCGCGATGTCGGTGCGCCAGCCGCTCGGCGTCTGCTCGGTGATCACGCCCTGGAACTTTCCCATCGCGATCCCGTCGTGGAAGATCATCCCCGCGCTCGTCTGCGGGAACACGGTCGTCTTCAAGCCCGCATCGCAGACGCCGCTCTCCGCGTACAACTTCGTGAACGTGCTGATCGAGGCAGGGGTGCCGAAGGGGGTCGTCAACCTGGTGACCGGCGACGGCCCTGAGGTCGGCACGCCGATGACGGCCGATCCTGCCATCCGCGTCGTCTCGTTCACCGGATCGACGGCCGTCGGCCGCATCGTGAATCAGGCCGCGGCACCGACGTTCAAGAAGGTGCACCTCGAGATGGGCGGCAAGAACGTCGTCATGATCATGGAGGATGCGAATCTGGAGCTGGCGGTCGACGGCTGCCTCTGGGGCGGCTTCGGCACGACCGGCCAGCGCTGCACGGCCGCCAGCCGGGTCGTCGTACACCAGACCGTCTACCGCAAGTTCGTGGAGGCGTTCGTGGCGCGCGCAAAGTCGCTTCGCGTCGGCGACGGCCTGCAGGAGTCCACGGATATGGGCCCGTCCAACAGCGAGTCGCAGCTCGAAACCGTCGTGAAGTACGTGGAGATCGGCCGGCAGGAAGGGGCGGTCCTGACGAGCGGCGGCAATCGCCTGAGCGGCGGCGTGTACGCCAGGGGCTTCTTCCACGAGCCGACGATCTTCACGGACGTGGATTCGAAGATGCGCATCGCGCGAGAGGAAATCTTCGGGCCCGTCGTATCCGTCATCCCGTGCCGCTCTCTCGAGGAAGCGATCGACATCGGCAACGGCGTCGAGTACGGGCTCTCGGCGTCCATCTACACGCAGGACATCAACCGCGCGTTCCACGCGATGCGCGACTTGTACACCGGGATCTTCTACGTGAACGCTCCGACCATCGGGGCGGAAGTTCACCTGCCGTTCGGGGGAACGAAGAACACGGGCAACGGCCATCGGGAGGCAGGCGTCGCCGCCCTCGACGTCTTCTCGGAATGGAAGTCGATCTATATCGACTTCAGCGGCCGGCTGCAGCGCGCGCAGATAGACATCGAAGAAATGTAGTCAATGTTCGATGGCAGTGTTCAATCTTAAACGTCAGGGATTGAGCTTTAGCATTTAACATTCAACATTGACCGCTTCTCTGCTAGACTTCCGAATTCCCCAACTCAAGAGCCAGCATCGGTATGCCCTTGCCGGGGCCGCGTACGTGCTCCTGTACGCCCTGCTCGGCGTCATCTTCCGCGGCCATCCCCGGGCACAGTCGATCTACGGCAACATCGGGCTGCTCCTGCCGGCGCTGACGTTTTGCGCGGTCGTCGTACGCCGCCGCCGCGAGTGGGCCGGTGCGCATCGCCTGTTCTGGGACGCCTTCCTGATCGGCATCGTCCTCTGGTCTCTTGGCCATGTCGGGTGGGCATTCAGCGATCTTGTGCTGAACCGGCCGGCGTGGGTTCAGTGGCACACGATGTTCAGCCTGTGCGGCGGGATCGGCCCCCTGGTGGCGCTGATCGCGCGTCCGTACCGCGGGGTGCGGCGCGACGCGGTAGGCGCGACGGCCGTCGATCTCATCAGTTACGGGATGCTCGTCGCGTTCGTCTATGCGTACTTCGTCCTGGTCCCGAGCGTGGTGACGACGGCCGCGCGCACGGAGGTGGTTCTCCTCGCGCTCGTCCAGATGTACCGCCTGGTGCTGGTCATCGCGCTCGCCGCGTCCGCGTGGGCCGCCCGGCGTACGCCCTGGTTCTTTGCGTACGCCTGCATGACGACCGGCGTGTTTCTGGGGTTTTTCCTGCGCATCTCGACGAGCCTCGCGATCACGAACGGCGCGTACCATAGCGGAACACTGTTCGATCTCGCCTGGATCGTTCCCTACCTGTCCTACGTCTGGGCCGCACTGGAAGCGCCGGCATCGCCGCGCGCGGGGGACACGCCGCCGGACAAGCCGGTCGAGGCCCCCTCCGGGGTGTTGTCCGCGCTCCCCATGCTGCTCGTGCCAATCCTCGGCTACGGCCTGCTGCGGCTGCAGCCGCTGGGTGATGCCGGCGACTCGTTCCGCGTTCTCTTGACCACGATGACGACGGTTGCGGGCATCGCCCTGCTGACGGTGCGGCTGGCGGTGCAGCGCGACGAACTGAACCGCGCCGATGCCCAGCTGCGGTTGCTGGCGGCCGCCATCGAGCAGACGCGCGACCTGATTCTGATCACGCGCCCCGACGGATCGTTCGTGCACGCGAACGAAGCGTGTATGCGGGCGCTCGGCTACAGCCGCATGCAGCTGTCCCGCATGGCGTTGAGCGAGCTGTTCGATGCGCCGCCCGACGGGACCCGCATCTCGTCCGAGGTCCGCCGCGAGGGCGTGTGGCGCGGGACGCTCGTGCACCGCCGCGGCGACGGCAGCACTTTCCCTGTCTTCAGCACGGTCGTGGCGCTGCGCGACGGCGACGGTTGGATCACCCATTTCGTGGGCGTCCAGCGGGACATCACCGAGGAGCTGCGCCTGCGCGATCAGCTCGTGCACAGCGAGCGCATGTCCGCCGTCGGCGAGCTGGTGGCGGGCGTCGCGCACGAGATCAACAACCCTCTTCAGACGATCGTCGGCTGCGTGGAGCTGCTGCTCGAGGAGCGCGCGTCCCCGGCCGTTCAGCAGCGGGACCTGCAGCTCGTGCGCCGCGAAGCGGCCCGTGCGGGGCAAATCGTCCGGAACCTCCTGGCGTTCGTGCGGCGCGGCTCGCCGGAACGTGCGCTCGCGAGCCTCAATCAAATCGTGAAGGCGACGGCGGAGCTGCGCGAGTACCACCTCCAGCAGAACAGCATCCAACTGAGCGTCGAGCTGCACCAGTCGCCGCTGACGGTGCACATGAACCGCGAGGAGATTCAGCAGGTCGTGCTGAATCTGCTGCTCAATGCCGAGCACGCAATCGTCAGAGGCACGGGGCGCGGCGCCATTTCCATTCGGACCACCACCGACGGGGTGTGGCACCGGCTCCAGGTGGCAGACGATGGACCCGGCGTGAGCCCGGAGCTGCGGGGACGCATCTTCGAGCCGTTCTTCACGACGAAGGACGTGGGCGAGGGGACCGGGCTTGGCCTGTCGATCTCGCTCGGCATTGCAACCGCGCACGGCGGCGCGCTCACGCTGTGCGAGACGGGGCGCGGCGCCTGCTTCGAGCTGCGGCTGCCCGGCGCGGCGCCCGCGCCGGCGGTCTCTGCCGCTGCGCCTCGCATTGCCGCGTCAGGATCGCCGCGGGTACTCGTAGTGGAAGACGAGCCTGCCATTCGCTCGCTTCTCGCGCGCCTGCTCGCGCGTCGCGGGTTCCAGGCCGTGGAGGTCGCATCGGTTGCGGACGGGATCGCGCACGTCGAGACATCGAACTTCGCGCTCGTGCTCTGCGACGTTGCGCTCGGCGACGACACGGGCGTCGCGTTCTACCTCCACGTGCGGGCCAGCCGTCCCGAGCTGGCGCCGCATTTCGTGTTCGTGACCGGCGATGCAGGCTCGCTGCCGCCCGATCCGCGGCTCGCGGCCGTTCCCGTACTGTCGAAGCCGTTCACGGCCGCCGACCTCGATCGCGTGTTGGACCACAGGAGGCCAGGAGGTCAAGAGGTCACGAACAGACGATCAGGAAACCAGGAGGAAACGTTGTACGAAACGTGAGTCAAGCGTCAAGTACCAACGCCCGCTCCCCGCCCCCCCGACTCGGTCCACCTCATCGCGGCGCAGCGGACCGCAGGTAGTCGCGCACCTTTGGCTGATTCGGATCCAGTTGCAGCGATCGGCGCAAGCTGGCCTGCGCTGCGGCGTGGTCGCCAACGCATAGTTCCGCGAGGCCGCGCGACGCGAACGCCGCGGCATTCGATGGACTCAATTCCGTCGCGCGGCGGAAGTCGTTCAGCCCCGAAGTGCAGTCACCCTGCTCAACGCGATACCGGCCGCGGAAGAGCAGCAGCTCCGGATCGTCCGGCTTCGCTGCGAGGGCCATGTTCAGCAGGCGGACGCTGCGATCGATCTCACCGTTTCGCTGATAGCCAATCGCACGGCCGATGAGGTACTTCGGCGCCTCCGGCAAGCCGTGCGCGAACGCGCGCACGAGCAGATCGTCCGACTTGTCCAGCGATCGGTTCTGCGCAAACAGGAGATCGCTGAGATTCCAGAGCGCGGACGCGAGGTTCGGGTCGACCGTCAAAGCGCGATCGAACGCGTCGATCGCTTCGTCGATGCGGTTCTGCTGCTTGAGCAGCAGGCCTTCGTTGTTCAGCGACCCCGCCGTCCGTGTCCCGGCCGATCGACCCGACGCCTCTTCGGCGCCGCCGATGTAGCCGAGCGCTTTCAGCTTCGCGACCGTATCTGCGTCGACGCGCGCGTCCGATGCGGATGCCGACTGCGCGGGAGCCGCAGGCTTCACGTAGAACTGGCGATAGTCGACCGCCGCGCTCGCGTTCAGGACCGGGACGCCGGGCAGGATCGGACCGGCGATGCTGCGCGCCGGCGGCAGTCGGCTGAGAGCGAGCAGTGACGCGCACACCTGCTGGACGGTGCCATGCAGTGCGTG
>JBKPQB010000072.1:0-42480 GCA_046733875.1 Acidobacteriota bacterium
GGCGGCGCTGTCGGTTGCGGTGGACGCACGAGAACGGGACGGCGCGGCGGCGCGGGCGGCGCCTGTCCGGTGCGTGGATCTTCGACGCGCAGACGAAGGGTCGGTGGCACGAATCGGCCCGGCGGCGGCGCCACGGGACGCGGACCCGGGGCGGCCGCGGCCGGCGCTTCCGGAACTGCAGGTTCGGGAGTCGGCGGCGGTTCCGGCGCGACGGCCGGCGGCGGCGGTTCAACAGGTTCGAGTGCGCGCACGTCGGCAGCCGGCACCGCCACCTCGGGCTCGGGCACGGGCGGTGCGGGCGCGGGCTCGGGTTCGGCCGCAACAGGCGCAGGAACCGGTTCCGGCGCTGGCGCCGGAGCGACGGCAGGCGCCTCGGACGGCGGGGGAGCCGGAGGCTTCGGCGTTTTCACCAGACGCGGCGCGGGCATCGCCGGAGCGGCCGGCTTCGGCGGCTCGGGCGCGCGGCCCGCGGGCTTTCGCACCGTGCCGCGTGACGCCGACGGCGTGTCGGCGAACGACGCGTTCGACGGTACCTTGATGCCGCGTTGCCGCGCGAGGCGCGCGACGAACTCCCGCGCGACGACCTCCTCAATCGTGCTCGATGCGCTCTTCACTTCGATCCCGTGGTCGCGCTTGAGCAGCGCGATCACTTCCTGGCTCGTCGTGTTGAGCAGCTCCGCGACTTTGTAGATCCGAACTGTTGCCAAATAGAACCTCTTGGTGCTTCTGATCTTCTCTTCCGCCTGAAGGCGGAAGCTACGGATTCCTTCTACTGCGGATTCCTTCTACGGATTGCCCTACTCGATCTTCGCCGAATGTTCTTCAGCCGCCGCTGCTTCTTCCGATGGCGCCGCCGCCTCGGTCAGTGCGGCGGATGCGGCGCGCTCTTCCGCGTTCTCGCCTTCGGCTGCCGCAGGCGCTTCGGCGCCTTCGGGCGCTGCGTCTGCCTCCGCGCCGCCGATCTCGAGCGCGCCGAACTGCAACTCGACCTCGCGGCGCTTCTCCTCTTCGCTCTTGATGTCGATCTTCCAGCCCGTGAGCTTGGCGGCGAGCCGGACGTTCTGCCCCTTCTTGCCGATGGCAAGCGACAACTGCTTGTCCTCGACGATGACCTCCATCACCTTCTCCGCCTCGTCGACGATCGAGACGCGCTGGGTCTTGGCCGGACTGATCGCCTGTTTGACGAACTCGACCGGATCCTCCGACCATTCGACGATGTCGATCTTCTCGCCGCGCAGCTCGCGGATGATCGACTGGACCCGTGTGCCCTTCATCCCGACGCACGCGCCGACGGGATCGACGTCGCGCTCGCGGGAGTAGACCGCCACTTTCGCGCGGTCGCCCGCCTCGCGGACCGCGCCGCGGATCATCACCGTGCCGTCGTAGATCTCCGGCACCTCCTGCTCGAACAGCTTGATGAGCAGCGCGGGATCGGTGCGCGAGAGCACGATCTGCGGCCCCTTCGCGCTGCGGTTCACGCCGCGAATCACGGCGCGCACGCGGTCGCCGACGGCGTAGTTCTCCGCGCGGGACTGCTCCTTGCGCGGAAGCTGCGTCTCGATGCGCCCGAGCTCCATGATGATGTCGCCGTTCTCGAAGCGCTTGACGATGCCGTTGACGACCTCGCCGACGCGCTGGCTGTACTCGGCGTAGACGTTCTCGCGCTCGGCCTCGCGGACCTTCTGGAAGATCACCTGCTTCGCCGTCTGCGCGGCGATCCGCCCGAGGTCCTCCGTCGGCCGCGGGAACTCGATCTCCATGTCGACTTCCGCCTCATCGCCGTAGAGCTGCTGCGCCTCGGCGAGCGAAATCTGGTTGGGCGGGTCGGTGACTTCGTCCACGATGCGCTTGACCGCACAGAGCTCGATCTGTCCCGTGTCCTGATTGAAGCGCGCGCGGAGCGTCTCGTTCTTGTAGCGCTTGCGCGCGGCCGCCTCGATCGCGTCCTGCACGGCGCCGATGATGATCTCGGGTTCGACGCCCTTTTCTTTTGCGATGGCGTCGATCTGCTGCAACAGCGGATTCTGCATGAGCATTCTCTTTGGCGGGCCTAAAAGCCCCGCCCTACGACAGTCGTGGGGCAGCCCTTTCAGGGGCGCCTGACGCGGCCTTGAAAGGGCCGCACCACATCTGTCTAAAACTCCACGTCGAGCTGCGCGCGCTTGATCTTGCCGAGCGGCACCCGGTGCGTCTTGCGCCCTTCCTCGAGGACTACGGCCCCGGCCTCGACACCACGGAGCCGTCCGGCGAACGCCGACTGCCGATCGATTGGCTCCGTCGTGACAAGCTTCGCCAGCCGTCCCGAAAAGCGGCGGAAGTCGGTCTCGTTCCGCAGCGGCCGATCCAGCCCAGGCGAGGAAACCTCGAGCGTATATTTGTCGCCCAGCTCAGGCGACCCGAACTCGTCCTCTACGTCGAGCAGCGGACTGAGATCCTGACTGACGCGCTGGCAGTCGTCGATCCCGACGCTATCTTCCGGCCGTTCCACTTCTCCCGTTGCGGGCCTGTCGATCACGATGCGCAGTACCATGCCGATGGGCTCGCGCCGGAGCTGCACGTCGAACACTTCGAGCCCGTGGCTGGCCGCCACTCGCGCGGCTGCCTCACGCAGCCGTGCGACTCGCACGTCGCCCTGTTGATGGGAACCCGTGTGCTGTGGCGTACTTACTGCCTTAAAAACAAAAAGTGGGCACCGGCCCACTGTGGAAAAACCCTCGGAACAGCCACCTCAAAGTATAGCACGTTGCGGCTACGACGTGGCCGGCGCGGCGACGAGGTCGTAGCCGTTCACGCCGACGATCCGTGCGCGGATGAGGTCGCCCGCGCCAATCGCCGATGGGTCGGCATCAGTCAGGTAAACGACCGGATCGATGTCCGGCGCCTGTCCTTCGATCCTGCCCTGCAGCGCCAGCTCGTGCTCCGGTGAGGGGCCGTCGACGAGCACGCGGACGTTCTGACCGATCCGCGCGCGCTGGAGCTCGGCGGCGATGCGCTGTTGCCGCCGCATGATGCGATTCCGGCGTTGCCGCTTCACGCGAGCCGGCACGTCGTCCCGCACTGAGAAAGCCCGCGTGCCTTCCTCGTGCGAATACGTGAACACGCCGATGTGATCGAAGCGCGTGTCGTCGATGAAACGCTCCAGCTCGGCGACGTCGGCGGCCGTTTCTCCGGGGAAACCGACGATGAAGGTCGTCCTCAATGTGACGCCGGGAACGCGGCTGCGGATCCGCGAGAGCAACGCATCGTAGACGCGGCGATTGCCCGGCCGCCGCATGCGGCGGAGCACGTCCGCTGACGCATGCTGGAGCGGCAGGTCGACGTAGCGGCACACCTTCTCGCACTCCGTCATCGCATCCAGCACATCGTCCGTAATTGTGGTCGGGTAGAGATAGAGCAGCCGGATCCATTCGAGGCCGTCGACGCGATTCAGCCGGCGCAGCAGTCGCGCGAGCTCGCCGCGTTCACCACGATCGATCCCGTAGAACGTCGTGTCCTGCGAGATGAGCAGCAGTTCCTTGACGCCGTGCTCGGCGAGCGCCTGCGCTTCGCGGACGATCGATTCGGCTGTGCGGCTCCGATACGTGCCACGCAGCGTCGGAATGATGCAGAAGGCACACGTGTAGTCGCAGCCTTCTGCGATCTTCACGTAGGCGAAATGGCGCGGCGTCGTTTGCAGCCGCGGCGTCTCCGCGTCGTAGAGGTACGTCGGTAGTGTCGAAATCCGGGGCTCGGGGCTCGGGGGCTGCGATCCGGGACGCGGGGCCCGGGATCGGGGCGCGTTCTTGAAAAACGTGACAGGCGTTGCGAGTCTCCCGGATTGCGCTTCCCCAACCGTGGACCCGGAGTCCGGATTCCCGATTGCCCCGACGATGTCTTCCACCTCGCCGGTCCCCAGGACGGCGTCGATCTCCGGAATTTCACGGCGCAACTCGTCGCGGTAGCGCTCGGCCAGGCAGCCGGTGACGACCAGGCGCGTGCAGCGCCCGTCGCGTTTCTGCTGCGCCATCTCGAGGATCGCGTCGATCGACTCCTGCTTCGCTCGATCGATGAACGCGCACGTGTTCACGACGAGGACGTCGGCGTCAGCCGCAGCGGGCGTGATTTCGTGCCCGGCCTGCTGTGCGAGGCCGAGCATCACCTCACCATCGACGAGGTTCTTGGGACAGCCGAGAGAAAGGAAGCCTACTTTCAAGAAGCGAAGTCCTCTCTGACCGTGTTCACGGGTACAGCCGGTACAACATCCGCGGGTACGGAATCGCTTCTCTCAAGTGTTCCAACCCGCAAATCCAGGAAACCACGCGTTCGATGCCCATGCCGAACCCGCCGTGCGGCACCGACCCGAACCGCCGCAGATCGAGATACCACTCGAAGGCTTCCTGCGGCAGGTTGTGCTCCTTGATGCGCTGCAGGAGCAAATCGTAGTCCGCGATGCGCTCACCGCCGCCGATGATCTCGCCGTAGCCCTCGGGTGCCAGGACGTCCACGCCCAGCGCGACCTCGGGCCGGTCGGGATCCGGCTTCATGTAGAACGCCTTGACGGCGGCAGGATAGCGATGCACGCAGATCGGCCGATCGAATTCCTCGGAGAGCGCGGTTTCGTCCGGCGCGCCGAAGTCTCCGCCCCACTCGAATGGGAGTCCTTTCTTCTTCAGAATCTCAACGGCCTCATCGTAGGAGATCCGCGGAAACGGCGCCTGTACCGCCTCGAGTTTCGAGGTGTCGCGCTCGAGCGTCTGGAGCTCGCGCTTCCGCCGCTCCAGCGCGCGCTGAACGACGTAGACGACGAGCCCTTCGGCGAGCTCTATGACGTCTTCGAGCGTCGCGTACGCCATTTCAGGCTCGACCATCCAGAACTCGGTGAGATGCCGGCGCGTCTTCGACTTCTCGGCGCGAAACGTCGGACCGAACGAGTACACGCGCCCGAGCGCCATGGCGTTGGCTTCGTTGTACAACTGGCCGCTCTGCGTCAGGTACGCCGTGTTGTCCTCGAAGTACTGGACCGGGAACAGTGTGGTCGTCCCCTCGCACGCCGCGGGGGTGAAGATGGGCGTATCGGCCAGGACGAACCCGCGGTGGTTGAAGAAGTCGCGGACGGCGTTGATCACTTCGTGCCGCACGCGGAGGATCGCCTGCTGGCGCGGCGACCGGATCCAGAGATGCCGGCGATCCATCAGGTAGTCGACGCCGTGCTCTTTCGGCGTGATCGGATACTCCTTCGCCTCCGAGACGACCTCGAGCGAGCTGACGTCGATCTCGTGGCCTCCGGGCGCGCGCGAATCGGCGCGCACCGCGCCGTCGACGATCACGGCGCTTTCCTGCGCGAGGTGGTCGGCGCGCGTGAAGATTTCATCACCGACTGCCTTCTTCGAGATGACGCACTGGATGAAGCCCGAACCGTCCCGGACGGTCAGAAAATGAATCTTGCCGCTGGATCGCCGGTTGTGGACCCAGCCGCGGAGCCGCACGGTCTGTCCCTCGTAGCGCGCGATGTCGTCGATCTGTGCAGTCTGCATGGGGTCTTCGCTGTCGGGAACCGGGATCCGGGGTCCGGGGTTCGGGATCAATACGCGAGCAGTTTCTCGAATCGCTCCCGCGCCTTGCGCGCTGCATCCAGTGCAGCGTCCGGGGATCCCGGATTCGCGATCTCCATCAGGTACGTGCCGTCATAGCCGATCTTCTGCATCGACATCAGCGCCGCGTCCCAGTCGATGCGGCCGTCGAACGGGACGAGATGATCGTCCTGCTTCCGGCGATTATCGTGCACGTGCGTCGTGATCAGATGCTCGGCCGCGGTCTCGACGGCATCGGCGATCTCACCCATGAGGAACGCGTGGCCGAAGTCCATGCAGATGCCGGCCCGCGGCGCTTCGAGGTCCCGCTCGAGCAGCGTAACGAGCGCCGGCGCACTCGAGAGATCGTTCGGAATGATCTCGAACGCGACGCGCACGCCCAGCGGATCGGCGAGCCGGCAGATCTCCTCGGCGCTGCGCAGCGCGGCGCCGCGGCTGTTGTCTCCCCCTTTCGCCGCCGGCGTTCCCAGATGCACGACGAAGACATCGGCCGGGATCCTGCGCGCGATGTTGAGCGCCGCATCAGCCTCGTGCACCGCATGCTGACGGCGGGCGTTGTCCGGGACAGCGTTCGAGATGACCTCACCCCACTGGTCGCCCGGGGCGAGGCGATCGGTGATCGGCGCGTGGATGCCGTGCAGCGCAAGGCCTGTCCCCGACAGCCACGCCGCCAGCTGCTCGATCGCGGCCGCATCGTGGTAGTCGAAGTGGCTGCGGGTTGCGAACACTTCCACTGCCTCGAAGCCGTGCGATCGAATGGCCGCAAGATGATCGAGGCTTAGCCGCTGATCGTGAAACAGATGGGTCGAGATCCCGAAGCGCATGGCAACTGCAGCAGATTGCGCCGGCGCGCGAACCATTCATTGTACCACCTTGCAGAGCCTTCCCCTGTTACTGAGAGCTCACGCAGAGGCCGCAGGGAGCAGAGCACGCGCACAACCGAGACGCATTGCCCAGGATTCCCGCCCGATCGTGGGCGCGATCGAACACGAAGCACGTCTTCGCGTCCTCTGCCCTTTGCGGGCTCCGCGTGAGATCCGTCGTCTCAGCGGAACTCTTCGACGTGCGCCGCCAGCAGCTCGCGCATCCGTCCGAACTGCGGCTGATGATCGAGGTTGTCGCGCACGTACTTGAGCGTGCGCGGGATGTACTGGATGTAGACGGGATTGCGGCGAGCCGTCGTCTGATATCCGAACGTCCCGAGGGCCTTGAGGTTACGCTGGAGCGCCATGCGATCGAACCGCTCGCGGAAGGCGCGCTGGTTGCCGGTGGCGCCCTTTAGCGCCAGGAAGTACGCGATCAGCTCGTCGACCGTCTGTTCGGGCAGATCGACATATGAGTCGCGCAGCAGCGAGACGAGGTCGTACGTGTCCGGCCCGAGGCGGGCGTCCTGAAAATCGATGATGAAGAGCTGCGTTCCGTGGAGCATCAGGTTGCGGCTGTGATAATCGCGATGGCACAGCACACGTGGTTCCCCCGCGAGTTCCTGCACGAGCGCGCCGAATTCCGCGCGGAGCGCGTCGCGTTCTGCAGCCGCGAGCGTCACCCCTCGATACGCCTCGAGGAAGTGCTTCGTGAAGAAGTCCAGCTCCCACGAGAGCTTCTCGACGTCGAACGCGATGCCGTACGGCAGGTAGTCGGCCGACGCGAGGTCGGTGCCGCGGCGCTGCAGTATTTCGATCAGCGCGACGGCCTGCCGATAGAGCGCAGAGTGCTCCGCCGGACTGGCCGCGCCAAGGTGCGCCTGGAGCGTAACGTCGCCCAGATCCTCCAGCGCCAGCACGCCAAGGTCATCCGCGTGCCCGAGGACCGCCGGAATGGGGACGGGCATCTTCTCCAGCAGCGTCGCGACGTTGACGAAGGGGAGCGTCCGCACGTCGAATGCCGACGCATATAGCGCGAGGACGATGGACGTCGCGTCGGGGACGAGCACGCGGAAGTACCGGCGATCGGACGCGTCCCCGGTCAGCGGCACGACGCGCGGCGATCGCGCGGCGAGGCCGCTGCGCTGCAGATATCCGTCGACCCGATCGCGGGCTTCCGAAGCCGCCGTCTCTCTTCGTTCCATGCTCTCGATGCTCCCCAGGATCCACCGCCGCGGAACTGATCAGCACGACGTACGGGCGCCCGCGCCTATAGCGGCGCGACGAGCAGATCTCCGTCGTCGCCGCGGACGATCGCGCGTCGCGTGAACTCCGCACCCGCCGGAATCGTCACACCATCGGCCACGACGCACTCGACGAGCCGCGCACCCGCTTCAACGACGACGTCATCCCACAATACTGAGCGCTCGACGCGCGCCGAGTCGTGCACGTGCACGTCGCGCCCGCGGCGAGGATCATCCGGCCGTCCCGCCTCCGCTGCCAGTTCCAGCGACGTCCGCAGCAGATCGGCTGGTGTGCCGATGTCCTGGAAGGACGCGCGGCTGACGAAGCCCATGACCGCGCCGCACCGCTCGGCCATCAGTCTCGGGTACAACTCGTTGACGGATTCCGCCGGTACAGCGTCGGAAAGCAGCGCGAACGCGTCGGCCTGGGCCGCCTGCACGCCGATGAAGTGAAACGAGGGCGTCGAGCTGCCGCGACGCGTGAATCCGGTCACGCGCCCTTCGTCGTCGAGCAGCACACCGCCGTACTTGTCGGGCCAGTCGTTCGGAATCAGCGCGAGCGTGACGAGCGCGCCCGATCGGCGATGCAGCTCCGCGAGCGCATCGAGGTCGACGTCGGTCAGCGTATCGCCGTTGACCAGCAGGAACGTGCGGGTGGAGAGGCCGTCCAGCAGCAGCGGCAGCGCACGTCTGGGGCCCCCGGCCGACCCGAGCACCGGACATTCCCACGAGTACCGGACGCGTGCGCCGAGATCGGCACCGTCGCCCACGGCGCGGGTTATGGAATCAGGCCGGTGGTGCAGGTTGAGCACAAGATCCGTCAGGCCCCGCGATACGAGCCACGCGATGACACGACGGACCAGCGGCTCTCCGTCGACAGGGACGGCGGCCTTCGCGCGGACGAGCGTGAGCGGCCGCAGCCGCGTGCCGAGGCCGGCGCTCAGCACGAGCGCGCGGCTGAAAGACGCCGGGTTCAAGGCCTATCGAACACCATGTCCGTGCCGGTCAGGCCGAACTCTTCGCGATACTTGAGGAAGAGTCCACGGTACGAATCGAGCACATAGTCGTCCGGCGTGCGGCCGAGCGCGTCGGCCATCGCCATGATGCCGTTCTCGGTGCCTTCGATCTCCACGAAGACGCCCACAGGCGTCTCGTCGACGGCAACGATGACGTCCTCGTGCGAGAACTCCTCGCGGTACTTCTCGTAGCGGAACCACACGTGCAGCCCGAGTTCCTCGAAAATGTGCAGCAGGACTTCGCCGTCGCCGATGACCGTCTCCTGCTCTTCGCGCAGCTTCATGACGGATGGCTGCACGGGACCCTTGAAGGTGATCCGGCTCTTGCCGTTCTCCACCCGGACGCGCAGGACGCAGCGGCGCCGGCGTAGCATCTCGTCCTCGCTGTCCAGGAGCGAATCCTCCTGGAGGCGGCGGCCGTGCAGCGGCGTCGCGCCGGCCGACAGCACGGCGGCCCGCGCCTCCTCAGCGGATTCGAAGCGCAGCTTGATCTCCCGCTCGAGGGTCGTGGTCATCGGCATTGAGAACTCCCAATCCCCAATCTCCCAAACACCCAGCTCCCAAGTCCCTTGGAAAGTTGGGAGGTGGAAATTGGGGATTATAGTGCGATTGGACGCCACGTTCCACGCCAGATGAGGTGGCGCACGAACACGTACATCGCGAAGCACTCAACCGCAAACGGCGGAAATCCTCCGTAGCCCGCCAGCGGCATCTCGAAGATCTTGATATGGGGCGGAACCGGCACGTTGTAGACCCACTTCGTGTGGGCCCAATAGTTCCAGCATTCCCACACGACGCCGCACAGGAGCCCGCCGAGCAGCAGATTGACCAACCGATCGCGATGCCCTTCGCGGAGATCGCCACGAATGGATTCGGCACCCAATAATGCGTTTATCGGATCGAGCAGAAGAATGAAGCCAAGCCATACGAGAGCGGCGATCCATGTCGACGGATGGAGGAACGGGTAGACGACGAAGGCGGCGCCGGTCGCGACCGCAGTGGCTCCCGAGGCGCCGAGCGGAATGCGCGGCGGCACGGTACGCCTGAAGTACGGCGTGCGTTCGCGCAGCGCGCCGAGGACCTCGCTCGTCTCGAAGATACCCGGCAGGATCGTCGCGAACGCCCAGGCATATCCAATTGCGCGCACGATCCGGTTCTCCGGCAGCCCGGTGTAGTACCAGTTGTGCAGCGCGTACTTGTTGTAAATCTCGAAAACAATCCAGAGCAGAACGCTGACCACGGCCATGAAGACGGCTTCGGAGGGATTGCTCCGAAGCAGCGAATCGCCGCGGCGCTGCCAGACGAGACCGTCGGTGAAAAGGACGTAGCCGGTCCAGGCGATGGGCGTGTGCCACGACCAGAACGGCTCGATGTGCGCCAGCATGCCGGCCTCGGAGACCGCGATCATGGCGAGGCCGATCCACGCGTAGACAGGCAGTCTGCGCGGCATCCACTCAATAAAAAGTCGCGGACCGGATATCCGGCCCGCGACTTCGTTCGGAATTGGCCCTTGCGAATTGGGACCTTCGGCTGTCACCGTTTGGTCATCGTGACAAAGACCTGCTGGCCATCGCGCCACACGAGCACGAACACCGGCGTCGCCGCTGTCACCTTCTGCAGCTCACGCGTCACCTGCGTGACCGTGTTCACCTTCTGACGGTTCACCTCGAGGATGACGTCTCCAGGAGCGATGCCGGCGTTGCCCGCGGGGCTGTCGCGATCGACGTCGCTGACGATGGCCGCGCCCTCGTTGGGAGGCAGATCGAGCCGCCGCGCGATATCGGGCGTGATCGGATCGAGTGTCATGCCGAACCCGGTGGTCGCGGGCTGCTCGCCGCCGGACTCACCGCGCCGCGCCGAACGGCCCTGTTCCGCCTCGAGATCGAGCTCGTCGATCGTCAGGTTCAGCGACTTGCGCTGATTGTTTCGATAGATCGTCACGGGAACCGACGTCCCCGGTTTCGTCCCGACGACCATCGCGACGAGCGAGTCGCTGTCCTTCACGGGCTTGCCGTTGAATTCGACGATCACGTCGCCGGCCTGGAGACCCGCCTTGTCGGCCGGGCCATTGGCGTTCACCGCGCTGATGAGCGCGCCGTTGGTGTTCGGCAGCCCGAACGCGTGCGCCGTTTCCGTCGTGAGGTGATCGCGCGAGACCTGCACGCCGATGACGCCGCGGATCACCTTGCCGTTGCGCAGCTGCGGCAGCAGATCGCGAACGGCGTTGATCGGCGTCGCGAACCCGATCCCGATGTTCGCGGAGCGCTGATCGGTGTAGATGGCGGTGTTCATGCCGATGACTTCACCGCGGACGTTCAGGAGCGGTCCGCCCGAGTTCCCCGGATTGATTGCCGCGTCGGTCTGGAGCATCGGCTGTTCGCGCTGCGGCACACCGCCCAGCGGACGGCCGAGCGCGCTGATGACGCCGACGGTCACCGTGTGTCCGAGCTGGAACGGGTTGCCGATCGCCATCACCCAGTCGCCGGGTTGCATCTGCTCGGAGTCGCCGAACTTCACCTCCGTCAGCGGCTGCTGCGGCATCTCGGTGATCTGGATGAGCGCGGTATCCGTCAGCGAGTCGTGGCCGATGACCTTGGCCGCGTACGACTGTCCACGCTCGGCGCCGTACAAGCTGACGGTGATCTTCTCGGCGCCTTCGACCACGTGATTATTCGTCAGGATGAAGCCCGCCTTGTCGATGATGAACCCGGTCCCGGCGCCCTGGAGCTGCGGCGCTTCGTTGCGCCCGCGGCTGCGGCCCCTGGGCTGCGGGCTCTGATCGGAGTCGTCACCACCGCCGAAGAAGCGGCGCAGCAGGTCGTCCCCCTGTCCTCCAAAGTAGTCCGTCAGCTCGCGGCCGCGGGCGTGCGCCAGCGTCTGGATGTTGACGACCGCCGGCGCCGTCGCCTTCGCGATGTTGCGGAACGTCGTGGCGTCGATGGGACCGGTGAGCGGCGCGCTGTTCGCGGCAGGAACCGAGACGGTCTGTGCGGACGAGGACGGCGTGAGGTCCATCTTCGACGTGATGACCACGGTGACCGCCATCGAGGCAATCGCGATCAGGACGGCGTAAAAGAGCGAAATCTTGCGCGTGGACATTGGTACTTTCTCCAAGTGCGGTCTGGCCGGACCCGACCTTTACCTTTATAACAGGACGAACTCGTTCTGCAGCGGCCCCGTCACGGTCGCCTCCTGCTCGCCGACGAACATGTTCACCTCGGTACGCACGCCGAAATCGCTCTCGTAGATCCCGGGTTCGATAGTGAAGCCGGTCCCCGGGATGAGACGACGCTCGTCGTGGGTCTCGTAGTCGTCCATATGGACGCCGTTGCCGTGTACGTCGGTCCCGAGGCTGTGCCCGGTGCGGTGGATGAACGCCTTCCCGTAGCCGGCGCGCTCGATGACCGCGCGGCAGGCGCGGTCGACCTCGAACCCCCGAAGCGCCCGATGAGCTGTAGCCGCCTCCTTTACCAGCGAAACGGCTGCGTCACGCGCATCCCGCGCGGCTCCGAACGCTCTGGCGTATCGGTCCGGAACCTCGAGAGCTGTAAAACCGACCCATGTGATGTCAGCAAACACTGCGCCGGGGTCCGGCAGCTTGCCCCACAAATCCAGCAGCACGACCTCGCGGTCGCCGATGTGTCGATGCCGCTCGCGGGTGGGCTGGTAGTGAGGATCTCCGGAATGCTCCTGTGCCGCGACGACGGGAGGGGAGTCTGTGATGAGTCCCTCTTCCTCGAACCAGCCGAGCATCGCCTGCTGGACATCGAACTCCGTCAGCGCACGGCCGTTCCGCCGTGCGTCGCGGATCAGCTCGAAGGCCCTGTCCTTGACGCGATAGAGGCGCTCGGAAGCCGCCCGGTGCGTCTGAAGCGCTTCGTCGGACCAGACGGCTTCGAAGCGCTGCACGAGGTCCCCGGAAGACGCAACCTCGACCCCGCACTGCCGGACGGATTCCACTGTTCCGGCGTCGACGCGGGAAATGTATGGAATCGCGTTCCCGGGCGAGTACTCCATGGCGACCCGCCGGTATCCGTTCAGGAGCTCGCCGAGGCCTGCGCTCAGGCGTTCCCGCTGCGAGTAGACCCTCTTGTCACCCGGGAGGTGATCCAGGTTGTGCGACTCGATCGCGTGGACCAGCTTTCTCGGCGTGCCGTTGGCGGGAATCAGGTAGTACCAGCGCCGCGAGGCCATCTTCCCGGACTCCAGACCGGCGAGGCGCCGTGCAATCGGGTTCGAACCGTGAAAATCGTAGAGCAGCCAGGCGTCGAGACCTTCCTCTTTCAAGGCGCGCTGGACTGCCGGGATCGACAACGCCATCATTCGAGTATAGCGCGGCACTATAATCGAGGGCGCCACGCCTGACTCGCGCGGGATCCGCGCAACTGAAGTTGCGCGCTACACGGGAGTTGCGCGCTTACCAATTAACTCAACTTGCGCGCTACGAGTTCTTCTATGCGTACCTGTACTTCCCTTCTCCTGGCCCTCGCGCTCGTGTCGGTCGCCGTCGGCGCGCAGCAGCCCACTCAAACCGCCCCTCAGCCCGGCGCACAGGGGCCCGCTGTCACTTTCAAGGTCGAGATCAACTACGTCGAGGTCGACGCCGTCGTCACCGACGGGCAAGGGAACTTCGCGAAGGATCTGAAGAAGGAGGACTTCCAGGTCTTCGAGGACGGCAAACCGCAGACGCTGTCCATCTTCACGCCCGTGGAGATTCCGATCGAACGCGTCGATCCGCCGCTGTTCGCGAAGGCGGCGATCCGTTCGGACGTCGCGTCGAACCGCACCCCGTTCGAAGGGCGCGTGTTCGTGCTCGTGCTGGACGATGAGAACACGCGCTTCCAGCGGACGGCGCGCGCTCGCGTGGCCGCGAAGCAGTTCGTGGAGCGCTACGTGGGAGCCAACGATCTCGTGGCAGTCGTGAATACGAGCGGCCGATCGGGAGCCATGCAGGACTTCACCGACGACCGCCCGCGCCTGCTCGCCGCAATAGACCACGCCATGGGGGCCGGACCGGATTCGTCGACGACGGCCGCGCTCGCGGACTACAACGCCAATCGCGATCTGCCGACCGGGGCGGGGGCGAGCCACCTGAACGGGTCGATGAGCGATCTCGAGCGCAGCATGAAGGCGCGCAACACGTTGAGCACGCTCAAAAACATCGCGGATTATCTCGCGGGTATGCGCGGACGGCGGAAGGGCATCGTCTGGTTCACCGAAGGCATCAACTACGACATCGTCGACGTGATCCACAACCAGTACGCGACCGACATCCGGCAGCAGATGCAGGACGTCATTGCCGCCGGGACGCGCGCCAACGTGAACTTCTACGCGGTCGATCCGCGCGGGTTGACGTCGGGGATGGAGGATTCGATCGAGATCCAGTCGTTCGCAGACGACAACTCGATCGGCCCGAACAACCTCCAGGAGGAGCTGCGGCTGCAGCACGACAGCATGCGCGCCATCTCGGAGCAGACCGGCGGGTTCGCCCTCCTCAACAGCAACGACTATCGAGATGGCTACGCGCGGATTCAGCGCGAGAACAGCAACTACTACGTGCTCGGCTACTACCCGACGAATGAGAAGCGCGACGGAAAGTTCCGCAACATTTCGGTGAAGATCCTGAAGCCGGGCCTCAGCGTCCGCGCGCGGAGCGGCTACGTGGCGCCCAAGGGGAAGACGGACGCTTCGAAGCTCGCGGGGGGAGCCGCGACATCCCCGGAGCTGCGCGATGCCCTTTCGAGCCCGATTCCAATCAGCGGCCTGACGCTCTCGGCATTTGCGGCGCCGTTCAAGGGGGCGGGTCAGAACGATGCGATCGCGCTCGCGATCGAGATCGACGGCTCGAAGCTGCCGTTCGCGCAGAGTCCGGAGGGGCTGTTTCTGAACGATCTCGAGGTCTCGTTGTTCGCGTCCGACAGCATGTCCGGGAAGATCAAGGACGGCGGCAGGGACGTCATCGGGCTGAAGCTGCGGCCGCAGACGCGGGACTTCCTCGTCAACAACGGATCATTCCGCATCATCAGACGGCTGCAAGTGCCGCCCGGACGGTACCAACTGCGCATCGGCGCGCGCGAGAAGAATGGCGGCCTGACGGGAACCGTCGTCACCGAGCTGGACGCGCCTGACTTCTCCAAGACACCGCTCTCGATGAGCGGCATCGCGCTGACGTCGATCGCGGCGAGCCACGTGCCGACGGCGAGCCCTGATCCGAGCGTCAACGAGTTCAAGGACGTGCTGCCCGCGCCGCCGACGGCCATGCGGGAGTTCGTGCAGGCCGATACGCTCACGCTGTTCACCGAGGTATACGACAACGCCGTCTCGACGCCGCATCGCGTCGCGATTACGGCATCCGTCCTGGCCGACGATGGCAAGGTCGTGTTCACGACATCGGACGAGCGGAAGAGCGACGAGCTCCAGGGGTCGACGGGAGGATACGGGTACAAGACGCAGGTGCCGCTGAGCGGGATTGCGCCCGGGCGCTACGTGCTGCGCGTCGAAGCGAAGTCGCTCGTCGGCAACAGCACGCCGATCAAGCGCGAGGTCGAGTTCCGCGTCAAATGACGCCGCGCGATCCGCTGCCGCCACCAGTCTCAGTGAATCCGCCATCCTCGACCGGCCTGGCGCCGAGGACGGCGTCCGCGCTCGCGTACGCCGCCGGGCCGCTCTCCGGCGCCCTCATGCTGCTCGCGGAAACGAAGAACGAGGACGTCCGCTTTCACGCGTGGCAATCGATCGTAGCGCTCGGCGGGCTCGGCGTGATCGTCTTCGCCGGCTATCTGATGGCCGTCGCGTCGCTGTTCGTGTCCGCGACCGCCGTCGCGCTCATCGTGCGGGTCTCGATGGCGCTGTGGATCGCGCTGCTGCTGCTGTGGGCGTTCTGTCTGTGGAAGGCGCTCGCCGGCGAGCGCGTGAAGCTGCCACTCGCCGGCGACTGGGCGGAACGGATCCGGAACGCTACTGGGCCGAGAACTTCTTGACCGGCTTCGCGTCGATCTTGCCGTTGGCGTGCGAGAACTGCAGCTGGCTCTTATAGAGATTCGGCTTCACCGGTGACTTCGTCGTCACCTCCACCACTTCCCCCGGCATGAGAGGCTGACGCACCTTCTCGGTGTCGCCGCTCACTTCCTTCAGGTTCTTGTCGTACCAGTACTCGTCGATGCGGAGCAGCCCGATGGCTCCGTCGGAGACGTTCTTGATTTTCGTGACGGTCACCATGTCGGTGCCGACCTTCTTCGGCAGGCCTTGTATGACCTCGATTTTCGCAACACCCTTGACGAGCGGCGCGAACTTCGCCTTGGCGGCAGGGGCAGCGGTGCCGGTCGGCGTGGCCGGTTTGGCGGATTGAGCGGTCTGGGCGAAGGAAGCGGACGAGAACGCGAGCGAGCAGAGGAGCGCGGCGGCAGACACGAACGCGCGTTTCATGGGACTACCTCCCCGGAAGAGCCGGTACAACTGTGAAGCTTTCCAGGATTATAGGCCCTTACATCTCGCCGTTCCAGTCCTCTGGTTCGGGATTGGTCGCGCGGAA
Organism: Acidobacteriota bacterium; assembly: GCA_046733875.1. GTDB lineage: Bacteria > Acidobacteriota > Vicinamibacteria > Vicinamibacterales > 2-12-FULL-66-21 > JBKPQB01. The sequence continues at coordinate 16,225 of JBKPQB010000072.1, forward strand.
GATCTCGAGGTGCCACTTGCCGCCGCCCCACGGCTCGATGACCTCGGCCGCGACGACGTCCACCAGAATCTCGGCGAACGTGCGTCCTTCCGGATCTCCTTCGAGGTGGTAGGCGGGCTCATCCCACGCGAAGCTGGGGTACAGCACTATAGTCAGGAAGAGATCGTATCCGTCGTCGACGACGATGAGCTGCCCGCAGGGGCGCTTCAGCGTCGAGTGGTAGACGAGATACTTCTCCGCGCTGTGCGCGCGGATGTAGCGCTTGAGCGCGAACTCGCGCGCGACGATTTCCTCGACGGCGATTTTCTTGTCCCAGCAGTCGCGGCAGTATTTTTCCTCGCCACGCGGCTCGGAGATCTCCTTGGCGCCACACAGCGCGCACCGCGACTGGGCGACGGACTTTCGTGGCATGTCTCGATTGTAACAGCTTGAGACGGGTTAGCGTGACCGCACGCTACCGCGTCGCTTCGGCGCCACTGCGCAGCGCCGGCGCGTACATGTACTCGACGTACTCCTTCACCATCCGGCGCGCGCTGAAGCGCGGCGCGACCGTCGCGATGGCCTGGCGCACAACCGCGAGCCAGCGGCGCGGGATCCCGTTGGCGTCCCGATCGTAGAAGGCCGGCACGATCTCGCGCTCCAGCAGATCGTAGAGCGCAGCCGCGTCGGCCGCGTCGATCGCGTCCAGATCTTCCGCCGCGGGACGTCCGTCGATCAGCCACCCGTTGGAGCCGGTAAATCCTTCAGCCCACCAGCCGTCACCGATCGATAGATGCGGAACGCCATTGACCGATGCCTTCATCCCGCTCGTGCCGCTCGCCTCGAGCGGCTTGCGCGGATTGTTCAGCCACACGTCGCAGCCCTGGACCAGGAAGTGCGCGACGTGCAGATCGTAGTCGTCGACGAATGCGATGCGCCCGCCGAATGCCGGATCAATTGCGCGCCGGTACACCTGCTGGATGTGATGCTTGCCTGTCTCGTCCGCCGGATGCGCCTTGCCGGCGAATACGATCTGGACGGGCCTGCGGGGCCCGTTGAGGATTCGCTGGAGCCGCTCCGGATCGTGGAAGATCAGCTCGGCGCGCTTGTAGCCCGTGAACCGCCGCGCGTATCCGATGGTGAGCGCATTCGGATCGAGGAGCGTTCCCGCGACGACCACCCGCGCGGCCGTCACGTGTTCGTCACGCCAGCGCTGGCGCGCCCGCTCGCGGATGAACGCGAAGAGATACTGGCGCAGCGCGTGCCGCGCATTCCAGAGCGCCTCATCGGGGATAGTCTGGATCGCCTCCCAGAGGGCCGGGTCGTCATGGCGTTCGCGCCAGTCCGCCGGCAGGTACTCGTCGAAGAGGCGAATCATTTCGTTCGACAGCCACGTGGGCAGGTGGATGCCGTTCGTGATCGTCCGGACCGGCCGCTGTTCTTCCGGCGTACCGGGCCAGATCGGTCCCCACATCTCGCGCGTGACGACTCCGTGCATGCGGCTCACCGCGTTGACGCCGTTGGCTGTTCTCAGCGCGAGCGCGGTCATGTTGAACTGCACGCCGCCGCCGTTGTCGTATGCGCCAAGCTGCATGAAGCGGTCGCGGTAGGTGCCGAGCGTGCCCCAGCAGCCCGCGAGATGCGTTTCGACCAGGTTGAACGGAAACGCGTCGTGGCCGGCGGGCACGGGCGTGTGCGTCGTGAAGACCGTCGTGCGCCGGACCTCCTCGAGCGCGGCATCGAAGGACATCCCGCCTTCGGTCAGATCGCGGATCCGCTGCAGCACGACGAACGCGGCGTGCCCTTCGTTGAGGTGCCAGACCGCCGGAGTCGATCCGAGGGCCTTCAGCGCGCGCACGCCGCCAACACCCAGGATGATCTCCTGCTGGATGCGTGTCTCACGATCGCCGCCATACAGGCGCGCGGACAGCTCGCGATCCCACGGCGCGTTTTCTTCCAGATCCGTATCGAGCAGATAGAGCTTCACCCGCCCGAGCCGCACGCGCCAGACCGAGACGAGCACGCTGCGGTTGCCGAGTGGAACGGGAACGATGCAGGGGGTTTCTTCGGCCGTGACGGCTGCTTCGATCGCCGCGTCCGCCCAGTTCAGGCGTTCATACGATTCCTGTTGCCATCCTTCGGGGGAGACGCTCTGGTGGAAGTAGCCCTGCGGGTACATGAACCCGACGCCGATCAGGGGCAGCCCGAGGTCGCTGGCTTCCTTGCAGTGATCGCCCGCGAGTACCCCGAGCCCGCCGGCGTAGATCGGCAGCGACTGATGCAGCGCGAACTCCGCCGAGAAATACGCGATCGGACCGGGCTCGCGGTGCTGATGCTGCCACCACGTGTCGTGCGCCGCGCGGGCGCGATCGAGCGCCTCCAGCGCCGCGTCGTAGAAGGCGAGGAACTCGGGATCGCGCGCGGCGGCCGTGAGCACGTCCGGCGCGAGGTTCCGCAGCATCAGCACGGGGTTGTGCGCGGTCTGTCGCCACAGCGCGTAATCGAGACGGCGGAACACCTCACGGGCCGGTGTGTTCCACGTCCACCAGAGATCGTTTGCAAGCTCGGGAAGACGACGGATTCGTTCGGGGATGTCCAGGTTCTGCGGGTTCATTAGGCCTTGGTGCGTCATGAGTGAGTGATGGATGACCCGTCAGGCGCGCACGCGCCAACGAGCTGCGCGAATCTCGAAAGATCCACGTTCCCGCCCGAGACGACGGCGACGATGCGCTGATGGCCTCGGGCTGCGATGCGGGGTGAGACTGCGGCGGCGACGGCGCATGCAGCAGCTCCTTCGGCGATCACATGCGCCTGGTCCGCGATGAGCCGCATCGCGCGCGCCGCTTCGTCCAGCGACACGACGATCGAATCGTCGACGTGCGCGCGCAGCAGCGGCCACATCGACGGGAGCACCGAGCGTCCGCCCGCACCGTCGACGAACGACGCCGTCCACTCGTCGAAGCGGCTGGCCGCACCGTTGGCGAACGAGCGGGCGAGCGGCGCGGCCGTCTCGGGTTCGGCTGCATAGACCTTCGCCTCTGGCCGCAGCGCGCGGATTGCGGCGCCGACGCCGGCGAGCAGGCCGCCGCCGCCAATCGGCGCGATCACAGCATCGACGTCCGGCAGATCCTCGACGATCTCCAAACCCAGCGTTCCGTTCCCGCTGATGAAATGGTCATCGTCGAACGGGTGGACGAAGCGGCCGGACATGCGGGGCGAACCGTGCGCCTCGACAGTGCGCCAGCACTCGTCGTAGGACGCCTTCACGATCGAGGCGCCGAGCCGATCGATGGCGCGCAGCTTCGTGTCCGGCGCGGTATCCATCACCATCACGCTGCAGCGGGCGCCGACCTTCTGCGCTGCCAACGCAACCCCCTGCGCCGCATTTCCCGCACTCACCGTCCAGACGCCCTCGGCGAGCTGCTCGGGCGCGAGGCGGCGGATCGCGTTGAACGCGCCGCGGATCTTGAACGATCCGATCGGCTGCAGCGTTTCCAGCTTGAGAAAGATCTCGGGCGCGCCCGGGATCGGCCGGCCGAGCGGGACGAGCGGCGTACGGACGGCGGCAGCGTAAACGTGCTTCGCGGCATCGCGAATCGTGTCCAGGGACACTGAGCGCTGCGTCAGGGACGGTTGAGACAGAAGTGTGATCGTAGCGGGCGAACGCCCGATCGTCAATGTGCGGGCGCGGTTCTTGCCGGTTTCGGGCTGCCGTCGTGCATCCGGCACGACGTGGCGGGCGTCACCCGCGGCGCAGCCGCGCAGGTGATTGAGCCCGCGCGTCATAGCGGCACGAGCGGCGAAGTGGATGGAGGGTGCACATTCCGGCAACGCGACGCGGTTACATTTCTGAGAGCGGCGAGCCAGGGTTGAACGCGCCTGCGGCTCCGTCGGATGACGCCCGCGGCGATGTGTCCGCGGCGGACGGCTCGGGCCAGGTGTCTCGGGCGCGGCCGATCCGCGGCAAACCGGCCGAGGACTTTCTACTGCTGCTCGCCCGCGCCGTCCAGCAATTCCACACCTATCCATCGACCAGCCCGATGTGCCAGCAGGCCGTCGAGGCCTGCCTGCGCAGCCTCGTCTCGATCGACAGCGGCGAGCACGTCGCGTTTCGGGTGGCACCAGGCGAACTGATCGTCGACGAAGCGGCGACCGGGCGCGGCACGCTGATCGAGGTGGAGCTTGCGCGCCGGCTCCACGCGGCCGCCGTCGCGGAGGTGACGATCGGCCGCACGGCGACCGCTCGCGAGCTGGCGCGATTCTGCGGCGACCTGGTGGATGCCGCCGATCGACGCGTCCCCCGAGCGGGACTCATCGAGATGCTGTCCGACCACGGCATCGAGCGGATTTCGCTGCGTCCCGCCTATCGTCCGGAAGTGCTCGCGGTGAGGCCCGTGGACGAACCCGTTCAGCAGCTCATCGATCACGAGCGTGAACGCCGGGAGCGCCAATTCGCCGAAGGTCCCACGAACCATCTGTATCCTCCGGGGAAAGGATGGATTCGAGTCGATCCATCGGCACGCCTTGGAACGGTTTCGCTCATCGATCTCGCGCTCCTTGCCGACGATCCGTCGACGCTCGCGGGCATGCTCATGCGCCTCACCGACGACGACGCGCGCGACGCTGCGCCGGAGGAGGTCCTGAGCCAGAAGTACAGCGACGTGGCACGGCTCTTCTCGGCCATGGATCCGCGCGTGGCGCGGGTCATGTTCGCGAAGCTCGCGCGCGCCGTCCTGGACCTCGACTCCAATCACCGGCAGGCGCTCCTCAAGCGGACGATCCTGCCGGGGCTCCTCGACGGCCGGATGGACGGCGCGGTGCTGCGCGACTTTCCGGATCTGGAGCTGGCCGATTCGTTGTGCCTCCTGCTCGATCTCGAAGCCGCCGCGCCGGAGGTCGTCACGGCGGCGCTCGCGCGGCTGGAATTGTCGCCCGAGCGGCAGGCGGCTGTTCTTCCGCTCCTTGAGCAGCGGGTCCAGAAACGGATCGACGCCCGGCCGCAGGATCACAGCGTCGACGCACACGCGCGGCGGCTCGTGCGCATCGATCGGGAGCGCGCGCGCGACGTCGCCGAGTTCGCGGCGTTCGACCTCGCGCTCGACGATCACGCGCGCGGCGTCCTGCAGCAGATCCGCGACGGCATCGCATCCACTGACACCACGCTCGTCCAGCTCGACTGCCTCTGGAAGCTCACTCGACTCGAGCCGAACCCCGAAGCGGTCCAGCGCTTCCTGTCGTGTGCGCAGCCGCTGCTCGAACACATCGAGGGTCAGGAGCGGTGGGACGCCCTCGTGGTCTGGATGACGCGATATCGCGAGCTGGCGGACGGTCTCGCGGCCTCGCGTCCGGACGTCGCGGACCTCGTCCACGCGCGCTTGAACGCGTGGTGCACGCCCGAGCGCGCGTCCCACATCCTGGCGCTCGCCGAGCGTGACGACGACGGGAAGGCCACCGCGCGCGCGTTCGTCCGCGCGCTGGGCAGCGCTGCGGCCGCCCCGCTCCTGGCTGCCGCCGCGCAGGGCAGCCGCGCCGCCGCGCAGATGATCTGCGACGAAGCGTTCGTCCTTGCCCGGGGGCTCTCGTCTCTCGTCGAGGGTGCCGATGCTGCTGAACAGCGGCTCATCGCCCGTGCGCTGGGGCTTGCGGGTCCTGGCGGCGAGGCCGCGCTCGGCGTACTGCTGCGGATTGGCGACGAGCATACGGTACGCGAGGCGCTGCGTGCGCTGGCGCGCATCGGCACGTCTGACGCGGCCGCGCTCGTCTCCGCACTCATTCAGGAGGGACGGGGCTGGAGGATTGGAGCCGCAGAGCAGACACTGTGGCACTTCCCCAAGCCGGAAGCCGATCGTCAGGTGATCGCCCTCCTCTCGCGCCAGGACTTCATCGTCAAGCAACCGCGGGTAGCCTCGCGGCTGATCGATCACGCGCCGCGCGAGCATGTGAGCCGCACGGCGATCCTCGAGGGGCTGCAGGGGCTGCGATACCGCGTCTGGAATCCGCCGCTCGCGCGCGTGGGCCGTAAGGCGCGCGCGATGCTCGCGCAGAGCTGAGCACTCAGATGGCATCCAACAACGCGCGCGCCTCCGACCTGCCGGCCATCGATCCCCTCGCGCTGCTGAAGGGCTTCGTCAGCCTCCGGCGGCTGACCGGGATGTATCCTGCGGGACACCCGACGATCGAGCAGAAGCTGACTGAGCTCGATGGCGCCATCCAGCGCCATCTCGCAGCCGCGCCGGCGCTCCATCTCGACGTCATTTACGGACAGCCGCACGTGGACGGCGTCTGTTTCAGAACGGAGGGGGAGGCCCAGTCGCAGGTGTTTCGCGAGCTGACGGAGCTCGGCGTCGACTCGATCCATATCGTGCGCGGCGTGTCACGTGAGGAGCTGCTCGCGCTGTCGGAATTCCTCTGGCAGATGCGGGACGCCCCAGGCAGCGAGCCGATTGACGTCCAGCTCGCGCGGAAGAAAATTCATCACGTCAGTCTGGGACGGCTGATTCCGCTCGACACGCGGTGGCGCGCCGCACAATGGCCCGACGCGCCATCCGGGACGCTCGATCCCGCCTACGAGGAGACGCTCTTCCTGATGGAGCGCGCTTTCGACGAGGCGTCGGCCGGCAAGGGCGTCAACCTGCGCGCGGTGCGCGAGGTCGTGCAGCTCCTCATCCGGAAGATCGCGGGGAGCAGCGCAGCGCTCGGACAGATTCTCTCCGTCAAGCTGTACGAGAACCTGACGTACTGCCATTCGGTGAACGTTGCGGCATTGAGCCTGTTGATCGGCAATCAGCTCGGCTTCGAGGAGTCGATGATCAGCACGCTCGTCGAGGCGGCGCTTCTGCACGACATCGGCAAGACGCGAATCCCGCTCGAGGTCCTGAGGAAACCCGGCGCACTCGATCGGCGCGAGCGGTTGCTGATGGAATCGCACACCACGTTCGGCGCGGAGATTCTCGTGGAGGTGGAGGGCCTTGGTCCGCTGGCCCCGACCGTCGCGCTCGAGCATCACCGGAGCGTACTCGGAACCGGGTACCCGGATCTTGGCGCGGGGATCGTCCCGCACTTCCTGAGCCAGATCGTGTCCGTTGCCGACATTTATGAGGCGATGACCGGCGCGCGATCGTATCAGGACCCCGCGATGCCCGAACAGGCGTGCCTGATCCTCGCGCGGCTCGCGGGCGCGAAGCTGAACACCGCGATCGTCAAGGCGTTCGTGAACGCCGTCAGCTTCTTTCCCATCGGCTCCGTCGTGCGCACGAACCGCGACGAGCTGGCCGTGGTGATCTCAACGCATGATGGCGACCCGCTCCACCCATCCATTGCATTGGTCGGCGCATCGCACGAGCGTCTGCCCAACGCGATCGACACACGCGAGCGCGACGAGTCGGGCGACTACAAGCGACACCTCGTCGCCACGCTGCGGCCGCCGGAAGGGCTGGACATGACCGCGTTTCTTGCGACGCCTTCCGGTTCCTAGCGCTCACCTTCCGCAACTTCAATTGCGCGGAACTGCGCCCTTTTCCGGGACGCGCAACTAGGATTAGAGTTGCACCGAATCCCGCGCAACTGCAGTTGCGCCGCTACAAGGGACACATGAAGACATTCCTGTTGGCGTCCGCGTTAGCGCTCGCCGTCGTGTCAATTCCTGCGCAGCAGATGGTCACTGAAACGCGCGACGCGGCGCAGGCGCAGGACGAGGACTTCGCGAAGGCCGTCAAGGAATGGACGACCGGGCCGGAGTTCATCAGCCCGCTCGTCGATCATCTTCCGAAGGTTCCGCGCGTGCCCTCGCCGAAGGACGTGCTCGGTCATCACGTCGGCGCGCCGCACACGCTCTCCTATTACGCGGACATCCTCAGGTACTACCGCGCGCTGGCGGCGGCGTCGCCGCGCGTCAAGGTCGAGACGATTGGGCGATCGGACGAGGACCGCGAGCTGGTCGTCGTCTGGATCTCGGCGGACGAGAACATCAGGAACCTGCAGAAGAACCGCGACAATCTCGCGAAGATCGCAGATCCGCGCGGTTTGTCCGCCGCCGAGATCACGGCACTGATTGCAGGCACCAGGCCGCAGTATCACTTGATGGGCGGGCTCCACAGCGGCGAGACGGGTCCATCCGAGATGCTCATGGAGCTGGCGTATCGTCTGGCTATCGAGACCTCGCCGCTCATCACGCAGATTCGCGCCAACGTGATCGTGTCAATCACGCCCGCGGCCGATCCCGACGGCCGCGATCGCAATGTCGACTGGTTCTACCAGACGCTCGAGCGGCAGCGCGCCACCGGATCCGCTCCCGCGCCGGCGCCGGGGAGCGGGCGCGGGGGCCCGACCCTGCCCTACTGGGGCAAGTACGTGTATCACGACAACAATCGCGACATTAACCTGTCGCAGGTGTCGATGCGCGCGCTCGCGGACTGGTACTTCACCGCGCACCCGCCGATCATGCACGACCTCCACGAGGCGCAGCCGCTGCTCTATACCTACAGCGGCGGCCCACCGCAGAATCCGAACCTCGATCCGATCCTCTTCGCCGAGCTGCCATTCTTCTCGAATTTCGAGCTGGAACAGATGACGAAGTGGGGCATGCCGGGCGTGTACACGCACGCGTTCATGGACGGCTGGTCGCCGGGCTACCTTGGTTCAGTCGCGTACAACCACAATGGCATGATGCGCATGTACGAGACGCAATCGGGGAATGATGCTGTTGCTGATCGTGCTGACGGTGCTAAAGGTGCGGGTGCTAAGGGTGCTGACGCTGCGAAGGGTGCTGGTGCCGAAGGTGCAGGTGCCGCCCGCGGCGAAGGCGGACGCGGCGGAGGGCGCGCCGTCGTGCCCACGGGCCGCGGCGGGTCGCAGCCGCGCGAGTGGTACCGCGGCCTGCCGGTCCCGCCCGATGCGGTCGCGAACTTCTCGCGCCGCAACAACACCAATTACATGGAGACGGCCGTGCTCACCGCGCTGCAGTTGACCTCCATGTTTCCGAACCTCGTCGTCGAGAACTTCTATCGCAAGACACAGAATTCGATCGACGCAGGAAAGGCGCAGGCGCCGTACGGCTACGTGATACCCGTCGCTCGGGACATGACGCGCGTGGCCACGCTCGTCAACAGTCTGCGCGCGCAGCGCATCGAAGTCGGCCAGGCGCCCGCGGAAATCAAAACCGGCGACGGCACGTTCGCGGCGGGTTCGTACGTCATCAAGCGCGATCAACCGTACGGCCGTCTCGCGAAGAACCTGCTCGAGCGTCAGATATACCCCGACGTCAACCTCACCACTTACGATGACAGCGGCTGGACGATGGGGCTGGCAATGATGACGGAGGTGAAGGAGATCAAGGACAAGTCGATCCTCGAGGCAAAGGTCACCCCGGTCGACACGGCTGTTGTGCGTGGCAGGGTGGCGGGATCGGGCCCCGTGCTCGCGGTGGCGCATTACGGATCGACGAACATGGTGGCACTCCGCTATCGGCTGAAAGACGTGCCGATGAGGATCGCGGAAAACCGATTCACCGTGCGCGGCATCGAGTTCCCGGCCGGATCGTTCGTCGTGCTGCCGCCCGCAGACGTCTCGCGCGTGCGTGCGGCCCTCGAAGATCTGGGCCTCACGGCTGCGGCTACGGCCGCGGCGCCGGATGTGGCCACGCATGATGCGGACGTGCCGCGCGTGGCGATATATTCCGCGTGGAACGCAACGCAGGAAGCTGGCTGGGTCCGATTCGCGTTCGATAAGTTCGGCATCCCGTACGACGTCATATTCAAGGAGCGGTTGAAGCGCGGAAACCTGCGAGACGACTACGACGTCATCATCATGCCGACGCAGACGGCGACGCGCCAGGCGATTTTCGCACCTCCGGCGGAGCGGCCGGTCCCGTACGTGCGAAGCGAGAAGTACAAGTTCCTCGGCATGTACGGCGAGTCGCCGGATATCAGCGGCGGCATGGGAGGTGCCGGCGTGGAGGCGTTCGCGAAGTTTCTCGACGCGGGCGGGATGCTCATCACGATGGGGGAGGCATCGCGGTTTCCGTCCGAGCTTGGGTTCATCCGCTCCGTGGACGCGAGCGGATCGACGTCAGCGCAATTCTACGCACCGCGCCCGATCGTGAACGCGGAGATTCTGAAGCCCGAGCATCCGGTGTTCTACGGCTACCCGGACAAGATCATCCCCGTCAAATATCTCGGCGGACCGCTGATCAGCGTCGGCGCTGCGGATCAAGGAACGGTGATCGGACGGTACGTTGGCGGCGACGGGGCGGTGCTCAGTGGCGTGATGCGCGGCGCCGACGAGATTCGCGAGAAGCCATTCGCACTCGACGTCCCCGGCGGCTACAGCGGCAACGGCCGCGTGATCATGTTTGCAACGAACCCGATCTATCGCTGGCAGAACCACGGTGAGTTCAACATGGTCTTCAACGCCCTGCTGAACTGGAACGACAAGTCACCGACACCGCCCGCCTCCAAGGCCACCTCGTCCGGCGCCGAGGAGTAGTTCCGGTTTGGTCCTTGCAGGACTTCCCTTGTTCTCGTGGCTTCCGTCTGTAGCGAGAAGTTCTTCCGCCTGAAGGCGGAAGCCACGACAGGCCGCGGCCCTTGGAGGGCGGCCATCTAGTGTGTAGCACGGGAGATCCGACATGAAACCAAACATCGCAATCGCGCTTGCGGCGGCCGGGACCTTCGGGATCGGTCTCGCAGCGCAATCGCCATCGCCGCAAAGCTCCGCTGGAACTGGAACTGGAACGGGAACGGATGCGGTGACGGTCAGCGGCTGCGTTCGTCCTGGCGCCGACGCGGGCCAGCCGGCGAGTGCCGGGACCGCCGCAGCAGGACCGCAATTCATCCTGTCGAGCCCTTCCATGGGCACCCCGGGAGCGGCGTCGCCGCCCATGACGACGAGCCCCACAGGAACAGCAGCCGCCCCGGCGGGAACGATGCCATCGGCAGCAACACCGACGCCGACGCCAACACTCCCGCCGTCCAGTCCGGTTGCCGGCACGCCGCCGTCGCAGACCCCGCCGACGAACGCGCCTCCGGGAACGTCTCCGGCCGGAGCTCCGCCCGCAATCAGCACGCCGCCCTCTACGACGCCGGGCGTCGGTGCGGTCGGTACGACCGGCGTCACCGGAACCGCGACGAATCAGCCGAGCGGCTATCAACTGACCGGAGGACAGGATCTCCAGCAGTTCGTCAACCAACAGGTGGAGATCCGCGGGACCTTCCAGGACACGGCGACGGCGGGCGCGTCTGCGGCTCCCGGTGGAGCAACAGCCTCTCCTGCAGGCGCGGGAGCGGCGCAGACGCCGATGCGGACGCTGCACATCACGTCCGTGCGGCCGCTCGGCGGAAGCTGCCAGTAGGAATGGACGCGGGCCTGAAAAGGGCCGCGCCACGAGTGGCGCGCCACCCGTTGTGGCGGCCCTTTCAGGGCCGCCGATCGCCATTCCCCAGCACGGCATCGACGTCGACGCGCGCGGCATCGACTGCGTTCTTCAGCACCGCATATCGTTCGACCGCGTCGCGCCCGATCTTCTGATCGGCGCCCCTCGTCATTCCCGCAAGATACGTGACCTGTGCCTGCAGGCCAGGCTTGCCGTAGCGCACCGGTTCGGTGAGCAGCGTCGAGGCGAGCGCGTCAACGCGCTTGGCCATCTCCGCGTCCCCTCCGTTCCGCAGCCGCTGCTGCGCGCCGCGGACGCGCGAGGCCAGCGCGTTCACTGCGTCGGCGAGGTCGTGCACGCGCATGTTGTGCACGAACTGCTCCTGCAGATCCGCGTCGGTTACGCCGCGCGCTGCGATGCGAGGATCCATCAACACGCGGAGCGGCTGGGTGAACGCTGCGCCGCCAACCGTCAGTCGCACGCGGTATTCGCCCGGCGGCATGCCGACGGCGTTCTGATGGCGCACATCCCAGACGAACCGGTTGATCCCGGCGTCCTTGCTCACCCGCGGCGGCGGCTCGCTTCGTCCCCGTCCGCGCGACGCCTCGGGATCCGCCTGTTCCTCCGCCGTTCCGCCGGGGCCGTCTCCGCCGCGATGTTCCGTCCGGCGAGCGTCGCTGCTGTACGAGTTCACGACGTGGCCCGCCGCGTCGAGGACGTCGATGGTCACGGCGCCTGCAGGAACGGCGGGCAGGTAATAGTTCACGATCGGGCCGAGCAGCTGCGGCGCCGTTCGCGTGCGATAACCATCACGCGGCGTGAACAGCCGCGGTGCATCAGATGTCACGTCCGGCGTGAACTGGTGCAGCACGCTGAGGTCGTCCAGGATCCAGAACGCACGCCCCTGCGTTGCGACGACGAGATCCTTGTGCTGCACCTTGATGTCAGTGACGGGCACGTTCGGCAGATTGAGCTGGAACGGCTGCCAGTGCGCGCCGTTGTCGAGCGAAACGAAGAGACCGAACTCCGTCCCCGCGTACAGCAGCCCTTCGCGATCCGGATCCTCGCGGACGACGCGCGTCGGCCAGTCTGCTGGAATGCCGTTCTTACCGGTCGTCAGCCGCGTCCACGTGTGTCCGTAGTCGTCCGTTCGATAGATGTACGGTTCGAAGTCGCCGAGCAGGTACCGGTAGACGGCGAAATACGCGGAGCCGCGGCGGTGCGGCGACGGTTCGATGTACTGCACGCGTCCGCCAGGTGGCAGATCCTTGGGTGTAATCGTCGTCCAGGTTCGACCGTTGTTCCGCGTGATCGAGAACGGGCCGTCGTTCGATCCCGCCCAGATGACGCCGCGCTCGAGCGGCGACTCCGCGATGGCGTACAGGGTGCTGTAGAACTCTTCTCCGGTGACATCCCGCGTGATCGGTTCGCCGCTGGCGCCCTGGCAGCAGTCCGGATGCGCCGTCAGATCGGGTGAGATCTTCTCCCACGTGACGCCGTTGTCGCGCGTGCGGTGGACGAACTGCGACCCGTAGTAGAGGACGTCGGGATCGTGCGGGGAGAGCGCCATCGGCGATACGCGCTGCATGCGATAGATCAGATCGCGCGCGGGATTGCCATAGAGCGATTGCCCCCCGATCCAGTAGTTCTGCTCCTGGCCCGTCTTCAGATCCATCACGCCGAACTGCCCTTTGCACGATCCGTAGACCATGTCCGGATCGCGAGGAGAGGGCATGATCGGACCCGTTTCACAGCCGGGGCCGCTGCGCCAGTCATCCCGGTTGTACGGATCCGCCACGCTCGACGTGATGATCGTCGTGCTGTCCTGCTGCGCGCCGTACACCTTGAACGGAAACTGATCGTCAACCCAGACGCCGTAGATCTCCGCCGTGGGCTGATTGAGCTGCGTGGACCACGTGCGGCCTCCGTCGGTCGACACGTTCGCGCCTCCGTCGTTGGCCTGAATCATCAGCTTGCCGTCCTTCGGACTGATCCAGATGTCGTGGTTGTCCCCGTGCGGCGTTCGCATCAGCGTGAAGGTCCGGCCGCCGTTCGTGGACTTGAAGAAGCTCTCGGCTCCCGCGTACACGACATCGGCGTTGGTCGGATCGGCGCCGAGCGTCACGTAATAGAACGGCCGCTGGATGATCGCGCCGTCGGAGTTCACCATCGTCCAGGTCTGGCCTGCGTCATCCGATCGATACAGCCCTCCGCCTGGTTTTGCCTCGATGAGGGCGTACACGCGGTTCGGATTCGCCGCGGTGACGGCGAGGTTTGCCTTGCCGATCAGCTCGCCTGGCAGGCCGGCGGTGATCTTCGTGAAGTGGTCGCCCCCGTCGGTGCTGCGATAGAACCCGCCATCGCGCGAGCCGCTGATGATCGTCCACGGTTTGCGCTCGAGCCGTGACATCCACGCGTACACGACGTTCGGGTTCCCGGGCTGAACCTCAACATCCATCCCCCCGACGTTGTCGGAAACGAACAGCACGTTGTTCCACGTCTTGCCGCCGTCGACCGACTTGAAGATGCCGCGCTCGGGATTGGACTTGAACGCGTTCCCCTGCGCGGCCACCCAGACGATATTGGGATTGGAGGGATGGATGCGGACGGCGCCGATCTGTCCGGCGTCGTAGAGGCCGGCGAAAGTCCAGGTGCGCCCGCCGTCGAGCGTCTTGTAGACGCCGCGTCCCGTCGACACGTTGCTTCGCACGTCGTCGGATCCGGTCCCGAGGTAAATGATGTTGGGATCCGAATCCGCGACAATGACGCTGCCAGTCGAGCCCAGCGGTACTTTGCCGTCAGTAATTGGTTCCCACGTGACGCCCGCATCGGTCGTGCGAAACAATCCGCCGCTCGCGACTCCCATGTAGAAAGTTCGAGGCTGCGATGGAACGCCCGTCACCGTCGTCACGCGTCCTCCGCGCGACGGCCCAATCAGGCGGTACTCGAGACCGGTGAACAGCGCGGGATCGATGCTCGCCATCGGCGCCACGGTGTGGCGTGAGGGACGAAGCGGTGGTGGATTCTGAAGGACGGTGCACACGACGGAGGCGATGACGACGGAGGCGAAGCGAAGCGTCATTGTGCGGTCATATTACTGCCAGCGGGCTCGACGCTTGCATGCCCGTCGAAGCACACCGCAGGTTCGCCGATGGATCCATCAGACCCGCTCGATGCCCAACAGATCGTTGTGCAGTACGCGCGCGTGCTCGAGCGGGATATCGATGAGCAGCGCCATCCCGCGCGGATCGACTCGCTCCCGTTTTCCAAGCCCGTGATCCAAGAAGCCATTCGCACGTCTGTCACGCATTTATTGTTCAGCGGACAACTCACCACGGAGCTGCGGGACTACTTCGAAACCGCGTACACCTCGCTCGCCGAATATCTCGATCCGGAGCTCGTGGCGCTGATGACCGAGTACCGCCGATCCGCCGAGCAGTTGAGCGCCGAGCCGGCCGCCGCCCGCGATCGGACATCGACGGTGGCGTGGCGAACGATCGCCGAAACCAGCGTGCTTGCCGGCGAAGTCGCGCGCGCGACAAGCCTCGAAGTGGAGAGACTGAAGACCGAGTTTCAAGAGCTCGTTCGTACGGCCTGACGAGTGCACGGCCGAACACGCCCCGCCGTCACGTCAGGAATTGTTTGCGTTCCAAACGCCAACGTATGTCCTTGATACAGGCCCGACCATGACGACTTAGTCTCATCGGAACGGATGGAGGTACGACAATGGATGCGGCCCACGATCACGCAGCTCTGCCATCAGCGCCGCTGCGCCTGAAGTCGAAAGCGGAACTCGAACAGGAAATCGAACGCCGCGTACAGGCGGAGCGTCGCCGTCTCGAAGCGGAGGCGGCGCGCGGCGGGCGCGCGCATTTTCATCGTCCGATCGAACGGCCATTCACCGCCGCCGAACGGGATCGCGTCACGATCCTCTTCGGCGGCCTCACGTGGAAGCACGAATGGCTCATTCGCTCGGCGTTCGAGTCCGCGGGCTACAAGGTCGAACTGCTGCCCACGCCTGATGTCGCGGGCTTCCAACTCGGTAAGGAGTTCGGGAACAACGGCCAGTGCAACCCGACCTATTTCATGACGGGGCACCTGATCAAGTACCTGCAGGGACTCGAAACCAAGGGGCTCACGCGCCAGCAGATCGTCGACAACTACGTGTTCTTCACGGCGGGCTCATGCGGCCCGTGCCGGTTCGGCATGTACGAAGCGGAGTACCGGCTCGCGGTCGAGAACGCCGGCTTCCGCGGCTTCCGCATTCTGCTCTTCCAGCAGGACGATGGCATCAATGCGGCGTCGGGCGAAGCAGGCCTCAAGTTCACCGTCGATTTCGGTTTGGGAGCGTTCAATGCGCTGAACTTCGGCGACGTGCTCAACGATGTGTGCTGTCAGATCCGGCCCTACGAAGTCCGGGCGGGTGAGACCGAACGCGTGTCGAAGGAGATGATGGCGCAGTTGTCAGCGGCCATTCGCGACCGCCGCATGTTCCACGTATCCGATCGAGCGCCCGAGTGGCTTGCGAAGCGCATCCTCGCCAATCGCAAGGCCGAGGGCATCACCCACACCGCAGGCAAGATCGTCGACCACCTGTGGGGCAAACAAACCACGGACGCGCTCCACGGCGCGCGCGAACGGCTCGAGCAGATCGAGGTGGATCGCCTGCGCGTGAAGCCGCTCGTGAAGGTCACCGGCGAGTTCTTCGCGCAGACGACCGAAGGGGACGGCAACTTCCACATGTTCCAGTTCCTCGAGCGCGAGGGCGCGGAAATCAAGGTGGAACCGATCGCCAACTGGATTCTCTATCTGCTGTGGCAGGCGAAGGCGCACCATCGCGATCGCCGGTGGCTCGACATGCAGAAGCCGCCGGCGTGGGCGCTGCACCAGCGCGCGCTCGCGGAGCTCAAGTTCCGCCAGAAGCAACTGTTCTTCGGCATCGGCGAGGGCTTGTACGCGCACCTGTACCGGCGTGCGGTCAAAGGGCTCGGCGGCATCGCTCACGAGCTGCTCGATATGCAGGAGCTCGCGCGGCTCGCGCAGCCGTACTATCACCGGTTCGCGCGCGGCGGCGAAGGGCACCTGGAGGTCGCGAAGAACATCTACTACACCGTCCACAAGAAAGCGCACATGGTGCTCAGCCTGAAGCCGTTCGGCTGTATGCCCTCGACGCAGTCGGACGGCACGCAGTCGGCGGTGATGAACCATTTCAAGGACATGATCTTCCTGCCGATCGAGACGTCGGGTGAAGGGGAGATCAACGCGCACAGCCGCGTGCAGATGGCGCTTGGCGAGGCGAAGGCGAAGGCCAAGCGCGAATTCCAGCAGGTGGTTGAACAGACGGGCAAGCGGCTCGAGGACATTCAATCGTACGTGGGCGATCATCCCGAGCTCCGGCGCCCCTTCTACAAGGTGCCGCACGTGGACGGGGTCACCGGCACGGCGGCCAATTTCGTCCTGCACGTCAGCGATCTCATGGATCGCCGGCGTCCGCTTGCGATCGTCGCGCGGCCGTTCAAGGGCCGCGTTCGCGGGTCTGAAAGGCCCGCGCTACAGGAGCAGGCGTAGCCATGGCCGCCCAACTGCTCCTCGGCATCGACGTCGGATCGACGACCGTCAAAGCGGTTGCAGTCGACGCGGCGACGGACAACATCGTCTGGTCCGACTACCAGCGGCACGAAACGAAGCAGCCGGAGAAGACGCTCGAGTTCCTCGGCCGCCTCGAAGCGGATCTCCGCATCTCGCACGACAACTGCCGCGCGTTCATCACGGGATCGGGTGGCAGCAACATCGCGCCGCTCATCGGCGCGAAATTCGTTCAGGAGGTGACGGCAGTCTCGCTCGCCGTGGAGAAGCTTCACCCGGAAGTGCATTCCGTCATCGAGCTGGGCGGTCAGGACGCGAAGATCATCGTGTTCAAGCCGGATCCCGAAACGGGACGCAAGAAGAAGATCCCCTCGATGAACGACAAGTGCGCCGGCGGTACCGGCGCTGTGATCGACAAGATCAATGCGAAGCTGAAGATTCCAGCGCTGGAGCTGTGCAACCAGGGCTATCTCGGCATCAAGCTGCACAAGGTGGCCGGCAAGTGCGGCGTCTTCGCAGAAACCGACATCAACGGTCTGCAGAAGGAGGGCACGCCGTCCGACGAGCTGATGGCCTCGCTCTTCGACGCCATCGTGCTGCAGAACCTCACCGTCCTGACGCGCGGCCACACGCTGCGGCCGCATGTGCTGCTGCTCGGCGGACCCAACACGTTCATCCGCGGCATGCGCGAGGCGTGGCAGCACAACATTCCGAGGATGTGGGCGGAGCGCGGCGTCGAGATTCCGCCGAATGAATCACCCCAGACGCTCATCAAGACGCCGGAGAACGCGCAGTATTTCGCGGCGCTCGGCGCGATCGAATTCGGCAAGGACGAGGACGCGAGCGTCGGGCGGTATGGGGGTGCGCGCGCGCTCGAGCACTACATCAACGTGGGCCGGCTCGAAGAGAAAGCCGCCGCTGGAGGATGCGGCCTGAGCGCGTCGGCGGACGAGCTGAGAGCGTTCAAACAGCAATACACGCCGAAACGGTTTACACCCGCGACGTTCGCCGCGGGCGAAACGGTCCGGGTGTTCGTCGGCGTGGACGGCGGATCGACGTCGACCAAAGGCGTGCTCCTGTCGCAGGATGGCGAGGTTCTCTCGAAGGCGTACCAGCTCTCGAAAGGCAATCCGATCCAGGACACGATCGACATCTTCGAGGAGCTGCGCGGCACGGTGGAGTCCGCTGGAGCGTCGCTCGAGATCCTCGGCGTCGGGACGACCGGTTATGCGAAGGACGTGCTGAAGGACGTCCTTGCAGCCGACGCCGCGCTCGTGGAGACCGTCGCGCACACCGAATCCGCAATCAAGTATTACAAGGATCCGCACGTCATCGTGGACGTCGGCGGCCAGGACATCAAGCTGATCGTGCTCAACGAAGGCCGCGTGAAGGACTTCAAGCTGAACACGCAGTGCTCGGCGGGCAACGGCTATTTCCTGCAGTCCACCGCGGAGACGTTCGGTATTTCCGTCAAGGAGTTCGCCGATCGCGCGTTCACCGCGAATGCGATGCCGATGTTCGGCTACGGCTGCGCCGTTTTCATGCAGTCCGACATCGTCAACTTCCAGCGCCAGGGATGGGCGCCCGAGGAGATCCTCGCGGGGCTTGCTGCCGTCCTGCCGAAGAACATCTTCCTCTACGTCGCGAGCATTCCGAACCTGGCGAAGCTCGGGACGAAGTTCGTCCTGCAGGGCGGAACACAGCACAACCTCGCGGCGGTAAAGGCGGAGGTGGATTTCATCCGATCCAACTTCCGCGGCGCCGACGTCGAGCCCGAGATCATCGTCCACGAGCATTGCGGCGAGTCAGGCGCGATCGGCGCCGCCGTCGAGGCGCGCCGGTTGTACGCGGGAGGGCACCGTACGCGCTTCATCGGACTCGACGCGGTGCGGCGGATCACGTACCGGACGACACGCAATGAATCCACGCGGTGCAATTTCTGCAAGAACAACTGCCTCCGGACGTTTATAGACATCAAGATGTCCTCCGCCTCCGCCTCGGCTGACGCCGAGGCTTCGGCGAGACCAGCCGTCGCTGCCGCTCCGGCTTCGGCTGCCTTGCAGACCAAGCCCATCCCGGTCAAGTTCGTCTCGAAAGTGCCCAAGGCAGCGGACGAGCAGCGCTTGATCATCGCGACGTGCGAAAAGGGATCGGTCGAAGACGTCAACGAGATGCGCGGGATCAAGGCGGGCCTGGACGCGGTGAAGAAGGCCAACCCGAACTTCGTCGAGATCGCATCGAAGGAAGTCTGGCGCGCGCGGAATCCCGAGCGGGTCGCCGATCCGGTGCCGTCACGGGGATGGACGAAGACCGCGCGCACGCGCATCGAGCGCATGCAGCGCCGCGAGGCGCTTCGCATCGGCATGCCGCGCGTGCTGAACATGTATGTCTACGCGCCGTTCTTCAGCGGGTACTTCGAGTCGCTCGGCGTGCCCGGCGAGAATCTCGTCTACTCGGATTACACGAGCGGCGAGCTGTATCGCGAGGGCTCCGGGCGCGGCGCGATCGATCCGTGCTTCCCGGCGAAGATCGGGATCGCGCACGTGCACAACCTGCTGTTCACCAAACATGCGAAGAAGAAGTTGGACGCGATCTTCTTCCCGATGGTCGACAAGCTGCACACGCCGCTCGTCAACCTGCAGGGATCGAACGCGTGTCCGACGGTGACCGTCACGCCCGAAACGGTGAAGGCGGCGTTCACGAAGGAAGCGGACGTGTTCGGGCAGCAGGCGGTCGTCTATCTCGACCCGCTGATTGATTTCTCCGACAGGAAGCTGCTGGGGCAGCAGCTGTTCCAGGCCCTCGATCCGCTGCTCGGCCTGTCGCCGGAGGAGAACGCGCGCGCGATCGCGGTCGGATTCCGCGAGCTCGAGGCATATGAATCGGACATCCGCCATCGCGCGCGGACTGTCATCGAGCAGCTCGAACGCGAGAACCGCATCGGCATCGTCGTCCTGGCGCGCCCGTATCACCACGATCCGGGGCTCAATCACGAAATTCTCGAGGAGTTCACGAAGCTGGGATACCCGGTGTTCTCGCAGAGCACGCTGCCGCTCGACGAGGATCTGCTCGAGCGGCTGTTCGGCGAGGAGGTGCGTGCCGGCGCGATCACGCATCCGCTCGAGATCCAGGACGTGTGGAAGAACAGCTATTCAGCGAGCACGAACCAGAAGGTCTGGGCGGCGAAGTTCACGGCGCGGCATCCCAATCTCGTGGCGCTGGAGCTGTCGTCGTTCAAGTGCGGTCACGACGCGCCGATCTACACGACGGTCGAGTCGATCGTCGAGCGCTCGGGGACGCCGTATTTCTCGTTCAAGGACATCGACGAGAACAAGCCGACCGGCTCGATCAAGATCCGCGTCGAGACGATGCACTATTTCTTGAAGCGGTACATCGAGCGCATGAACGAGCCCGCGCGGAACGAAGAGCTCGAGCGGCAGGTGGCTGAATACGAGCGGAAGCTCCGGGAGCAGTTGATGCGAGAGAACGAGTTCGCCATCCTGGCGGCGGAGCAGCAGGAGCTGGCGAAGTCGAAGCGTTTCCTGCCGATGGCGGGCTCGCAGACCGGCGCGGCGGATCTTCGCGCAGCGTCCTGACCGGGCGCGGACACAACGGAATACGCGAACTGTTTTGGAGCAGGTCTATGCCGTCGTTTCCACTCGACGTCCGCCTCAGCAAAGACTTCGCCGGAGCGGCGCCGCCGCGCTTCCGCCCCTCGCGGTCGAAACTTCCCGAGCCGGTGTTCCCGCGGCGGCCGGAGCTTCTGACCGACGAGCGCTTGCCGGAAGACGGCGAGCGCCACTGGCCCGCATCGAAGATCTGGCACGCGATGCGCGGCTGGGCGGTGCCCTTCGTGCGCTCGCGCATGCTGCCGGGCGACTTTCACCCCATCATCGCGTATCTGTTCACCGAGTACAAGTGCAACCTCGATTGCCACTATTGCTATTCGTTCGACAATCGCGTGAAGGGCATGACGGAGGAGGTCGCGCGCGCCTCGATCGACTGGCTGCATTCGACAACGTGCCGTGTGCTCGCGCTGATGGGCGGCGAGGTCGTGCTGCGGCCGCCGTTCGTGCACAAGGTCGTCTACTACGCGGCGAAGAAGGGCTTCTGGATCTACATTCCCACGAACGGGCGGCTGCTGAAGCCCCCGGTGATCGATCGCCTCGCCGACGCCGGCGTCTCGACGTTCAATCTCGCTGTCGACGCCGTCGACGAGAAGCGAGGCCTGCCAAAGGCGTTGTCGCCAATCCGTTCGCAGTTCGAGTATCTGGTGAAGAAGCAGTACCGCTACGGCTACACCGTCTTCTTCAACATCAACATCTGCCGCAACAATCTCGACGACGTGCGGCTGCTGACGGAGATTGCGCACGAGTACAAGATTTCGACGGACTACCACATCAACGAGTCCCCACTTATCGAGCAGGCACATTTCAAGCACCTGACCGACGACAACCCGACCTACTTCCGTCCCGAGGATCACGCGAAGGTGGACGAGCTGATCGACTGGTTGATCGAGAAGCAGCAGGCCGGCTACGGTATGTTGAACTCCGTCGAGCGGCTCGCGGAGATGAAGCGCTTCGTCCGCGGCGCGCACCACGAGCCATGGAACTGCCGCGCGGGCCAGAACACGGTGATCATCCGCGTCGACGGAACGCTCGCGCCCTGCTTCCCGATGTATTCGGCGACGCACGACTGGGGCGTCGTCGGATCACCGAAGTTCGATCGGCGGCAGCTTGATGAGATGAAGGTCACGTGCGAGCCGAACTGCTACTCGACGTTGAACCACATCGTGGGCTGGTGCTACAACGACGGACGCGTGATCCGTTGGCTCCTCAAGCAGGCGCGCCACGGGTTCCAGGGCGTCCGCGGAAATTTCGAATAGGAACGATTTCGGACATGCCTGCCCATCGCTACGGGAACGGTGCGGTACGGGCTGAAGATTGTCGCCCGCTGACCGACGGATCCGAGAGAAGTCCCCAGGTGAGTGGAACACGCTGATATCGAGGCGCGCGACCGCGGGATCAAGGTGTGTGAATGGGGAACTCGTCAACGACGGCTTCAACTGCACCGCGGACCGCGGCCGCATCGCCCTCCAGGCGGAAGGATCCGAGGTCGAGTTCCGGCGGGTCGAGATCGGGCCGCTAAAACCGGCGGCATAGATGGACCATGATCGTACGGCCGGCGGACGACCGACTGTTACTGATCACGCAACCGGATCATGCGCGTCTTGCGCTGCGGATCATGAAACATTGCGTGCCGCTTCGGACGCGTCCGCGCGGCAATGCGATCCTTCTCGCGATCCGCGAACACGACAACGGGTGGACGGAGCTGGATGCCGCGCCCATGGTGGACTCGGGCACCGGACGGATCGCGGATTTCATGACGGCCCCGATCTCCATCCGTCAAGACGTGTGGCCGCGCGGCGTTGAGCGGATTCAGGAGGCGTGGGCGGCCGCGCTCGTCGCGCAGCACGCGTTGACGATCTACGACCGATATCGCGCGGATGTCGAGTGGAGCGCTTTCTTCGCGACCATGGAATCGATGCGCGACGAGCGGGCGTGCGAGGCTGGAGGATCGCTCGACGATCTCGTCGGCGACTACGCTTTCGTGCGGCTGGGCGATCTGATCTCGCTTGCGTTCTGCACGGGCTGGACCGACCAGCAGCGCTTCGGCACGTGGGCAGTGCAGCGATTCGACTCACGAGTCATCGTGACTCCCGACCTCTTCGGAGTGAACACGATTCCGTTCGAGGTCACAGCGAGGGAGCTTTCGAACCGGCCATTCACGTCCGATGCGGATCTGCAGGACGCGCTTCGGACGGCACAGCTCACGGTCCTGCGCGGCGAGGTTGGGCCTGCATGAATGCCCTGAGTTCCTCGTGGCGCGAGTTCATGATCCTGCACGACATCCGCGCGCGATCTCCGGACTAGCTCTATCGGAGACCGCGCACGGTTGGTGTGCTCGTCCACTACGGCTTCGTTGCACTCCTGCCGAACAGACGCTCGGCTATTTCCGACAGCATGCCCTTGTCGATTCCATCCGGCCCGATCGGCGCCGTCAGCTGCGGCTCGTCGGGATGGAGCGGCACGCTGCCTCCCTCCGGCGGGCCGTCGACGACCTGGAGTTCCGAGCCGTCCTCCGGGTGCGGTCCTTTCCAGATTTGCGAGATGGATCGATAGTCGTCGGGGCTCATGCGGTACATGAGTTTGTGAAGTCCTTTCGCCTCGTGCTTCATCGCTTCCGGGAACCGCTTGTTGCTGATGTCAGGGATGGGCAGCAGCTTGCCCACATCGACACCGGAGAGCGCTTCGAGTGCCTTGGCGTATGCCACGATGTGCGTGCCGCCGCGGACGAGCAGGTAACCCACCATCTCACGGGCGACAGGATCATCGACCATCTCGTACACTCGGATCTTGTTCGCGCGGGCGCCGCACTCGAGAAAGAAGTTGTGCAGCAGGTCGAGCTTCAGGTTGCCGCTCGAGAAGACGTAGCTGCCGTTCCAGGGATTGCCCATGGAGTCGACCGGCAGCGCCGCCTGCCCGCTCGCGATGAAGTGATACTGATTGCGCGCGTCGGTCGCCACTTCGAGCGGCGTGTCCGATGGATCGCCTCCGCGCGTGGTCGAGCCCGTCAGCAGCATGTTGATCGTGTGGCTCACGAGCTCGATGTGTCCGTACTCCTCAGCCCCGATGTTCGAGATGAGGTCATAGAACGGTTTCGCCTTGTCCCGGCCGCGGAAGTTGAACGACTGGAACGTGTAGTTCATCAGGGTCGACATCTCGCCGAACTTGCCCCCGAGCAGCTCCTGAATGGCCGACGCCGAATTGGGCGACGGATGTTTCGGAGCGGGCAGCTCGATCGCGAGCCGGTCAATTCGCAGAATCATGCGGGTGCTCCTTTCGCATGACCGGCGGGATGCAAGAATCGGGATATCACGCGAGCGAACCTTCGGCAGGAGACCAGGCCATGAATCGACGCGAGTTCATCGAGCGATCGGCCGCGGCCGCAGCGGGCGCCGCGACTTTCAATTGGGCAGAAGAGGTGCAAGGTCAGACAACCGCGCGCACGATCGGCATCCAGCTCGGCGCGGTGTCGTGTCTCGACGAAGGCACCGATCGAGTGCTCGATGTATTTGCCGAGAACGGGATCAACTCGCTCTTCCTTGCCATCTTCACATACGGCCGCGGCATCGGAGGGCGCCAACCGCGCGGCACGCCGCTGCCGGATCACGGCAAACAGGAGTACGACGACGACTATCACGGCGGCAACTTCGCCACACCGCATCCGGAGTACTACAAGGGCACCAGCGTCGCGCCGCAGAAGGCGCCGGACTACGGCAGCTACGACGTCATCGCGGACGTGCTGCCGCGCGCACACGCGCGCGGCATGAAAGTGATCGGCTGGTACGAGGACGTCTTTCGCAGCGACGTCCCGGGTCTGGACAAGGCGTTCGAGATCGACGTTCACGGGCGTCCCGCCGCCCGCGTCTGCTATCGGAATCCGAACACCGTGAACTTCTGGCTCGGGCTTACGCAGGACTTCCTTCAGTCATATGCCCTCGATGGGCTGATGTTCGGCAGCGAGCGGCAGGGCCCGTTGAATCACGCGCTCGGCGCGAGCCACGGCGGGGGGCCGAGCCCGTCCACAGCCGGCTGCTTCTGCTCGTATTGCGAAGCGGCGGCCCGCAAGGCGGGCATCAACGTCGATCGCGCCCGGCAAGGATACCTGTCGCTCGAGCGCTGGATCGACGGGATGAAAGGCGGCACGCGTCCCGTCGACGGCGCCTTCGTGACGTTCTGGCGAATCCTCGTCGAGCACCCGGAGGTGCTCGCCTGGGAGCGGCTCTGGAACGAGGGGCTGAGAGGGACTTACCGCGCGATGTACCGCCTCGCCCACGACGCGCCAGCGCCGCGTCCGATGGGATGGCACCTGTGGCACACGAACTCGTTCGCGCCGTTCTATCGCGCGGAGCAGGATTACCGCGCGTTCTCGGAGTACTCGGATTTTCTGAAGGTCGTCATGTACCACGATTGCGGCGGGCCACGCATGGCGCGTTACATCCGCAACGTCAACTCGACGTTGTTCGCGGATCTCACCCCTGAGCAGACGACCGAGTTCACCTACCGCGTCCAGCAGTACGGCGACGAAGCACGACTCGACCAGTTGCCGACGGCCGGCCTCAGCGCCGATTACGTCCGCCGCGAGACGCGACGCGCCGTCGCCGGCGCGGGCGACCGCATGCGCATCTGGCCTGGCATCGAAATCGACATCCCGACCGGGGAGCACGAAAAGAAGTCCACGCCGGACGACGTGTACGCCGCCGTGCGCGCGGCGTTCGACGGCGGCGCGCACGGAATCATCCTGTCGCGCAAATACTCGGAGATGCGGCTGGACAATCTCCGCGCGGCAGGACGTGCGGTGCGCGCATAACCCGGATGCACGTCGTGCCTCTCACGGGGGGAGCGAGTGATCGAAAACGGACCGACGCTTCTCTCAGCTCCTTCTGCGATGCGCTCCGGGCGGTCGCGTTGGGCAGGATCGACGCGGGCGGCGAACCGGGCCGGAACCAGGCCTCGCCGCTCCGAGCCGTCCGCGCATCGGTCGAACGACTCCTTGATGGCAAGCCGCAGCTCGGCCGCCGCGGCTTCGTGGCGGCCAGGCTTGACGCGGGTGGTCGCGCGCACCGTCAGGGCCGCCGCTCCGAATGCGACGATCCCGTCGATCTCCATTTCGCCCAGCACGTTGCGGCTTTGGGCGCGGACGCGCCGCAGCGTCTTGTAGAACGGAGCACATCGGCGCGCAGGTCAGCGTCGTAGCTCACGTCAACCGATTGTTCCGCCCAAATCGAACTGACGGAGCCGTTCTTGGGTACGATTCAGCGCGAAGCGCAGGATCCGTGACCCGATGAATATCCCGAGCGCCGCCGCCGCAAGCTTCGCGAGCGCCGCCGCCGCAGCGGTCCAGAATCCGGGACCGATCGAGGCCAGAAATGCCAGCAGCTGGTCCTTGAGGTCGATGCCGCGAAACGTCAGCTATTCCTCATCGGGGCAAACCTTACTCCTATCTCCCGGGCCGCGCCGCGTCTATGGGTCCTTCGTCGTGCGTGTATTGGACCTTCATATGGGGGAGTGCTTGCAGCAGAGCCATGTCAAACGCCAATGGATCCGATGACGGAGTGAATCGACGCACGTTCCTTCGCGGCAGCCTGGCCGCGGCCCTGACCATCCGCGGCGCCGTCGGAGCCGCGAGTACGGGAAGCGCCCAATCGCCGGCAGCGACGCCCTGGTATCGCCGCGCGTACCTGTGGGGGCAGACGAATA
>JBKPQB010000073.1:0-18264 GCA_046733875.1 Acidobacteriota bacterium
GTCACGGGCATCGATTTCTCGTCCTCGATGCTCGAGAAGGCGCGCGAACGCGCCGCGCGAAAAGGTGCGGCTCCCGTGCGGCTGCTCCAGATGGATGCTGCCGATCTCAAGTTCGTCGATGGCGCTTTCGACATCGTGTACGCGCCGTACTTGATTAGCGTCGTGCCCGATCCAATCAAGGTTGCGACCGAGATGCGCCGCGTATGCCGTTCGGGCGGGCGTATCATTTTTCTCAATCACTTCCTCAGCCCCAATCCCGTCCTCTCTCGCCTCGAACGTCTAATCTCACCGTTCACCATTCACATCGGTTTCAAATCGGATCTCGATCTGCCGGCCTTTCTCGCGCAGGCGGACCTGAAGCCGGTGTCGATCGAGAAGGTGAACGTGCCGAAGATCTGGTCGCTCGTGACGTGCGTCAAGTAGCGGGGTTCGTGCGTGGGTGCGTGCGCGGGTGCGCGGGTGCGTGCGCGCAGCGCGGCACTTTCGTGCCGCGGATCAGAACGGCTTTTCCAGGCTCTCCGACTGCGGCGTGAACAGCTCGGCGCCATGCTCGGTGACGTGCAGATCGTCTTCGAGCCGCACACCGAACTCGCCCCGGATATAGATCCCGGGTTCATCGCTGAAGATCATCCCGGGCTGAAGCGGCAGCGACTTCGTCCAGCCGAACATGTTGTTCTGCACGAGATACGGCCACTCGTGTCCGTCCATGCCCATGCCGTGGCCCACGCGGTGGGTGAAGTATTTGAACCCCGGCCCATATCCCGCGTCCACGATCACCTGCCGTGCCGCCGCATCGAGCGCGTCGAGCGGTGCGCCGGGGCGCGCCGCCTTCAGTGCCGCCGTCTGCGCCTGACGGACGATGTCGAACACCTTGTTCATCTTGTCCGTCGGCTTGCCGAGGACGAACGTCCGCGTGATGTCGGACTGATAGCCCTCGACGCTGCAGCCGTCATCGACCATGATGATCGTGCCGTCGCGGATGACCTGCGGCGTCATTGAGCCGTGGGGAAGCGCGGTGTATTCGCCGATCTGCACGCTGGCGCCGCCGGGAAAGCCGACCCGCTGATACGCCTGGTCGATCAGGTCGGAGGCGGTGCGCTGTGTCATCCCTGGTTCGAGCGCGCGATAGACCGCCTCGTAGACCTTCAGCGTCGCCTTCGATGCCAGACGCATCAACTCGATTTCGTGCGCGTCCTTGATCATGCGGCATCCCGCGGTCACGGGCGTGCCGCTGACGACCTTCAACTGCGGCGCGGCCTGCGCGATCCCGTCGGCGAAGACGAACTTGACGGTTTCCTCGATCCCCAGTCGGCCGCTGGCGATCCCGCGATCCTTGAGGCCCTGTGCGACGCGAACGAAGGGGCTTTCATCCTCCTCCCATGTGCGGATGTCGGCCTTGCCGTCACCGAGCGGCCCGAGCGCGATCTGCTCCCCCGCGCGGTCGCGCTCGAAAGCAGGGCACACGAAGAACGGCGCGCCTTTCGCGGGGATGCTAGCGGCGAAGAGTCGCTCGCTGCCGCCCCAGCGCATGTTCAGGAAGTACGCCATCGATGTGCCGCCGGAGAGCAGCAGCGCGTCGATGTGCGAGTCTGCCATCAACCGCTTCGCGCGCTCGATTCGCGCGCGGCGCTCGTCATTCGTGATCGGACGCGCCTCGTTGCGCATCGACGTGAGCGCCGCGATGGATGGAGGAACCGGTGTGTCGGGATCGACTGCGCGTCCGCGACGCTGCACACTCCGCGTGACGATCAGTCCGGTGGACGAGAAGAGAAAGCTCCTGCGGCTGAACATCGAGTCTGTTGATCTTTCCGCTGAAGCCGGAAGATCCTGCGTGGCTTCCGCTTTCAGGCTGAAGCTCCAACTCTGGCGGTAATCATATCCGCAACCACTTCGGCGCCGTCTGTACGCGGACGCTCGACGGGTGTCGGCCCGGCCACCGCCGCGTCGAGTCCCGCGAGCCATCGTCCCTCTCGCAAGTCCGTCTGATGGATGAACGCCGAACGGAGATATCGCTGGATGCCGCCGACGAGGACGTCGTACTCCCTGAACCGTCCCCGGGTCGTGTAGACGATGGCCGTGTCATTGGCAATGCATTCGGAGACGATGCCGTAGCCAGGCTTGGTGACGACGACGTCCACCGCGTGGACGAGGTCTTCATACCGGAGGCCGCGGGCGTAGACGAGGGCGTCTTCGATGAAGTAAATCTCCCGCGGGAGATCGCGGGGCGCGCGGTCACCTGTCACGACGACGGTCCAGGCATCGAGGCAATCGAGCCGATGGAGGTCGAGATCGTTCAGACCGTAGCCGCCGAACGACGAGAGCGCGACGCGTCGATCCGCGGGCAGCCCCAGCATCGCTCGCGTTTCAACCGGCTCGGGGCGCGCGTGCCGCGCGACGAACGGGACGTCCGTGATGTGGATGATCGACTCGAATCCGCCGTGGAGCGGGAGCCGCCATGCGCCGTCCGCGCGCGCATATGCGTCCGCCAGCCGTCGTACGAGCTCTGACCCCCAAGTGTGGCGGTTTTGCGCGGACCCGGGGTCAGAGCCCTCCGGCGTTCGTGCGTCGGGCGTCGGACCAGAAGCCGCTTGAGGCCCAGCGTTTGCGAGGAGATTCGGCACCTGGCGCCGATTGAGCTCTGACCCCAGAGTGTGGCGGTTTTGCGCGGACGCGGGGTCAGAGCCCGGGAGGGCGTAAGGCGTGTAAATCCAGTCCCACGTAAAGTTAGCGACGACGAGGCAGGGGACACGAGCCGCCGCGGCCGCCGCGCACGCGAGCGGCGGCGCATCGCTGATGACGAGTGACACGCCGTGCTCGCGCAGGAGCCGCGCTTCGACGGCGATCCGCTCGTCGAACGACGAGTAGAACTCGCCGGCCACCGCCATCGTCGCCGCCTCGTCGAGCCGGAGGCTGTCGATCTGCACGACGCCGGTGTCACACGGACGATCGATGAGCGTAAACGGCGCATTCAGCGTGCGCTCGAGCAGCCACCTCGCAGCCGCCGTCCGAAGCAGGATCCGGACGCCCGGCGCGCGCTTCGTCAGCGCATTGATGATTTCCACCTGACGTGAGGCGTGGCCGAAGCCGTGGCCAGATATGTAGAACGCGATCGTGGGCCCGGCGGATTCGCGGCGCCGCTCGTGCCCCACGTCAGCGCCGGGCGACACTAGCGTCGAGGAGCGGCCGCGGCGGCTGCGCCGGCGTCGGCGTCGGCCGGCGACGAAGTGCCAGTCCCTCGCGTCGTGCCGGGCAGCGCAACCTTCAGGACGTCTTCGAGCGTCTGGGCGGGCACGAACGTCACGTCCTTGCGCACTTCCTCGGGTAACTCGGAGAGATCCTGCACGTTCATCTGAGGAAGGATGAACGTGTGGATGCCGTGGCGCCGCGCTGCGAGCGCCTTTTCCCGGATCCCGCCCACGGGGAGCACGAGGCCCGAGAGAGTGATTTCGCCGGTCATCGCGACATCCGCCCGAACGGGGACACCACGGGCAGCGGAAACGATCGCCGTTGCCATCGTGACACCGGCGGACGGACCGTCCTTCGGGATCGCACCGGCGGGCACGTGGATGTGGATGTCGTGGCGAGAGAGGACGTCTGGTTCGATCCCGAGCGCAACAGACTGCTGCCGGACGTGACTGAACGCGGCGCGTGCGGATTCCTGCATCACGCTCCCGAGCTGTCCCGTCAACGTGAGCTGACCCGTCCCACCCGGGAGGAGAACGGCTTCGACGTAGAGGACGTCACCGCCGGTCTCAGTCCACGCGACGCCGGTGGCCACGCCCGCTCGGGAGAGCCGGAACGCGCCTTCCGATCTGAACCGCGCAGGTCCCAGATAGTCGGGCACGCTCGCACCGGTCACGTGCGCCGTGTACCCGCTGTCAGTCGCGACGCGCGCGGCGACCTTGCGCGCGATGGTGCCGATCTGCCGCTCGAGCGTGCGGACGCCCGCCTCGCGCGTGTAGTCGGCAATCACGCGATGCAGCGCGTCCTCGTCGATGGTCAGCTGCTCGGCCTTCAGGCCATGCTCGTCGAGCTGACGCGGGATCAGGTACATGCGCGCGATGTGTGTCTTCTCTTCCTCCGAGTACCCTGCGAGTGTGATGAGCTCCATGCGGTCGAGGAGCGCGGGGTGGACGGTGCCGAGCTGATTTGCCGTCGCGATGAACAGCACGTGCGAGAGATCGAGCGGGACCTCGAGATAGTGATCGCGGAAGGTGTGATTCTGGGCGGGATCGAGCACTTCCAGGAGCGCCGCGGCCGGATCCCCCTGGATGCCGACCGAGATCTTGTCGATCTCGTCGAGCATGAGGACCGGGTTCGACGATCCCGCGCTCTTCATTGCCTGAACGATCCGCCCAGGCATCGAGCCGATGTAGGTGCGCCGATGGCCGCGAATCTCCGCCTCATCGCGGATGCCGCCCAGCGAGATGCGCACGAACTTGCGGTTCATCGATCTCGCGATCGACTGGCCGAGTGACGTCTTGCCTACGCCGGGCGGGCCGACGAAGCACAGGATCGGCCCCTTCATGTCGCCCTTCAGCTTCCGCACCGCCAGGTACTCGACGATGCGGTCTTTGACCTTGTCGAGATCGTAGTGATCGGCGTCGAGCACGCGGCGCGCTTCGACCGGGTCGAGCCGATCGTCCGTGCGCTTGTCCCAGGGCACCTCGAGGATCCAGTCGAGATACGTGCGGACCATCTGGTACTCTGGGGACGCGGCGGTCATCCGCTCGAGGCGATCGACTTCGCGATTCGCGACGGCCGCCACCGCGTCGGGCAGGTGCGCGTCCGCGACGCGCTTGCGGAGCTCCTGGAGTTCGGAGTCTCCTTCGCCAAGCTCGGTCTGGATCGCCTTGAGCTGCTGGCGCAGCATGTACTGCCGCTGCGCGTCGGTCATCTCCTTCTCGGCCTTGGACTCGATCTGACCCTTGAGCTCGAGGACGTCGATCTCGCGTGCGAGCGCCGTGGCGACGGCGTCCAGCTTCACCGCCACGCTGTTCTCTTCGAGAAGCTTCTGCTTGTCCTCCGGCTTCATGTCGAGCAGGCTGGCCAGCAG
The DNA here is from genome assembly GCA_046733875.1 of Acidobacteriota bacterium. Lineage (GTDB taxonomy): Bacteria > Acidobacteriota > Vicinamibacteria > Vicinamibacterales > 2-12-FULL-66-21 > JBKPQB01. The sequence goes on from JBKPQB010000073.1 coordinate 5,057, forward strand.
GTAGGCGATGCGGAGCGGATCGTCGATGCTCGTGAGGAGCGTTCTGAGATCCGGCGACAGCCCGGTCGCGAGCGAGAGGGCGCGGTCGACGAGATCCTGGAGGCGGCGCACGCGGGCGTCGATCTCGAGCGACCGCTCGGCCGGCTCGGGAAGCGCTCTGATTGATGCGACGAAATAGCCGTGCTCGTTCTGCAGGCGGTCGACCGCGACGCGCGCAAGGCCTTCGACGAGCACGCGCATCCCCGCCTGAGCCTTCGCCATCTGGCGGATCATTGCAACCGTGCCGACGCGGTACAGATCGTCGGCCGACGGCTCATCGCCCTCGGTCTTCTGCAGAACGAGCAGAACCATGCGATCGCCCGCAAGCGCGCGATTGACGGCTTCGACGGACACTCCGCGGCTGACGCCAAGCGGTGCGACCGTCATCGGCAGCACGACGGCGCCGCGAAGCGGGACAACGGGAACGTCTGAAGGAAGCGGGGGCGTTTGGGATGTTTCAGCCATGCGTTTGTTGTGCACGCGGGCCTGAAACGCCCGCGCTAGATCCCTCTGCGGCGTACCTCTCGCCAGTCTAGCAGGTTGCTCCGGCCTTGCTGGTATCATCCCCGGTATGGCGATGCACGAGCGCGAGTTCTTTCACGAACGGCCGGAGTCGAGGCCGGCGACGCTCACGTGTCCGCGCTGCCGGCACCGCGACGACTACGCGGTGCGGTGGATTCGCCGGACGAAGAAGGAGCGCCTTCCGGCTGGAGCGGATGAGCGCGATCGCGCGATTTTTGGCAAGCTGCGCGATTATCTCATCCGCGTCGATGACACCGTTGTCTGCAAACGGTGCCAGCGGAAGTTCGAGATCCCGTCACATCAGTCGCTGGTGTTTATCTGAAGCGCACCGGTTGGCGCGCAATCTCAGTCGTACCCGTGGCACCCTCCGTACGACGCGGTACACATGTTTGACGTGATCATCGCCGGCGCGGGTCCCGCCGGGGCGGTCACCGCGACGCTTCTCGCGCGGACCGGAATGCGCGTGCTGCTGCTGGACCGCGCGCGCTTTCCGCGCGAGAAGCTGTGCGGCGACACGATCAATCCGGGCACGCTGGCGCTGCTGCGCCGGCACGCCCTGACGAGCCGTCTCGAGTCGCGAGCGCTCCGCGTCGACGGGATGTTGCTCACCGGCGAGCGGGGGGCGCGCGTGCAAGCGGAGTACGGCGACGGGCGATACGGCTGGGCGCTCCAGAGGCGCGACCTCGATGCGGCGCTCGTGGCCGAGGCGTGCGCCGCCGGCGCACGGTTCGAGGAACGGACGATCGTGCGGCGCGCGATCGTCGATCACGCCGGCGGAGCGGATCGCGTCCGCGGCGTCGTCATGGCGACGGCGACCTCCGGCGATCTTCGCATCCCTGCGCCGCTCGTAGTCGCGGCCGATGGCCGGCGCTCGGCGCTCGCCTTCGCGCTTGGCCTTGCGCGGCATCCCGTGCGGCCGCGGCGATGGGCGGCGGGCGCCTATTTCTCCGACGTCGACGGCCTGTCGAGCGTTGGCGAGATGCACGTCCGCCGCGGCTATTACATCGGCGTCGCGCCGCTGCCAGCCGGCCTTGCGAACGTCTGCCTCGTGACATCCAGCCGGTCCGGCTTCGCGGATCCCGCCGCGCTGCTGCGTGATCACATCGCGCAGGATGAGCACCTCGCGCCGCGGTTTGCGCAGGCGCGCCTGGTGACGCGGCCTGCAGTGGTTGGACCGCTTGCCGTGGATTGCTCGCATGCAGAGGTCGCGGGATTGCTGCTCGCCGGCGATGCAGCCGGATTCATCGATCCGATGACCGGCGATGGTCTCCGCTTCGCGGTCGAGGGTGCGGTGCTTGCAGCACGCGCGGCCTCGCGCGCCTACCGCTGTCCCGCCGAACGGCCGCATCTCGCACTCCTCCGGATGCGCCGGCGCGCGTTCGGCGCGAAGTGGCGCTTCAATCGGTGCCTGCGCACGCTCGTTTCGTCCGACCTCGCGCTGCGCCTCGCTGGCACCACGGCGTCCGTTGCGCCGTGGGTGCTGCGGCAGGCGGTCAACGTTGCCGGCGACGTGCGGCTCGCGTGACGCGTATGTCGAAAGCCGCGCTCGCAACGCAGGATCCACCGGCGCGCCTGCCACTATGGGCGCGGGCGCTGGACGCGCTCGCGATCACCGCACTCGTCCTCGCGTTCTTCCTGTTTCTGTTCGGCGGGTTCTTCTTGCACGTCGCCGGCGTACGGTTGTCGGTGCACTCTCCGATTCGCGTATTGTTCATTGCGGCCGCCGCGGTCGCGATCCGCCATGTCGCCCTCTCCGCTTCTCCTCTACACCTCCGCCTCGTCCATCGCCTGCGCGAGACCCGATCGGACTCGCCCGCCGGCCTCGCCGTGGCGGCACTCGGAACGCGGGTCGCAGTGCTGCTGGTGGGTTACTTCGCTGTCCTGACGATCGGACTTGCGCCGAAGCTGGTCGGGTTCGAAACCTCCGGCGACGTGCTCATGAATCTGCCTGCGCGCTTCGACGCGGGGTGGTATGGCCAAATCGCGCTCGACGGCTACACCTTTCAAGGGCGCTTCGATCGTCAGCAGAACATTGCGTTCTTCCCCGCGGTGCCGTTGCTGACGCGAGCGGCCGGATACCTCGTCGGCGCATTCGCGCCGGGGATCTCGAGGAACGTCCGCGCGGCGCGCGCGCTGTGGGCCAGCGTCATCATTTCGATGATCGCGTTCGCGTGGGCGGCAGCGTTTCTGGTGCGGCTCGCGCGCGATACCGTCGGCGAGACGTATGCCCCCGCGGCCGTCGGGCTCCTCAGCGCATATCCCTTCGCGGTGTTCTACAGCGCGCCCTATACAGAAGGTGTGTTTCTGCTGGCGGCGGTCGCGGCCTTCTATCACTTCCGCCGGCGCGACTGGTGGATAGCGGCTGCATGGGGGCTGCTGGCCGGATTGACGCGCCCGAACGGATGCTTCCTCAGCGTCGCGCTGGCGTGCCTGATCCTCGAGGATCGCCGCCCCGACGCCCGTGAGCCTCGGGTGTTGACGACTGCGCTGGTCGCGGCTGCCGCGCCAGGCATCGGCATGCTCGCCTACAGTGCGTACGTTAATTCGCTGACGGGCTCGTGGTTCGGATGGGCGCGGCTCCACGAAGCCTGGGGCCGCTCGTTCCACGGTCTCGCGCCGATCTGGAGCGGACTCGATCGCGTCGAGAGTCTCGGGCTGCTGCGCGCGATCGAGTCGGTGCCGTTCGACACGCTCAACGCGGTCGCGCTGCTGTTCGCGATCGTGATGGTCTGGCCGGTCTACCGCCGCGTCGGCCTGGCGGGTGCCGTGTTCGTCATCATCAATATTGTCCCTCCGCTGCTCGCCGGCGGCGTCCTGTCCATGGGGCGAATCACTGCGACGATCTTTCCTCTGTTCCTGGCACTCGCCGCCGTGCTTCCGCGCCGAGCGATCCTGCCGTTCGTGACGGCGTTCGCTATGGCGCAAGGCCTCGCGGCCGCGCTCTTCTTCACGTGGCGGCCACTGTTCTGAACGAGATCCGAGGGGCTTCACCCTGCGGACTCCCTTACACGCTCTCTCGCCCGCCGCTCGTCGGCTCGTTCCGTTCGCGTGGCTCGCTCACTATGTTCGCTCGCGTTCTACCTTAACGGAGGCTTCCCACTAAGCCTGCGGCGATCCGTGCATATAATTCGGTAGGAATCCCGTGCGCGGCTTTCGCACGCACCGTCGCTCGCCGGTGTCGATGCGGCCCCTGGTCGTCATCCTGCTTGTTGTGTGCTTCGGACTTGCCGGCTCGGCCGCACGTCCGCTGCGTCAGTCGTCCCAATCTTCGGCCCCGCTTGATTTCCCACGAGCCGCAGCAGCCGCGATCGCGCACGGAAAGCGCGCGGAGGCGGACGCGATGGCGAAGGCGCGTCCGGCCGATGATCCCGCCGCGGCCGCAGTACTCGGGCGACTGGCTGTCGAACAAGGGAGGTATCGCGACGCTCAGGCCACGCTCGAGCCCGTCGCGTCACGTGAGCCAAACAGCGATGCCGCACTCGAGCTTGCACAGCTCTATCGCGAAACAGGCCGCGAGTCGGACGCGCAGTCGCTGCTCACCACCGTTTTGAAGCAGGCGAGTGCGGGCCCGGATGCCGCTGCACTCTTCCGTGCGGCACGCGCGGCGCACGCGCTCGGACGCGCGCGCGATGCCAACACGCTCTATCGTGAAGCGGAGCGCGCCGGCGCCGATCCCGCGGCGGTCGAGACCTCATGGGGTCAGTTGTTCCTCGAGAAATACAACCGGCCCGAAGCGCAGAAGTCATTTCAGGCTGCGCTCAAGAGCGATGCGGCGTGGGCTCCGGCGCACGCTGGCCTCGCGCGCGTGCTGCAGGACGACGATCCCCCAGCCGCCGCCGAGTCGGCGAAGCGCGCGATCGAGATCGATCCGCAGCTCGCGGATCCGCACCTGCTGCTCGCGGCACTGCACCTCGACGAGGATCGTCGCGATGATGCCCGCGCGGAGCTGGACAAGGTGCTCGCGACAAATGCATCGAACCTCCAGGCGCACGCGATGCTCGCCGGGATGGCGTACGTCCAGGACGACCGTGCGACGTTCGAGAAGGAAGTCGCGGCGACGCTCGCGATCAATCCCGTCTACGGCGAGGTCTATCGCATCGCGGCCGAGCAGGCCGCGAGTCACTATCGGTTCGAGGAGGCGGCGGCGCTCGCCGAGAAGGCGCTCGCGCTGGATCCGTCCGATGCCCGGGCGTCCGGCGATCTCGGCATGCACCTGATGCGCACCGGGGACGAGACGGGCGCGCGCCGCGCGCTCGACCGCGCCTTCAAGGCGGATCCGTACGACGTCGTCACGTACAACCTGCTGTCGCTGCTCGACACGCTCGATCAGTTCGTGACCGTGCGCGACGGCGATTTCATCTTCCGTATGCACCGCGACGAGGCGCCCGTGCTGCGCGAGTACGCGATTCCTCTCGCGAAGGACGCAGTCCGCTCGCTGTCCGCGCGGTATGGATTCACGCCCGCCGGTCCGCTGCTGATTGAGATCTTCCCGAATCATGACGACTTCGCCGTGCGCAATCTGGGCCTGCCCGGCATGATCGGCGCGCTGGGCGCCTGCTTCGGCAAGGTCGTCACGATGGACTCGCCAAGGGCGAGGCATCCCGGCGCGTTCAGCTGGCAAGCGACGCTCTGGCACGAGCTCGCGCACGTCTTCACGCTGCAGCTCTCGAAGCAGCGCATCCCGCGGTGGCTCACCGAAGGCATTTCCGTGTACGAGGAAGCGCGCCAGCGTCCCGAGTGGGGGCGCGACATGGAGGTGACGTTCGCCCAGGCGATGAACAAGAACAAGGTGCTGAAGCTGAAGGATCTGAACGCCGGCTTCACGCGCCCGGACACCATCAGTCTGGCGTACTACGAGGCGTCGCTCCTCGTGGACCACATCGTGAAGACGCATGGCGAGCCCGCGCTGCGCGCGCTGGTCGCCTCTTACGCTCAGGGCATCGAGACCGACGCGGCGCTCACGCAGACGCTGAAGGTCTCGATGGACGACCTGCAGACGAGCTTCGATCGCGCGCTCGAGCAGCAGTTCGGCACGATGCGAGCCGCGCTCAAGGACGCAGACAAGCCGGTCGACGCGCGCGACGTCACCGCGCTCAAGGCGGCTGCGGCCGCGGAGCCGGGGAGCTTCATCGCGCAGCTCGCGCTTGGCGAAGCGCTCGCCACAGCAGGCGACCCTGCGGCGTATGCACCGCTCGAACGCGCCGCGACGCTGGTGCCGGCCGCAACGGGTTCGGAGAGCCCCCACGCGCTGATGGGCGCCCTCGCGGAGAAACTGAACGATCGCCCGCGCGCCCTCGCCGAATACGAAGCGCTCATCCGCATCGATCACACGAACATCGAAGCGGCCCGCAAGCTGACCGAGCTCGCGGAGGCAGCGAACGATGAGCCCCGCCTCGCGCTCGGCCTCGAACGGATCGTCGCGCTCGATCCGTTCGATTCCGCCGCTCACACGAGCTGGGGACGCCTCGCGCTTCAGAAAAAGGATGCGGACCTCGCGACGCGCGAGTTCCGCGCTGCGCTCCTGTCCGGCGCAGCCGACAAGGCCGCTGCGCATTGCGATCTCGGCGAGAGCTACCTGCTCGCGAACCGTCCGGCCGATGCAAAAAAAGAAGCGCTTGCGGCGCTCGAGATTGCGCCCAGCTTCGAACGAGCCCAGGAGCTGCTGCTCAACGCCGTCGAGAGGAAATCATGAGCCGCGCGCTGCTGCGCCTCATGCCGCTCGGCGCTGCCGCGGCGGTCATGACCTGCGCCGCCGCGTGGCTGTTCTCGTCACGCGCCCAGGCGCAGCCTCCGCCCACACCGGCTGCGCCGGACGTCCGATTTGCGGGCCTGCAATGGACGTTTGCACGCGTGCGCTACACGGCATGGACGATCCCGCCCCGCGCCGGGTTCAGCATGTACGACGAACCGTGGTACATCGACGCACCCGCGGCCGAGTGGAACCTCTCACGGCGCGTGCGCACCGCGACGTCCATCCAGGTCAATGATCCCGTCGTCATCACGCTCGAGGATCCTGCGCTCTGGAACCATCCGTGGATCTACATCGTGGAAGGGGGGAACCTGCGTTTGAAGGACACCGAAGTCCCCATCCTGCGAGAGTTCCTGCTGCGCGGCGGCACGTTGACCTTCGACGACTTCCACGGCCCTATCGAATGGGCGAACGTCGAGCGCGAGCTGAAACGGGTCTTCCCCGACCGTAAGATCATCGATCTGCCGCGCGATCATCCGATCTTCAGCTGCTTTTACAAGCTGGACGGCTTCCCGCAGACGCCCGGGCTCGGGTCCTTCCTTCAGGGCCGGACGTGGGAGAAGGGAGGCTACGTCGCCACGCTCCGGGCCATCGAGGACGATGCGGGCCGGGCGATGGTGCTGATCAACTGGAACACGGACATGGGCGACGGCTGGGAGTGGTCGAACGCGGCGGAGTATCCGGGTTACGTCAAGTACACGGCGCAGGCGTACCGGATGGAGATCAACGAAATCATCTATTCGCTCACACACTGATGGACACCACGTCGCAGGCCACGCAGCCCGCACTCGCCGAGCGCGTCGGGGCCGGGCGCGAACGCATCCTCTCGGAAATCCGCAAGGTGATCGTCGGCCAGGACGCCGTCGTCGAGCAGGTGCTGATCGCGCTCTTCACCGGCGGACATTGCCTGATCACCGGCGTCCCTGGTCTCGCGAAGACGCTGCTCATCAAGACGCTCGCCGAGATTCTCGATCTCTCGTTCAAGCGTATCCAGTTCACGCCCGACCTCATGCCCGCCGACATCACGGGTACGGAAGTGCTCGACGAGGCGGGCGGCCACCGCTCGCTGCGGTTCGTGAAGGGACCGATCTTCGCGCAGATTCTGCTGGCGGATGAGATCAACCGCACGCCCCCGAAGACGCAGGCGGCGCTGCTCGAGGCGATGCAGGAGTATCACGTTACGGCTTCGGGGCGCACCTATCCGCTCGAGCGCCCATTCTTCGTGCTCGCGACACAGAACCCCATCGAGCTGGAAGGCACGTATCCGCTGCCCGAAGCGCAGCTCGATCGGTTCATGTTCAACGTCGTCGTCTCGTATTTGCCGGAGGACGACGAGGTGAGGGTTGTGACCCGGACGACTGGCGCTGACGAACCGGCGGTTACGCGCGTGCTGAGCGGCGCGGAGATCCTGGAGTTCCAGCACCTGGTGCGGCAGGTCGTCGTCGCGGAGGAGATTGCACGATACGCCGTACGGATCGTCGACTCTTCGCGTCCGGGGCGGCAGCAGGATCTACAGTTCGTGAAGGACTGGGTGAAATGGGGCGCGGGGCTTCGCGCATCGCAGTCGCTGATTCTCGCGGCGAAGGCGCGCGCGCTCATGCAGGGGCGCTATCATGTCTCGGTGCAGGATGTGCGGGCGCTCGCGCACCCCATCCTGCGGCATCGCATCATTCCCAATTTCTACGCCGAATCGGAGCGCATCACGTCCGACGTCCTCGTCGATCGGCTGCTCGAGGCCGTGCCGCCGCCCCGCAGCGGAATGTAGCCATGGCGGCCCCCTCCACCAATGCACCGGCGCTGCGCCGAAGCGGCTCGCGCGAAGGCGGGCCCGCGCAGAAGCGCGACGTCCGCTTTCTCGACCCTGGCGTCATCGCGCGGCTCGGCTCGATGGAGTTGAAGGCGCGGACGGTGGTAGAAGGGTTTCTGTCGGGGCTGCATCGCAGCCCCTACAAAGGCTTCAGCGTCGAGTTCGCGGAATATCGCGAATACCTGCCTGGCGACGATCTGTCGACGCTGGACTGGAAGGTCTACGCGCGATCCGATCGGCATTACGTCAAGAAGTTCGAAGAGGAAACCAACCTCGAATGCCACGTGCTGCTCGACGTCAGTGCGTCGATGGCGTACCAAGGCGGCAGCGCGATGACGAAGCTCGAGTACGGCAGCGTGCTCGCCGCATCACTGGCGTATCTGATGAACCGTCAGCGCGACGCGACCGGCCTCATTGCCTTCGACGATCGAATCGTGTCGAGGCTGCCGGCGCGCGCCCGCCCGGGGCATCTGCACGCCATTCTCATCATGCTCGACAGACTGACGGCGGGCAAACGCTCCGACGTCAGCCGGCCGCTGCATCAGCTCGCCGAAGCGCTGATGAAGCGGAGCCTCGCGGTGCTGATATCGGATCTGCTCGACGATCCCGCATCCGTCGTACGCGGGCTGAAGCACTTGAGATTCCACGGGACGGACGTGATCGTGTTCCAGCTCCTGGATCCGTACGAGCTGCAGTTCCCGTTCAAGGCCGCGGCGCGGTTCATCGACGTGGAGGATGCGGAGACGGTCACCGCGGATCCGACGCGGATTCGCGGTGAATACCTCCGGGCCCTGGAGACGATGCGATCGACGTACGAACGCGAGCTGCGCGGCGCCGGGATCGACTTCATCACGCTGGATACGTCGAAGCCGCTGGATTTCGCGCTCCTCGCTTATCTCGATGCGCGGAGCCGGAGGAAGTAGCCGTTTATGGCGTTCCTGACGCCGCTCTATCTGTTCGGCGGCCTGTTCATCGCGATCCCGATCGTGCTGCACTGGCTGCGCCGCGACGTCGCACCGTCCGTGCCGTTCACGGCCGTCCGGCTGCTGCGCGGCAGCCCGATCAATCGATCGCGTCGCCGGCGGCTGCGCGATCTGCTCCTGCTCGCGGCGCGTGTGCTCGCGCTGCTCCTGCTCGCGGCGTCGTTCGCGCGCCCCTATGTTGCCGGCGCGCGCGCCGCCTCGGGCGCCACGATCGTGGTGGTCGACCGTTCGTTCAGCATGAGCGCGCCGGGCGAGATGCCGCGGGCCCGCGCGCTCGCGCGTGCCGCGATCCAGGAGGCGCAGGCGGATCGAATTGCCGTGGTGGGGTTCGATGAGAAGGCGGACGTGCTTGCGCCCTTCGGTACGGCCGCTGATGCGAGGCTCGCGGTCGATCGGATCGACGCGGGGTTCAACGGGACGCGCTACGCGGCGGCATTCGCCAAGGCAGCGGAACTCGCGGCGGGTTCCGGCGCCTCGCGTGTTCGGCTCGTGCTCGTGTCGGATCTGCAGCGGAGCGGCATCGAGGGAGGTGCGGCCGAACTGCCGTCACACATCGAGCTTTCGGTGCGCGATGCAGGCGCGCCGTCAAAGAACCTCGCCATCGTCGAGGCGCGGATCGAGGCTCTTCCGCCTGCAGGGGGAACCCACGGGGACGGAAGCCACGGAGAGGCGGGGGTTGCGGCGATCGTGCGGAATTTCAGCAGCGCCCCAGCGATCGCCGACGTCCAGTTGGAATCCTCCGGCCGCGTTCGAGCGGCGCGGCGGATATCGATCGGCGCCGACGCCTCGGCGACAATTGATTTCGGCGCGCAGGCCGGTTCGGGCCCGGTCAGTCTCCGCGTGGCGGACGCCGAGGGCTATGCTGCCGACAACATTCGTTATGCCGTTCCTGCCGCGCGTACGCTTCCACGGGTACTCGTCGTCGGCGGCGGGCTCGACTCCCAGCAGGGGTATTACGTGGCGCGCGCGCTTCAGGCGTCGGGCGAGAACGGCCCCGACTTCGACGTCCGCACCATCGGCACCCAGGCGCTCAACGCCCTCGACGCTCGCGAGATCGGCCGGCAGGCGGTCGTCGTGCTGCTGTCGACCCACGGGCTCGACCGGCGGGCGCACGCGCTGCTCGCGCCGTTCCTGTCTTCCGGCGGTGCCCTGTTCATCGCCGCCGGCCCGGACGTGGATGGGAACGTCTTATCAACCGTGCTCGACTGGTCGCCGCCGCTCGAGGCGCAGGACCGAAACGCCGCCGGTGCGCTCGCCGCCACCGACCTCCGCCATCCGATTTTCCGTCCTTTCGATGCCGTCGCGGCGAACTTCGGCCAGGTGTCGTTCGATCGCATCTGGCAGATCGATCCAGGCAAGGACTGGCAGGCGATTGCGCGCTTCACGGATGGCGCTTCCGCTCTGCTCGAGCGGTCGAGCGGCCGCGGCAAGATCCTCTTGTTCGCTTCGGATCTGAGCCACCGCTGGAACGACTTTCCGCTGCACGCGGTCTTCGTCCCCTTCGTGCAGGAGTCGGTGCGCTACCTCGGCGCGCGGCTGCCGGCTGCCTCATCTATCCTTGTGGACGAGGTTCCGCCAGGCATTGCACCGCAGCCGGGTGTCGTATCGTTGCAGGGACGCTCTGTCGCGGTGAACGTCGACGCGCGCGAGAGCACGCTCGACCATCTGACGCCAGCCGAGTTCGCGCGGCTGGTCGCACGGACCGGAGGGGACACGGGACGCCTCTCCGCTGCCGCCGCACAGCAGACCGAAGCCGCGCAGCATTATTGGCAGTACGGGCTGCTGCTCATGCTCGGCGCGCTGATTGCTGAGAGCTTCGTCGGATCGCGCTAACGGAACATGACGCCCGCATTCGAACTCCACCGACGGCTCCACGTCGTCAGACGACGATGGTTTGCTGCGGTTGCGCTTCAGAACAGCGCCCGCGTGTTCGTGGCCGCGGCCGCCCTCGTTGCGCTGGCAGCCTTAGCGGACCGGTGGACATCGCCTGCCGAGGGTGCCGTCCTGCTGCTCGTGGTCGCCGTCATCGCCGCCGTGGCTGGCGCGGCGACGTTCGTGTGGTGGCCATACCGGAAGCCTCCGGACGACCTGCGCGTCGCGCGCTTCATCGAGGAGCAGTGCCCGGAGCTGGATGACAGCATTGCGACCGCCGTCGACATCACGCGCGGCGCTCGCGATCCCGCGCACGGTTCCTTCGCACCGGTCGTCGTCGACACTGCCGTCCGGCATCTGCGCGCTCTTGATCCTGCCCGGGTCATCGATTGGGCGCTTCTTCGATCCGCGGCCATTCGTGCCCTCGCCGCTGGTGCGGCGCTCGCGTTCGCGTTGATCGTCGGGCGGTCGTTCCTGGCACATGCGATCGAGGTCGCACACATCCGCTTCTTCCCGGGAAGCATTGCGATCTCCGTCGAACCCGGGGACGTCCGGGTCGCGGCCGGACGGCCGCTGCGGATTTTCGCAAGGATCCAGGGAGGCGCCGCCGCGCTCAGCCGCGTGACTCCAGTCCTTTCACTCAACTCAGCGGGGCAGACGCGAACCGTTTCGATGCAACGGACCGGCGACGGCTATGAAGTACGGATCAACGCCGTCGATCGTACGTTCGGGTATCAGGTGCACGCGGGGGCGGCTGCGTCGCGCGCGTATACGATCACGGCGCTCTTCCCGCCACGTGTGAAGCGCATCGAAGCGCGGTACGACTACCCGTCGTTCACGAATCTTCCAGAGCGGCGCGAACCTGATGCGGGCGATCTGTATGGTCCCGCCGGTACCCGCGTCCGACTGACCATCACCACGGACAAGCCCGTCACGCAAGGCCGGCTCGCCATGGCGGAAGGGAAGCCCGCGCTCGCATTGGGCCGCGTGGACGACCGGACGTTCGAGTCCACGATGACGCTGCAGGAGGACGGCGCATACCGCATCGCGCTCGCCGATGCGGATGGCCTGCGCTCGGAAGGTACTGAGTACTTCATTCGCGTGATGGACGATCGTCCGCCCGAAGTTCACCTGGTGCGGCCGCTGGGCGACCAGCAGATCACGCCGTTGGAGGAAGTGCGAATCGAGGCCAGGGCAGACGACGACTACGGGATCGCGAACTTCGATCTCGTCTATTCCGTGAGCGGTGGACGGGAGCGGGTCGTGCCGTTCTCGTCGATGCAGGGCACGAATGTCGCGCGCGTCGGCTCGCGCCTCCTTGCCGCGGAGGACCTCGGCGTCAAGCCGGGCGATGTGATCACGTATTACGCGCGGGCGCGGGATGTGGCGAAGGGCAAGGCGTCCACGCTCACGCGGAGCGAGATCTTCTTCCTCGAGGTGAAGCCGTTCAGCGAAGAGTACACGATGGCCCAGAGCCAGGCGATGGCGGCCGCGACCGGAACGCAGATGGAAAGCCTCATCGCTGCGCAGAAAGAGATCATCAGCGCCACGTGGAACATCGAACGGCGTTCGGAGGCTGGCCGCTCGGCCTCGGACATCAAGGCCGTGGCGGACGCGCAGGCGGAACTGAGAGCGCGGGCAGAACAGGCAGCCGGCGCGCTGCGGCCGCGACGCCGAGGAACGCAGCCGCCGCAGCAGATCGCTCCGCAGCCGTCGCCGGCGGGCGATCCGGTCGGCGACGCCGTTGGCGCCATGGGACGCGCCCTTCAGCAGCTCGAGGAGCGCCGCACGACTGACGCGATTCCTCACGAGATGGCCGCGCTCAACGCGCTGCTCAAGGCGCAGGCGGAGGTCCGCCGGCGTCAGATCGTGCAGCAGGCGAGCGGCGCGGGTGGCGGCGGATATGGACGTCAGGGGCAGGACCTCTCCAACCTCTTCGATCGCGAGCTGAAACGGCAGCAGCGGACGAATTACGAGACGAACGCGCAGATCGAAGAGCGGCCGGATCAGCAGCAGGAGGCGAGCGCCCTGGATCGCATTCGCGAGCTCGCGAAACGGCAAGAGGAGCTGACGCGCCAGCAGCGCGAGCTGACGAATGCGGAGATGTCGCCGGACGAGCTGAAACGACAGCTCGAGCGTCTGACACGCGAGCAGATGGAGCTGCGGCAGCAGGCGGAGCAGCTTGCGAAGCAGATGTCGGGCACGCCCTCTGGCGAGCAGCCGCAGGGATCGCAGC
>JBKPQB010000074.1:0-15362 GCA_046733875.1 Acidobacteriota bacterium
CGGAATGGACATCGAGCCACCGCCCTTAAACGTCAGTTCAATCGCATCGGCGCCCGAAACGTATCGAGCATTCACAACAGACGAAGGGTCCGCCACGCGTGCGTCGCCGCGCGCGCGTGCCCGCGCATATCGCTCACGATCTTCCGCCGAAATATCATTTCTTGGCATGAAGCCTCGCCCACTCGCAGCCGCGCCGAATTTCTGGCGACCGGGCGCCCCGCTCGACCAACCTCGCGATCGGAGATCTCGCCCACCACTCCAACAGCTTCGTGTGACGCAAGTCGACCTTCATGACACCCAGCTTACCGGACGTGCATCTGCGGAGGCAGGGGCGGATGCTGCCGATCAGCTTAAGGTGAGCATAAGGGTTTGAGCCCGGTCTTTGCGCCGACGAGTGCGCGCGGGTGACGCGTTGTTGGAAATGTCGAACAATTCGTCGGAAGACTACCGTTTAAAGTACGGAGCACTCGGTTCGCGCGACCCGATTTGTGGACTAAAACCGAGTGAACTGACAGACTGAACTGTGCAGATTTCCGAGGATTTTTGAGGAATTGGTCGGGGCGAGTGGATTCGAACCACCGACCCCTCGGTCCCGAACCGAGTGCTCTACCAGGCTGAGCCACGCCCCGACAGGCGAGAGTGTACGGGAGACCGCCGCGGCCGGGAACCGCGGCAGAATCCTCATTCTACCTCAACTCAGAGCTCCTGGAGATCTCGCCCGGCAACGATGCGCCCGGTGAAGTGACGTCGAACCGGCGCGATCCACTCCTCATCGCGAATCGGCGGACCAGACGACGGCACGAAATGCGAGAGCACGAGCGTCTTCACACCGGCTTCGGCTGCGACGCGTCCGACCTCGTCCGCAGGCGTGTGGCTCGCCAGGACGTGGCGCCGCACCGCCGCGCGCATGCTCGCCGGCAGCCGATCAGGCAACAGCACTTCGTGCACGAGGACGTCGGCTCCGCGCGCGAGCGTCACGAGATTGGCGGATGGCCGCGTGTCGCCGGAAAAGACGATGGATCGATCGGGGCAGTCGAAGCGATACGCAAACGCGAGCGGTACGAGCGGATGCTCGACGACTGCCGCGGTGACGCGGACGCGGTCATCTCGCATTACGAGTCCTCCACGGTGAACTTCGTGCGCGTGCACCAGCGACCGAAGGTGCGGCCGTCCCTCGTCACGCTCGCGCACCTCGAGATCAGGCGCGCTCATCTCGAAGAACAGACGCGTAACGCGCTCCAGCGGCGGCGGTCCCCACGTGTCGACCGCCGTCGTCAACGCGTCTCCCCACGCGAGCAGCAGCAACGTCCCGTAGTCGGCTGCGTGATCGGAATGCAAATGTGTGAGGAACACGCAGCGGATGCTGGTCAGCGGCACGCCCGCGAGCACGAGTTGACGCGCGACGCCATTGCCGCAGTCGATGACGTACGTGCGATGGCCGACGAGGACGGCTTGTGCGGGCGCCGCCCGCGTCGTTTTTGGCGTGGGGCCGCCGGCCGTGCCGAGCAGGATCAGGCGCGACCGCAGCGGCTGTGATTGCGCCGCGCCGAGAGCGGCCGCCACCGCCGCCATGAAAGTCCTGCGCGTCAAATCCATCCGCGCGCGCGATAGTACAGCAGCCCGCCATACTCGTGCGCGATCGCGTCCAGCTTCTCGAGACGAAGCCACGGCTGGTCGCCATCGATCAGCCACGTCCGCGTGGGTTCCGACGTCACCTGCAGCCCCTCATGCGTGAATGCCAGACGCGTGCGGCGCATGTGCGTGCCGTCCGTGACGAGCACGAGGCGCCGCCAGCCGCGGATTCGCGCAAGCGCCGCGACGTTGACGGCACTTCCGCGCGTGTTTGGCGACTGATCTTCCACGACGATTGACGACCTCGGAACCCCCAGCTCGCCTAGGAACCGAACCGATGCCTCGAGCGCGTCCCCCGCATCGGGGCTGGTCGGCCGTCCGCCAGTAATCACGATGGTGTGCGCGATACCGCGGTGATAGAGCTCGCTTGCGGTAATCGCGCGCCGGAGACCGGAGTCGTTCAGCTCGCCATCGACCCTCGCCCATGCGGACAGGAGAATGATCGCATCCGATGGGCCTGCATCGGAGCTCGGCATCAAGGGCTGCGCCATCCAGTCCGTCAGAGGCGTATAAAGAATGATGAGCAGGGCGATTCCGTAGGCGGTGACGACGCGGCGCAGTGCCGATCCGAGGCGGCGGAGCTCGATGCGATTCACGTTCCAATTATGGCCGCGGGAAACGCGGACCAACAGGGACGAACTCTGACGCGCGGAAAGCGCCGGTCCGCGCGGATTAGAATTGATTGGGAGGCGGACATGTGGAACACAGTGCGATTGCTGCTGGTGGCGCTGGTGGTGGCGGCGTCGGGTTCGGCTGCGGCATCGCGATTCCCTGATCCCGTGCAGGACATCAAGGTCACCGCGCCAGGGACGCAGCAGACCGCGGTGCTCGCGGGCGGATGCTTCTGGGGCGTCGAGGCGGTATTCGAGGGGCTCGCAGGCGTGTCGGACGTCGTGTCGGGATTTGCGGGCGGCAGCGGCGCGACGGCGCATTACCAGGTCGTCAGCACGGGGACGACCGGCCACGCCGAGTCCGTGAAGATCACGTTCGATCCGGCGCGGGTCTCGTATGGGCAGCTGCTGAAGATCTTCTTCGCCATCGCGCACGATCCCACACAGCTGAATCGGCAGGGGCCGGATGAGGGCCCGCAGTATCGCTCGGCCATCTTCTACGAGAACGCGGAGCAGAAAACGGTGGCGGAGGCGTACATCCAGCAGCTCGAGGCCGCGAAGGTGTTCCCCCATCGGATCGTGACGCAGGTGGTGCCGCTCGACGGGTTCTATCCCGCGGAGGACTATCACCAGAACTTCCTGGATCGGAACCCCACGGACCCCTACATCGTGTACAACGACCTGCCGAAGCTCACGGCGCTCAAGAAGCAGTTCCCGGAGATGCTCAAACGCAAGTAGGGCCCCGCACGACGCGGGAGCGCGGCAGATCAGGAACGACGCGTCTGTGGCCGCGCGTCGAGATCGAGCTGCAGACGCTCGAGTGACTCCAGCGCGGCGTAGTCGGTCAGATCCGGCTGGAGCGGAGTAACCGAGATGAACCCATCGCGGATCGCCTGGTAGTCGGATCGATCGTGCGGCTCCCAGTCGTTCTGCCCTTCTTCGATCCAGTAGTACGGCTGCCCGCGTGGATCGCACCGCTCGTCGACGACGGTGATGTGGTTGCGCCGTGCCTGGACGGTGAGACGGACACCTCGCGGCGGCGCGGAGGGCACGTTGACGTTGAGAAACGTCCGCGGCGGCAGCCCCTGCCGAAGGACCATAGCGGCAATCGAAGCGGCAGCGGCCGCTGACGGGCCGAAATCGTACGTCCCTCTCGTGCGCTCGAGCGAGATCGCGATGCTGGGCACTCCCAGCAGCGCCCCTTCCATCGCACCCGCCACCGTCCCCGAATACGTCACATCGTCACCAAGATTGAGCCCCTTGTTGATGCCGGAGACGATGAGATCGGGAAAGCCGTCGAAAAGCTTGGTGATCGCGATATTGACGCAGTCGGTGGGCGTCCCGTCGACCTCGAAGAGCGACGCGCCTGCCTTCTCCATCCGAAGCGGCCGCCGCAGCGTGAGCGCGTGCCCTATCGCGCTCGCTTCCGCGTGAGGCGCGACGATCGTGACGTCCGCAAGCGGTCGAAGCGCCTCGGCGAGGGCGTGAATGCCTTCGGAGCGCACACCATCATCGTTCGTGATCAGAATTCTGGACATGTTGCTGCTGACGGGAGAACATCAAGTATAGCAGGAGGCTCGCGGCGAGGGCGAGAGAGGCGCCGGTGAGAAATGCGGTGCGCGGCGACACGCGCGTCCAGAGCAGACCGAATACGATGCTCGCGGCGAGCTGACCGAAGCCGATGGCCGCGTTGTAGACGCCGAACGCCATGCCGCGGGCCGAGGCAGGCGCCATATCGGCGACCCACGCCTTCTCCACCCCTTCGGTTGCTCCGAAATACAAGCCATATGCGAGGAAGACGGCAATCACGATCGGCAACTGTGTGAAATATCCGAACGCCGCGTAGATTGCCGCATACCATACCCACCCCGCCGCAATCAGCGCCCGTCTGCCGACCCGATCCGAGAGCGCACCGCCGATCACCGACGAGGACATCTTGACAACGTGCAGCGCCGACCAGAGAAGCGGGATCCAGACCGATGTCACGCCGAGATCGCCCAGACGCAGCAGCAGGAACGCGTCGCTCGCGTTGCCGAGAGAGAAGATCGTGATGATTGCGATCGCGACATAGAACGGCGCCGGCATGGTGTGGCGAACACTCGATGCACCCGTAGCCGGCAAAAACGGACGATCGCGTGCCGATGGGGTTCGCGTGTCGGGTACCGCGACAAGAATCAACACGACGATCACGCCGGGCACGAGCGTCAGCGCAAACAGCGCACGGTAGCCCCCGGGATGGAAGTAGAGGTAGGCGGCGGCAACGAGCGGTCCCGCGACGGCGCCCGCGTGATCCATCGCGCGATGAAAGCCGTAGACGCGCCCGCGCTTGTCGGCCGGCGCGAACCGCGCGAGCATCGCGTCCCGCGGCGACGTGCGAATCCCCTTCCCGAGCCGATCGACGAAGCGCAGCCCCAGCACCTGCGTCCAGCTTCCGACCAGCGCGATGAGCGGCCGCATGAACGACGAGAGACCGTAGCCGGCAAGGACGAGGCGCTTCGGCGTGCCCCATCGATCCGCAAGCCACCCCGAGACAATCTTGAGGATGCTGTTGGCGCCTTCGGCGACTCCCTCGATGACGCCAAGCGACAGCGCGCCGGCCCCGAGCACGCGCGTCAGGAACAGCGGCAGCAGCGGATATACGATTTCGCTCGCGGTATCCGTGAAGAAACTGACCCAGCCAAGCAGCCAGACCGGGCGAGAGAGACCATACCGGTCGAGGGCGTATCCGGACGGATCTCGCCCGAACGGCGCGCGCGAATCGACGACGCGAGTAGACGATTCCATTACGATGGACTGATTCTATGGTGTCGCAGCCGTTCGATGCCGTCCTGCTCGTCGCCTTCGGCGGTCCTCGAGGACCGGACGATGTGCGGCCGTTTCTCGCGAACGTCTTGCGCGGCCGGCGGGTGCCTCCCGAGCGCGTGGAGGAGGTGGCGCATCATTACGGCATCTTCGGCGGCATCTCACCGCTGACCGATCTCACGATCCGCCAGGCCGAGGCGCTCGAGGGACGGCTGCGCGATCGAGGCCTCGCGCTCACCGTCCACGTCGGAATGCGCAACTGGCATCCGTTCCTGAGCGACGTGCTCTGCGATCTCTCAGCACGCGGCGTCCGGCGCGCCATTGGCGTGCTCGCGGCGGCGCAGCGCAGTTATTCAGGATGCGCGCAGTACAAGGAGAACGTCCGCGACGCGCGCGGAACGCTCCGCGCGCGAGGGCTTGCCGACGTCCGCGTCACGTACACGGGCGACTGGCACGAGCATCCCGGCTTCATCGAGGCCAATGCGGACCACGTTCGCGAAGCGATCGCGCGGCTGCCGTCCGAGCTGCAGGAAGCCGCAAGGCTGGTCTTCACCGCGCACAGTATTCCGCTGTCGATGGCCGGACAGTATCCCTACGAACGCAATCTCAATGCGTCTGGCCGCCTCGTTGCAGAAGCTGCCGGCCGTCAGGACTGGGCAGTCGTCTATCAGAGCCGCAGCGGCCGTCCGGAGGACCCGTGGCTCGAGCCCGACGTCGTCGATTACCTGCGAGCCGAGCACGGGAAAGGGCTTCGTGCGGCCGTCCTCTGTCCGATTGGGTTTCTGTGTGATCACGTCGAGGTGCTGTACGACCTCGATGTCGAGGCGGCGGAAGCCTGTCGTCGGATGGGCCTGCCGATCGTGCGCGCGTCGGCGGTAAACGTGCACCCGCGTTTCATCGATGCGCTCGCGGATGCCGTCGCCGACGTCTGGCGGCGCTACGAGGGCGGGCTGCCGCTGATGGTGGGCATCTGACGAGGTTGGATGCTGGAGGTTGGAGGTTGGAGGTTGGAGGTTGGAAGTGGCTTACTCGTATCGCAGCGCGGTCATCGGGTCGATGTTGCCGGCGCGGCGCGCAGGCACGAACGCCGCGAGTGCTGCAACTCCGATCGGTACGAACGCCGCAGCCGAGAGAGCGAGTGGATCACCGGGCGTGACGCCGAATAACTGTCTCCAGCAATCGCGCCGTAACAAGAGCGGTCGGAATTCCCCTGCCAGCGCGATGACCATGAGACCGTCTTGGAAAGATAGCGCTTGCTCTCCTAGACCGCCACGGAGAAACTCGCAACCAACAACCGACCAGCCGACAACCAACAAACAACCGAAGTCGCCCCTTGTTCGTCCAAAATAGCGCCATGCAACAGCTCACCAAGATCGGCGTGGTCCTCGCCGGCATATCGATTGGCGCCGCTTCCGCGTTTGCCGCGCAAGTGCAGGTGCAGCAACAGATTGAAATCCAGGCACCAAGGCCGGGAGAGGGGCCTGGGCCGGTCGGCCCGAACCGGCAGACGAAGACGGGCACCGGCCGCATCCGCGGGCGCATCGTCGCGGCGGACGCAGGGACAGCCGTTCGGCGGGCGCAGGTGCGCATCTTCGGTCCGGAAATCGGATCGAAGGCGTCACTGACCGACGCGGACGGCCGCTACGAATTTCGCGACTTGCCGGCCGGGCGCTTCAACCTGACCGTCACGAAATCCGGTTTCGTGATGATGCAGTACGGCCAGAACCGGCCTTTCGAGCCCGGGCGTCCGATCGAGCTGGCGGATGGTCAGTTCATCGACAAGGCCGACGTCGCGCTGCCGCGCGGCAGCGTCCTGTCGGGGCGCGTCGTCGACGAATTCGGCGAGCCGGTTGCCGACGCGATGGTCGCCGCCATGCGCATGCAGTTCGTGAACGGACGCCGGCGCCTGATGAACGCTGGACGCAGCGCGCAGACGAACGATCTCGGACAGTTCCGGCTGTATGGACTTCCGCCTGGCGAGTACTACGTCAGCGCGACGCTGCGATCCTTCGAGATGATGGCGATGGATTCGATGTCAGGTCCGGGTGGTCCGGTGGGATCTGCGCCCTCATCCGGCTACGCCCCCACGTACTACCCTGCTACCGCGAGCCCCGGCGAAGCGCAGCGCATCTCCGTCGCCGTCGGGCAGGAGCTGTCGAGCGTGGACATCGCGCTGCAGCCCGTGAAGCTCGCGAAGATCACGGGCACGGCGATCGGGTCCGACGGCAAGCCGCTGTCGGGCGCGATGATCACGCTGATCCCGACCATGCGTGAGGCGATGTTCTTCATGCCGGGTGGCAACTCGCGCACGTCCAAGGATGGTCAATTCACGATCAGCAACGTCGTTCCCGGCGAGTATTCGATGCAGGTGCGATCCACGGGCGCGATGATGATGGAAATGGGAGGCGGGGCGATGGTGTTCGCCATGGGACCTGACGGCCCCGCCGGACCGCTTCCGCCGCGTGCCGAGCCGGAATTCGCCAACGTGCCCGTGAGCGTGAACGGCGAGGACGTCGCGGGCCTCGTCGTGGTGACGACGCACGGCGCCAAAGCGAGTGGACGGCTCGTGTTCGACGGCGGCGCGAAGCCGGAGGGCATTGACGCGGTCCGCATCATGGCGCCCGCTGCCGACCCGGATGCCGGACCAATGCCCGGCGCCGGCGCGATGCAAGTCAAGGCCAACGGGACATTCGAAATGACCGGGCTGATCGGGGCGCGAATGTTCCGTCCGATCAATCTGCCGCGTGGGTGGACGCTGAAGAGCATTCGGCTGAACGGCGCCGACATCACCGACACGGGCGTCGCGTTCAAGGCAGGCGAGGAAGTCAGCGGCATCGAAATCGATCTGACGCAGCGATCGACGTCGGTTTCGGGGATTGTGAACGACGGCCGCAATACGCCCGTGAAGGACTACACCGTCGTGGTCTTCTCGGACGACCAGCAGAAGTGGGCGCTGCCGATGAACCGCTGGACATCGTCCGCACGGCCCGATCAGGACGGCCGCTTCAAGGTGAACAACCTGCCGCCCGGCGGCTACTACGCTGCCGCGGTCGAATACGTCGCCAATGGCGAGTGGAACGATCCCGACTGGCTCGAACGGGCGCGCACGAGCGCGACCCATTTCATGCTCGATGACGGCGCGAGCACGACGCTGACCCTGAAGCTGTCGCAGTGATCCACGCAACTACAGGGGCCCCTACCGGTAGTGATACGTGGCCAGTAGCCATACGTGGCAGCAGTCACACGTGGTAGTCACACGTGGCTTCCGCCTTCAGGCGGAAGATGCTCCGCGTCGTCCTCCGCACGCAGCAACTCCTCAGCGTCTTCTTCTTCCTGCGCCGGGCCGACGCGGCGCGCGTACGCGAACGAGCTCAGGAAGATGATGATGATGAGCGCGAAGGAGATCCACCGGTTCACTTCGAAGTGAATCAGACCGCGCACGCGAAGGAAGTCCAGCAGCAGCTTCGCACCGACCCACAAAATGATGATGAAGGCGCCGTCGACGAGCGCCGGATACCTGCGGACGATCGCCAGGAGCTGCGCGATCACGACGCGGATCGCGACGATGCCGAGCAGACCTCCCGCGAGCACGACCCACGTCTTCCGCGACATCGCGACCGCAACCAGGATCGAGTCGACGGAAAATGCGATGTTCACGAGCTCGACCTTCACGACCGTCGCCCACAAGGGCGACATCCCGAGCCACGGCTGTGCCGGCTTCGGCTTGCTGCGCTGCTCCGCGCCTCCGCTCTGGAAGAAGTGCTTGTACGACAGGTATAGGAGATAGGCACCGCCGAGCAGTTTCACCCACTCGATCCGAATGAGATGCGTTGCGAGCAGCGTCGCGGCGATTCGGAAGCCAAACGCGCCAACGAGGCCGTAGCGAAGCGCCTTTCGCTGGTCGTATCGCGGCAACCCCAGGATCATGATCGCGAGGACCAAGGCGTTGTCCGCGCTGAGCAGACCTTCGAGCAGCACCAGCAGCCCGATGGTGACGAAGTCGGCCGGCTGCACCATCATGCGCGCGTCATTCCCGCGTCAGCATCGCAGCGCGAACTTGACACGGAGCGTATCAAGGTCTAAGTTGGGATTATGGCGGCGCCGAGACGCAGTACAGCCACAGCTCTGGTGGGGGAAATCTGACATGAGCGTCCCGGACGAGGATCTCTACTTTATCAGCATGGCCGCGCGGTTGCTGGAGATGCATCCGCAGACGCTGCGCAAGTACGAGCGCCTGGGCCTCGTGCAGCCGGCACGCACCATGGGAAGCATGCGGCTCTATTCGCGCGATCAGCTCGATCGCCTGAAGCTCATCAAACATCTCGTCGACGACGCGGGCGTGAATCTCGCAGGTGTGAGGCGGTTGTTGACGATCGCGGAGTCGCTCGAGCGGATCCGCCCGCTGATGGATCGCCAGAGTGAGCGTCACGCACGCCGACGACTAATCGAGGAGATCGAAAGGATCAGCGAATTAGTGGGCTTGTAAGCCCTGCGCGCTTCATCAGATGGAATTCAAAGACTATTACGCCACGTTGGGCTTGACGAAGACGGCCGCGGAGAAGGAAATCAAGGCGGCCTACCGGAAGCTCGCGCGCAAGTACCACCCCGACGTCAACCCGGGGGACAAGGCGGCCGAGGCGAAGTTCAAGGAGATCAACGAGGCCTACGAGGTCCTCGGCGATCCTGAGAAGCGGCGCAAGTACGACGAGCTTGGCGCGAACTGGCGGCAGTACGAGCAGGCGCAGCAGCAGGGCTATGGCTGGCCGGGCGGCGCACCCGGCGGCGGCGGATTCGGCGGCAGCGAGGGGGCCTGGACGATCAATATGGGCGGTCCGGGCGGCTACCGCACGATGACCGAAGACGAAATGCGCGACATGTTCGGGAACGAGGATCCGTTCTCGGACTTCTTCCGGACCTTCTTCGGCGGCGGCGGCGGTCCCGCCGAAGGGCGGACGCGCGCCGGGCGTGCGCGCACGCAGAAGGGGCGCGATCTCGAGCACGATGTCGAGCTGACGCTCGAGGAGGCGTATCACGGCGCGACACGCCGGATCACGATCAATCAGGGCGGGCACGCGCGCAGCATCGACGTGCGGATCCCGCCCGGCGTCAAGGACGGCTCCCGCGTGCGCGCGGCTGGCGAAGGTGAAGCGGGATCGAACGGCGGATCCGCCGGGGACCTGTTCCTGCGCGTCCATATCCGGCCGCACGCGGTCTTCGAGCGCCAGGGAGACGAGCTGCACGTGAAGATCGCTGTGCCGGTGACCACGGCCGTCCTCGGGGGCGAAGCGCAGGTGCCGACGATCACCGGGTCGGTCCGTCTGAAGGTGCCCGAGACGACGCAGCCGGGGACGAAGTTCCGGTTGAAAGGACACGGGATGCCGATCCTCGGCAAGGGAGATGCACGCGGTGATCTGTATGCGACGGTCGACGTGCAGCTGCCGCGGACGCTGACGAAGGATCAGCGTGCGCACTACGAAGCATTGAAGAAGGCGGAGGCAAGCGCGCGGAGCTGAGTGCGTAACTGGTCTGAGACACTGCCCGTTGGCACTGTCTCAGTTATGCGCATAGGACGAAGATGAACATCAACAAGTACACCGAAAAGGCGCAGGAAGCGATCCTCGGCGCGCAGCAGCTCGCCGATCGCGAGGGGCATCCGGAGATCACGCCGGAGCACCTGCTGCTCACCCTCATCGATCAGCAGGGCGGCATCGTCCCCGAGATTCTGCGGAAGATGAACATCGATCCGGCGGCCGTCTCGACGGCCGTCCGGACCGAGCTGGGGCGCAGTCCGCGCGCGCACGGTGGATCACAGCCGTCGCTGTCGTCGCGGCTGCGCCAGGTGACCAACGCCGCAGAAGCGGAAGCGGAGCGGCTCAAGGACGAGTACGTCAGCACCGAGCACCTGCTGCTCGCGATTGCCGGTGAGGGAGGCCGCGCGCCGGCAGCCCGCATCCTGCAGCAGTCCGGCGCCGGGCACGACGCAATCCTCCAGGCGATGACGTCCATCCGCGGCTCACAGCGGGTGACGTCACAAAATCCCGAAAGTACCTATCAGGCGCTCGAGCGGTACGGGCGCGACCTCACCGACCTTGCGCGCAAGGGGAAACTCGATCCTGTCATCGGACGCGACGACGAGATTCGGCGTGTGATTCAGGTTCTCTCGCGCCGGACGAAGAACAACCCGGTGCTGATCGGCGAACCTGGCGTCGGCAAGACGGCCGTCGTCGAAGGGCTCGCGCAGCGGATCGTCCGGCAGGACGTGCCCGAGGGGCTGAAGAACAAGAAGATCGTCGCGCTCGACATGGGCGCGCTCGTGGCCGGCGCGAAGTACCGCGGCGAGTTCGAGGAGCGCCTCAAAGCCGTCCTCAAGGAAGTTGCGGACGCGCAGGGTCAGATCGTCCTGTTCATCGACGAGCTGCACACCGTCGTGGGTGCCGGTGCGGCCGAAGGCGCCGTGGACGCGGCGAACATGCTGAAGCCGATGCTCGCGCGCGGCGAACTCCACACGATCGGGGCGACGACGCTCGACGAATACCGCAAGCACATCGAGAAGGACGCCGCGCTCGAGCGGCGGTTTCAGCCCGTGATGGTCGGCGAGCCATCGGTCGAGGACACGATCAGCATCCTGCGGGGTCTGCGCGAGCGGTACGAGATCCACCACGGGGTCAAGTTCAAGGACGCGGCGCTGGTCGCCGCCGCCGTGCTCTCGAACCGCTACATCACCGACCGGTTCCTTCCCGACAAGGCCATCGATCTGATCGACGAGGCGGCGTCCCGGCTGCGCATGGAAATCGATTCAATGCCGGCGGAGCTCGACGAGGTGCAGCGCCGGATCATGCAGCTCGAGATCGAGCGCGAAGCGCTGCGCAAGGAGAGCGATCCCGCGTCACGCGAGCGGCTGCAGAAGCTCGAGAAGGAACTGGCGGATCTGAAGGAGGAGAAGAATCGCCTTTCGACGCACTGGCACCAGGAGAAAGAGACGATCCAGCGCTCGCGCACGCTCAAGGAAGAGCTCGAACAGGTCCGCCTGGAGATCGAGCGGGCGCAGCGCGCGGGCGATTACGCGAAGGCGTCCGAGCTGCAGTACGGCCGGCTGCCCGAGATGGAACAGAAGATCAAGGATCAGGAAGCGAAGCTCGCGGACATTCAGAAGGGCCACCGGATGCTCAAGGAGGAGGTCGACGAGGAAGACATCGCCGAGGTCGTCAGCCGCTGGACGCACATCCCCGTGAGCCGCCTGATGGAAGGAGAGATTCAAAAGCTGCTTCGGATGGAGGAGCGACTCCACCTGCGGGTCGTCGGGCAGGACGAAGCGATTCGCGCGGTGGCGAATGCGATACGCCGCGCGCGGGCCGGACTTCAGGATCCCAATCGTCCGCTCGGCAGCTTTATTTTCCTGGGCCCGACCGGCGTCGGCAAGACGGAACTGGCGCGTGCGCTCGCCGAGTTCCTGTTCGACGACGAGCAGGCGATGATCCGGATCGATATGTCGGAGTACCAGGAGAAACACACGGTGTCGCGCCTGATTGGCGCGCCTCCCGGATACGTCGGCTACGAGGAGGCCGGCCAGCTCACCGAAGCGGTCCGGCGACGTCCGTACTCCGTCGTTCTGTTCGACGAGATCGAAAAGGCACATCCCGAGGTGCTGAACGTGATGCTGCAGCTCCTGGACGATGGACGCTTGACGGATGGAAAGGGGCGGACGGTAGACTTCAAGAACACCGTCGTGATCATGACCTCGAACCTTGGCAGCCAGTTCCTTGCGGAAGCCGCGCTCCGAGGCGCGACGGTGCAGTCGCGTGAGATTCAGATCGACGAAGGCGTCCGGCGCGAGGTGATGGACACGCTTCGCGCGCACTTCAGGCCGGAGTTCCTGAACCGCGTCGACGAAATCATCATCTTCCAGCCGCTCACGCGCGACCAGATGCGGACGATCATCGATATCCAGCTTCGCGGCCTGATGAAGCGGCTCGAAGATCGGAAGATCCGCGTAGAGCTGACGGATCGCGCGAAGGATCTGCTCATCGAGGAAGGCTACGATCCGACCTACGGCGCGCGGCCGCTCAAGCGCACGATTCAGCGGCAGGTCCTCGACGCGCTCGCGATGCGCGTGCTCCAGGGGGAGTTCCGGGAAGGCGACACGATCCGCATCGACGCCTCGGGCGGACAGCTCACGTTCAGCAAGGCGGGCGAGCTCGTAAGCTCGTGAACTCCACAAAATCGTCTGCGGAGGGGCTAAGCTAAAGACAGTGGCAGAGAATCCTCGAGCATCGAATCGGAACCGCCGTCTTGGCGAACGGCGCAACGGCCCCCGCTCTGCCCCGGGCGGCGCCGTGTGGTACGTCCTCGGATTCCTGCTGCTGCTCGCGCTCGCGCAGGCGTTCTTCTATCAGCTCCAGGGCGGCGAGACGATCCCCTACAGCGAGTTCAAGACGCTCGTCCGCCAGGATCGCGTCCAGGAGGTCACGCTCGGCGAGGATCGCATTCGAGGTGTATTGAAGCCGAGCGGAAATCAGAAGCAGCGGCCGTTCAGCGCGGTCCGCGTCGCCGATGACAAGCTGCCGGAAGAGCTCGATCAGCACGGCGTCAAGTACACCGGCGAGGTCTCCAGCCGCTGGCTCTCAGACATCATCGGCTGGATCATTCCGCTCGTCTTCATCGTCGCGCTCTGGACCTTTTTCTTTCGCCGAATGGGAGGCGCCGAGGGGGGCGTCATGTCCTTCGCGCGCAGCCGCGCGAAGATTTACGCGGACGACGACGTGAAGGTCAGCTTTGGGGACGTTGCGGGCGTCGACGAAGCCGAGGAAGAGCTGAAGGAGATCGTCGAGTTTCTGAAGACGCCGAAGAAGTACACCAGCATCGGCGGCAAGATTCCAAAAGGCGTGCTGCTCGTTGGTCCACCGGGAACCGGCAAGACGCTGCTCGCTCGCGCGGTCGCCGGCGAAGCGAAGGTTCCCTTCTTCAGCCTGAGCGGATCGGAGTTCGTCGAGATGTTCGTCGGTGTGGGCGCCGCGCGCGTCCGCGATCTATTCAGCCAGGCCGAAGCCAAGGCTCCGTGCATCGTGTTCATCGACGAACTGGACGCGCTCGGCAAGGTGCGCATCCAGACGCCGATGGGCAGCCACGAGGAGCGCGAGCAGACGCTCAATCAGCTCCTCGCCGAGATGGACGGCTTCGACGGCCGCAAAGGCATCATCATCATGGGCGCGACCAACCGCCCGGAGGTCCTCGACCCTGCCCTGCTCCGCCCCGGCCGCTTCGATCGGCAGGTGCTCGTCGACAAGCCGGACGTCCGTGGCCGCGAGGACATCCTCCGGATCCACGCCAAGAACGTGAAGGTCGCGGACAACGTCGATCTGAAGGTCGTGGCGGCGCGCACGGCAGGCTTCGCGGGTGCGGACCTCGCAAACCTTGTCAACGAGGCGGCGCTGCTCGCCGCGCGCAAGGACAAGACATCCGTCGAGATGAAGGATTTCGACGAGGCGATCGACCGGATCATCGCGGGGCTCGAGAAGAAGCGCGTGATGAGCAGCAAGGAGCGCCGGATCGTCGCGTACCACGAGTCCGGGCATGCGATCGTCGCGTCGGTGCTGCCAGGCCTCGATCCGGTCCACAAGATCTCGATCGTCGCGCGGGGCTTCGGCGCGCTTGGCTACACGATGCAGCTGCCGCTCGAGGATCGCTATCTGATGACGCGCGCGGATCTGCTCGGTCAGCTCGCCGTCCTGCTCGGCGGCCGCAGCGCCGAAGAGATCGCGTTCGGCGAGGTCTCGACCGGCGCGCAGAACGACCTCCAGCGCGCCACCGATATCGCCCGCGCCATGGTGACGGAGTTCGGCATGAGCGACGCGCTCGGAGCCGTCAATTACAACGGGCACAAGCGCACGGCCTTTCTCGACACCGGCTTCGTGCAGGAGCGGGGTAACTACGCGGAGGACACGGCGCAGCAGATCGACGCCGAGGTCAAGCGCATCCTCACCGAGGCCCACGACCAGGCGCGCCAGGTGCTCCGAGACCGCCACGACATCCTGGACGAGCTCTCCAACCGTCTCCTGGAGCGCGAGGTGATCGAAGGCGAGGAGCTGCGCGAGCTGCTCGGTCCCGTGCCGCCGAAGGATCCTGAAGGCACCGTCACCCCCCCGCTGTCAGACGAGGGCATCCGCACGCAGCCGTAGCCGAAACTGCCCGCATCGTCGGCATCACGCTTCTGTGAACCGCCGGACGTGACAGCGACGCGCGGTTCGGCCATAATCGCGCGCCATGCGAGCCACATACCTTCTCATCGCCTGCCTTCTCCTCGCAGCGCCGGCCCGCCAG
>JBKPQB010000075.1:0-7711 GCA_046733875.1 Acidobacteriota bacterium
TTGCGCCGAAGTCTCCACACATCGCATGTCGGCCTCACGATGGCTCGATCAGCGACTTCGATGGGCGACTGAGCCAAATCCGCGTAAATTCCTGACCAGCCGCAACTCGTTGATTCTAAACGGAGAGATGTCGGAGTGTTCGATCGAGCACGCTTGGAAGTTGACTCCCGCCGCGCGTGCTGACGCACACTGAATCTCACCAACGCATTCTCGATCGACGAGTTCCCGCAACAACGATCTGCTTCGACGTGTCCTCGTAAATGATGGTGTTTGCCCTGGCTTCCTGGGGGTATGTGACACACTTCTGACACAGTCCCGAATTCCATTTACATCGACGAACACGGCTGGCAGTCCGAGTAATACGCCGCGCGGGCCCTAAAGCTGAGGACGCTAGCGACGATTACTGAGCCTCCAAGAGCGCTTTTAGCGCAGCGAGGTCCTTCTGATTGGCTCGCCGCATCGCCGCCGACATGAACGGCGCCACGATTCGGGAAAAGCCTGAAGGCGTTCCCCGATTTCGGAGCGTCATGCGGGTGCCTATTTCAGCAGGTTCCCACTCGTACGTTGTCTCCATAGGGAACGGACCATCCGCCGTGCGCATCACGAGGCGCTTATCGGGTACGTACTCGACGACCTCATACACGTACTCAAGGCGGCGCCCCAGAAACATCGCCACAAACCCAAATCGGGAACCGACTTCAATCGGACGGGGCGTCTGCCACTCGACGCTCTTGATATTCGCGTACCATCTCGGCGCGTTGTCCGGCTCGGAGGCGAAAGCCGCGACCCTTCCGACTGGTGCGGCGATTACGGTTTCGGTCCCAACGTCGACGTTCATCGGCCGTCTCAGTTCACCACGCACACTTCCGCGCCAATTTTTCCGCGGGCTAGGGTGTGCGGTTCCCGAATAGTCTTAACACGTTGAGTCGTCCGACCGCTGAAACGACAGGAGGGCCAATCGGCCGATCCTTCCACGAGTTTCTCTTGGCGAGGAAACGTGGAAAGGACGGACTGCGACCAGGCGCGCCATTTGATCGGGGTTCTGGAGCAGCGTTAGCACGCCGTTGCCGATCAAATTTCCTGCCCGGCGATCAGAAGCAAAAACACCATGGCAGCCAGAGGGGGCTGACCCAGCGATCGACAGGCGTCAGACCGTCGCTCGAAGTGGTTGACCCACTGCACGGAATGGAGCGGTGGCGGCGAGCGCTCCCCAGACGAGGACGAGGCCGAGGTATTCCGTCAGCTCGAACGGCCCAATGGCGTTGACCGTCTTGTCGTACGTCATCGCCGACACCAACGCGACCGTGTTGCCGATGAGCAGCGCCCACCATGCCCAAGGCTCACCGCGCCGGAAGGCGGTGACCGCGATGGCGCTGCCCATTAATCCGAACAGGACGTTGTAAATCCCGTACATCCGGTAGAGCACCACCATGTATCCCGCAATCAGCGGGGAAGCGCCCGCGAGTACAGACCAGGACCCGCCGGAGTAGCCCTCATATCCCGCCCGCAGGATCGCCTTGCCGCCGGGCCCGAGCAGATGATCCGGTGACGCAGCGGCCCCTGCCCCCCACGCGATGTAGCCCACATCGACGATGAGGATGAGAATCCAGGCAATCTGGCGGCGTTTCATATGGGTAGCTCTTCGGTGCGTTTCATTCACACACAGGCAGTCGCTTGAAGTCCCTGCAGGAAGGAGTACACACCAATCCCGCCGGCGTGCTTGATGGTGAGATCCCTGAGGCGCTGTGAGACCTCTCCGAACACGCTCATGCGATGGTCGAAGGCGAAGTCCCTGAAGAGAACATTCCGCGCCTCCAGGACGTGCATGTTGTGCTCGAAGAGTCCTTCCTCATTCAGGTACGCCTCGTGGACCTCGCAGTCCGTTCCGTCCTCGTTGATGAACCAGTCGTAGCGAAGCGTCTTCGTATCCTGCTCTTTGGTGAGCCGCAGGAGCTCGGCCGCTTGCGCTTTGAATCCGTCCATTTGGCCTGGACGAATCTTCATGTGAGCGTGCACTTCCAAATGGCCCATAAGCCCTCCTCACACGGTCTTCGGCATGTGGCCGGCACCGACGCACCGCAGGAACTTGTGTCCGAAGTCGGCAACCGGATCGAACATCAGCGGACAGCCGCCGTCGATTACCGTGATGCCGTGCTTGCGCCCGTAGTTTGTCGCCGTCGCATTGACGCTGCCCTGGCCGTAGCCTCGATGCATCCACACGTGCTTGATGCCGAGCTCGGCGCACTCTCGCATCGTGCCCTCCGCCTTGTCTGGCGCCGTCGCGATGACGACGGCGTCCACTCCTCCCGGAATGCTCCTCAAGTCGTGGTAACTATGGACGCCCTCAACCTCGTTCGCGTTGGGGTTGACCGCGAACACCTGATACCCGCGGTCCCGCAGACGCTTGAAGACCGTATTGGATCCATGCTCCTTCGGTTTTCGTGACACGCCCGTCACAGCAATCCGCTTCTGAGCAAGGAACTCGGAAGCGGCTTCCTTTATCATTGGCATCTTGCACCTCCGCTACGAGCGTCATCGAAAAGCTTCCGGGGATTGGCTTCGGTCTGGCGCGCGGCCTCGCAGATCGTCTCGATCGCGCCGGCGGAAAGCCGCGTGTCCGGTTTGAAGAACGTGTAAGGACCGGGCATCTTCCCGCTCTTCGCGTCGTCGCAGGACACGCTCAACAGCGACCGCTGCTGCTCCGGCGGATACGCGGCCCATTCGGAAAAGTTGACGGCCTTTCGCCCTTGCGCCACTTCGTGCGCCATGACCCAGGAAAGAGGCGCGATTTGCGTGTACCACGACGACCACGCGGTCGCGTTCGAGTGGCAGTCGCCGCACGAGCGATCGAGGACGGCAGCCAGTCCGCTGGCCGTTCCGACATGCGCCCGAATCGTGTGGTTTGGATCCGTCGGCGGGTTCGCGCGCTCGGGACGAACGAGTTGAGCGGCGGCGAAGACGAGAACCAAGACAACGGCAGCCTGCGTCAATCGTCTGCCCATGGTCCCTCCTCGGGATCGTCGGAAATCCGGCACAGAATACGGGATTAGCTCCAAATCCGGGCTGCATCACGCCCATTTCCGCACTGGTACGAGGCCGCACACTGACGTGTTGCATATGCCGGGCCGCAAAGGTCTGACTCACGCGACTCAGAACTTCCGACCACCGGACTCCATCAGCGATCAGTCGAGTGGGGATTCTTCCCACGTGCGGACGAAAAATCGCACTGTCACTGCCATCAGGTGCGTGCGAAGTCCAGCGCGCGGTTCGCTCCCAACGCTGCGGTTCACGATCATCCTTGACCAGGCGCACATCCGACTACTACCGCGGTGAATGGCTGCGGAAGTGGCGATTGCCGGCGTCGATTGCTGCGGAGGATTCCGACGATTTCTCGGCGGATGCTGCCGAAGACCCGTCGGCCCACGGATTCTTGAGCCCACCTGTCGACGGATCAGTGCACGGGGTGCCCGCGCACGAGCGAGACTGCGCGATTCGACCCCGTGCAGCCGGCCCCGCCCTATTGGAGGCGGCGAATTGCCCCGCACGGGAAGCAGGCGGCCGCACGGTCGGCTGCAACATCACGCTGCCGCACGAGCAGAAGCCAGCCTATACCTCGATCGATAGGTCACGTGCCGCTACTTCTCGTGCGAAAGGTCTGCTCTTCAAGTACTCGTTTGCCTTCATCTCGCTCCCTGGAAGCGTACGCACGATCGACGAGCTATTCGAGGCCTTATCGTCGTCATCGCCGTGATGGATCGATCCGTGCGTGCCCGGCCGGACCGTCTCACTGCGCTCTGGCATGGACGAGGATCGCCCGCGCGAGCAGCCATCCGTCGCCCGCGCTCAGCCGGCCGCTGCGTACGAGCGCGGCGACATGCTTCGCGAACCTGTCGTCGTCACTCGCCTTGCGCATCAGGACCCTCGCATCCTGGTGCCGCAGTGCGCCTCGGAGCGCCAGGCCCTCGACCAGAGCGCTCAGACTGTCGGCCCGCTGCTCGCTGGTGAGAACGGTCATCCATACGGCCGCGGCCGTCGCCCCTGCCGGCCCTTGAGTGGAACCGGCAATCTCACCCACGTCGTTGATCCCCATGTGCGACAAGGCAGGCTCGCCGCTCTCCGCCATCACGAATGGCCCGGCGCCGCCGCTCCAGAGTAGCTGACGCGTGATCTCGTCCCCGGGGTAGGTCGACGTGGCAACGACCTGGCCGAGGCTGTTGAGGCCGAACACGTTGCCGTAGTCCGTCCCGTCGATGAACCCTCCCAAATACCCGCCGATGTTCATGGTGCCGCCGTCCCGGGTCCACGTGTAGACGTAACCCTGTAAGGGGAAACCCCGCTCGAAGTCTGGCTCGATATAGCCTGCGACTTCACCCCGATTGTTGATGCGCGTCGCCCCGCCGCGAGCGGTGCCCGGTTGGTGGATGTCGATCATTCCCGTCTCAGCCGACCAGTAGAACGGGTGCGGCCCATCGTAGCGTCCGGGACCGAACGTGCTGGTACCCACCACATCCCCGCGATCGTTGATGTCGAGCGCGACGCTGGTCGCACCGCCAAGCGTGCCGAGCGGATGGAAGCTGCCATCGGGCATCCTCAGCGCGGCCTGTCGATTCAGGGAACCGGCGATGACTCCGAAATTGTTGATTGCCCTCGGAGCGAATTCCGCCCACGGACCGAGGTCGCGCATGCCCGTTGACTGCGTCCAAATGAACCCGTGCATGGCTCCGTCGGGCGTCCCCGCCCATCCGATCACCTGACCACGGTCGTTGACGTCGAAGGCCTCGCTCCCTGCGCCGCCGAGCGTGCCGATGTCCACCAGGCCGCTGGACTCCGTCCAGACGAAAGCACGGTAGGAGTCGCCGTCTTCCGCCACATGCCAATACCAACCAGTGACGTAACCGAAGTTGTTGATAGCTATCGCGGTGCTGTATCGGCCTGTGCTGTCGAGCAGTCGGGGCGGACCGACAACTGCGGCACCATGACCGGCGCGAGCTGCGGGTATCAGCAGCACTGCGATCATGAGCGCGAGATGAGCACGCATAACGCACCTCCGCCCGGCGCACCATGCAACGGAGCCGACGTCATCCGACCGACGGATTGATTTCTCGCTCTCGCGTGGACGTTGAATCCGGAGCGCTGTCGATCTCGAGGCGAAGGAGATCCGGAGTTGTCGCGGCGCGCGGAGCGACGGGACACTCCGCGCTGGCCGAACAGTCTTCCGCGATGCAGACGGACGCGACCATCACACGCCGCAACTCTCGTACCGCGACCCGGGACCGCGGCCTCGTCTTCGGGCGCGTCGGCCAGCCCTTTCTGACGTCGAAATCGACGGCCGTCTGACCTGTCCAATCGAGAGTCTGGTCCTCCTGGTGCCGGAATCCTGGCCTTCGCGCTGGACGCCGATGCCGGAATCCCGGCAGGTACGCCCCCTTCCTCCGGTCCCGCAATATTGGACCGTTCATCCCTCTGATGATGTGAAGTCTGTCGTTCGATGCGGTCTAGTACTCAAAGCGCTTCAGCCAAGCGGAAGCGCGTGCCGCTGCATGCGATCGCACAGCGGACTGACCTGTCGACGTCGCTCGTGTACCGATCGCTCGACACCCTACGGCACATCGGGTGAATCGAAAAACGCGATCGGACGCACCGACTGAGCGTGAAGATCGATCGAGTGCCGCATCGACGCTCGTGATGTTGTTGACCGTTCGGAGCAGCAAACCCGCTCCAATGACGAGCATCACCGCCAGTGCGACTTCGACCACAACGAGCGCGGGGCGGACATGCGCTCTGGCGATGCGGCGTATGACTTCCGCTTGGATCCACGCGCGCTGTGGTTCACGATTGGCATCGCCGGCGGTTCGGTCGTGATCTTCGGCCTGACGCCGGCGCTGCAGGCCGCGGGCGGCGCTCGTTCAGCGCGTGCCCTTCCGCACCTCGCTCGGGGGAGCCGAGAAGGAGATCCGCGTTCCCGGCCTGCAGCCGCCGGACGGGCATACTGGCTTTCGTGTCAATTTCGACGTCGTCAGTCCCGGGTACTTTGCGCTGATGCAGACACGGGTGTGACGCGGACGGGTCTTCGGGCGAGAGGACGGTCCGGCCGCGCCGAACGTCGTAATCGTCATCGAGACGATGGCGCGGCGGTTCTGAGATGGCCGGGAGGCGGTCGGTCGGCACCTGCAGATCGGAAGGAGGGACTACGCCGTGATGGGAGCCGTGGAGGACGCGAAATGGAAGACCCCCACCGAGGAAGCCCGGCCGCTCCTCTACTTCTTGATGACGCAGCAGGTGTCAGACTCCCTGACGATTCTGCTGCGGACGCGGACAGACCGAGCGGCGATGGTTGGCGCCGCTCGAGCGGCGCTGCACGATGTTGACAGCGGTGTGCCGTTGCTCTCGGCCTTCACGCTCAAGGAGCACATGGATTGCACGTTGAACGGCGAGCGGGCCAGGGGCAGCTGACCTCGGCGTTCGCTGTGCTGGGTCTCGTGCTCGCGGCGACGGGGTTGTACGGCGTGAAGGCGTTTATCGTGACCCGCCGCACGCGTGAGATCGGGATCCGCATCGCTCTCGGTGCCAGACCCCACGACGTGCGGCGACTCGTACTGGAGTTCGGCCTGCGTCGCGTGCTGCTGGGCGGCGCAATCGGTCTCGCTCTTGCCTCCGCGCTGCGCCGCGCGATCGCCGGACTGCTCTTCGGCGTTGCGCCCACCGATCCCGCGACGCTCGCGGTCGTTCTGACAGTGCTGGTCACTGTCGGTGTCGCGGCGGCGTGGCTTCCGGCGAGGCGCGCCATGCGACTATTCTTCTCCCGCCGGGTGTTGACTTACGCCCTTGACGGAGTTTCGTCCGCGAAGGCAGCGATCGGTGTGAAGTCGAGGAGATCCTCCGCGAACGGAAAGGGACTAACGAAGGGCAAGGGCTCCCTGCTCTGTTGCTCACGCTAGCGGGACACTTCGTGCGCGATCGTCCCGTTACCTATCTTTGCGTGACGGTGACGCGTCCGCTGTTACGCCGTCACGGCGAAGGCGTACTTCCCCTCTTTGACCTGACAGCGCCGGCCGGCTAGGATATGGGCGCACGGGGACGATGCCCAGAGCTTTTCCGCCGCGAGAGGAAGACCTCGAGGTCCTCGAGAATCTCGGCCATCCTCGAGGCACGCTCGCCATCGTCGCTGTGTTCGGGCTCCTCTTCGCGATCGGCTGGTTCGCTACTTATCTCTTCGTCTTCATCGAGCGCGGCGCGCCTCATCACTGAGCGCCATCCTATGCACGTCGCGCTGTACGAACGGATCTGGATGTGGGCGGCCGCGGTTCTCATCGCGTTGTTCCTCGGCGCCATCGTGGTTACGACGGCGGTGCAGGCCGTTGAACCTCCGAGCCATGTCGAGACCGTCGACCCGGCGGCGCTCGCAACGCACCCGGAGTTCGCGCAGCCCGCGGTCACCACGCGGCCGGACGGGAGCGTGATTGTTCCGGTGGTGACATCGATGTACGCGTTCGCGCCCGACCCGATCCAAGTGCCTGCACAGGTTGCTATAACCTTCCGAGTCACCAGCTCTGACGTCCTGCACGGCTTCCAGATAGTGGGGACCAACGCCAACGCGATGGCGGTCCCCGGCTATGTCAGCCAGTTCACGATCACCTTCCCGCAACCCGGCGAGTACACGATCGCCTGCAACGAATACTGCGGCCTGATGCATCACGCCATGGTTGGCAAG
>JBKPQB010000076.1:0-12219 GCA_046733875.1 Acidobacteriota bacterium
CATCAAAGCTTGCGCGTCCTCCCAAATGCGACGTGCGAGAGCCGTTGCGCGCTGCGGTAGCGCCAGTCTGGCAGACCGGCCGGCCCACGCTTGCATACGCTCGATATCTCCGGTCTTCTTAGCTGCGCACCGCATTGAAGCGGTAAGTCCTGTTTGGACTGGATAGGGCGCACGCACCGGCGCGTCATCCCTCATTGCTGCAGGGACGTAGGCCGTCCCGATGCCGAAAATCTTACCAAGCGGCCGAGCTGGCGGGTCGGCCATGCCCGAAAGTTTTACTGCCGTCTTCGCTTCACGAGGTCTGTCGGGGAAATGACGAACGAGGCTGTGCACGAACACCGCACGACCGGCTCCGATCGATGCGGCTCTGGCGCCGCGAGGCGTTAACCCGCGATTTCGGTGGCACAGACCACCTTGTCGGGTGCGACAGCACTACGACGTTACGATAGCGGCCCGTCGTTCCATATTGTCTAACGGAGATCGTTGCGTTGACGGGTTGAAAAGGTGACAGTTCGTTCCGAGCACATACATAACAGTGTTCCTGCGCCGCGTATCGAGCTACTGAATCGAGTCAACGTAACCTGCTGGCAAACCAAGACGTCGACCGAGCGCGCGCAGTTGCTCCGCGTACGTCTCGTTGCGTTCGGCCGCTTCGGGCACCTCAGGGAGCGTGAAGCAGATCGCCGGGACGTTCACTCCATCGGCCGTCTCGCAAAGGATCGCCTCAGGTCGATACATTTGAACACTCGGCTCCCCATAGAGGCGATCGATGTCATCGTGACGCAACTCCATCAGCATCCCGTGAACGCGTCCGCTCGAGTCGTGGACAAGCGTGGCGCGGCGACCGATTCGGATCGAGAAGCCACGAACAGATGCTGGTTTGATTGCGCTCGGATGCGCTCCCTTCGCCTGCAAGAGATCGGCATCCATGAAAAGGCCGTAAAAGAACACTGCAATCGAACGTCCCGCCATCATCTCTCCTTTGGAGTGATGCCCGATCCTAACCTTCTCGCATTCCTGTGGCGGCCTCTGAGGCGCCGAAGACCGCTCACCAATAAATCGGTGTATACACCTCGGCCGACGTTACTGCGTCACTCAATATCTGAATTCGAGGGGCGATGACGCACCTCGCCCTGCGGGCCGACGGAGATCGGTGAGCATTGGCTGGGACGCCTTCGGTCGGCTCGACCGGCCGCTCTTGGCCATTGGTGAAGGCGGCGGTGGACCTGCTCATGTGGTCCGAGATGAACCATCTGCGGCTCTGCGCGAATCCAGAATGCGGCTGGGTCTTCGTCGATCGGAGCCGTAAGCGAAACCGCCGTTGGTGTTCGATGCGCGAATGCGGCAGGCGGGCCAAAGCACGCGCCTACTACTACCGTCGCGGGGCAAGCGTAGTCGAACCGTTTCGTGATCTCGCAACGCATGCTGGACGATGCAACGCGAGGACGATTGCGACCGTCGCCGCGTGGTTACCAGCGCGTCGAGCTGCCCGAATCCCGCCCACTATTGCTCTGAGGGCTCACTGATCGGCCACAACGTTTCAGCCCGCAGATTGCAATTTCATGTCAGCGACGTCGTACCTCGACGAGGCGGAATGGGTGGCTATCGTTGGGGTGCGGAGCGGAAGCGCATTCTGCTTGACCGCGAAGGGACGGCGGCACCACACCACGCCTGTCGTGTGGCTGCTCGCCAGGCGATGAAGTCTTAAAGGTTCCGTCAGCCGTCCTCGAGGAAATGCCTTCAAGCTGCAGACGCCGACAGTTTTCGAGTGGCCGTGAGCTAACGATATCCGCACCGTGAGCCAATCGTTCGTTGGCCTCGTGAGCTCACGGGTCCTGGCGTAGGATTCCGCATGCTCGCTGACGTTCGGATCGCGCTTCGCCAGTTCGCCCGCAAACCGGCGCTGGCGCTCGCCGTCGTGACCATCCTCGCGCTGGGAATCGGCGCCAACATCAGCGTCTTCACGCTGGCGTGGAACCTCCTGTATCGGCCCCTTCCCTTCGGCAGCCCCGATCGTCTCGTGCGCGTCTGGGGGGAATCGCGTGATGGACAAGCGACCCGCCTCGGCTTCTCGATTCCCAAGCTCGAACACTTTACGAGCGGTCAGCGCAGCTTTTCCGGGGTTGCGGTGGACGTCGAGATGCCGCTGACGTTCACCGCGCCGGGGCGCGATCCCGAACAGATCCTCGGTCGGCGAGTGAGCGCGAACTACTTCGACGTACTCGGCGTCCCCGTGCTGCGCGGGCGCGGGTTCCGGCCGGAGGAAGAGACGGTCACCGGCGCGGCTATCGTCACCGAAGTATTCTGGCGCATGCGGCTCAACGCGGCTGCCGACGCTGTCGGCGGAGCGATCGCGCTGGACGGTACGCCTCACACCATCGTCGGCATCGTTCCTACGCCGCCGGCCGCGGACGGGCCTACGGACGTCTACATTACACGTCCCTACGATGCCGGCCTTCCAAGGCCCGTGCTGATGCGCGGCGTCAGCTTCATGCGCTTTTCCGCCCGGCTCCGCGGGGACGTGTCGCTTGAACAGGCGCGCGCCAACATGGAGACGCTCGCGACCACTTACCTGCGCGACAACCCCGGCAATGCCGACGCTGACTGGATCGCGCGAGTGCTGACGATCCGCGACGATCTCTCCGGCACCTTCAGAGCGTCGGTGATGACACTGCTCTGGGCGGTTGGACTGGTTCTTGTGCTCGCTTGTTGCAACGTGGCCAATTTGATGACGACGCATCTCCTGTCGCGTACGCGCGAGCTGGCGGTTCGTGCGAGTCTGGGGGCGCAGCCATGGCGATTGATGCAGCAATGCATCGTCGAGACCACAACGCTGAGTACGGCCGGGGCCGCGGCAGGCCTGTTCCTCGGCGCGTCTCTCACCGACCTCCTGCCCCGTCTCGGGGCGACGCTGCCGCTCGATGCGCAGCGCATCGGCGGGGCGCCGCTGTTCGCGGCGTGCGCGCTCGCGCTGACCGTCGGCGTCGCGACCGGCGTCCTGCCTGGTCTGCATTCGGCGCGCATGCGGGCGCTGGACGCGCTTTGCGGCGCCCGCAGCACGGTCGGGGGGCGCTCGACCGTCCGCAACGTGCTGGTCGGGGTCCAGGTCGCGGTTTCGCTCGTGCTACTGTTTGGCGCGGTCCTGCTCATCGAAAGCTTCCGCCGCGTCTCGGCGCAGGACCCTGGATTCGTAGTGTCGCGCGTGGCCACTGGCACGATCACCCTGCCGACGCGCCGTTACCCAGATCCGATCGCTCAGAACATATTGTACGAGCGGCTTCGTGAGGAGCTCGGCCGCGCACCAGGTGTTCGTTCGGCCGCCATCATCACCGGCCTGCCGCTCAGCGGCTTTCTCTCTCGCGCGCCGTATGTCCGCGCGGATCGTGCCGTCCCGTTGAATCAGCGGCCGCTGGGCGCGACGCGCTCGGTGACGCCGGACTACTTCGCGACGATGGGCATTCCCATGCGCGCCGGACGTGATTTCACGGCGCGCGATGATGCAGCGGCGCCGCAGGTTGCCATTATCAGCGTGTCGACCGCACGCCGGCTGTTTCCGGAAGAGGATCCCCTCCGCCGCGTGATATTGAGCGGATCGCAGGACGGCGGCATCCCGGTCGAGATCATCGGCGTGGTCGGCGACGTTCGCTCGCTCACGCTGACGCAGCCGACCGCCATTGAGATTTACCGGCCGCTCGCACAGCGGACGCAGGCATTCGGTCAGATCGTCGTCAAGGGGGAGGCGCCGCCGGAATCGCTGCTGACGACGATATACGCGGTCGTGCGCGCCGCCGATCCGGAGCTGCCGATAACCCGGGCCGGCACGCTCGATCAGATGCTCGACGCGTCCCTCGGGCAGCGCCGGCTGCTCATGGCGCTGCTCGGGGGATTTGCTGTCCTCGCGTTCGTCCTCTCCGCGATCGGCATCTATGCCGTCGTCTCGTTCACGGTCGGCCGACGCACGACCGAGATCGGAGTGCGTATCGCCCTCGGCGCGAAACCCTCATCGGTCGTGTGGTCGATCGCCGTCCACGGGATGCGTCCCGTGCTTGCGGGCGGCGCCGCGGGCCTGCTCGGCGTACCGCTGGTCGCGCGAGCGCTGTCGGGGCAGCTGTTCGAAGTGTCGGCGGCTGATCCGCGAGTGTTCGGATCGGTCGCGGCCATCATCATCGCCGTCGCCGCCGCGGCGAGCCTGTTGCCGGCGCGGCGCGCCGCTCGGATCGATCCAATCGCGGCGCTGCGCAGCGACTAGATCGTTCCAGCGGCTTCGGCGGCGCGGATCGAACCCCGTGCGGCGCTGGAGGACTGACAACCGCACGGACCGCCGGGACGTCGTTTCATCAAGGAATCACGATAGCTGATGCGGGTCTTCGGCAATGAGAGCATCAGGCGGCGCGTGGGCCCGCCTGTCCGCGTCGCGATTCGCGAAAACGCGTGTGTCATATGCAGCCTTTTGCGGGTGAGCCAGTTGCGGAAGTCGTCCCGTGCGCCGAGCCATCTCCAAAAAAAGATGCAGGTCGCGAAGCGGAAAGCCGTTGCGAGTTCTAGGCTTCTCGCTTGCAATCACCTCCACGAAGCTGAAGCGACCGTTCGCTGAGGATGCGTTCAGCATCCGCGCAGATCGAATGCGCGACATCGGCAGCGGGGCGGATCCCGTCCACGAATGCCGCAGATTGTCCCATCGCGAGCGATGTGGTGTCGGGATCGCGCTGCCGCAGCGCGTCAG
The DNA here is from genome assembly GCA_046733875.1 of Acidobacteriota bacterium. Taxonomy (GTDB): domain Bacteria; phylum Acidobacteriota; class Vicinamibacteria; order Vicinamibacterales; family 2-12-FULL-66-21; genus JBKPQB01. Next base: position 4,724 of record JBKPQB010000076.1, read on the forward strand.
CGTAGGCCTGCGCGGCATCGTCGAGATGGGCGCGGAGTTCGTGCTCACGCTGATGCCACTGCTTCGCGAACTCGTTGAGATGGACTCGCGATGCGATTCCCTCCGGCCATTTCATTCCGAAGATCTTCTGTTCAACGATGTCGAAGACTTCGGTGTAGACGGTGTCCTCCTATCGGTGTCTTACTGGTGCTCGAGTCAACTACGTGAAATCAGGTACGACTGAACCGAGACCTCCGCACCATGACCAAAGAGGCGTGATCCGGGCCGGATAAACCCTGGACGGACTGCACTCATCTAAGCACCTGCAGCTCCAGAGCGGGCTACTGCTGAAGTAAAAAAACGAGCGATCCGCTGCTCACGCCTGGTTCTGATGGCATACGATGCGCTGCCTGGCGTCGCCGGCAGCCGTTCTCCCGGAGCTAAAGGAGCGCGCACCGTCACAGGGAGACTCGAGGATGCGTACGTTGTTTGCGGATCTTCGTTATGCGTTCCGGGTCACGTCCCGGACACCCGCGTTCGCCGTTGCCGTCGTCAGCGTGCTGGCGCTTGGCATCGGCGCCAACACCACGATTTTCAGCATCGTGAACGCGGTCCTGCTGCGTCCGCTGCCGTTCGAGGAGCCCGAACGCCTGGTGCGGATCTTCACCCGGACACCGGGCGGCCGACTTTTCGAGATCTCCCCAGGCAAGTTCTACGACTGGCAGCGCGACGCGCGGTCGTTCGAGGGCATGGCAATGTACCAATGCTGCGGCTTCAGGGAGCTCGCGCTCACTGGCACCGGTGCGGCGCGAACTGTCCGTGCGACAGCGGTCAGCGCGGGTTTTTTCGAGGTCGTCAGAGCCCGACCGGCGCTCGGACGCGTCTTTCGGCAAGAGGAGGACACGCCAGGTAGCAAGCACGTCGTCGTTCTGAGCGATCGGTTCTGGCGATCCGAGTTCGCCGGAAATCCGGACGTGATCGGCCGTACGGTGAAGCTCAACGACGAAGCGTACGCCATCGTCGGTGTCATGCCGCCCAGTGCCTCGGTCGCCTCATGGACCGGGATGGCGAGCGACGTCTGGATCCCGCTCGCCCTCACCGACGAGCAACGCGCCGTCCGTGGAGGTCACAATCGGGACGGCGTCGCGCGTCTGAAGCGAGATGTCGAGCTGGCGCAGGCGCAAGCCGAGATGGACGCGATCTCCGCACGGCTCGCGCGTGAGTTTCCGCAAACGGACGGACAAGGCTGGGGAGCCGCGGTGATCCCGCTGCAGGAGGAGATCGTCGGCAATAGCCGCACGATGCTGCTCATGCTGCTCGGCGCCGTCGTTTTGGTCCTGCTCGTCGCCTGCGCCAACGTCGGTAACCTGCTGCTCACTCGCGCCCTGAGCCGACGCAAGGAGATCGCGATTCGCTCGGCGCTGGGCGCGGGACGTGGACGCCTGTTTCAGCAGCTGTTGATCGAAGCCTCACTGCTCGCGGGTGCAGGTGGGGCGCTCGGGCTGGTGCTCGCGTACGGGATTCTGACGTCTGCCTCAACGCTCCTCGCAAGCCAGGTGCCGAGGGCGGAGGAAATCTCGATCGACGGGCCAGTGCTCGTGTTCGCCGTGGCGGTGTCGATGCTCACCGGCCTGATCGCTGGTGCGCTGCCGGCCGTGCGCGTCGGCCGCTCCGACCTCAACGACGCGCTCAAGGAAGGTGGGCGTAGCGACTGGGCGATGGGTATCGCCACACGCCGCCTGCTGATCGTATGCGAGGTCGCGCTGTCGGTGGTGTTGTTGATGGGCGCCGGCGTGATGATCCAGAGCCTGCTGGCTCTCAGGAACGGCGACACCGGCTTCGATCCGAACAATGTTCTGACGATGCGTGTGAGACTCGTGGACGCACGGTATCCGTCGCCGGCACAGCGTTCGTCATTCTTTGAAGCGGCGCTGCAACGCATTCGGGCGCTTCCCGGCGTCGAGGCTGCGGGGACGATCGACGACCTGCCCCTCGCCAGTGGAGAGTCACAGACACTCGCTTTCGCGGGATATCCGTCTCGACGCGAGGCTGTGGCGGTGCAGGTTCGGCAGATCACCCCCGGGTACCTGCGTGCAATGGGAATTCCCGTGCTGCGCGGACGCGACGTCGTCGACGCTGATGCGGACGTGCTGCTCGTCAGCCAGGAGGTCGCGAAGCTGTATTGGGGCGGAGACGATCCGATCGGACGGCGGGCGGCCCTGCCATTCTCGAAGACGGTGTTTCGACAGGTGGTCGGTATCGTGGGTGACGTCAAGCAGCGAAGCCTCGCTGAAGGACCGACGCCGACGGCGTATTACTCCACGCGCGAGCCGTCTGGCAGGGCGACGTTCGTCGTACGGACGTCGGTGCCGTCCGCTACGCTCACCCAGCCCGTCGTTGCGGCGATCCGTGCGATCGATCCGGAGCAACCGGTGGTCGATATCCGGACGATGGTGCACGTGCTCGACGGCGAATTGGCGCCGCAGCGCTTCAGCGCACTCCTGCTCGGAATCTTTGCCGGAGTCGCGCTGTTGCTCGCTGCGGTCGGAATCTACGGCGTGCTTTCGTACATCGTGCGCGGCCGCAACCGCGAGATCGGGATCAGAAGGGCGCTTGGCGCGCGGACATCCGACGTGCTCCGTCTGGTGATCGTCGAGGGCATGTCTCCTGCGCTCGTCGGCATCGCGGCCGGCACGATCGCGGCGCTCGCGTCGGCGAGGGTGATGAGAACGCTCGTGTTTGGCGTAAGCGCATCGGATCCGGTGACGTTCGCCGCCGTGGGAACCACGCTGATTCTTGTCGCGTTGTTCGCCAGTCTGGTGCCCGCGTACCGCGCCTTGCGGCTGGACCCCGTGAAATCCTTGCGCGCGGAGTAGGGACCGACGTGTCCTTACGACGAGAACGTCAGGCTCCCGAGCCGGGAGCCAGCTCTCATAAGCAGATTCGGCCGCAACCCGTCACCATGGTGCTCAGATCGTGGAAGATTCACCGGCACGATGAAGGGGGCGATGATCGGCCCCGTGGCACGGAGATTCCGCCGACGAGGAAGTGATTTGAGGTGGACTTCCGCACGGCCGCGCGCTGGGAGAACGCCGAGATTGTCGAAGAGAACTTCTTCTACGATGTCGTCGGGCTGATGCGTCAGACTGGGATTGGCAAGTGATCGAGGATGCGCTCGGGCGGAGTCGTCGCTATGGGCCCGTCGTCATCAGTCGATCAACGTCGAAGCCGCTGGCGCGAGCCGTGGCCATGGTGGCCCCGAACTGCTCGGGGGAAAGCCGCGGCGTTCGAGCGAGAATCCAAATGTACGTCCGATCAGGCGACCCGACGACCGCCCACGAGTAGTCAGCGGCGAGACCGATGATCCAGTAGTCACCCCAGACCATCGGCAGGAACGACATACCGCTGCCGCGAAACGGACCTTGAGCTTCGCGGACGTGCGTTCGTCAACAACGCGGGCGATGCCACGGGCCTCAGTCACCGTCCCGTCAGTTGCCCGACATCGATTGATGACGTCGATGCCATCCGACCGTCGGACGTAGCTCGCACGCACGTCACCGACACACTGACGCTGGAATCGGTTGGGGAAGCGCGCGATTTCAAACCAGTCACCGACGTAGCGGCTCAGATCGACGTTCTCCACCGTGCGCACTGGTCCAAGACTTTGAGCGCTCACCGCCAGCGCGCTCACGATCGTCACAAGAAATGCAATCGTCACACTCCTTAAATCAAACTGCCGCGCGACGCTCATGCGAATGGCGAGAACGAGCTAAAGGACATGGACCCAAGCGGCAGCGAAGCGTCGACGAACCCGGCCTCCCGCCGTGCCGTCACGATGCTCTGGAGGGCCATAGATGGTGTAAAGCCACGCGCGACTTCCTCCACGTCGGTGAAGGACACCAACGCTTTACCTTCGATCCTGTCGGCCGTGCCTTCCGCTACCGTTCAGGCCCGTCGAGATCAGTGGGCCCCATCTCCACGCCTTGAACCTATGCCCCTACAGAGCTGAGGGCTGTGCAGAATTGCACACCGGCCTGCGAAGGTCGATTCCGCCGTTTTAGGGCCGAGGGTGCGGAATGCGTTCATGAAAGACGCTGATGCCGGCGCGCGTCGTGCTGATCATCTGGGCGAGTGCTTCTCAACAGATCTTTGCGATCATTCGCTCGGAATGCTGTCCTTCACAAAATTCGCGAGGAGCAGAGAAGACGTCGGGGCCAGCCTCTTTTCGCTGCCATTAAGAAATGATCCATCAGGTCAACCTCGACGCGGACGGCACGTGCCAGTGCATGGAGAATGAAAGTCTCTGAGAGCGCAGGCTCATGAATATAAACGATACGAAGGATCAGCCGCGGGGTACAACGGCGCCGGAGAAGCCGGCCTCACCGGGAACCCCAGTCGTGCTCATCACAGGCGCGACCGGCTACATCGGGGGACGGCTCGTGCCCATCGTCGAACGCGCGGGCGTCCGGCTTCGCTGTCTCGCTCGTCACCCGGCTGCGCTCGCGTCGCGCGTGTCGCAGACGACGGAAGTGGTCGCCGGGGATCTCCTCGATCCGGCGTCACTCGATCGCGCCCTGGCGGGAATCGACGTGGCCTACTACCTGGTGCACTCCATGGGCGCGCACGGCGACTACCGCGAAACGGATCGCGTGGCCGCCCGCAACTTCGGCGACGCGGCGCGGCGCGCGGCCGTTCGACGCATCGTATACCTCGGCGGCCTCGCGACGGGCGCCGAGGTATTCAGCAGGCATCTCAAGAGCCGGATCGAGACGGGCGAGGCGCTGAGAGCTAGCGGGGTGCCAGTCGTGGAGTTCCGCGCCTCCGTTGTGATCGGGTCGGGCAGTCTCTCATTCGAGCTGATCCGCGCGCTCGTCGAGCGTCTGCCGATCATGATCTGCCCGCGGTGGGTGTCGACCTTGGCGCAGCCGATCGGCATCGATGACGTGCTCGCCTATCTAGCCGCCGCGCTGCAGCTACCCGGCGGCGAGAGCCGCACGTTCGAAATCGGCGGAGCCGATCAAGCGAGCTACGGCGACGTGATGCGCGAGTACGCCCGACAGCGTGGGTTGAAGCGCGTGATGATCTCGGTGCCGCTGCTGACTCCTCGTTTGTCGAGCCTGTGGTTGGGACTCGTCACGCCCGTCTACGCGCGGGTCGGGCGCGAACTGATTGCGGGATTGAAGAACCGGTCCGTCGTCACCGATCCCACGGCGCGTGCGGTCTTCCCGATTACCCCGATCGGCCTGCGCGAGGCGATCGGTCGCGCCATTCGCTACGAGGATCGGGCGTTCGCGCTGACACGGTGGTCGGATGCGCGGTCTTCAGGAGGCGCCCCGCCGTCGCCGGCCGACACGCGATTCGGTGGCAAGTTGGTCGACCGGCGCCAGATCCACGTGGCGGTCGACGCGGACCGCGCGTTCGCGCCCATCGCGAGAATCGGGGGCGAGCGCGGCTGGTATTTCGGCACGTGGCTGTGGCGAATCCGGGGCGCGCTCGACCTGTTGATCGGCGGCGTGGGGATGCGTCGAGGACGGCGCGATCCTGAAGCGCCGGCCGTGGGGGACGCCCTCGACTTCTGGCGAGTCGAGGCGTATGAGCCCGTGCGACGCTTGAGGCTCGCGGCGGAAATGAAGGTGCCGGGTCGCGCGTGGCTCGAGTTCGAGGTGGTGCCGGATGGTGGCGGCGCGCTCGTCCACCAGACCGCCGTGTTCGAGCCGGCCGGACTGTTCGGGCTGGTCTACTGGTACGGGCTCCTTCCGGTGCACGCCGTGGTCTTCGGAGGGCTGCTGCGCGCGATCGCGCAGCAGGCCGAGAGCGGCCGCGACTGATCGCGCCTCATCGTCCGTGAACCCGTCCTACGAATGTCGCCACAGCTGTGCTAAACGCACGTCGGACCTCGTCTTAGGCGGCCCTGCCATTCTCGTACATCGTGCGCGGACGCAGCCGTGAGATCAGAAGGGCGCTTGGCGCGCGGGCGTCCGACGCGTGAGCGCATCGGATCCGGTGACGTTCGCCGCTGTTGGGCACGCTGGCACTTGCTGCATTGATGGCCATCCGGCGCCCCCGTACCGCGCCTTGCGGCTGGTCCCAGTCAACTCCTTGCGCGCGGAGTAGGGATCGACGGGGCCTTGCGACGCCCCTACCCCGAGCGCCTCGTCACGTGAGAAGGTACGGGTAAGGCGCGGAATCCTCGTCCCTCGGCACAACCTCGGTCGAATCACAGCCAAACCTCGGGACGTCCACAGGACATCCTCTCCCCGGCGAACTGATTCTCCCTTTGCGCGTTCGTGCGCGGAGGAGGAGTCATGGTACCTGCTACGACATGCTCGTTGGCCGTTATCGCGTCCGTGCTCGTTTCCGGTCCGTCGCTGTGGTCAACCGAGACACTCGCAGAGGTGCCGTTCGAGCTGTATCAGCATCACCTCGTTGTCACCAAAGGTTCCGTCGGCCGGCTGAATGGTTTGACCCTGCTCATCGACACGGGCACGATTCCGAGCGTGGTCGACGCCAGAATCGCCCGGAAGCTGCAGCTACAAACTGAGTCATCGATGCTCGTTGCGTTCGCGCAACAGGTACGGATCCAGAGCGCGGTCGTGGAAGGATTCCGCATCGGCTCGCTGCAGTCGGGCCGCGCTTCCGCCGCCGTGGGCGATCTCTCGTACTTGGAAGGCGTGCACATCGACGCGATCGTCGGGCTTGACGTGCTGGCGCGCACGAACTTCAGCATCGACTACGGGACCCGCATCCTGACATTCGCGCCAACGGGGCGCGAGGACGCAGTCGCACCTCTGGAGATTGTGTGGCCGTTTGTGACGGTAAGGATGACTATCGCAGGTGAGCAGGCTCGACTGCTGGTCGACACCGGCAGCAGCGACCTGGTGCTGTTTAAGACTCGGATCCCCGCCGCCCTCTCAGGTGCGCCCTGGAGAGGCGATAAGACGGTGCAGTATGCGTCCGGCGCGGCGCGCCTGCAGCGGCTCGAGCTGCGCCAAGCCGGCCTCGGAGCGCACGTGTGGAACACACTGCCAGCCTGGACCCTGGACCGAGTGCCGCTCGGATACCCGCCGGGCATCGACGGCGTGCTCGGTGTGCTGTCGCTCGGCTGCCGGCGCGTGCGCTTCGATTTCGAGAAGCGCGAGTTCGGCTGGAGCCGATGAATCATGCGAGATGACAATCGCGCCGAGTCCTGGAGTAGGATCACGTCGTGCGCTTCCGTCACTGAGCAGAGCCTTGCAAGACGGCTTTCGCGTCGGCGAACTCCATCATGTGGAGCCGTCGCTCAACAGTGTGACGGGCCCCGCCGGCACCACTCGCCTGGAACCAAAAGTCATGCAGGTGCTCGTGCGCCTTGCTGCGCAGGCCGGTCAGGTCGTGCCCAAGGAGCGCCTGATGCGGGCGGTCTGGCCCGACATGTTCGTCGGCGACGACGTGTTGACGCGCTGCATCTCGGAACTGCGTCGGGTCTTCGGTGACGATGTCAAAGAGCCACGCTTCATTCAGACGATCCCGAAAAGCGG
>JBKPQB010000077.1:0-14222 GCA_046733875.1 Acidobacteriota bacterium
CGCGGGAAAGCAGCGGGCGTTCGCGATGGACGCGCCGCAAGGACGTCCTCCAGCAGATCCGCCGCGCGCTGATAGCGGACGCTGAGGTCCGGCGCCATCGCCTTCATGACGATGTCGTTGATCGTCTTTGGAATCGCGGAATTCTTCAGCCGCGGTGGCGAGACGAGCTCACCCGACATCAGCTTGTCGAGATCCGCCGGCGCCGGCGTGTCGTACGGCAGCACCCCCGTCAACATCTGGTACATCGTCACGCCCAGCGAATAGAGGTCGGACGCGAAGACCGCCTTGCCGTGGAACTGCTCGGGCGCCATATAGGGCGGACTGCCGATCACCGTCGTGCCGTGCGCGGCGATCTCGAGGAACCGCGACGTGCCGAAGTCCGCCACCTTGAGCATGTCGTTCTCGCCGACGAGCACGTTCGCCGGACGGAGATCGCGGTGAATCACGCCCTGCTTGTGCGCGTGGTCGACGGCGTTGCAGATCTGGCAGGTGTAATCGAGCGCGCGGTGAAGATCGAGCGGACCGCGCGTGGCGATGATGTTCTCCAGCGTCTCGCCCGGCACGTACTCCATGACGATGAAGAAGACGTTGTCCTGCTTCTCGGCTGTTGTGATCGCGACGATGTTCGGGTGGCTGACGGAGGCGAGCAGGCGCGGCTCGTGCAGCAGTTCGCCAAAGTCCAGCCCCTGACGGTGCGGCACCTTGATCGCGACCTTCTTGTCGATCCACGTGTCCTGCGCGAGGTAGACGGTGCCGAAGCCGCCGCTGCCGAGCGGGCCGATGATCTTGTACTTGCCGAGCGTCTGCCCGCGAAACAGCACGGTCGTCAGTAGCTGTAGAACCCGCGGCCGGTTTTGCGCCCGAGGTAGCCGGCGGCCACCATGCGGCGCAGAAGAGGACACGGGCGGTACTTCGGGTCCCCGAGCCCCTCGTGCAGCACGTTCAGGATCGCGAGGCACACGTCGAGGCCGATGAAGTCTGCCAGCGTCAGCGGGCCCATCGGATGATTCATCCCCAGCTTCATGACACTGTCGATTGCTTCCGGCGTCCCGACGCTCTCCATCACGGCGTAGAACGCCTCGTTGAGCATCGGCATCAGGATGCGATTGGAGATGAAGCCCGGATAGTCCGCGGACTCCACGCCCGTCTTCCCGAGCCGCATGCAGAGCTCGGTCGCGATCATCATCGCGTCCGCGGAGGTCGCCTGGCCGCGAATGAGCTCGACGAGTTTCATTACCGGCACCGGGTTCATGAAGTGCATCCCGAGCACGCGCTCCGGCCGCTTCGTCGCGGCGCCGAGCACCGTGATCGAGATGGACGAGGTGTTCGACGCCAGCACCACGCCCGGTCTGGTCAGGGCGTCGAGCTTGTGGAACATGTCGACCTTCGCGTCGAGCTGCTCGACAATCGCTTCGACAACGAAATCGACCTCCTTCAACGCATCCATGTTCGTCGTCATCGAGATGCGCGTGATGGCGGTGTCGCGATCGACGGGCGCCAGGGTGCCTTTCTCGACGAATTTCGCGAGGCTCTTCTCGATGGTCGCGCGTGCGCGATCCAGCGCCGCGGGAACGGAGTCGCACAGGCGGACGTCCAGACCGGACTGCGCGAAGATCTGCGCGATGCCGTTACCCATCGTGCCCGCGCCGACGACCCCGATTCGTTGAATGTTCAACTCAGACCCTCTCCACCGCGAGCGCGACGCCGTTGCCGCCGCCAAGACACAGTGAGGCGATCCCTCGCTTCAGCCCAAGGCGCTTCAGTGCGTACAGCAGCGTGGTCAGGACGCGCGCGCCGCTGGCGCCGATCGGATGCCCGAGCGCGACGGCTCCGCCCTGGACGTTCACCTTTTCCGGTGCAATGCCAAGCTCGCGCAGCACCGCGACCATCTGGACCGAAAACGCTTCGTTGATTTCGAAGAGATCGACGTCGTCGAGCTTCCAGCCGGCCTTCTGCGCGACCTTGCGGACTGCTTCGACCGGCGTCATCAGCACCAGTTTGGGAGGCAGGCCGCTCGTCGCTTGAGCAATGACGCGAGCAATCGGCCTCACGCCAAGCGATAGCGCTGTATCGGCGCCAACGAGCACCGCCGCTGCCGCGCCATCGTTCACACCTGGCGCATTGCCCGCCGTGACCGTGCCATCCGTCTTGAATGCTGGTTTGAGGGCGGAGAGAACGTCGGCGCTGGTGTCCTCGCGGATAGATTCGTCGCGGTCGAACCCGACGGGCGATCCCTTCTTCTGCGGAATCTGAACCGGAACGATCTCGTCCTTGAACCACCCTTCGCGCGTTGCGTGCGCGGCTTTGCGATGACTGTCGGCAGCATAACGGTCCTGATCCTCGCGGCCCACCTTGAAATGTTCCGCGACGTGTTCGCCCGCCATGCCCATGTGGCACTGCTCGAACGCGCACCAGAGGCCGTCCTGGATCATCGAGTCGACGAGCGTACCGTTGCCCATGCGGAGCCCCTCGCGCACGCGCGGAAGCAGATACGGCGTGTTGCTCATGGACTCCATGCCGCCCGCGACCGCCACGTCGATGTCGCCGGTGGCAATGCCCTGGGCCGCCAGCATCACCGCCTTCAGACCTGATCCGCACACCTTATTAATGGTCATGGCGGCGACGTGATCCTGCAGGCCTCCATGCAGTGCGGCCTGACGCGCCGGATTCTGCCCCTCGCCCGCGGCGACGACGTTACCCATGATGCACTCGTCGACGAGCGCTGGATCGATCCCGGCCCGGCGCACCGCTTCGCGTACGGCGATCGCGCCGAGCTGCGGCGCCGTGAAATCCTTCAGCGATCCCAGGAACTTGCCTGTGGCCGTGCGAACGGCGGATATGATGACGGCTTCGCGCATGATTGTCGGGCGTGCGTCAGTGGGGTCAGGCCCGTTCGAGCTGTTCAGCATCGGTCGCAGCCGCCGATCGTCGCGTGGCTGGCGATCCGGCGTGCACGGCCTGTCAGTGTTCCTGAGATCTCCTCGGCGGGTCGGTGGCTGTGTTCACTTTTACAACCCGGATCCGACGCACATCGGCTCCGAGCAACGACTGCAGCCGTTCGAGGACGATCGGACTGGCGCGCTCGACCTCTCGCGCCCAGCGGCTGTCCTGTGCGACGACGACGAGTACGTCACCACGCAACTCGACGCTTGTGACCTTCGCGAGCGCCGGACCGACCGCGACGGTCCACGCGAACGCCGTCCTTTCTTTTGACGCGGGCTGCCGTCGGATGATGCCCGCCAGCACAGTCGACGCGAAAATCTGCAGCGGCTGCATATTGGGGATAATAGCACTCTGACGATTGCCGACTGCAGATTGCAGATTGCCGATTGAATTGACAATTGGGGATTGGTGATCGTCGATTGGATTGGGGATTGTCAATTCGATTAGCGATTGTCGATTGACAATTGAATTGACGATCGACAATCCAATCGTCAGTCCACAATTGGCAATCGACAATGCAATCGGCAGTCTGCAGTCGGCAATCGGCAATTGGATTTGTGCTCGCCTCCGCGTCACCTAGGCGAGCGGAGCTCCTGGGGAACGCCGGCTTCACCTTCAGCATCGAACCAGCAGACGTGGACGAGACGCCGGCGGACGGCGAGCGTCCTGAGGAATACGTCCGCCGCATCGCGCGCGAAAAGGCGCTCAAGGTCAGTGCGGCGCATTTGAACGGTACGCTCGTGCTCGGCGCCGACACGACAGTCGTCGTCAACGGAGTGATTCTGGGCAAGCCGCAGGACGATGAGGATGCCGCACGGATGCTGCAGTCGCTCTCCGGCGTCGTTCACGAAGTACTGACCGGCGTGGCGTTGGTCTCCGCAGGGGGCGTCGAGGAAGCGCTTCAACGAACGCGCGTGCGCCTCCTGCCGCTCAGCTCCGAGGAGATCGCCTGGTACATCGCGACGGGCGAGCCCGCCGGCAAGGCGGGCGCTTACGCGATTCAAGGCCGAGCTGCCCGATTCGTTGACTGGATCGAAGGCTCCTGGTCGAACGTCGTCGGTCTCCCGGTCGCGACGGTGTATCAAATGCTCAAACGGGCGGGCGCGTAGTATTCTTGATGAGAAGCCCGCGGTGAACTCCCTATGAAAGCGAAGCCGGTCAAGATTGGCGCGACGGTCCTGGTGCTCGGCCTGGCCCTCGGCGGCCTCATGTATTCCACGCTCAGCGAAGGCACTGAGTACTACAAGCACGTCGACGAGGTCATGGCGAATCCCGCGGCGTGGCACGGCAAGCGCCTGCAGCTTCACGGCTTCGTCGTCGATCACTCGATCCTGCGCAGGCCTGACACACTGGACTACCGCTTCCAGGTGCAGAGCAACGGGAAGGTGGTCCCCGTCCGCTATTCGGGCGTCGTGCCGGACACGTTCAAGGACGGCGCGGAGGTCGTGCTCAAAGGCCAGCTCGTGGGCGACTACTTCGACGTCGAGGCAAACGGCGTGATGGCGAAATGCCCGTCGAAGTACGAAGCGAAGACCTCTCCCGCCGCATCAGGCACTTAATATGGCCACGCTTGGATCGCTTTCGCTGCTCGCCGCGTTCGTCGTCGCGAGCTATGCCGTTGCTGCATCCGTCGCCGGTGCGCGAAGACGATCGACGCGCCTGATCGAGAGCGGCATCGGCGCTTTCTACCTCGTGGCCGCCCTGATGACGCTCGCGTCGGGGATCATCGTCCACGCCTTCGTCACCGGCAATTACGCGATCAAGTACGTCCAGCACTATTCGGACTCAGCGCAGCCGCTTGCCTACAAGCTCGCGTCCTACTGGGGCGGGCTCGACGGCTCGATCATGTTCTGGGTCTTCCTCCTCTCGGTGTTCGGGAGCGTCGCGGTGTCGAAAAACCGCGTGCCGCACCGCGAGCTGATTCCGTGGGTGATCGCCATCATTTCCGTCACGGAGATGTTCTTCATCTTCCTGATGGTCATCCACAACAACCCCTTCGACACGTTCTTGACGAAAGCGCCCGTGGAAGGCCGCGGCCTCAATCCGCTGCTGCAGAACTTCTACATGGCGATCCATCCGCCATCGCTCTACACCGGGTTCGTCGCGATGACGATCCCGTACGCGTTCGGCATGGCCGCGCTCATCACTGGCCATCTGGACGATGCGTGGCTGCGCGCCGTCCGGCGCTGGACGATGATCGGCTGGCTGTTCCTCACGTTCGGCCTCACGCTCGGGATGCTGTGGGCGTACGAGGAGCTTGGCTGGGGCGGTTTCTGGGGATGGGACCCGGTCGAAAACGCAGGGCTCCTGCCATGGTTCACCGCCACGGCGTTCCTGCACTCGGTGATGGTCCAGGAGCGGCGAGGGATGCTCCGCGTCTGGAACGTCACGCTCGTGATCGTCACGTTCTTCCTCACCATCTTCGGCACCTTCATGACGCGCTCGGGCGTGGTCCAGTCCGTCCACGCGTTCGGCGAAGACCGCGAGCTCGCCTGGATGTTCGCGGCGTTCATGATCGCGCTGCTCGTGTTCAGCTTCGGGTTCGTCGTCTACCGGCTGCCGCTGCTGCGCTCCCGCAACGAGCTGGACTCGTGGGCGTCGCGCGAAGCGGCCTTCCTCGCGAACAACTGGATCCTGTTGTTCTCGGCGTTCCTCGTGCTGTTCGCGACCATGTTCCCCACGCTGAGCGAGGCAGTGCGCGGAGAGCGCCTGACGGTCGGGCCGCCGTTCTTCAACAAATGGATGCAGCCTGTCGGCCTGATGCTGCTCGCGCTGACGGGAGTCGGGCCCCTGCTTGCATGGCGCAAGTCGAGCCTCTCGAACATGGTCGAGCAGTTCGCGTGGCCGGCCGGTGCGGCGCTCGTAACGGCCGGCGCCGTCTACGCCATCGGGATTCGCTTGTGGCCGTCCGGCGTCTGCTTCGCGCTGTGCGCGTTCGTGCTCGCGACGATCGCGCAGGAGTTCGTCCGCGGCGCGCGCGTGCGCCGCGGCGCGACGGGAACCGACATCTTCACCGCGCTCGTGGGTCTCGTCGCGCGCTCACGACGGCGCTATGGCGGTTACATCGTCCACGTGGGCATCGTCCTGATGTTCGTCGGCTTCGCCGGACAAGGGTTCAAGCAGGACGAGCAGATGCTGCTGAAGCCCGGCCAGCAGGCCACGATCGGGCACTTCACGATCCGCCACGACGCCCTGACGGTCACGAGCGACGATCAGAAGCAGATGATCACGGGACGGGTGAGCGCGTTCGAGGACGGCAAGCTCATCGCCGAGCTCGCGCCCGCGAAGTGGTTCTTCAACAAGCACGAGCAGGAGCCGACGACCGAAGTCGCGATCCGCCGCGCGCCGGGCGAGGACCTCTATGTCGTGCTCGCCGGCTACGACGTCGCAACGCAGACGGCCACCTACACGGTCACGATCAACCCGCTGGTGAACTGGATCTGGTTCGGGTTTGGCGTGCTGGCGTTCGGCACCGGTTTGGCGCTGCTGCCGGAGCGTGCGTTCACGTTTGTGACCGCGCACGTGCCCGCCGAAGCGGCGACGACGACCCTGATGCTCCTGTTGCTGCTGTTGCCGGCGAGCGGGTACGCTCAAACCGTGCAGCCGATCTCCAAGAGCGAGCTGCGGCGGCAGGTCGAAAGCGACATCATGTGCACCTGCGGCTGCCGCGCCCCGATGAACAATTGCCCGATGGGTCCGAGCTGCCACGGGTTGCAGACGCTGAACGGAGAGCTGGACAAGTACATCGCGCAGGGGATGACGCGCGAACAGATTCGTGCCGCGTTCGTTGCGGAGCACGGCGGCCAGGACATTCTCACCGCACCGATCGACGAGGGGTTCAATCGGCTCGCGTGGCTCTTGCCGTACGCCGTCGCCGCGACGGGTGCGTGCATCGCAGGCTTCGCCGCGTTCCGCTGGTCGCATCGCGAAGGAACCGCGGGGAGCTCGGCTCCCGCGAGGAGCGACGACCCCGTCCTCGGCGCCAGGCTGGACGATGAGCTCCGGGATCTCGACTAGGGCCGCGGAACACGCGGACGATGCGGAGAATTCGCTCGACACCGTGTTGCGAACTCGGAGACACGCGACAGGTCGCCTGCAGGTCGCGCAGTTCTTCGTCATCCTGGCATTGATCGCCGCAACCGCGGCGGTCGTCCTCGCGCGTCAGAGCGCGCCCGAGCATTTCATTCTGATCAGCGTCACGATTGGAGCGGCCGGAGCAGTCGCATTTGCGCTCTATCGCGTCATTGTGCCGCTGACCGCAACGCAGGCGGCGATTGAACCCGAGCCGCTGCACGATCGGCTTCGCGCGGATCTCGAGCGCGAGAAAATGCTGACGCTGCGATCGATCAAGGAATTGGAGTTCGATCGCGCGATGGGCAAGGTGTCCCCCCAGGATTTCGACGAGATGGCGGCGCGGCTGCGCGCGCGAGCGATCGGACTGATGAAGCAGCTCGATCGCGAGGGTTCCGCGTACGAGGCATTGATCGAACGCGACGTGGCGGCTCGCGTTGCCAGGAGCGTGCGGCGCGCGGAGGAGGAAACCGTGAAGCCGAGCGCGCGCCATACCTGCGCGTGCGGCGTGCGGAACGATCCGGATGCACGCTTCTGCAAAGCGTGCGGGTCGAAGCTCGAGGCGGCGTGATGATCCGACGTCCTCGACTCGTTCTCGTCTGTATTGCGCTCATCACGTTCGCGAGCACCGCCGCTGCGCAAATGCCGGATCCGCGGCAGATGTCCGGTGTGCCTCTTCCGATGAGCGACATGCCCGTCGGTACCGTGACCGTTCGCGTTGCACGGGGCGCAGTCACGAACATTGTTCCAGGCCAGGCCGTTCATCTGGCGGCGCCGGGGGTGTCGAAGGATGCGAAGACGGACGACTCCGGCCGCGCGACGTTCTCCGGCTTGACGCCCGGAACCCGCGTGAAAGCGTCGACGACGGTCGATGGCGAGACGATCGAGTCCCGTGAGTTCGAGTTGCCGTCGAGCGGCGGCATCCGGCTGATGCTGGTTGCTGGGCTTGGCGGGGCGCCGTCGACGCCTGCAGTAACGGGCGACGTCGTCCTTGGCGATCAGAGCCGCTTCGTCATCGAGGTCGGTGACGAAGCGCTGAACGTCTACAACGTACTGCAGATTACGAACGCCGGCAGCGCGCCGGTGCAGCCGGCGAAGCCTCTCGTCTTCGATTTGCCCACGGCCGCGAAGGGTGCGGGCCTGCTGGAAGGATCGACTCAGAATGCATCCGTTGCTGGCAATCGAGTAACGGTCCATGGGCCATTCCCACCCGGTCCGACGATTGTCCAGTTCGCCTACTCGCTTTCTCTTGGCGACGACACGATGTCGTTCGAGCAGAAGCTGCCCGCCGCGATGTCGCGCTTCGACGTCGTCGTGCAGAAGCTCGGTTCCATGACGGTGTCGTCTCCGCAGATCGCGCAGCATCGTGAGATGACAGCAGAGGGGCAGACGTACTTCGTCGGCCGCGGTTCGGCCATTCCGGCCGGCGGCAGCGTCGCCCTGACGTTCAGCGGGCTCCCGCATCGGTCCCACGTCGCGCGCAACCTGGCGCTCGTGCTGGCGGCTGCGATTCTTGCTGGAGGCGCCTGGTTTGCGAGCCGCCGCGGGACGCCCGGCCGTAACAGTCACAGCGAGCTGCGACAGCGCAGAGAGCAGCTGCTGACGCAGCTGGCGTCGCTCGAAGACCAGCATCGCACGGGCGCGATCGAGACTGCCGCGTACGCCACGCGCCGCGGCGAGTTGATGGCCCGCCTCGAGGAGATTTACGCAGCGCTCCACGAGGGAGCCGCCGCGTGAGCGTCGACTTCACATCGCTGACGCTCGAGCAGGTGAGCCGCCATTTCGGACGCCGGCGTGCGCTGCATCGCGTGTCGCTGCAGGTCGCGGCGGGAGAAGCGGTCGCGCTGCTCGGGCCCAACGGTTCCGGGAAATCCACGCTGCTGTCGATCGCCGCCACGCTTCTTGCGCCGTCGAGCGGCGTCGTGCGATATGGGACACACGAAAGTGACTCCGACGGCGCGGCGCTCCGCGCGCGGATCGGGCTCCTCGCGCACGATCTCTTCATCTATCCTGAGCTCTCCGCCGTTGAAAACCTGCGCTTCTTCGCACAGGTGTACGGATTGAGCGACGTCGGGCGGCGTGTCGCGCAGGCGCTCGAGCGCGCAGACCTCGTGGCGCGAGGCGACGACGCGGTCTCGGCCTTTTCGCGCGGGATGCGTCAGCGGCTCGCGCTGGAGCGGGCGCTGCTGCACGAGCCGCGCCTCGTGCTGCTCGACGAGCCGTTCACCGGGCTCGACGACGCATCGACACGCGCGCTGATCGGGCGGCTCGCCGCATTGAAGCAGGTGGGTGCGATCGTGCTGATTGCCACGCACGACCTCGAGACGGTCGACGGTCTCGTCGATCGCGCCGCGGTGCTGCGCGACGGACGTCTCACCGAGGTGCCCGCGGGTGCGGCGCCATTGCGAGAGCGCTATCGCGCAGCGCTTGGCGCGTCGAAAGACGCGCCCAACAACGCGCCTAAAGACGCGCCCTACAATCAGCTGTTGTGACCTTCGCCGCGACGGTCTGGCTCATCACGCGGAAGGATCTGCTGGTCGAGGCGCGCAGCCGCGAGATCCTCTATACGACCATCTTCTTCGCCGTCGCGTGCGTGCTCGTCTTCGCGTTCGGGTTCGTCCGCGAGGGCCGTGCGGTGACCGACGCGGCGGCGGGCATCCTCTGGATAGCGATCGCGTTCTCGGGGACGCTGGCGCTCGGCCGCGCGTTTGAGCGCGAGCGGCAGAACGAGACCCTTCGCGCACTGATGCTGGCGCCCGTCGACCGGCCGGCTCTTTACGTCGGCAAATTGCTGGGCGTGCTGATTCTGCTCGCGCTGGTCGAGGTCGTTCTGGTTCCGCTGGTCGCGCTGATGTTCCAGGCGCCGCTGTTTCAGCACATCTGGTTGACGGCCGGTCTCCTGAGTGCGGGGACGCTCGGGTTTGCCGCCGTCGGGACGCTCTTCGCCGCCATGCTCGTCCGCGCGCGCAGCCGCGACGTGCTCCTTCCGCTGCTGCTGTACCCTATGACGATCCCCGTGCTGATCGCGGGGGTGCGAGGCACGGCGGCGCTGCTGCAAGCAGACGTCGATGAGCCCATGGCGCGCGTCTGGCTGGCGATGCTCGCATTCTTCGACGTGGTGTTCATCACGCTCGCGCTCTGGACCTTCGAACCGGTGATGTCCGAATGACGAATCGCACTTTCCTGGTGCTCGTGGCGATCGCAGCGGCGATGTTCCTCTACGCGCCGTTCATGATCGTCCGTGCCCCCTACGAGTCGACGATGGGGCTGGTGCAGAAGATCTTCTACTTCCACGCGCCCGTCGGGATGGTCATGTTCATGTCGTCGTTCGTCTGCGGCATCGCCAGCGCGAGATATCTCTTCACGAAGCACGCGCCGTCCGATCGCGCGGCGCTCGCGGCAGCCGAGCTGACGGTTCTGTTCGGGCTCATCGTCCTTGTGACCGGACCGCTGTGGGCGCGCAAGGCGTGGGGTGTCTGGTGGCAGTGGGACGCGCGGCTGACGTCCGCTCTCGTGATGTGGCTGATCTTCCTTGCCTACCTGCTGCTGCGGAGGTACGGCGGCCCGGGATCGGATCGGCTTGCCGCGGGGGTCGCAATCTTTGGCGCCGCGAACGCGCCGTTCGTGTACTGGTCGGTGAACGTCTGGAGGACGGTTCATCCCAAGACGACCGTCGTCCCGACGCTGCAGGCCGGCATGCGCGAACCGTTCTGGTTCTGTTTCGTGGCGTTCGTGGTGCTTTACGTCCTGCTGCTCACGATGCGCATGAGCCTGGAGCACCGGCGCGCGGAGCTGGAGGCTTTGTACCTCGAGACGCAGGGATGAAACGGAGCAATCGATGAAGGGAAAGGCAATCTGGCTCGTGCTGCTGATGTGCGCGGTGCTTGCACGGGCCGTGTCGGCCCAACAGCCAGCGCCGCAACAGCCGCAGGCGCAGCCGCCGACGAGCACTGGAGCTGCGCAGGAAGGATTCGTTCCGGTCGATCAGCTGCCCAAGCCGCAGGACACGATCCCCGCTCCGCGGCTCGTGGCGGCAGCGTACGGCTTCGTATGGCTGGCGGTGCTCGTCTACGTCTGGTCCGTCCGGAAGAGGCTCGCGACGGTGGAGCGCGAGCTGCAGGCGATCACGCGGCGGGTGGATTCGGGAGGCCGGTCGTCGTGAACTTCGGCAACATGACGGCGGCGCATTTCATCTTCATCCCCGCCGTCCTGCTCGTCGGGATCGTGATTGGATGGATTCTCGGCGGCCGCGCGGCGCAGGACGCGTTCGCCGCTGAGATGAAGAAGAGGGAAGAGCGGCGGAAGAAGTAAATGGGAAATGTGAAATGTTAAATGTTAAAGAGTGCACCGTTTAACATTGAACATTTGGCGTTGAACATTGCGAGCTCATCTTCCCAATGCGAGCCTGTTAGCCAGGCTCGCGGGCAGACCGGCAGCGAGAATCCGCCGCTGCGCGTTGTCGACCGCATACGGAACGCGGACGAGCGTCAGCTCGCGAGAATCTTCATCGAATAGCGCGAACGCCGCACGCGCATCGCCGTCGCGCGGCTGGCCCACCGAGCCTCCGTTGATCAAGTAACGCGTGCCCTCTTCGATCGACAGCACTGTGTCCGTCTGCCCGGCGGGCGCGGCCCCCTCATAGGTCTGATCCTTGACCCAGAACATGACCGGCAGGTGCGTGTGGCCGAACAAGCAGAGCGGACGCGTCGCGCTCTCCAGCCCGCGAACCGCGTCGCCGCCATCGAAGATGTAGTAATCCTCGTCGAACGGCGAGCCGTGGCAGATCTCGACGATGTCGTCGATCGTGCGCGGCCCGCTCGGCAGCTCGCGCAGATAGGCCTTGTTGGCCGGAGTGAGCCGCTCACCGGTCCACTCGGCGGCGAGGCGCGCCACCTGGTTGAAGCCGCTTCCGTCGTCGAGTCCGCAGGCCGCCTTGTCGTGGTTGCCTCGAATCACCGCCAGAGGAGAGAGCCCGAGGATCGTGTCGATGACGAGGTTCGGCTCTGCGCCGTATCCGACGAGATCGCCGAGCACGAGCAGCCGATCCCAGGCGCCGTCGGCGCGTTTGAGCACCGCTTCAAGCGCGTCGATATTTGCGTGGATGTCCGAGATGATCAGATACCGCACTCGTCATCCGATCGCGAGATGTTCGAGAACCTGCTCCGCGATCTCCTCCGGCCGGGCGATGCGCGCGTCGATGCGGACGTGGGCTTGCGCGTAGGCGGCCTTGCGGATCGTGTACAGACGTTCCATCTGAATGCGATCCGCGGCGAGCGGCCGTCGGCCGTCGGCCGGAAGACGTCCGAGCACCGTCTGAAGCGGGACGTCCAGCCAGACGGAGAGGCCGTCCAGGTTGATCGCGTGGCGCGTCTCCGGATCCATGAACGTTCCGCCGCCTGTCGCGACGACTGCGTGGCGGATGGGAAGCAGCAGCCTGAGGATTTCGCGCTCCGCGCTGCGGAAGTACGGCTCCCCGTGACGCGTGAAGATGTCCGCCACAGTCATGCGTTCGCGCGCCTCGATCAGCTCGTCGACGTCCTCGGCGCGCCAGCCAAGCCGCTCGCCCAGCACACGAGCCACCGTCGTCTTTCCTGCTGCCATGAACCCGACGAGATAGATCTTATCGGTCGTCACCGGCCTCGGAGAGTCGACGCAGAACGTCGAAGAACCCGGGATAGGACACCGACACGGCGTCGGCGCCCATGATGGACACCGGCGAGCGCGCGGCCGTTCCGGCAATCGCGAATGCCATCGCGAGACGGTGATCGCCCGCCGCGTCCGCCTCGCCGCCCAGCGGCGGTCCGCCGTGAATCGTGAAGCCGTCGTCGTACTCGTCCACACCCACACCGAGCGCACGGAAGCCGCGGGCGAGCATCGCGATGCGGTCGCTCTCTTTCACGCGCAGCTCGCCGGCGCCGCGCACGGTCATCCGGCCCTCGGGAGACATCGCGGCGAGCGCGGCAAGCGCCGGAATCTCGTCGATGACGCCGGGCACGTCCGACGGTTCGATTGAAAACGGACGGACCGAGCCGTCGCCGATGTGAATCGTCCCCATCGGCTCGCCGGCCTGCTCACGTTGGACGTCCACCCGGATATTCGCCCCGGCGCGCTGAAGGATATCAATGACCCCGGCGCGCGACGGATTGAGCCCGACGTCCTCGATGACGAGCGACGACCCGGGCCGGCCCGCAGCCAGCACCATCCAGAAGACCGCGGACGAGAGATCACCGGGCACCTGAAGGTCGCGCGCCCGCAGCCGCTGGCCGCCTTCGATCGCGACCGTCAGCCCCTCGCGAACAACCGAGGCGCCGAACGCCTCGAGGGCCCGCTCCGTATGATCTCTCGTCGGCGCAGGTTCAGCTACGGTCGTCCGGCCGCGTGCCTGGAGGCCCGCGAGCAGGATCGCGCTTTTCACCTGAGCACTCGGCACCGGCGGCGCGTACGTGATGCCCGCGAGATCGGCGCCGTGGATTGTGAGCGGCGGGCGTCCGCCTTCCGCGTCTATCGACGCGCCCATTTGCGTCAGCGGTTCGATGACGCGGCGCATCGGACGCCTGGAGAGCGACTCGTCGCCACCGATGACGGTTTCGAACCGGTGCGCGGCCGCGATGCCGGCAAGCAGCCGCATCGACGTTCCGGAGTTCGCCGCATCGAGCGCTCTCACGGGCCGGTGGAGGCCGCGAACGCCGCGGCCGCGAATCTGCAGGGCCAGGCCGTTAGGGTCGGGGCTCGGTGCGATGTCGACACCGCAGGCCTGGAGGCAGGCGAGCGTCGCGGCGCAGTCCGCGCCCGTCGAATAGCCGTCGATGTTGGACGTCCCGTCGGCCAGGGCCGCGAACATCGCGTACCGGTGCGAAATCGACTTGTCGCCGGGCACCCGCACACGGCCGCGCACACGCGCGGCGGGCGAAACGAGGGCAGAAGGGGTCGTCGACGGCATCGTGACCGACTATATCGTAGTTGTCCGGGGGGCTTCGCCCCGCCGGCCCCCCCTACACGCGCTCTCGCTCGGCGCTTCGTCGCCTCGCTCCGAGCGCGTGGCTCGCTCGCTCTGCTCGCTCGCGGCTGACAGGGGGCTTCGCCCCGCCGGCCCCCCCTACACGCGCTCTCGCTCGGCGCTTCGTCGCCTCGCTCCGAGCGCGTGGCTCGCTCGCTCTGCTCGCTCGCGGCTGACAAGGGGACTTCGCCCCGCCGGCCCCCCCTACACG
>JBKPQB010000078.1:0-28795 GCA_046733875.1 Acidobacteriota bacterium
TGCGGTGTGCTCGCCGTCGTAGAAGCCCATCTCGGCCCCGATCCCATCCCCAGGATTCGCGATGAAATACTCGCCTTCTGCGGGGATCAGGAAGTCCTCGATCACCCTTCCGAGGTTACGGTGCGTATACTTGGCCCCCACGACGATGTTGTTTGGGAGCTGGTATTCGAAGCCGCCGAGCCACTCGTCGATGTACTGACCCTTGAGGTTGGGATCGACGGGCTCGACGCTGCTTCCAAGCAGGGTCGATCGAGCGGGTGCGCTCGGATCCGGAATCGTGTTGGACGCATTCGGATCGAAGTTGTAGCAGAAGCACTGCAGCTCCCCTCCGAACGCCCGGATGTTGATGTCCATCGGGATGCTCTCGTAGAAGCGGCCGTAGTTCGCGTACACCTTGCTCCGGTTGTTCCGCGTCACGTCCCAGATGAACCCGATGCGCGGCGCCCAGTTCTGATCCAGCTTGAACGCCGTCTCGCCGTCGCGATTGCGCACGTCCTGCAGTTCCCAGCGGATCCCGCCGTTGATCGTGAAGAAGTTGCCGATCCGCCAGCTGTCCTGCGCGTAGACCGATGTATTGCCCGTATCGGGCCTCGACGTCAGCGGCAATGCGATCTGCCAGGTCGTGGGATCCGCCCGCACGAAGCCGGGAGCTCGATCGTTGACGTAGAACCGGTGTCGGTAATACACCGTTCCCGCTCCGTTGGACTCCGTGCTGAGTTTGTAGATGCGCTGGCCCGCCCCGCCATTGAAGTTGTCGTTGATCGCCGTGATGTGCTCGTAGTCGGCGCCCGCTTTGAGCTCGTGCGATCCGAGGTAGCTGGTCACGTCCCCCTTGACGACGTTTCGCTTGAACGTCTGGTCCTGGAAGAAGCCGAACCCGCCGCTTGTGGCGTTCGGACTGACGGTGCCGTCGATCATTTGGGGAATGTCCCGACCAGCACCGGCGAATTCGTCCGTCTCCTCGTGCCGCGCGACGAGGCCCTGGAACAGAAATCGGCTGCCGACGACCCCGTTGTAGCGGCCGACCATGTCGGTGCCGCCGATCTTTCGTTCACCGTCGAACGTGCTCGTCGGACCAGTGACGTTGAAGACGTTTCCCGTCCGCTTCGACGGATCGCCGTTCACGTTGAAGTTGAAGGTGTGGCCTGTGCCGGCCTTGGCGGTCAGCTTGACGGCGTACAAGTCGCGGTTGGTCGTGAGGGGGATCACCGATCCGATTCCTGGCGCGCCTGGCGAGGAAATCTCGCGGATAACGGTTGTGTCATCCCGCTCGTTGAGGCGATTGTAGGCGCCGAAGTACCACAGGCGATCCTTCAGAATGAAGCCGCCCAGCTCGACGCCGGCGTCCGCCTGGTGTGCGACGTCGATGACCTGAGTCGTCGTCTGCGGCCGTTCGGAAGCGGTGTCGTTGTTGGCCTGGAGCCCGCCGCCTTCCCCGAACCCGAAGACCGAACCGCGGATCTGGTTGCCACCACTCTTGGTCAGAACGTTGACGACGCCGCCGGTCATCCGGCCGTACTCGGCGGAGAGGCCGCCCGTCTTCACTTCGACTTCCTGGATGAAGTCATTGTTCAGCGTCTTCCCCTTGTCGCCCAGCTCGACGCCCGTCGTGTTCAGGCCATCGATGATGTACTGATTTTCAGCGCTTGAGGAGCCGTAAACGGTAGGCCCAATGTAGTCCTGCGTGACACCCGGCGCCATCGTCGTGAGCGCGTAGAAGTCGCGTCTGACGGGCAGCCGGTTGAACATCTCGGGCGTGACGTTCACGCCCGTGGTCGTCGAGGTCACGTCGACCGTCGGCGAGGTTGCCTGCACGGTCACCGACTCGGTCACGCCCGCGAGCGCCATCTTCAGGTTCACGCTGGCCGTGCGATCGAGGCCGACGTCGACGGGCTGTTCGATCGTTTTGAAGCTCGCGAGCTCAGCTTTTAGCGTGTAGCGGCCGGGCGGCAGGCTGAGAAAGCGGTAGTTGCCTTCCGCGTCGGTGACCTGGGTCTCGACGCCCTGCATAGCAGGGCTCGTGACGGTCACGGTGACGCCGGGCAATACCGCCCCTTGGGCGTCGACGATCTGGCCCATGAGCCGTCCAGTGGTTTGCGCGTAAAGGACCGTCGCCGGAACCAGCAGCACTGCCGCAAGCAGCGCGAGCTGGCGCAGCACCGGGACGGGGCGTGAAGACTTACTCAATGTCATCCCTCCTGATGAGATAAATGGCGGGCGGGCAGTTCGAACCACCGCAGACCAACCGGGTGGACCGTCGTGAATCCAGAGGAGACGGACTTCGACCCGCTGGGATGAACGACGAAGCACACGATGTGCCTGTCCCGCACATCAAGCACGTCAGCACGCCGTGCCGATATTTCGTCAATGTCCGCGCGGCAGTGCTTGGGACGGATCTACAGTTTTGGAGGAACGATACAGTCCTTTGGTGGGACGAACGGAGGGAGAAAACTCATCGGTAGTTCGTCGTGGATTTCCGCGCGCTGCGGTCGATGGCGCCGCCCTGCATCGCGCTCAACCCGACAACGAACGCCATCGCCGCGACAGACATTGAGCTCCCTCAAACGAACGCCCCACGCGGAAGGACCCCGCGGGGCATCTCCGTTTGTCGGCGAGCGCTAGAACAGGAACTTCACCCCAAAGCGCGCCAGAACCGGCTGCTGGAAATCGTTGTTCATCAGGAAACGCGGATCCTGGAACGACGGTGAGCCTGACGCGACCGCCGCGGATTTCGCCGCGATCAGCGAGGCGAAATCGATCCGCCCCGCGTAGAAATCCGCCTCGTTGAACGTCAGTCCGTTGCCGCTCCTGAGCTGTGTCACGAACTTTGACGTAGCGGTCTTCTGGTTGAATAGATTCTGCACGGTGACATTGAGCTGCACAGCCCTCGTGCCCATCCGGAACTCGTGCTGCACGTAGAAGTCCGTCTGCGAGAACACCGGCGTCCGTCCGTCGCTGCCCCGGCCACGGTACTGAACCGGGTAGTTGCTGGTCGGGAGCACGGCGGCTTCGCGGGTGACCGGAATCCCGCTCGCAACATATTCGTTGAAACCGACGCTCGTGCCCATTGGCAGCTGGTAAATGAACTGCGTCTTGAATTGGTGCGGCCGGTCGGTCGCAAGCCGTCCGTAACTGGCATCTCCGGTGCCCGTAAACATCATGATGGGGTAATCGTAGCCACGGCCCACGTTCGGGCTCGTGCGCCCGTTCTCGTCTGACTGCGTCAGCCCCGAGTAGTTGCCGTACAGCCTGCTCAGGAGATAACTGGATCGAAGGAACCAGCGATTCGCCAGGCGCTTCTCGACCGCGAGCTCGAGGCCGTCATACTGCCGCTTCGGCTGCGGCATCGAGACGCCAGGAAAGGCGGCCGCTGTCAGGCCCTCGCTCGGATTGGCAATGATGTAGATCTCGTTGCCGTCGGCATCCAGCGAACCAGTATCCTCGACGGCGCGATCCAGCTGCTTGTGCACGTAATGCGCACTGACCGCGAGCACGCGGGTCAGTTCGTGATCGACGCCGAAAGTAGCCTCTTGGCTGCGCATCGGCTTGAGATTCGGCTCGATCGCATCCGACCCGAACGAGGGATGCCGGAAATCGATCGGACCGCGGATGAGAGTTCCCGGACACGCGGGAGGGCACGCGGAATTACTCAGAAGCGTCGTGTAGTCGGCCTGGTCGAGGGAGTAGTAATACGACAGCCACTTGTCGCCGCCGAATGATCCGCGCGGCAGTTCGAGCTTGAAGACGTCATAGAAGATGCCCCACGAGCCGAACGCCTTCGTGCGGCCGTCGCCCGACAGGTCGTACGCGAATCCAACGCGCGGCGCCAGCTTGTCGGCGAACCCGAACTTGATGCCGAAGTCGGGGATGTCTGCGCCCGTCGTGTAGGCCGGGACTTCCTCGCGTTCCGTGCGGAGTCCCGCATTCACCGTGAGTCGGCTGCCAACGGCCCAGGAGTCCTGCACGAAGAGGCCGACGTTCGTGGAGTGGACGTTGCCTTCCGTGATGATCCCCTTCGACGGATCCACGCCGTTGCTGCGCACTTCGTAGTATCCAAACGTGCCCCGCTGAACCGGGACGCCCGTCGTGAGCGGCTGATCCCAGTACAGACGCACCTCCGGACGCGCGTTTCCGCGTAGCACGTTGTTGCCGAGCCGATCCACCTGGAGTCCGAACTTCACCTGGTGCTGGCCCGCGAAGCTCCCGTACCACGTAGCGTCGCTCTGAAAATACCCTCGCGTCTGCTGATCACGATCCACCGCAGTGTTCGACAGCACGCTGACGAACGACGTCGGATGCTGAAGATTATCCGGCACTCCCGCCAGACCCACGTTGCTGCTTTGGAACCTGTACAGCGGCTCAACCGGCACGTTGCTGTCGTACTGGTCGGCATCGTAGTAGCCGCCTCGTGCGCCGACGAAGAACTTCGGCGACACGATCCAGTCGGCATTGGCGGAAAGCGACCAGTTTGGGAACGTCGAGGTTTTCGCGTAATTCGTGCCGAGAGCGTCCGTTCCGTTCAACGACGGCAGCAGCCCTTTCTGACGGCTCCAGCTGTTGTTGTACGCGACGCGTGTGCGGAACCTGTCGCCAATCTGCGCCGTCTGGTTCGCCGTGATGTATTGAACATTGTCCTTGCGGTCGACGGTGACCGGTTGTCCGTTCGCGCGCAGCGTGACGGTGCGTTCGATAGGCGTGATGGCGGGTTAGTAGGCGCCGAAGAACCATGCCCTGTCTTGCAGGAGGGGCCCGCCCACGGCACCGCCCGGCTCGTATCGGTTGTAGTCGTCCTTGGGATAGGTGACGTACTCCGCCTGGTTCTGATCCGTCAGGCTGATACGAAGAGTCGGCGCCCCGGTGTTTATGCCGCTTCCTGCCACGTTGCCGAACGCCGGCGTATCACCGCCTGACGTCTTGCTGCTCTGCCAGTTGAAGAGCCCGTAGCCGTGCCAGTCGTTGGTGCCGCTCTTCGTCACGGCGTTGATGACGCCGCCGGTCGCGCCGCCGTACTCGGCGGTGTATCCGCTCGACTTGACCTGCACTTCGTCGATGAAATCGACGATGACCTTCTTTCCCGAGAGCCCGCTCTGAAGGTTGGTCGTTTCGATGCCGTCGACGATGTAGCGGTTCTCGCCGGCGCTGGCCCCGTCAATGGACAGGCCTCCCAGCTTCGCCTCCTGGTTGGCACCGGGTGCCTGCGTCACCAGTGTCGTGAAATCACGATCATGCGGCAGCATAGCGACCTGTTCAGCGCGAATGTTCGTCTGACGCGCTGTTTGTTTGACGTCGACGAGCGGTGATTCGGCGGTCACCTGCACCGTCTCGGCGACCCCCGCGATCGCGAGCGCGAAATCGACCTTCTTGATTTCGCCCAGGCCGACGCGCACGCTTTCCACCTTCTCCTGCCGGAAACCCTGTAGACTCGCCGTGAGGACGTACGTGTCTGGCGCTACGGACGGAAACCGATAGAGGCCCTGGGCGTCGGAAACCGTGTTGATGGTCGCTCCGGTCGAGCCTTTCACGTCGACCGTGACGCCGGGCAGCACAGCCCCGGAGCTGTCCTTGACGACGCCCTCAATCGACCCTCGCTGTTCCTGGGCAACTGCTGGCCACGACAGCAGCACTGCCGCGAGGACCGCCGCGAATGTACGTAAACGCATTGCCTTCTCACCCTCCTGATAACGACACAAACCTGAAGGACCCCGACGGGCGCAGTCCGCACACCCGGCGCTTATAAAGACCGAACCTCCAATAAGCCTTTCAGGGAAAAAGGCAGGGCGCCATAAAGCCCCGCCGCTCAGCGGTAAAGCACGCGATGTGCCCAGCTGGCGAAACCGGCATTTCATCCCCATTTATTGCTATTTCGTCAACTTGAGCTGTCATTTGTCCCTGCCGGATCTGTCATTTTGGACAGGCCCTACGGTTTTTTGGCTGCCGGCAGAGCCGCCGCAGTTTCGCTATCATTCCTTCCGCATGTCCGTGGCAGAGGTCGTCATCGTTGGCGCCGCCCGCACGCCGATTGGGCGGTATGGCGGATCGTTCAAACACCTGCACCCTGCGGTGCTGGGCGCCGTCGCGGCCACAGCCGCAATGGAGCGCGCGCGCGTCGATCCGGGATCCATCGGCGATGTCCTGTTCGGGCACGGCCGCCAGGCGGGCTCGGGACCGAATCCCGCGCGTCAGGTCGGACGCCGCGCCGGTATCCCTGATCAGGTCCCGGCTCAGACGATCAA
This sequence comes from Acidobacteriota bacterium, assembly GCA_046733875.1. Classification (GTDB taxonomy): domain Bacteria; phylum Acidobacteriota; class Vicinamibacteria; order Vicinamibacterales; family 2-12-FULL-66-21; genus JBKPQB01. Next base: position 6,234 of record JBKPQB010000078.1, read on the forward strand.
CAAGGCGTGCGCGTCCGGCATGCAGACGATCGCGACCGGGGCGCAGTCGATCATGCTCGGCGAGGTCGATGCCGTGCTCGCCGGCGGGATCGAGTCGATGAGTCGTATGCCGTACCTCATTGATGCGGAAGACGCGCGATGGGGACATCGCATGGGGAACTTCACGCTGGTCGACGCGATGTATCGCGACGGCTTCACGTGCTCCGTCTGCGGCATGATCATGGGCGAGACAGCCGAAGTGCTCGCCTCTCAATACGGCATTACGCGCGAGCAGTCGGACACCTACGCGCTCGAGAGCCAGCGCCGCGCGCAGGAGGCCATCGCCGCAGGACGCTTCGGCGAGGAGATCGCGCCGGTGACGGTGACGGACCAGAAGGGCAACAGCGTGATCGTCAGTGTTGACGAACACCCGCGCGCGGATGTCACGATCGAAGCGCTTCGAAAGCTGCCGCTGGTGTTCGGACACGTGGAAGGGCAGCCGGGTATCATCACCGCGGGATCTTCGTCGGGCATCACGGATGGCGGCGCCGCCCTTGTCCTGATGAATGCGGAGAAGGCGGGGATGCGCGGCATCGCGCCGCTGGCGCGCATCGTCGGCTGGGCGAGCGCCGGCGTCGACCCGCGCATCATGGGTATTGGTCCTGTTCCTGCGGTTCGTAAGCTCCTCGCGCGCACGGGACTCCGGCTCGAGGACTTCGATCTCATCGAGCTCAACGAGGCGTTCGCGGCGCAGGTGCTCGCCGTGCTTCGCGATCTGCCGATTCCCGCTGACAAGGTGAACGTGAACGGCGGCGCCATTGCGCTCGGTCATCCCATCGGCTGTACGGGCACGCGCATCGTTGTCACGCTGCTGTACGAGATGCTGCGGCGCGGCGCTCGTCGCGGACTGGCGACGCTGTGCGTGAGCGGCGGCATGGGGATGGCGATGGCGATCGAATTGGTGGGTTCGTGAATATTGCGGTCATCGCCGGCGACGGCATCGGTAAGGAGGTCACCGCCCAAGCCGTGAACGTGCTCACGCGTGTCGGCGACATCTTCGGCCGCGCGTTCCGCTTCGAGCACTTTCCGTGGGGCGCCGATTACTTGCTCGAGACCGGCATCACGATCCCGCCGAACGGATACGCTATGCTGCGCGACGAGTTCGACGCGATCTTCATCGGCGCGCTCGGCGACCCGCGCGTGCCGGACAACCGCCACGCGCGCGATATCCTGCTCGGCACGCGATTCGAGCTCGATCTCTACGTCAACTACCGGCCGATCAAACTCCTCGACGAGCGCCTGTGTCCCCTGAAAGGACGCGGGGCTGCGGACGTCAACTTCGCCGTGTTCCGCGAGAACACCGAAGGGCTTTACGTCAGCGTCGGCGGACGCTTCAAGCCTGGGACGGATGATGAGGTGGCGATCCAGGAGGAGGTGAACACGTGGAAGGGCGTCAGCCGGATCGTCCGCTACGCGTTCGAGTTCGCGAGCAGCCGCACGCTGACGAAGGTCTGCATGGCCGACAAGAGCAACGCCATGCAGCAGGGGCACGCGATCTGGCAGCGCGCGTTCAAGGCCATCGCGCCGGAGTATCCGTCGATTCAGGCCACGCACTACTACATCGACGCGCTCGCGATGTATCTGATCCTCGATCCGTCCCAGTTCGAGGTGATCGTCACCAACAATCTTTTCGGCGACATCGTCACTGACCTCGGGGCCGCGCTGCAGGGAGGCTTGGGAATGGCGGCGTCGGCGAACCTGCACCCAGGGAAGACGTCCATGTTCGAGCCGGTCCACGGCTCGGCACCGAAGTTCGCCGGGAAGAACGTTGCGAACCCGATCGGCGCCATCTCGTCAGCGGCGCTGATGCTGGAGACGCTCGGGTTGACCGACGAAGCGAAGGCGGTGAACGCGGCGGTGTTGAAGGCCGTCAGGGAGGGGCAGGTGACGGCGGACGTCGGGGGTAAGCTGGGGACGAAGGAAGCGGGCGACTTCATCGCGAACGCGATTGTGCGCCCGCGCAACTAGAGTTTGCGCGCTACGACATCTGCATATGCGTGACATTTTCATCGTCAATGGTGCGCGGACCCCGATGGCCGAATACAACGGCCGGCTGAAGGACGTGTCCGCGCTGGACCTTGGAGCGATCGCATCGCGCGCGGCGATCGAGCGAAGCGGCGTCCGACCCGATCAGATCGATCACGTCGTCTTTGGCAACGTCCTGCAGTCCAGCTCGGATGCCGTGTATGGTGCCCGTCATGTCGGGCTCAGGTCGGGATTGCCAGTCGATGTCCCGGCGCTCACGGTCAATCGTCTGTGCGGCTCGGGCATCCAGGCGGCAATCAACGGCGCGCAGATGATCCTGCTGGACGAAGCGGACATCGTGCTCAGCGGCGGTGCCGAGAGCATGAGCCAGGCGCCGCACGTGATTCGCGGCTTGCGCAGCGGCCTTCGCCTTGGCCAGGGGCAGCTCGAAGACACGCTCTGGTCCTGCCTGCTCGACACGCATTGCGGTTGCACGATGGCTGCGACGGCGGAGAACTGTGCTGCCAAGTACAACGTCCCGCGACGCGAGCAGGACTGCTTCGCGCTTCGCAGTCAGCAGCTCGCCGCGCGCGCGTGGCAGGAAGGGCGCCTGCGCGACGAGGTGGTTCCCGTTGAGATCAAGACCCGCAAGGGCACCGAGCCGGTCACGCAGGACGATCACATGCGTCCTGATACGACCATGGAGGTGCTGGAGAAACTGCCGCCGGCGTTCAGCAAGAGCGGGTGCGTGACGGCTGGCAATGCGAGCGGCATTGTCGACGGCGGCGCGGGGCTCGTGCTGGCCTCGGATCACGCGGTCAGCGCCAACGGGCTCACGCCGCTGGCGCGCCTGACGCACTGGGCCGTCGTCGGCGTCGAGCCGACGCTGATGGGGATGGGCCCGGCGCCGGCAACGCGCAAGGTGCTCGAGAAGGCGGGCCTCTCGCTGAAGGACATCGATCTGTTTGAGGTCAACGAAGCATTTGCGGCGCAGTACCTGGCAGTCGAGAAGGAGCTTGGGCTCGATCGCGATCGCGTCAACGTGAACGGCGGTGCGATTGCGCTCGGTCATCCGCTCGGGATGACCGGCACGCGTCTACTGCTCACGCTGACGATGGAGCTGAAGCGCCGTGACCTGCGGCGTGGGATTGCGACCGCGTGTATTGGAGGAGGCCAAGGTATTGCAGCTATTGTGGAGCGCTGAATCTCGCAAGCCATTCTTGGTCCCGCTCGTCGCCACGGTTGGACTCGCAATCGCGACGACAGCCCAAATCGTAGCCAATCGAAATCAGCCGCCGGACGCGCAGGCCTCCGATACGCCCGCGGTCGCGGCGATGACGTGGCGCCTCGTCGGCCCATTCAGAGGCGGACGCGTGGTTGCTGTCGCAGGCGTGCCCGGACAGCCGCACACCTACTACTTCGGAGCCGTTGCCGGCGGCGTGTGGAAGACGACGGATGGCGGCATCGTCTGGCGGCCGATCTTCGACGCGCAATCGGTGCAGTCGATCGGCGCGATTGCCGTTGCGCCCTCGAATCCGGACGTGATTTACGTCGGCACCGGGGAAGCGGACTGGCGATCGGATCTCTCCACCGGTGACGGCGTCTACAAGTCCACGGACGCGGGCCGTACGTGGCGGCATCTCGGCCTCGACGAGACGCGGCACGTCGCGCGGATTTCCATTAATCCCTCTGATCCGGATGACGTGCTCGTCGCAGCCATGGGGCACGCGTACGATGCCAATCCCGATCGCGGCGTCTTCCGAACCATCGATGGCGGACGCACGTGGCAGAAGGCGTTGTTCAAGGGTGAGGACGTGGGAGCCGTCGACATCGCGCGACAGCGATCCGACCCGCGGATCGTCTACGCCGCGCTGTGGAGCGCCCGTCGTCCGCCCTGGAGCCGCTATCCACCGATCAACGGGACAGGCGGCGGAATTTTCAAGTCCGTCGATGGCGGCGCGACGTGGTCGCCGCTGACCGGCGGCGGCCTGCCAGCGCCGATCAACGGACGGGTCGGCGTCGCGGTCGGGAATAACGGCAAACGCGTCTACGCGTTGATCGATGCCGACAAGCCGGGGCTTTACCGCTCCGACGACTCCGGTGCGGGCTGGACGCTCGTCGGGACGGACTCGCGCATCACGTCCCGCGCGTGGTATTTCGGCGAACTGATCGTCGATCCGAAGAACGCCGACGTCGTGTATGCGCCGAACGTCGGTCTTCAGAAATCCACGGACGGCGGGAGGACGTGGACACCGATCAAGGGCGCGCCCGGCGGCGACGACTACCACGCGCTCTGGATCGACCCTGACGATCCGTCGCGGATGATCACGGGCGTCGATCAGGGCGCGACGATTTCAGTCGACGGCGGCGCGACCTGGAGCACCTGGTACAACCAGCCGACCGCGCAGTTTTACCACGTCGCCACGGACAACGCGTTCCCGTACCGCATCTACGGTGCGCAGCAGGACAGCGGCACTGTGGGCATCGTCAACTTCGGCAACTACGGCGCGATTACACCGAAAGACTGGGAGACCGTGGGGGGCGGCGAGAGCGGCTACATCGTCCCCGATCCCGACGATCCGGACGTCGTCTACGGCGGCAACACGGACGGCGGTCTGTTCAGGTTCGAGCGCCGCACGGGGCAGTCGCATGACATTGCTCCGCGTGATCCCCGCAATGCGGGCGTGCCGCGTCGAAACGCGGTCGATCGCTTCTCCTGGACCTCTCCGATTGCCTTTGGTCCGCGCCGTGGCGCGGAACCGCGAGCCATCTACTTCGGATCCCAGCGCGTGCTCAAAAGCGTCGACCGGGGTCAGAGCTGGACGCCGATCAGCGGGGATCTGTCGCGGGGCGGACACGATGCTATCCCGGCGGGCGGGGGCCGGATGATCCAGTCGCTTGCCGCCGACGAAGCGTATGGCGTCGTGTACACGATCGCTCCGTCTCCGCGACAGCCCGGCCTCATCTGGATCGGGACTGATGATGGATTGATTCGGATCACGCGCGACGAGGGCGCGACGTGGACCGCTGTCACGCCGCCAGCGCTCACCGCATGGAGCAAGGTCAGCCTCATCGAGGCGTCGCCGCACGAGGCGGGGACGGCGTATGCGGCGATCGATCGTCATCGTCTCGACGACGACGCGCCGCACATTTATCGCACCCGCGACTACGGCGCGACGTGGACGGAAACCGTCGACGGCCTGCCGCCGCGCGCGTTCGTGCGCGCGGTCCGCGAGGATCCGCAACAGCGCGGGCTGCTCTATGCCGGCACCGAGCTCGGCGTCTTCGTGTCGTTCGACGACGGGGGGCACTGGGAATCCATGCAGCGCAACCTGCCGCGCGCGCCGATTCACGATCTCGTCGTCCACGACGACGACCTGATCGTCGCGACGCACGGACGATCGTTCTGGGTCCTCGATGATCTCTCGCCGCTGCGGCAGCATCAGGCCGCATCATCGACGCGTCTGCTGAAACCGGCCGCGGCAGTGCGCATCCGTCGCAGCGTCAACACGGATACGCCGCTGCCGCGGGAGACTCCGATGGGTCAAAATCCGCCGGACGGCGCAGTGATCGATTACGAGCTCGCGTCCGGCGTGACGGAGGTGGTGCTGGAGATCCGAGATGGCGATGGAGAGCTCGTCCGCCGGTTCTCGAGTGCGGATCGGCCGCCGCCGCTCGATCTGCACCAGCCGTTTCCATCGTACTGGCAGAGCCCGATGAAGCTGCCGACGGCGAACGCCGGGATGAACCGGTTCGTCTGGAACCTGCGGTACCCGTCGCCCAGGACGCGGCGTCCCGATTACACGATCGCCGCGCTGCCAGGCGACACGCCCGCGCTCCCGCTCGGCCCACAGGTGGTACCAGGCACGTACCAGGTCACGCTGACGGCGGGAGGTGATCGCTTCACCCAGGCGCTGACCGTGACGATGGACCCGCGTATCACGGCGTCTGCTGCCGATCTGTCCGCACTGTTCAACCTCGAACGTCGAATTGCCGCGGCGATTGACGACGATGCCCGCGCCCTGGACGCGCCCGGATCATCATCGCGCGGGGACCGCGCAAAGGCACTCGAGCGCCTGAACGATCAATTGAGTGAGCTCCTCGAAGCGGTGGACTCGGCCGATGTGGCGCCGACGCAGCACGCATCCGCCGCGTACGAGGCTTTGAAGCGTCAGCTCGATGCGCTAGTCGCGCGGTGAGAGTGCTCACAGGAGACCAGGAGATCAGAAGAAGCTCCTGATCTCCTTAATGTCTTGTGGGTCAGCATGTCGCGGGCCTTTGCCTTGAACTCGTTGTCCTCGGGCGCCCAGGCAGGATCGACTGGAACAGCAAGCACTTTTTCGAGTGTCGCGCGCGCTTCGTCGGTCTTCTTCTCCTCGAGGAGCGTCTCGGCGAGGAAGTAGAGCGAGGCGGTGCTGTTCGGGTTGTAAGTCAACGACTGGCGCAGGTGCTCTTCTGATTTCTTCATGCTCCCGCCGAACAGGCCGGGGACTTTGAAGTACCAGCGGCCCAGCGCGCGATCGGCTGAGCCCTGCTGAAAACCTGGATCGATCTTCAGGACGGTTTCCAGTTCGTCCTTGATCTGCCCGCGGTACTTGATTCCCTGGCGCAGGCCGAAGGATTCGGCGAGCGCGCCCATGTTCGCCGCAGCCCAGAAATGTCCTTCGGGTCGCTGTGGCGCGGCGGCGATCCCCGCGCGCGCCGCGGTGATGCCCTGTTCGAAAAGCTCCTTGCGGTCGGCCTCGCTCGCGTGACCGCCCAGCCAGTACCGCGCGCGCGAAAGCTTCCAGGCGGACTCGAAGTCGTCCGGTTTGTTCTGCAGCCGATCGGCCCAGATCCGTTCGGCGGCTTTGGCGCTCCCGAGATCGTCGCGATGGGCGTAGAGGGCGTCGGGGTCTTCTGCTTGCGCGCGTCGTGCTTCCGCCCGCGGAGCTTCTTTCTGCGGAGCTTCCACCGGAAGGTGGAAGCCACCCGACGTGTGACGATTTGTGGCTTCCGCCTTCAGGCGGAAGTCAGCCGCCGCAGAGCCGTGCGTACCCGCGATGTACAATAAAAGGATGCAGGAAATCATCCGTCAGCTGCTCGCGGAGCTGGGGGAAGATCCGTCCCGTGAAGGGCTGCTGGACACCCCGCAGCGCGTGGAACGGGCACTGAAATTCCTGACGAGCGGCTATACCGCCGATCTCGACACGGTGCTCAACAACGCGCTTTTCACGGTCGATTATAACGAGATGGTGATCGTGAAGGACATCGACTTTTACAGTCTCTGCGAGCACCACATGCTGCCGTTCTTCGGCAAGTGCCACGTGGCCTACATCCCGCGCGGACGCGTGATCGGGCTCAGCAAGATTCCGCGTCTCGTGGAAGTCTTCGCGCGGAGGCTCCAGATTCAGGAGCGCATGACGAATCAGATTGCGGAGACGATCCGCGAGAAGATCGATCCTCTCGGCGTTGCCGTGGTCGCTGAAGCGACGCATCTGTGCATGTCGATGCGCGGCGTCGAGAAGCAGAACTCGTTCGCCATCACGAGCGCGATGCTCGGCACGTTCCAGAGCGACGCGCGCACGCGCATGGAGTTCCTCGAGCTGATTCGCCGTCCTGAGCTGCCAACCCGCAGCGCGCACCCGTTCTTCGACCACGAACACGATCTCGTTGACTGACCGCTGTCAATGACTCGTCCTGATCGCGTGTCAACGCGGCGTACTTGCCGCAAGTCAATGCCGGCTGCCAACCGCGTGTGAATGCCCGTTACTCGCTGAATCACTGCGCCTGTAGAACGCGCGCGAGCACCTGTGGGCTGCTACGCGACGGCCCCGAGTGGGTGCCTGCCAGGGCAGTGATTCAGCGGTCTTTACGGCTCCAACGCCACTCGCCGCACGACCTGTTCGAGCTGGCGCACTCCTTCGGTTAGCGACGCCGGCCCAGGCTGAAGGATATAGGTCGACTTGATTTCGAAAATCTGATCGCGCCGAACGGCCTTGACCCGGTCCCAGCCGGGGCGCTCGACGATCGTGCGCTTCCTCATCGCCTTGCCGCACCAGGATGCCACCACCACGTCGGGGTTCTTCTCGACGACCGCGGCCGGATCGACGATGCGATCCTTCGCGAGACGCGCGGATCGAAGCTCGGGAAAGCACGAATCGCCGCCGGCAATCTCAATCAGCTCGTCGACCCAGCAGATGGCGGAGATCAACGGATCGTCCCACTCCTCGAAGAACACACGCGGCCGCGGCAGCGCGGCCGTGCGGCTGCGTATGGCGTCGAGCCCCGCCTCCAGATCGGCGGCGAGGGCGTCCCCTTCCGCAGCCTTTCCGACGAGCGCGCCGACGGTCCGAATCATCGCGAGAATTTCCGCGACGGTGCGCTGATTGAACGTGTAGACCGGATAACCCCGGCGAATCAGCTCGCACGAGATGTCTGCCTGCAGGTCGGAAAACGCGAGGATCAGATCGGGCTTCAGTGCGTCGATCTTGTCGAACCGCGCGTTGATGAAGGCGGACACCTTCGGCTTCTGCCGCGCCTCCGGAGGCCTCACCGTATAGCCCGACACGCCGACGATGCGATGGCCTTCGCCGAGGAGGTACAGCGTCTCGGTCGTCTCCTCGGTCAGGCAGATGATGCGTGATGGATAGTTCGGCACGCGCGCTCTGTGTCGAATCGGCAGTTTATACTGTGCGTCATGGGACGCGTGCTGATCTGCGCCGTGATGCTGTCGATCTTCGCCGCGCCGATCGCGGCGCAGAAGCGGCGGACGCCGCCGCGAAAGGCGCCGCCCGCGAAGAAGACCGCGCCTGCGCCCGCGAAGACGGCGACGCCGGAGACGACCTGTCCGTCCCTGATCGGGATGGGCGTTAAGACGATCCGCAGCTACTGCGACGTCCCGGCGGGCAGGGACCCTGGGCAGGGCGTGATCCTGAAGCTGCCGCCGCACACCGGAGCCGCAACGCTGTCCTTCGATCTGCACGCGCGGCACACCTACTCCGAAGAACAGACGAAGAGCGGGAAGGGTTACAGCCACTATCGCGCGATCATCGGCGTGCTCGCGATGAACGGGGACCTGCTCGGCCGAGGCGCCATCGACACGGAGTTCAGGACGGCGGCGGATCTGTTCGACCGGATCGGCGGCGGCGCGGGCCCCGGAGGTCTGAAGGCGGTCGCGCCTGCCGGCAGCGAGCACATCTTCGTGACGATCCCCGCGGGCATCGATCAGGTGAGCCTGCTCGGCGAATCGCTCGACGCGCTCACGCCGGCCGGGCACGAAACGGTCGTCATGCCCGGGCGTCCGGTCGCGATCGTCAGCAACCTGCTCGTCGAGTACAATCCGGCACCCGCCAGCAGCAAGCGGTGATCGCGGGCCCTGAAAGGGCCGCGCCCAATCGCCGTCCCGTGATCGGAGGACGGTCTTGTAAGGCCGCCATTCCCATCACCCGACCGGCTGTTCCGCTTTCAGGCTGTCCGCAATTCGTTCGATGACGACCTGCCCGTGGAACCGGCCGTTCTCGATGAAAATCCGTCCGCTCGCCTTGCCCGCAACCATCGCGCCGATGACGTAGAGTCCAGGCACGTTCGTCTCGAAAGTCTCTGCGTTGTGCCGAGGGCCGCACGTCTCGGCATGAAGCTCAACCCCCGACGCGCGGAGCAGCGCGTTGTCCGAGATGTATCCGGTCAGCAGGAAAACGCCGTCCGCCTGAAGCTCGTCCCGCCCCTCGGGGCCCTCGACAAGAACGGATGTCGGCCGGATCTCGACGATGTGCGTGTTGAAGCGCGCCGCAATCGAACCTTCCCTGATCCGGTTCTCGATGTCCGGCTTCACCCAGTATTTGATCGAGTCGCCCAGCGCGCTGCGCCGGTGCACGATGGTGACGTGGGAGCCGGCGCGAAACAGCTCGAGCGCCGCTTCCGCGGCCGAGTTCTTCCCGCCGACGATCACTACGTTCTTGCGGTAGAACGGGTGCGGCGAGGTGAAGTAGTGCGACACGAGCGGCAGATCCTCGCCCGGCACGTTCATCATGTTGGCGAAATCGTATGCGCCCGTCGCGAGCACGACCTTACGCGCCCGCGCCGAGTGGCGCACGCCGCGCTTGCTCCGCATGTCGATCACGAACGACCCCGCGCTGTCCGGCACGTTCTCTTCGCGCGAGACGGCGACGACGGTCTCGTCGAACGCGATGTCGAGGTTGTACGTGTCGGTGGCCCGGCGATAGTAGCGCAGCGCTTCGAGGCGGCTCGGCTTGTCGTTGGGGCTCACGAACGGCAGGCCGCCGATCTCCATCAGCTCCGGCGTCGTGAAGAACACCATTTCGGTGGGGTAGTGCAGGAGCGAGTTGACCAGCGCCCCTTTCTCGATGACCTGGTAGGTGAGTCCGGCTTTAGTGGCGGCGATGGCCGCGGCGAGCCCAGCCGGACCCGCGCCTACGATGATGACGTCGCGAATCTCCATAGCAGACGATCATATCGTGTGTCCGGCGGTCGAAAGACCCCCCGGCCGGTGCAGCTGATCGCTCAACACTGTGCGGTCGGCATCTTGAGCCGCTGCTGCGCGACCAGGACCTTCATCTCGAGCAGCTCGATGAGCGAGCGGCAGCGCTCGAGCAGCCCGTCGCGCTCGAGCAGCGCCTGCTTCTCGACGGGATCGAACTCGAGATACTGTGCGAGCGCGTTCACGAGTTCCTCGTCGGGCATCGAGGACGGGACCTTGCGATCCTGGCCGCCTTCCGCCTGCGGCACCAGCAGCGACTCGAGGCGGCGGCGCTCCGCGCGTATCTCCTCGCGGAAGGCCTCCGGCGACGGCTCGTCGAGTGGCTCGACGAGCCCGAGACGGTAGGCGCGGCTGGCGTCCTCGCCGGCGACGCGGAACTTCTCCATGCCGCGCAGCACGATGTTGAAGCAGCCATCCGGCAGCCGGTCGGCATGCGTGATGACGCCGGCGCAGCCGATCGGATAGATCGGCGGCCGTCCCTCGTAGTCGCGCTCCCATCCGGGCCGGAGCAGGACCATGCCGATGATGCGATCGTCGCCGAGCGAGTCGTCCACCATACTGCGGTACCGCGCCTCGAAGATATGCAGCGGCAGGAAGACGCTCGGGAACAGGACGACGTTCGGCAGCGGGAACAGTGGAATGGCAGGTGGGAGCATCAGTGCACGGTTCGCGTCTTTTTTTCCATGTAATCCATCAGCACGTACCGGCCAAGCGTGCGCGGCGTCGTGAAGTACGCCTTGCCGTGGCAGATCTCCGCCACTTTGCGGACGAAGCTGACGAGATCATAGTCGCGCGCGAGCATGAACGTGTTGATGAGGATGCCCGCCTTGCGGCACGCGGCGACCTCCGCGAACGTCTCCGAGACGATGAAGGGGTCGAGGCCGAAGGCATTGCGGTAGATGCGTCCGTCGGCGCGTGTGAGCGCGGAGGGCTTGCCGTCGGTGATCATGACGATCTGCCGCATGTCTTTCTGCTGGCGATCGAGAATGCGCCGGGCGAGCCGCAGTCCTTCGCGCGTGTTCGTGTAGTACGGGCCGACGCGGACGCGCGCGAGCTGACTGAGCGGGATCTCTTCCGCGGAGTCGTGGAACAGGACGACCTTGAGCGCGTCGCCGGGATACTGCAGGCGAATCAGGTTCGCCAGCGCGAGGGCAACGCGCTTCGCCGGCGTGAAGCGATCCTCGCCGTACAGGATCATGCTGTGGCTGCAGTCGAGCATCAGGACGGTGGCGCAGGAGCTCTGGTACTCGCCCTGCGCAACCATCAGGTCTTCGTAGTCGACCGCGATGCCCGATTCCGGAGCACGCGACTTCAATCGCGCGGGCTCGCCGAACTGAACTTCCGCGGCACGGGCATTCGGATCGGCGGCCTCCCGCCGTGTCCGGAGGACGGCATTCAGAATCGTCCCGCTCGCGTCGAGGTTCATCGTGTCGCCGAACTCGTACTTCTTCGGCGCTGCGCTCGCTTCGATGCCGGTCGCCATCTCGCGCGTGTCGTGGCGTCCCAGGCTGCTCTTGCCGAGCGATCCAAGCAGATCCCGCAGCGCGCGGTAGCCCAGAAAATCCAGGCTCTTGTCGGTGATCTCGAAGCGATACTGCTCGGCGTTGCCGAAGCCGCCGCCCGTTCCGCGCTCGCGCTGCTGGCGATCGCGCTCGAGATCCGGCGGGCCGGTCAGATAGCCCTGCGATTGGAGCTTCTCGATAATCTTCTCGATCAGCTCGTCGAGGCGCTCTTCGGCGTCCTCCGCGTCGCGCCAGTCCTTCCCGAGCAGCCGCTCGAGCGTCTCTTCGGAGAGCAGTCCTCCGCTGAGCAGCGCCTCCATGATCGCGTCGTGCAGCGACTGCCACGAGTGACCCGTCTCGTCGTCATCCGTTCCGTACGGATTCTCGAAGCCGCTGCCGAGCAGCAGGTCCGAGAGCTTCGAGAGCAGATCCTCGAGGTCCAGCTCGTCGAGGTCTTCGCCGGTGAACTTGGAATAGCGGTAGCGCACGGCTCAGGGTGTGCTCTGCGTGAGATCGTTCGTGAGACGCATCAGTTGTAGTACTTCTTCTTGCCGCCGGTCAGCGGGATCTCGCGTTCTGCCAACGGGTCCGTCGCGATGCGCGGTCCGCGCTTCACTTGTTCGGCCGCCTGGAACTGCCCCTCGGTCGAACGGCTGATCTTGCGCTGCGCGTAGAGTCCCTCGAGCACGAAATCGACCGCTGCCGCGAGCAGCGCGTCCGGCGGACGCTTGCCGAGGCGCGCCTGACGCGCGAGATCGTGCAAGCCCTGGACCTGTGCGGTGCGCGCGAGCAGCTCGGCGCCGGAGAGCGAGTCGCCCATCTGCAGGTTGCCGCCGAGATCGAACCATTCGACGATCTGGCGGTGATCGGCGTTCGGGAACCACCCGTCGAACACGGTCCCGACCGAGGCGCGAATGAGCTCACGCGCGACGTTGTCCGCCCCTTTCAGCTCACCCTCGTACTCCAGCTCGAACTTGCCGGTGATCGCCGGGATCGCCGCGTAGACGTCCGTCACACGCGGCACGACGACAGATTCGCCGGTCGCGAGTGCGCGCCGCTCCGCGTTCGAGACGACGTTCTCGAGGAGCGAAATGGGAAGACGCTGGCTCACGCCCGAGCGCTTGTCGATCTTCTGATCCTGCCGCGCCTGGAACGCCACTTCCTCGATGATCTCGCGCACGAAATCGGGGACCGTCTGCTGGAGCGCGTGCGGCTCCTCGCCGCGGCTCGTCCACGCCTCCTGCGCCGTGATCATCATCGCGTGCTGCCGCGTCGCCGGGTAGTGGGTGCGGATCTCCGAGCCGATTCGATCCTTGAGCGGCGTGATGATCTTCCCGCGCGCGGTGTAGTCCTCGGGATTCGCGCTGAACGCCATCAGCAGATCCAGCGGCAGCCGCACTGGGTACCCTTTAATCTGGACATCGCCTTCCTGGAGGATGTTGAACAGGCCCACCTGGATCTTGCCCGCGAGGTCCGGCAGCTCGTTGATCGCGAAGATGCCGCGGTTCGCCCTCGGCACGAGCCCATAGTGCATCGTCATCTCGTCGGAGAGCTGCAGGCTCGCGCGCGCGGCTTTGATGGGATCGAGGTCGCCAATCATGTCCGCGATCGTGACGTCCGGCGTCGCGAGCTTCTCCACGTAGCGCGCCTCGGGCGGGAGCCACTCGATCGGAAGATCGTCGCCAGCTTCGCGCAGCCGCGCGCGGCATGCGGCACAGATCGGCGCGAGCGGGTCGTCGTGGATCTCGCAGCCCGCGATGACGGGAAGCGCGTCGTCGAGCAGCCCGGTGAGCCCGCGCAGAATGCGTGTCTTCGCCTGGCCGCGCAGCCCGAGGAGGATGAAGTTGTGACGCGACAGGATGGCGTTCACGACCTGCGGCACGACGGATTCGTCGTAGCCGATGATGCCGGGAAACAGCGCTTCGTTCGCGCGCAGCTTGCGGATCAGGTTTTCTCGGATCTCGTACTTGACCGGACGCCGTGATACGCGCTTGGCTTCGACTTCCTTGCGGAGGGCGCCCAGAGAGGAAACGTTCGGGGAGGGCATGAGGCGATATTAGCAGGTCTGAATGGGCGGATGTTGGAGGTTGCAGATTGGAGGTTGGAGGTTGGAGGTTGGAGGTTGGAGGTTGGAGGTTGGAGGTTCGAGGTTGGGGTGAAGGCATTCGTAGCGCGCAACTCTAGTTGCGCGATCGCTCACGTCGGGAAAACTCCCGCACCACCTCGACGGCAATATCGGGCTGATCGCTGATGATGCCGTCCACGCCCCACCCGAGGAGGCGCGTCATGTCCGCCGGATCGTCGACCGTCCACACCTGCACGGCAACGCCGGCGGCGTGTGCGTCGCGAACGAACCGGGGTGAGACGACGCGCGTGCGGCCTGAGACCTCCGGGACCTGATAGGCATCGAATGATGGCCGCAACACTGGAATGCGGCACCAGGATCGATACAGCGCCAGCCGCGTCTCCTCGCGCGACGATCCCGTGACGATGCGCGGCTCGTACGCGCGCGCGGCGCGCAGGACGCGCAGGCCAAAGGATCCGAGCGCGACGCGATCGACGGCGTCTGCTTCCCGGATGAGATCGATGACCCGATGTGCGAGCTCCGGTTCGTTCACCTTCAGCTCCACTATGAGGGGAATTCCGCGGTAACGGCGCAGGACGTCCGCGAACAGCGGAATACCCCATCCCTGGCCGCGCAGCGGAAACTGAGGACCACCAAAATGCGCCGCGGCATCGAGCGCGCCGAGCTCGCGCGCGATGCAGGCTGCAAGCGGGCCACGACCGTTCGTGGTCCGCTCCAGCGTGGCGTCGTGATGCACGACAACGATGCCGTCTTTCGAGAGATGAACGTCGAGCTCGAGTCCGTCCGCGCCGAGCGAGAGCCCGTGATCGAACGCGATAAACGTGTTCTCCGGACGGAGCGCCGATCCGCCGCGGTGTGCAAACACTTGCGGCCGGCCAAAGCTCAGAGCGGGATGCGGACGCGGCACGCGGGGATCTTACGCTGAGGAGGTTGGCCGTTGGCGGTTGGTGCTGGCGGTACGGGTATTGAACCCCCCGCGTGAAACTGACGAGGAGGTCACGCATGGATTTACGCGCGAAATACAACCACGCCATCGAAACCGCGAAGTCGCTGCACTTCGACGGCTCGGCTCAGCAGGAAGGGGAGAAGCTCAACTTTCGCGGCTCTGTACATTCCGAGGACGAGAAGAACCAGATTTGGAATGCAATCAAGACGGTGCCGGATTGGCAGAAGGACATCGTCGCCGACATTCGCGTCGTACCATCGGCGCAACCCGTGGGGACGTCAGGCGGGGCGGCAACCGCGGAACGTACCTACACGGTCAAGGCGGGCGACACACTGAGCAAGATCGCGAAGGAGCATTTCGGCAACGCGAACGAGTACATGAAAATCTTCAACGCCAACCGCGATCAACTGAGCGACCCGGACAAGATCAAGCCGGGTCAGACGCTCAAGATTCCACAGTAAAGGTCCACAGGAGTCCAGGAGACCAGGAGAAAATCACTATCTCTTGATCTCCTGACCTCCTGTGAGCCCCGCGGCAGTCGTGAACTTTGGTTCGATGTCCACCGGGACGTCAACGAGCTTGTCGAGCACCGTCTGAATCTCCGGGCGGACGACGCCAAGCCGATCCATCAGATCCTTCGCCTTCGCGTAGTCCCCCTCGGCCTGGAGCGTCATCAGATCGCGCGTGAGTGCGGTGACGGCGTCGCCGATCTTTGCCGTGTCGACGGTGAAGGTCCCGTCCGCGCGCGCCTTGAACGCACCGTTGTCCAGGAACGAGTTGAGCTGAATCGCGATGCCGCGGCCGTGCGCTTCATTGACGCCGAACCGGATCGAGCGGAATGCCGACGCGAGAAACGTCGTGTACATCGAGCGCCCAATCGCGGGGTCGAGCTGTTTGTGATCCGCGAGATACCGAAGGGCCCATAACCCAGAGACGTCGGCCTTCGCTTCCTCGATGGTGCTATAGGTCTCCTTGAGCTCCTGCCGGACGGTCGATGCGCGGCCGTTCACCGAGATGTTGTGAGGGCCGAGGCCGTGCATCAGCTCGTGCATCAGGATGTGGGTGAAGAACGCGTCGAAGGACACCTTCGCCTGATCCGGGGCCGGGAGCGCCACTTTCGAAATCGGCAGCAGGACCATCCTGAATTTCGCGTCCTGCACGTTTTTCAGCATCACGCGCTTGGTGCCCTTCTCGCGGACGACCCGCTCGTCGTTCGGAAGGTTGTACGCGGCCGTCTGCACGCCGCGGTTCGCGTCTCCCGCGGCGAAGATTTCGTTCACCACGCGGATGGGGGCGAGGGAACCGAGCTTGGGGTTGCGGTACTTCGGATCGATGGGCAGGTTGTCTTCCAGTTCCTGCAGGTGATCGCTGAACGCCTGCAGCTTCTTCGTCTCGGCCTCGTCGCGCACGGTGATGAAGGCCTCGAACGCCGCCTTGAAGTTGAACCACTCGTCCTCGTACACCTCGTACGGACCTATCGTCGGCTCAATCGCGGCGTCGAGCTCCATCCAGGCTACGTCGCTCGCATAGTAGTCGTTGCTGAGGAACGCGTCCGCGCGGGTCGTCAGGAATTTCTTCAGTGTGGCATCGTTGGTGAGGTCGGCCGCCTGGCGAAGCAGATCCGCTGCGAGCGCCAGCTCGCCCTGATACTCAATGCTGTACGGGATCACCAGAAAGTGGTCCTCGCCGCGGCGAACGGTCGTGAAGAAACTATTCGCGGCGGTCTTCTCGTCACCGGTGAGCGAGTCGATCCATTTTTGAACGTCTTCTTTCGTCGCGCCTGCCGGATAGAAGTTCGCGCCTTCCGGCTTCGCCGGCGCGCCCGGGACGAACGGCTGGTTGTGATTCAGCCGATCCCACGGCCCCTTGTTGATCAGGAAGTAATGGAGCCTCGCGGCGGCGGATCGGGATGCGCGCGGTCCCGCCGGCGCCGCAGCGAGCCGCGACAGCTCCTGCAGCATCGCGTCGTTGCCGGCCCAGACCTGGCGCAGAAACAACGCGTCCATGATGCGCGCGGCCTCGACCAGCTTGTGCAGCGCGTCGCGTTCGTTCTTCGGCAGCGAGGACAGGTCCGCGCCGATGTCCGCCGGCGCGAAGCGAGCCGTCATCTTTTGAAGCTGGGCAAGCGTGGGCATCGTTGTGAAATCCTGGCTGGCGCCGCACAGCACGGCTGCACACCACAGCCACACGGCCGTGCGAGAGAGAAGTGTACGGATGGAGGGCATCGCGTCTTTTGACCTACAATAGAAGGATTGTAGCCTGACAGGATTCCTCGAGGATTTACCCCCGATGAGACACACGGCGCCCCGCGACAACTCCGACATCGAAACGCTTGAACAACGGGAGTGGCGCGAATCACTCGACTACGTCATCCAGCAGGGTGACCGCGGCCGCGTGGAGCGGCTGCTCACGAGCATCCGGCATCATGCGCGCACTCACGGCGTCTCGCTGCCGTTCACGGCCGTCACGCCGTACATCAATACGCTTCGCGCGGAAGACGAAGTGCCGCTGCCCGGGAGCCAGGAGATCGAGCGCCGCATCAAGAGCCTGATCCGCTGGAACGCCATGGCGATGGTCGTGCGCGCGAACCGCGTGTCGGACGGCATTGGCGGCCACATCTCCACATACGCCTCGGCAGCGACGCTGTACGAAATCGGTTTCAACCACTTTTTCCGGGGTCCCGACACCGAGGGCGAAGGGGACATCATCTACTTCCAGGGGCACGCGTCGCCGGGTATGTATGCGCGCGCGTTTCTCGAAGGACGGCTCTCGGTCGAGCAGCTCGAGAACTTCCGGCGCGAGCTGAAGCCGGGCGGCGGCCTGTCCTCGTACCCGCATCCCTGGCTCATGCCGGATTTCTGGCAGTTCCCCACGGTATCGATGGGGCTCGGACCCATCATGTCGATCTACCAGGCGCGGTTCAACCGCTACCTGGAAGATCGCAACCTGCGCAAGACATCGAACAGCAAGATCTGGGCGTTCCTCGGCGACGGCGAGACCGATGAACCGGAGACGCTCGGCGCGATCAGCCTGGCGGCACGCGAGAAGCTCGACAACCTGATCTGGGTCATCAACTGCAATCTGCAGCGGCTCGACGGTCCCGTCCGCGGCAACGGCCAGATCATCCAGGAGCTCGAAGCAATCTTCCGCGGCGCCGGCTGGAATGTGATCAAGGTGCTGTGGGGCTGTGACTGGGATCCGCTGCTCGCGAAAGACAACGACGGTCTGCTCACGAAACGGATGGGCGACGTGTGCGACGGCGACTACCAGAAGTACGCCGTCGAGTCCGGCGCGTATCTCCGCGAGCATTTCTTCGGCGTCGATCCGCGGCTGCTCGAGATGGTGAAGCACTATTCCGACGAGCAGTTGAAGCGGCTGCGCCTCGGCGGGCACGACCCGCTGAAGGTGTACAACGCGTATCGCGTGGCGGTCGAAACGAAGGGACAACCGACCGTCGTGCTCGCGCGCACGATCAAGGGCTACGGCCTCGGCGAGGCGGGTGAAGGCAAGAACGTCACGCACCAGCAGAAGAAGATGAACGAGTCGGACCTCCGCTCGTTCCGCACGCGATTCGGCATTCCGGTCTCAGACGAACAGATCGCCGAAGCGCCGTTCTACCGTCCGGCCGACAACAGCACGGAGCTCGAGTACCTGCGCGAGCGCCGCACGGCGCTGGGCGGCTACGTGCCGACCCGCGCCGTGCGCGTCGAGCCGCTCCGTCCGTCGCTCGAGGAGCTGTTCGAGGAGTTCTACAAGGGCACCGAAACGCGCAAAGCCTCCACGACAATGGTGTTCGTGCGCATGCTGTCGAAGCTGCTGCGCGACAAGGAAATCGGCCATCTCGTCGTGCCGATCGTCCCCGACGAGGCGCGCACCTTCGGGATGGAGGCGCTCTTCCGCGCCGTCGGCATCTACTCGCACGTCGGCCAGCGTTACGAGCCCGTCGACATGGACACCCTCCTCTATTACAAGGAGGCGAAGGACGGCCAGATCCTCGAGGAGGGGATTACCGAGGCCGGATCGATGTCCTCGTTCATCGCCGCCGGCACGGCATACGCGAACCACGGCGTGAACACCATCCCGTTTTTCATCTACTACTCCATGTTCGGGTTCCAGCGCATCGGCGATCTGATCTGGGCCGCGGCCGACTCGCGCACGCGCGGTTTCCTCCTGGGCGGCACGGCCGGACGCACGACCCTCGCAGGCGAAGGGCTGCAGCATCAGGACGGCAACAGCCACGTCTACTCGCTCTGCTATCCGAACTGCATCTCGTACGATCCGGCATACGCGTACGAGCTCGCGATCATCATCCAGGACGGCATCCGGCGCATGTACGGCGAGCAGGAGAGCATCTTCTATTACCTCACCGTGATGAACGAGCAGTACGCCCACCCCGAGATGCCGAAGGACGCGCGTGAAGGCATTCTCAAGGGGATGTACAGGCTCAAAACCGCCGCGAATCAGGAAGCCAAGCTGCGCGCGCAGCTCCTCGGCAGCGGCGCCATCCTGAACGAGGTCGTCGCCGCGCAGGAGATCCTGCAGAAGTACGGCGTGGCCGCGGACGTGTGGAGCGTGACCAGCTATCAGGAGCTGTACCGCGACGGCCATGCGTGCGATCGCTGGAACATGCTGCACCCTGGCGAAACGCCGCGCGTGCCGCACGTGACCGCGTGCCTCGCCAACGCGCCGGGCGTCCTCGTGGCCGCCTCGGATTACCTGAAGGTGCTGCCCGATTCGCTCGATCGCTGGATGCCGCGGCGCATCCGTTCGCTCGGGACCGACGGCTTCGGTCGAAGCGAAGATCGCCGCGGGCTGCGCGACTTCTTCGAGGTGGACGCGCGCTTCGTTGCCATTGCCACGCTCGCCGAACTGCTGAAAGAAGGGCAGGTGGAAGCGTCCCTCGTGCAGCAGGCCATCAAGGACCTCGGGATCAATACCGAGAAGCCGAACCCGGCGAAGGCGTAGGCGCGCCCATGATCGAATTCAAGCTTCCTGAACTCGGCGAGAACGTCACGGCCGGCGACGTGCTTCGGATACTCGTCAAGCCGGGCGACGGCCTCACGAAGGATCAGCCCGTCCTCGAGCTGGAGACGGACAAGGCGACAATCGAAGTGCCCTCGTCGGTCGCCGGCACGGTCAAGGACGTGAAGGTCAAGGCGGGGGAGAAAGTAAAAGTCGGCCAGGCGATTCTCGTCGTCGACGAAGGCGGCAACGGTGCGGCGGCAGAGTCGAAGTCCGCGACGACCACTCCCGACAGCGCGGTCGGCAAGGCCGCGGAAAACGCGGACTCCAAGGCCACGGGGCCGAAGCCACAGCCCGCCGGGGCGGCGGAAGAAGGCGGACTCAGCCAGCACGCGACCGCGGAACGCGCGGAACCGGCGGAACCCGCGGAGGAACCGACCGAACGCGCGCAACCAGTCAAGGCCGATGAGGGCCGTCGACAGAAGCGTGGCGAAGTGGTCGATATCAGCCGCGCCGCACGTCAGGCAGCCGCCCCCCAGCCGGCATCCGAAGCCCCTGCACCGCCTGCCGCACCCTCGGTGCGCCGCATTGCCCGCGAGCTGGGCGTCGATATCCGCCAGGTTTCGGGTTCTGGTCCCGCGGGACGGATTACCGCGGACGATGTGCAGGCGTTCGTGAGGCAGGCGATGTCCGGCGGAGCACCGGGCGGCGCGGTCGCCGTGCAGCCGCTGCCGGATTTCGCGAAGTGGGGAGAGGTCGAGCGGAGGCCGCTCGGCAACATCCGCCGCAAGACGGCGGAACATCTCGGGCACGCCTGGAACGTCATTCCGCACGTCACGCAGCACGACAAGGCGGACATCACCGCGCTCGAAACGCTGCGAAAGGAGTACGGGCCGCACGTCGAGCGCGCCGGCGGCAAGCTCACGGTGACGGCGATCGCGCTCAAGATTGTCGCAGCCGCGCTCAAGCGATTCCCGAAGTTCAGCGCCTCGATCGACCAGGCGGCCGGTCAGCTCGTGTACAAGAAGTACGCGCACATCGGCGTTGCGGTCGATACGGATCGCGGCCTGCTGGTGCCCGTCATTCGCGACGTCGATTCGAAAGGGATCACGGAGCTGGCCGCGGAGCTGGCGAACGCCTCGGAGAAGGCGCGCGCTGGCAAGCTCTCGCTCGAGGAGATGTCGGGCGGCGTCATCACGATCACCAACCTTGGCGGCATCGGCGGTACGTCGTTCACCCCCATCGTCAACTGGCCTGAAGTGGCTATCCTCGGGATCTCGCGCGGAAGTTACGAGCCGGTGTTCGACGGCCAGAACTTCCGGCCGCGTCAGATGCTGCCGCTGTCGCTCTCGTACGACCACCGCGTCATCGACGGCGCGGACGCGGCGCGCTTCCTGCGCTGGGTCGCCGAGGCGTTCGAACAGCCGTTCCTGCTCGCGCTCTGAGGAGGCCAGGATCGCTTCCACACAACTTGTCGTCGTCGGCGCGGGCCCGGGCGGGTACGCAGCGGCGTTCTACGCCGCGGACCGCGGCCTGCAGGTCACACTCGTCGACCCGGAGAAGAATCCGGGCGGCGTCTGCGTTTATCGCGGCTGCATCCCGTCGAAAGCGCTGCTGCACGTCGCCGACGTGATCACCGAGTCCGCGCATGCCGCGGAGTTCGGCGTGCGGTTCCAGAAGCCGGACGTCGATCTCGACAAGCTGCGCGAGTTCAAGAACAAGGTCGTCGGACAGCTCACGGCCGGCGCTGGTCAGGTGCGGAATCTCCGAAAGATTCGGCACCTCCAGGGCATGGCGAGCCTCCGAGACGCGCGCACGCTGGACGTCGCGCTGACGGATGGCCGCACCGAGACACTGGCGTTCGAGCATTGCATCATCGCGACCGGCTCGCGGCCCGCCTCCATCCCGGAACTGTCGATCGACGACCCGCGCGTGATGGATTCCACCGCCGCGCTCGATCTGCCGGACGTGCCGAAATCCCTGCTGGTCGTGGGCGGCGGCTACATCGGGCTCGAGCTTGGGAGCGTGTACGCCGCGCTCGGCAGCCGCGTGAGCGTCGTCGAGATGACGGCGGGGCTTCTTCCCGGCGCCGATCGCGATCTGGTGAACATTCTCGCCAAGCGGATCAATGCGATCTGCGAGGCCGTGTGGCTGAACACGAAGGTGACGGGCATGAAAGCCTCGAAGAGCGGCATCACCGTGACGCTCGAAGGGGAGGCGAAGTCGGGGGATCAGACGTTCGATCGCGTGCTCGCCTGCATCGGCCGCCGTCCGAACTCCGCGGTTCCGGGTCTCGAGAAAACGCGCGTCCAGGTCGACAAGCGCGGTTTCATCGCCGTCGACGAGAGCCGTCGGACGGCGGAGCCGTCGATCTACGCGATCGGGGACGTGGCGGGCGAGCCGATGCTGGCGCACAAGGCGTCACACGAAGGGCGCGCCGCTGTGGACGCGATTGCCGGCGATCGCAACGTCGCGTTCGAGCCGGCTGCGATTCCCGCGGTCGTCTTCACCGATCCGGAGATTGCCTGGTGCGGGTTGACGGAGACCGAGGCGCAGAGCAGCGGGCGCAAGATCTCCGTCGCG
>JBKPQB010000079.1:0-15309 GCA_046733875.1 Acidobacteriota bacterium
GTCTCGAACTGCAGGTCGACGTTCGGCATCAGGAACGCGTCCTTGTCCCAGCCTGACGATCCGTACACCTTCAAGGGAATGCGTCGGTACCCCCCCGTCGGCGCCACTTGCCCTGCGGCGGACTGGCTGATCGAAATCGCCTCCCCGCCGGTATCGACGACGAAAGGCACGGGCTGGCCGTTGACCGCGCCCCGGACGGTCGCGAGCCGATAGAGGCGCAGCGGCAGCTCCGTCACGTATTGCGTCTCCGGCAGCGCGCGGGCCATGACGAGCTGTCGGGTCCGGTAGTCGAGGCGCATCGAGAGGCCGAGCGCGAGCGGCGAGAAGCTGTCCACTTCGCGGGCGGGCAGATCGCCGAGCGGCGGGTTCTTGATCAGGCACGGCACGTTGCGCACCTTCAAGTCGCCGACCTGGATCTCATCCATGCGCGCGACTTCCAGCGGACGCAGGCCGACGTCCCCAACGCCGGCCGATTCCATGGCGGTGACAGCCGGGATGCGCCGCCGCCGTGCCAGTTCGCGCGACACAATCGTCTGCTCCGCGCCTGTGTCGAGCACGAACTCCGTCGCCGACCCGCCGTTCACCTTTACGCGGACGAATACTTTGTCCTTCTCGATCCGGACGGGCATCGTCCACGTGGTCGCCGTCGTCACGCCGAAGTCGACCGGAGTGCGGCCGCGGAACGAATCGAGGAAGCGGATCTCCGCGCGCGTCCACGACGTCTTGTCGCTGCGATCGCGATCGGGCAGCAGGTTCAGGTAATCGCCGAAGGCGGCGCCCGCCAGCTCGTACTGGCGCGCGCGCTCGTGAATGACGCCGACGACGTGGTGGTACTCGGCGTTGCGGGGCGCGAGCTTCAGCGCTTCCTGCGCTTCGACGAGCGCCTCGTCCAGGCGTCCGCGCGCCAGCAGCGATCGGGCGCGGCCATTATGGGCGCGCGCCTCGCCGGGATCGTTCTGCAGCGCTGTGTCGTACGCGTGGTCGGCTTCTTCGAAGAGTCCGGACGCCCAGAGCGTCTCGCCGTACAGCGCCTGCCCCGGTGCGGCCAGCGGATCGGCGGCAACGAGGCGCTGCGCTTCCACGCGCGCGGCGGCAATATCGCCGTTTCGGAGCAGCGCGAACGTCAGGCCAGTCCGCGCCTCCTTCAGCAGCGCGCGATCGTCGCCGGCCCCCGCGATCGCCTTGCGATACGGCGCAACAGCGTCCGCGAAGCGCCCTTCGGACGCGAGCAAGTCGCCGAGCTGAAACTGGATGTCGGCTGCCGCAGACCCGGGCGTCTGGGCCGCCATGAAAGGACCGGCAAGAACGGCGCACGCCGCCAGGGTGACGCCCGTGCCACGCACCGGCCGACTATAGCACTAATTATTCATCGTCGAGGGGCTTCGCCCCCTTTCTACTTCTGGAAGTACTGCGCGTTGGTCGCGATGTAGTTCTTCCATTTGTCCGGCGTTTCGTCCAGGGCAAAAATCGCTTCCACCGGGCAGGCGGGCACGCAGGCGCCGCAGTCGATGCACTCGTCGGGATGGATGTAGAGCATCTCGGCCGCCGCGAACTCCGGCTCGTCTTTCCTGGGGTGGATGCAGTCCACGGGACACACGTCCACGCACGCAGTGTCCTTCGTTCCAATGCACGGCTCGCAGATGATGTAGGCCATCAGTCTCCTTCTCGCTCCTTCTCGTCGTCGATCCTGTCTAGTGTAATGCGAATCCTTCTTATCCGAGGGGCTTGCCCCTGAACTCCCCCCACACGCTCTCTCGCGCGCCGCTTCGCCGGCGCCCTCCGGTCGCGTGGCTCAGTCGCTCGCGCTCGTTCCCTGCTCCCTCCGTGCGGCAGCGTCCCTAATCCGAATGCCAGTCCGAGGACCCGCACCCGCCCTCCGCCCAGGAGTCACACGCACCCATCCACTTCGACCATAATCAGCCTTACGCCGTACCGATGCGCAGCTGGTTCTGTCCGATCGTCCTTCTCGTGTCGCTGGCGGTGCCGTCCAGCGTCGGCGCGCAAGCGCTGCCCGACGGCCCTGTCGAGCTCGCCGGGGGCGCCATTCGGATCACGGGCGACGTGTCCGCCACGATCGGCCCGCACGATGAGAGCGCGTTCTTCAACTACACCGACTACGAGCACAACGCGCTCCGCATGTTCCGGGTCTCGCTGGGCGGGGCGTGGCGCCCGAACGACCGGTTCGCCGTTCTCACCGAGATCCGCTCCGAGGACGTCGACGGCGTGCAGCCATACGCGCTCTACGTCCGCGTCCATCCCTCCAAGGCCATCCCTCTCGACATCCAGGCCGGCCGTATCCCGCCCGTGTTCGGTGCGTTCGCGCGCCGTTCGTACGGGACGGACAATCCGCTGATCGGGTATCCGCTCGCGTATCAGTACCTCACGTCCCTCCGCTCCGATGCGATTCCCGCGTCGGCGGACGACCTGCTCCTGATGCGCGCACGCGGCTGGGAGGCCAGCTATCCGGTCGGGTCACCGACGGCGGCGCCCGGCAGTCCGCTCGTGAGCGCGTATCGATGGGACACGGGCATCGAAGCGCGGCTCGACGCGCAGCGCTTCGAGGTCGCTGGCGCGGTCACTGCGGGGACGCTCTCGAACCCGCGCGTGCGCGACGACAACGGCGGCCGACAGATCTCGGGACGCGCCGCGTGGAAGCCGATCGTCGGTCTGGTGGTCGGCGCGTCGGCCGCGCATGGCGAATGGCTGAACGGCTCGCTCAAGGACGCGCTTGGGCGGTACGCATCAGGCCACTACCCCCAGACTGCGGTCGGCTTCGACGCCGAGTATTCGCGCGGCTACTGGATTGTGCGTTCGGAGGTCGTAGTCAGCCGCTGGACGCTGCCGCCGCTCTCGGCGCCGGCAATCACCGCTCCGCTTCGCGCCACGTCGGGGTTCATCGAGTCGCGCTATCGATTGACTCCCCGGCTGTTCGCCGCCGCCCGCCTCGACGCGCTGACGTTCTCCGACATCTCCGGCCAGCGTTTCTTCGGCGGCCTGCCGACGCCGTGGGATGCGCCCGTCCGTCGGATCGAAGCGGGCGCCGGCTTCTACCTTCAGCGCAACATCACGGTACGCGGCGTCCTGCAGCACAACTGGCGGGAGGGCGGCCGCGTGCGCGAACGCACGTACGCGTCCGCGCAAATTTCGTACTGGTTCTGAGATGCGCGCCTGGAGGACGCACGTGATACTGGGCGCGGCGCTGGCGCTGACGCTGGCGTTCGCGCCGTCCGGACGGGCGGGAAGTGCCGCGCGCGCGGCCGCCGGAACCATTCGCGGCCATGTGGACGTGCGCGCCGCGTTTGGCGGACCCGAGCGCCGGCCCGACGTCGGCGCCCTCGGCATGAGCCCGCTGCACCCGCCCATCGATCGGCGGCAGAGCGTCGTCTACCTCGATCCCGCGCCGCGGGCCGCGTTCGACACGCGTGACGAGCCGCACGCGCGCATGGATCAGCGCAATGAGACGTTCGTGCCGCACGTGCTGCCGATCGTCGCCGGCACCACGGTGGATTTTCCGAACAACGACCACAAGTACCACAACGTGTTCTCGCTTTCGAAAGGGAACTCGTTCGACCTGGGCCGCTATGCGGCCGGACACTCGCGATCCGTCCGCTTCGACACGCCGGGCGTTGTCCGCGTGTTCTGCGAGATCCACTCGCACATGAGCGCGTTCATTCTGGTGTTCGCGCACCGGTACTTCGCGCTCACGGACCAGGACGGGCGCTACCGCCTCGAGAACGTGCCGCCGGGGACCTACAACGTCGCGGTGTGGAACGAGACCGTCCGCGGCGACGCACCCCGGCGCAGCGTCACGATTCCGTCGTCGGGCGGCGACGTCGACGCGGACTTTGCGATTCGATGAAGGTCTTCAGCTCGCTCACGAACCGCATCTTCTTCGCAACCGCACTCCTGGCGGTCCTCTCGATTGCCGTCGCGATTGCGATCGTCAACGTCGCCGTCACGCGGCAGGCCGAGGCGGAGCTGCGACACGGGCTCGACGAAGCGGGGGCGCTCGTCAGCGAGTACCGATCCCTGATGTTCGAGCACTTCGCAACCGAGGCGCGGCTCGTGGCGGATCTCCCGAAGCTCAAGGCCGCCGCCGCCACAAACGACCCCAATACGGTGCGCGACATCGCGAAGGAGTACGAGGAAGCGCTGAATGCGGACCTGTTCGTGGTCTCGCGCCACGGCGTCATCCTCAGCCGCTTCGGCGCCCCGGATCTGCCCGACAAGGAGCTGCTCTCGATCGCCGGTGTCGGCGGCATGTCGCTGGATCGGGAGACACGGGGCTTCTGGCCTGGCGCCCACGGGATTCTCCAGTTCGTGTCGGTGCCGATCGGCATCGGGCGCGAAATCGCCGGCACGCTCACCGGGGGCATCAGCCTGGATACCGAAGCCGCGGCGCGCGTGAAGGCGCTGACGAACAGCGAGGTCGCGTTCGCGGCGCGCGGACGGATCCAGGCCGCCACGCTGCCGGAACCGTTGTGGGGCTCGCTGACGGGGCTCCTGGAGCGCTCGGGCATCACCCCGGAAATCACGCTGAACGGCAACGAGTACATCGCGCTCACGCAGGCGATAGCGCCCGCGGGCACGCCCGGTGCGCCCACGGCACTCATCCTGCAGTCGCGCACCGAACGGCTGAGATTTCTTCGCACGCTTCACACGATGCTGGGCGCGATCGCGGTATTCGCCGTGCTTGCGGCCACACTCCTGAGCTATGCGATCGCGCGCAGCGTCACGCGCCCCCTGGGGGCAATCACCGCCACGATGAAGGACATGGCGGCGACGGGCGATCTCACGCGTCGCATTCCCGTGCCCGCCGACGAACGCTGGAGCGACGAGGATGCACGCCTGCTCGCCACGACCTTCAACACGATGACCGATTCGATCCAGCGCTTCCAGCGCGAGGCCACGCAGCGCGAACGGCTCTCGTCGTTGGGGCGCCTCTCGACGGTCGTGGCACACGAGATCCGTAATCCGCTCATGATCATCAAGACCGCGCTACGGACGCTGCGACGCGAGCAGGTCCCCCGGGAACGGTTGCAGGCCGCGGTCCGCGACATCGACGAGGAGATCGAGCGGCTCAACCGGATCGTGACGGAGGTGCTTGATTTCGCGCGTCCAATCAAGTTCGATCTGGCGCACGCGGACCTGAACGCCGTCGCGGCCGATGCCGTCCGCGCCGCTGCCGCCGACGGCACGAAGCCGGCCGTGCAGCTCTCGCTCGATCCGGCGATTCGCGAGGTCACGACCGACGCGGAGCGCCTTCGCCAGGTGCTGGTCAACGTCCTCGGCAACGCGATTCAGGCCCTCGAAGGGGATGGCAACGTGCCGCGGTCCGGCGCGCCGATCCGCCTGGAGACAAAAAGGCTCGACGACGAGCACCTCGCGATTACGATCAAGGATCGCGGACCCGGCATACCTCCGGATGTCCTGCCGCGCGTGTTCGACCCGTACTTCACATCTCGCCGGACGGGCACCGGGATCGGTCTCGCCATCTCGCGAAACATCGTGGAAGGCCTCGGCGGACGCATCACCGTCGCGAGCGCGCCCGACCATGGAACCGAGGTCCGCATCGAGCTGCCGCTCCACTCCACTGCCGCATGACTGTCAACGCATCCATTCTGCTGGTCGACGACGAAGCAAAGATCCGCGAGGCGCTCGCGCAGGCGCTCCGTGAAGAGGGACACGAGGTGCTCGCAACCGAGAGCCCGCGCGAAGCGCAGCGGCTGCTCGCGCGCCGGTTCTTCGACGTCCTGGTCGTCGACAACCTGATGCCCGAGCTGACGGGGCTCGATCTCATTCGCGAGCTCGTCGGGTCCGCGGCTGCCGGCGAGCGTCCGCAGATCGTGATGATGACCGCGCACGCAACCGTCGAGAGCGCGATCGAGGCGATGAAGCTCGGCGCGTTCGATTACCTCCAGAAGCCGTTCGAGGTCGACGAGCTGCTCGTCGTCGTGCGGCGCGCGCTGGACCACCATCGCCTCCGCACGCAGCACGGCTATCTCCTCAGCGAGCGCGACGAGGAATTCAATCACTACGGCATCGTCGGACGCAGCCGCGGGATGCAGGAGGTCATCCGCACCGCGGAGGTCGTCGCCAAGTCGAAGAGCACGGTGCTCATCACGGGCGAGACCGGAACCGGCAAGGAGATGGTCGCGCGGGCGATTCACTATCACAGCGCCCAGCGCGAGATGCCGCTCATCAAGGTGAACTGCGCGGCCATCCCCGAAACGCTCCTGGAGTCCGAGCTCTTCGGGCACGTCCGCGGCGCCTTCACCGGCGCGATGACCGGGAAGAAGGGGAAGTTCGCGCTTGCCGACGGCGGGACGATCTTCCTCGACGAGATCGGCACGATGAGCCCGAACCTGCAGGCGAAGTTGCTGCGCGTCCTGCAGGAGCGCGAGTTCGAGCCGCTTGGATCGGAGCGCAGTCAGAAGGTCGACGTCCGCGTGATCGCCGCCACGAACCGCGACCTGCCGCAGATGGTGGCCGACGGCAAATTCCAGGAAGATCTTTTCTATCGCCTTAACGTGATCCCGATTCACATCCCGCCGCTTCGCGAGCGTCGCGAGGACGTGACGGTCCTGGTCGAGCACTTCATCCACAAGCACGCGCAGCGTGCCGGGAAGCGCATCGACGGCATCGAGCCCACCGTGTTGGAAGCGCTGCGCACCGCGGACTGGCCCGGAAACGTTCGGGAGCTGGAGAATACGGTCGAACGCGCCGTCGTCCTCTCGCAGACGATGACGATCGGCGCGGATGCCGTCCGGCTGCTCGGCGTGTCCGCCTCGCCGCCCGCGGGCCTGCCGTCATTGAACCTGCGCCAGAATCTCGACTGGGCGGAGCGCGAGACCGTCCGCCGCGCCCTCGACAGCGCGGGCGGCATCAAGAAGGACGCCGCGGAGACCATGGGCATCAGCCAGCGCGCGCTGAGCTATTACCTCGCGAAACACCGGATCGAATGATGGCGGCCGAAACGGCCCCCTACCATCGCCGCGCGGTCCTTTCGAGGGCGCCATCTTTCAGGGCGCGTAAACCTTTACCCTGCGCGTAACGCTACGCTCATAAACGGACGATTTCGTGAGACTTGCGGGCTCAGTTTCCGGCACCCTCCTTGCGAACGCGGCAGGCGTGACTTCTGCGATTCGCCGGTTCCGGCCGGTGTTCGCGCTGGCAGTCTTCTCCGCCATCGCTTCACCCGCCTTCGCTCAAGACCCACAGACGCCACCGCCGACCCCCGCGCCACAGGCTGCGGATCCGGACGCGCGCGTCGACGCGCTGCAGCCGGACTTCAACCTGGCATCGCTGCCGACCACGCTGCGCATGCCGGTGAACAGGCTGTCCTTCCGGGTGACGCATCGCTTCACGCGATCGCTCGGCCGCGGCGACTTCGGCGACTTGCTGTCGGATTTCTTCGGGTTCGACTCCGGCGCACAGATCGGCCTCGAGCTGCGGTACGGACTACGGCGGGGGACCCAGATCGGCGTGTACCGGACGAGCGACCGCACGATCGAGATCTTCGGACAGCAGAGCGTGCTGCGGCAGGGGGACACGAAACCCGTCAGCCTCGACGTGTTCGGCACGTTCGAGGGGACGAACAACCTGAGCGATCAGCTCTCGCCCGCTGCTGGCGTCCTCGTCTCGCGCAAGGTGGCGCGCTTTGCGGCGCTGTACGCAGAGCCGATCTTCGTCTTCAATACCAACGCGCAGCCGAGCGATCTGGTGGACCAGAACGACACCATGCTGCTCGGCCTTGGCGCGCGGCTGCGCATCCGGCCCTCCACGTATCTCGTCGGCGAAATCACGCCACGGATCGCGGGCTATGACCCCGGCGTGAACCTCGCCAGCTTCGGGATCGAGGTGCGCGCGGGAGGGCATTTGTTCCAGCTCAATTTCTCGAACGGCATCGGGACGACGATCGGGCAGCTCGCGCGCGGCGGCAGCTCGAACGACTCCTGGTTCATCGGGTTCAACATCTCACGAAAGTTCTTCTAAGATGGGCAAGGGGTTCCGGTTCCCCACCGCTATTGGACGCTGCGCGATCTGTCTCGGCGTGTTCGCCGGACTGAGCGCCTGCGGCGGGGGGTCGTCGCCGACATCCCCGAGCGGTGGGGGTGGCGGCGTGATCGTCATTTCCGGCAGCACCGGCGCCACCGGCCCGAGCGGCGCGACGGTAACAATGACGTCGGCAGGCGTGAGCCCGTCGACGGTCACGATCTCGATCGGGCAGAGCGTCACGTTCATCAACAACGACACGCGGTCGCACGAAATCGCCTCGGACCCGCACCCGATCCACGGGTCGTGCCCGTCGATCGAACGTGGTCTCAGCACCATTGCGCCCGGCACCACGAAGCTGACGCAGGGCTTCGCCGGCGCGGGCACGTGCACGTATCACGACCACCTGGACGATACCAATCCGAACTTTCACGGGTCGATTCGGATTCAGTAGCGCTCCGCGCCTACCGGACTCGCGATTCCGATCCCAAACCCCGACACCCGTCAGTACTCATACACGCCGCGCCCGACCTTTCTTCCCAGCCTCCCCCCCTTCACGTACTCCACGAGCAGCGGGCACGGACGATACTTCTCGCCCATGCTGCGATGCAGGTACTCGAGGATGCTGAGGCGCGTGTCGAGCCCAACCAGATCGACGAGCTCGAACGGGCCCATCGGATGGTTGAGTCCGAGCTTGAGGGCCTTGTCGATGTCGCGCGCGGACGCCACGCCCTCCATGAGGATGTAGAACGCCTCATTGCCGATGCTCGCATTCACGCGCGTCGTGATGAAGCCGGGCGACTCGCGCACGAGGACCGTCTCCTTCCCCATCTGCCGGGCCACATCCGCAACCGTCCGCAGTGTCTCGGGCGCGCTCTCGAGCGCCTGGACGATCTCGACGAGCGGCATCTTGTGGACCGGGTTGAAGAAGTGCATGCCTGCGACCCGGCCGGGATTCGCGATCGAGGCGGCCATCTCGGTGATGCTGAGCGCGGACGTGTTGGACACGACGATGGCGGTTGACGGAGCAGAGCGATCGATCTGCGCAAAGAGTGCGAGCTTGATGTCGATGCGCTCAGGCGCGGCCTCGATGACGAAGTCCGCGGCCGCGAGCGCATGATCGAGCGTCGGCGTCGCGGTCAGGCGTCGAAGGCTGTCGTGTGCCGCCGCAGCCGTGAGCTTCCCGAGCTCGACTCCCTTTCGAAGGATGTTCTCGATCGCGCTGCGCGCCTTGTCGAGCGCTTCGATCGAGACGTCGTACAAAACCGTCTCGTAGCCGCTCGTGATCGCCGCATGCGCGATCCCGTGCCCCATCGTCCCCGCGCCGAGGACGCAGATGCGACTGACGCGCGAGAGCACTGACGGCACCTACATGTTCAGATCGACGAACACCGTCTTCACCTGCGTGTAGTGATCGATGGCGTGCGAGCTCATCTCACGCCCGAAGCCGCTCGCCTTGTAGCCGCCGAACGGCGCGGCCGTGTCGTAGACGTTGTAGGTGTTCACCCAGACCGTCCCGGCCTGCAGCCGGCGCGCGACGTAGTGCGCCTTTTTGATGTCGCGCGTCCAGACGGCGGCGGCCAGCCCGTAGGGCGTGTCGTTCGCGCGGGCGATCGCTTCGTCGAGATCGGCGAAGTCGATGACGGCGAGCACGGGGCCGAAGATCTCCTCGCGGGCGATCGTCATCGCGGACGTCACGTTGTCGAACACCGTGGGCTGATAGAAATACCCCTTTCCGGTCCCGATGTCCGTGCGCTGCCCGCCAGCGACGAGCGACGCGCCTTCACGCGTGCCCGCTGCCACATATCGTTCGACCGTTTCGAGCTGCTTCCTCGACGCGAGCGCCCCGTAGCGCGTCTTCGGATCGAGGGGATCGCCGGCCACCATCTTCCTGGCGCGCGCCGCGAGCTTGTCCATGAACTCGCTCTTGATGGATCGGTCGACGAGCAGGCGCGAGCCGGCGGCGCAGACTTCCCCTTTGCCGTAGAAGATGCCGGTCGTCGCGCCGCGGAGCGCCGCGTCCAGATCGGCATCCGGCAGGACGATGTTGGGCGACTTGCCGCCGAGCTCCAGCGTGATCCTCTTCAGCGTGTCTGCCGCCGATCGCATGATGGCCTTGCCGGTGCTCGTATCGCCGGTGAATGCGATCTTGTCGATCCCCGGATGCTCGACGATCGACTGGCCGACCGTGGACCCCGGGCCCGTGATCACGTTCAGCACGCCTGGCGGCAGTCCCACGTCGACGGCGATTTCCGCGAGCGCGAGCGCGGTCAGCGGCGTCTGGCTCGCGGGCTTGACGATGACGGTGTTGCCACACGCCAACGCGGGCGCGATCTTCCAGGCGGCGAGCAGCAGCGGGAAGTTCCAGGGAACGATCGCGGCGACGACCCCGAGCGGCTCGCGCAGCGTGTACGTGAAGTAGTTGCCTTTGACGGGGATGGTCTCGCCCATCACCTTGTCCGCCCAGCCGGCGTAATACTCGAGACATTCCGCGGCAGCCGGGATCTCGATCTGACGTGATTCGAAGATCGGCTTGCCGTTGTGCAGCGTTTCCAGGCGCGCAACGTCGTCTGCGCGTTCGAGGAGCCGATCCGCCAGGCGGCTCACGAACCGGCCACGCTCGCGGGCCGACATCCTGCCCCATGGCCCGGCCAGCGCCGCACGCGCCGCGGCAACGGCAGCATCGACGTCGCTGGCGTCCGCTGACGCGACGGTCGCGATCACATCCTCGGTGGCGGGATTGATCACCTCCATCGGCTGCCCGCTGGAGGCTGGGCACCATTCGTTGTTGATGAAGAGCTGCTTGTGCTGGATTGCGGCGGTCGTCACTGCCACGCCTCACGTGTAGTCACGAAACTATTGCCTTCTCTTCCTGGAGATCTTCGTGTCCTTCGTGATCCTGGTGGCCGCCGCCCATGATCACGCTTCCGTCCTTACGTACTCGAAGGTCACCGGCATCCGGTTGATCCCGCGCATGGGCGGCGCGATGTAGTTCGCGAACCGTCCCGGCTCGTACACGGGTTCGTTCATGATGCTGAGCAGGTACTCGCGGTCGTGGGACGACGGCAGCCATTCGTGCCGGCGGCGTGTCCAATCATCCTCGCGAACCGGCTGGCCGAACGGATCGAAGTGCAGCGAGGAGAACATGCCGATGCCGCGGTTGAACTTGCGATCCGGCAGCCGCAGCCGATCGGAGAATCCGTGACGCTCGAGAATCCGGTTCCAGCGCGTCACGCCCGCCTGGCAATCCCCGACGTACCAGTCGCGCAACACCTCGTTCATCGCCGTCCGCATCGGGACCTGCTTGCGGTCGATCCGTCCGTCCTGCGAGACCTCGAGCTCGTACAGCGCATCCGTCGCGCCATGATCGTCCCACTTTTCCTCGAACGCGCGCCCCTTCAGCCCGTTCGCGAAGTAGGAGGCGGCGTTGGTCGAAATCTCGTTGCCGTGGAGGTCGAGGCTGAGGCTGAACCACAGATTGATGTACTTCTGGAGCGTCGGCAGATCGATCCCGCCGAGCTTCCGGACGTCCTCCGAATATCCCGTCTCCTTCATCAGCTGACACGTGCGCTCGAGGATGCGCGCGATGCCGGTCTCGCCGACGAACATGTGGTGCGCTTCTTCCGTCAGCATGAAGCGCGTCGTGCGCGACAGCGGATCGAGCGAGCTTTCCGAGAGCGACAGGAGCTGCGACTTGCCGTCGCGGTCCGTGAACATCGTGAACATGAAGAAGTCGAGCCACGTGTCAATCGGCTCGTTGAAAGCGTCGAGGATGCGTGGCTTGTCGCGGTTGCCGCTCTGCCGCGCGAGCAGCTCCTCCGCCTCGTCGCGGCCGTCGCGGCCGAAGTAGGAGTGCAGCAGGTACACCATCGCCCAGAGATGGCGCCCCTCTTCGACGTTCACCTGAAACAGGTTGCGGAGATCGTAGAGGCTTGGGCAGCGCTGTCCGAGCCAGCGCTGCTGCTCGACGCTCGCGGGCTCCGTGTCCCCCTGTGTCACGACGAGACGCCGGAGCTGGTTTCGGAACTCGCCTGGCACTTCCTGCCAGACCGGCTGACCCGCAAAGTCACCGAAACCGATGCGCCGATCGCGGACTGGATCGGCAAGAAAAATTCCCCAGCGATATTCCGGCAGCTTCACGTACTCGAAGTGCGCCCAGCCGGACGGGTCCACGCTCACCGCCGTGCGGACGTAGACGTGGTGGTAGTCCTGAAAGCCCTGCGGCCCCATGTCCTTCCACCACTGGATGTACGCGGGCTGCCAGTGCTCGAGTGCACGCTGCAGCCGCTTGTTGCTCGAAAGGCCGACATTATTGGGAATGCGTTCTGCGGAGATCACGGGTGATCCTTGCAATGTTCAATGTGAAATGTTCAATGTGAAATGCAACGCTGCATCCCTCGTTATGTTGAACATTCGCCATTGAGCATTGAACATTGACTATGTTCGCCTGAAATCAAATTCTGGGCGCGACTGCGATCCATATGACGTCAGAGCCCCTTTGTCCCCCACCGCATTCGGCCGAATGAAGATCCAGTTCTGCCACGCGCTCAGCCGGCCGAAGATTTTCGTCTCCATCGTTTCGGGACCGGCGAAGCGCAGGTTGGCTTCCATGCCCGTCAAGGCATCGGGCGAGAGCGCGGCGCGCGCCTCAATCGCCAGCCGCACCTCGTCGTTCCAGTCCAGGTCGTCGGGCGCAAATGACACGAGGCCGGCCTCGAGTGCCGCCTCGGGATCGACCCGCCCGTCGTGTGCCAGCGCTTCGTCAACCCGCGCCGGAGCGCCGAGAAAGCGGGTTTGGAGCCGGGTGAGGCCGTTGCTCATGCGCAAGGGGCCGCCATTCATCGACGAGAGCGCGATCGTGTTGTCCTGTTCCGGATCGTCGAGCATGTAGGAGCGATCGGCCGCGAGGGCCAGCTCGAACAGCGTCCCGGCGAAGCAGCTGCCGGGCTCGATCAGCGCGAAGAAGCTGCGCGATGTCAGGTCCAACCGCTTCAACGTGCGCTTCACGAAGTGCATCACTTCGCGCACGAGCCAATGATCCTGATGCGCGGTCAGCAGGCCATCCATCGCCAGCATCGCGTCCTGATCGCCGCGCGTCTTCAGGACGATGGTCCCGATGAGCGGCTCGTTCATCCGAAGCCGCAGCAGCGCATCGTCCAGCTCGCGGAACGCACGCAGGGGCCAGAAGCGATCCCCCTGGTCCTGAATCCCGGAGATGGACGAGGGAACTTCTCCTGCCGGCCCTGTCACCGTCAGCGTGGCGACGCGCTTCGGGCGGTCCATGCTCACGTCCACTGTGCTGTATGCGACGCGGTCGTTACTCACCGCCGGCGCCAGGGGCGACAGTGGAACGCCGGGGCCGCCTGCCGGACGATCCGATTCCGATGCGAGCTGCCGCGCGCGCTCCTTGACGCGCTGGCGAAACTGGCTCGTCGGATACGTCGCGTCCACGAGTCCCCACTCTACCGCGCGCTTCCCTTTCACTCCCTCCGCGACCGTCGCGAACACATCCGCGAGATCGCGACGCACTTTCCGCTTGTCCACGACGCGGGTGAGCCCTCCCGTGCCGGGCAGGACGCCGAGCAGCGGCGTCTCCGGCAGGCTCACGGCGGAGCTCCCATCGTCGACGAGCAGGATCTCGTCGCACGCCAGTGCGAGCTCGTAGCCGCCGCCTGCGCAGGTGCCGTTAATCGCTGCCAGAAACCTGATGCCCGAGTGCGTGCTCGCATCCTCGATCGCGAGCCGCGTCTCGTTCGTGAACTTGCAGAAGTTCACTTTCCACGCGTGCGTCGCGCCCCGAAGCATGAAGATGTTCGCGCCCGCGCAGAACACGCGCTCTTTGAGACTGGTGATGACGACGGCGTGGATTTCGGGGTGTTCGAAGCGGATGCGCTGAATCGCGTCAGCCAGCTCAATGTCAACACCGAGGTCATACGAGTTGAGCTTGAGGCGGTAGTCGGCAACAAGCCCGCCGTCTTCCTGGACGTCCATCGAGAGCGTCGCGACGGGGCCGTCGAGCGCCAGCTTCCAATGCTTGTACTTGTCAGGGGAGGTCTCGAAATCTACGTGGATGGTGCCGGGCGCTGCCGCGCTCTCCATAAGTCAGAGCGTATCACCTCGGGGCGGCGGGAGGCACCGATCATCCGAACGGCGACATTAGCCAGGAATCGCCGGACAATCGAAAATCCACTCGTCGCGTAACGCTACGAGCGGATCGACTGAAGGGCACGCCTGGCGGGCACGTAGCAAGTCGCCGGCTCGTACGCCAAGCGCATCCGGATACTGACCTCGCGAGTCCGCTGCACGACGAGATATGCGAGCACGCCGTAGATGCCGAGCGCGCACAGTACGAGTGCAACGCCGGCGAACGATCCCAGCAGCGTCAGATTGAAGCGGGGCCGCGCAAGCGCACGCCACACGATGTCGTCCATCGGACGAACGCGCTGCACGAGCAATCGCGAACCGTACGCGCGGAGACGTGCCCTCCTCGGACTATTGCGCCGTCTCGCCGGGCTCCAGGATGAGCACGTCGACTCCCAGCGGGTCGACGAGTTTCTTGAACCGCTCCGGCGTGCCGGTCAGTAACGGGAACGTGCCGTAGTGCATCGGGACGGCCTGCCGCACACCGAGCATCTCGCACGCGCGCGCAGCGGCTTCGGGCCCCATCGTAAAGTGATCTCCGATGGGCAGAAACGCAATCTCGGGCGAGTACAGCTCACGAATGAGCCGCATGTCGCCGAAGAGCGCCGTGTCTCCGGCGAAATAGATCGAACGATTGTCCTCGAGGCGAATGACGAACCCCGCCGGCTCGCCCAGGTACACCGACGCGCCATCCTCGCTGATGCTGCTCGAGTGGAGTGCAGGCGTCATCGAGATCTTCAGCCCTTTGACGTCGGCCGTGCCGCCGATATTCATGCCGACCACTTCCTTCAACCCCTTGGCCTGAAACCACGACGCCAGCTCGAAAATCGCGACGACCGGCGCGTTCGTCGCCCTGCCGATGGCGACGACGTCGGTCGTGTGATCGGAGTGCCCGTGCGAAACGCAGATGATGTCCGCCTTGTCGATCTTCGCGCCTGCCGGCGCCTTCGGGTTGCCCGTGAGCCAGGGATCCATCACGATGCGCTTTCCGCCTGGTGAAACGAGCACGAACGTCGCGTGGCCAAACCACGTAATCGAGAGTCCTGCCATTGGGCCAGTATAATGAGTGGAGGTGTCCACCGCCCCCCTCAATTTCATTCGCGGCCGGAAGAAGCGCGTTGACGAGCTTCCCCGCCAGCCGAAGCCGGAGTGGCTGAAGGTGCGCGCGCCAGG
>JBKPQB010000080.1:0-49831 GCA_046733875.1 Acidobacteriota bacterium
TCCCTGTGGCTGCGGGAGCAGTTGCTGCGCAAAAACGCCACACACGACGAGCGCGAACAAACCCGAGGCGAGAATCAATCTGTGCATCGTTCCTGCCCTGTTCGACTGACGACCGCCGCGCCTGGCCCGTTTACCGGAGCGGCGCCCTGAACCAGACGACGTATGATTCGGCGGTGATTCTCGCATCGGCAGTTGGCCTGAGCATTCTCGGCAGCGTTGGCGGACTCATCACGGCGTCCACGTTTCTGCTGCTGGGCGACAGCGTGCGTCTCCGGCTCGTCCCGTGGCTAATCAGTTACGCGGTCGGTACGCTGGTCGGCGTCGCCCTGCTCGCGCTCGTCCCTGAATCGCTGGAGCTGCTGCCAGCGCGCCCTGCAATGCTGACCCTCGCTGCTGGCATCTTGAGCTTCTTCCTGCTCGAGAAAGCCGTGATCTGGCGTCACTGCCACGATGAGGAAGGGTGTCGCACGCACACCTCCGCGGCCTCCCTGGTGATCGTGGGCGATGCCTTTCACACATTCGTGGACGGCGCGCTCATCGCCGCCGCAGTCCTCACGTCCCTCCCGCTGGGCGTCACCACGGCCATCGCCGTCGCCGCCCACGAGATCCCCCAAGAAGTTGGGGACGTCGCGATTCTCCTGCGCGCCGGCTACACGCGCGGCCGCGCGTTCGTGCTGAACCTGCTGTCGGCGAGCGGCGGGATCGCAGGAGCTGCGGCCATGATCCTCGCATCGCGGCACGTCCCGCAGATGCTGCCGTACGTGCTGGCGTTCGCGGCCGGGAACTTTCTCTATGTGGCGATGGCCGATCTGATTCCTGGGCTGCACCGTGATAACGGCACGTCAGCCGTCCGTCAGGTGCTGCTCATTGGTGCGGGCATCGGCACGATTGCGATGTTGTGATGGCGGATTCGTTAGCGCGCAAACTTCAATTGCGCGCCCGCGGCACTGACGTGCCGCGCTACTTGCCCGCGATATACCCGCGCCGCGCGCGGACGTGATACGACGGCTGCCGCACTTCCACCCGGATCGTGTGCCACTTGCCATCGTCCGCTCCAGCCGCATACCCCAGGTAGTACTGCTTGCTCAACTCGTCGGCGATGCCCGCCGTCGCGGGATCCAGATCGCGCGGCTGACGGATGATCTCCGTCCGCCCGCCGCTGTCGTCCGTAATGTCGCGCAGCGCCGCGACGTTTACGCGATCCTCTGAAGGATTGTGCCATCGAGGATTTCCGCCCGACGGGCCCTGCGGCGGCTGCGGCACGGGACGACGGCCTCCCGGCGGAAATGGAAACGGAAACGGCACCGGAACGCGCGGCGGCTGGCGTGGTCTCTGTCCCCCACCATAGCTCGCATACGTGGGGATTCCCGGTCCGTCGATCCCGACGGCGTATACGAGGACTTCGGTCTCACGGATCAGGCGTTTGAGCGACAGCACGTCGATGTGGCTGTTCGTATCGTTCCCGTCCGAGATGATGACGACGGCCTTTTTACGGTTGTGACCGCGCTGCGCGAGCTGCACGGCTTCCGCGACGGTGTCGTAGAGCGCGGTGCCTCCGCGCGGCTGGATGCGACCGAGCGACTGACTGATGCGCCGCTTGTCCTTCGTCCATCCTTCGACCAGCTCCGGCTCGTTGTCGAACCGGTAGAGGAACACCTCATCGTCCTGATCGAGCAGCTGGAACAGAAAACGATCGAGCGCCTCGCGTGCGGACGACATCTTCTCCCCGTCCATGCTCGCGCTCGTATCGAGCACGATCCCGAGGCTGACCGGGACGCGCTCGCTGCTGAAGTGCGAGATCGACTGCGGCTGGTCGTCGTCGAACACGCGGAAGTCGTCCTTCGTGAGCCCAGGCACGAAGCGTCCGGACGCATCCGTCACCGTCGCCGTCACGTTTACCAGGTCCACGCCCGTACGGAACCTGAACCCCTGCGAATCGCTGCCTTGCTGGCCGCCCTGCGTCGATTGCGCCGTCAGGGAGGCGATCGCAAGAGCGGCGAGCACCGCGGATATCGAAAGCATTCGATGGAAAACCGTCATGGTTGCGCTCGTCTACGATCCTGCAACGCTGCGCTGCGCCGAGTCCGCCACCGCACTTTGCTGACGCCGATCCACGTGCGCGATCACGCGTCCGTCTTCACCGCGGAAGCTGATACGGTACCGCGCGACGTTGCCGGTTGCCGGGACGGACACCACGAACGGCGACTCGTCGCCCGGTGCGAGCGACGTGACGTCGAGCAGCGCCCGGCCGCTCGAGAGAAACGCCCCACTCTCATCGAACGCGAACGCCGTGACGGTCACTCGCGATTGAGCGCCGCCAGTGCGAGGATTCCGCACAAGGCCCGTAATAGTCAACGTGCCCGCATCCCGGGCGTCGCGAAGCGACAGCAGCTCGAGGGCAGCCGGCGCATGCGGCGCGCCGGGAGCAGCCGTAGACGCCGCGGCCACGGCGTGATTACGGACAGCCAGTCCGAAGAGCACGACGGATGCGAGCGCGAGCGCCAGCGCTGCCATCACCGCAGCTCGATGTCCCCACGGTGATGAGGTCTCCGGCTGTTGAAAGAGTGAAGCCGCGGACACGGGCGCCGGTGCACTGCGATCTTCGCGCAACGGCAGGTCTATCGGTTCCCCACGTCGTGGCGGCGGAGATGTCGTTCGCGCTGACGCGACTCGGCTCGTCGTGGTTCGTTCTGTCGTGTGGGTTGCCATCTGCGCCAGCGCGGCAACGCGCGCCTCCGATCGGCGGCGTTCGTCGCGCAGCAGGCGCCAAACGACGATGCTGAGGGTCCCGGCCATCGCGAGTGAGAGCAATGTGACGCTGATCAGTGTCGTATCCATGGAACTAACCCGATTACCGCATCTTGAACTCGACGGCGACTTCGACGATGACGTCGACGGGAACGCCCTGACGCTGCGCCGCCGAGAAGCGCCACTGGCGGACGGCGTCGATGGCGCGCGCGTCCAGGCCGCTGCCGAGGCCCTGCAGGATCTTCACGTCGCCGACCGAACCATCCCGCCGCACGACGATCTCGAGCACGACGTCGCCTTCGAGGGAGCGCCGCCGTGCTTCCTCTGTGTAGTCCGGCTTGACCTCGCGCAGCAGCGTTGGCGGTGTAATCCCGCTGCCCGGGCGATAGGGCCCTCCGCCTGTCCCGCCGCCCGTACCTGCGCCGACCCCTGGTCCCGTGCCCTCGCCGATTCCGGTCCCCTGGCCAGTGCCCGTCCCTCCGCGATCTCCGGAGCCTCGGGTCTCGGGAGCGGGCGGGACATCCGCGGGTGCGCCGGCGCGGTCCCGCGTGTCCGCCGGCACCGGAACGACCGGCGCAACGATGGGAGGAAGCGGCTCAGGCTTGACCGGCGGCGGCGGATCGCTGGCGCGCACAACGGGCGGGGGCTCCACCGGCGGTGGGCGGCGAACCGGCAACGGGCTTCGCAGCGTGCTGACGCCCTTGCGCAGCGCGGGCGGTGGTGGACTCGGCTTGCGCGCACCGCCTCCGCCGCCTCCGCCACCCGGCCCGGGCGTGGCCAGGAACACGAGACGTGTCGCCTGCGGTTCACGCGACTGGAATGCCGCGGGCTTCGCAAGTCCCATCGACGTGATCGCGATGATCGCGATCGCCACCACCGCATGCAGTGAGGCGGAGAGGATGACCGGCAGACCCGGATTCGTGCGCGTCGTGCTCTTCGCGCCAAAGAGCGTGCCGCGCGCCCCGACGCTCGCCTGCCGCAGCGTTCTGACGAGGCGTACCGCCTCCACGCCCGCCACGTAGGTTCCATCGATCGTCTGCGCCTCACCGCTCCTGACGAGACG
Source organism: Acidobacteriota bacterium (assembly GCA_046733875.1). GTDB lineage: Bacteria > Acidobacteriota > Vicinamibacteria > Vicinamibacterales > 2-12-FULL-66-21 > JBKPQB01. The sequence goes on from JBKPQB010000080.1 coordinate 3,812, forward strand.
ACGGACCTCCGCGCGATCCACGCCGGCAGCGCGCGCTACTTCGGCAACGGAGAACGCCTCCGCCAGTGGATGAAGGCTCGTGGTCATGCGCTGATCCGCCTCGTGTTCGGGCAAAAGCCGTTCCGTTGGTGTTTCGGCGCTTCCACCGGAGATCTGTTGAAAGGCGCGCCACCCGGGCTGTGCTCGCGAAGAGACAGTGTTCGAACTGTGCTACAACGCTCGGATGCTCGAGCAGGCGGCAATCGTGACGGGGGCGTCCAGCGGAATCGGGAGAGCGGCGGCATTGCGGTTTGGACGGCAGGGTACGGCTGTGCTGGCCGTCGGCCGCGACGCGGCCTCCTTGCAGGAAGTGGCAGATGCCATCACGCGCGACGGCGGACGCTGTGACCCGTTCGTCGCGGATATTACCGCCGCCGATGCGCCCGCGTCGATCGTCGCTGCGGCCGAGCGCGCGTTCGGCCGCCTCACCGTGCTCGTGAACGCAGCAGGCGTGATTGCGACCGGGACGATCGAGTCGACGGGCGACGCAGAGTGGGATGCGATGATGGACATCAATCTTCGCGCGACGTTCAGGCTGATGCACGCGGCCGTGCCGCTGCTGCTCGCCTCGCGAGGATCAATCGTGAACGTGTCGAGCGTGAACGGCACGCGATCGTTTGCCGGCGTGCTCGCGTACTGCGTGAGCAAGGCGGGCGTCGATCACCTGACGCGGTGCGCGGCGCTCGAGCTCGCGCCGAAGGGCGTCCGCGTCAACGCCGTCAACCCCGGGGTCGTCGTCTCGAATCTGCACCGCCGCAGCGGCATGACGGAGGAGAGCTACGCCGCGTTTCTCGATCGCTCGAAGACCACGCATCCGATCGGACGGCCAGGCCAGGCGGACGAGATCGCCGAGCTGATCGTGTTTCTGGCTTCTGACAAGGCCGGATGGATCACGGGGGAGACGGTCGCGATCGATGGCGGACGCCACCTCACGTGCGCGCGGTAGTTCCTGGGGCGGTCAGGGCACGACGCGGGCCTGAAGGCCGGCGCCTCTTTGCTATGCCCGCTTCACGCCTTCCGTAAACAGCAATCCTCCGTGCTCCGCGAGCACGCGGACGGCTGAAAACGGCAGCGCGCCGAGCACGGACTTCGCGCCGCCGCTCGCTGCGTATGCAGGATCGACGGTGTGGCCGCGGACCAGCGCGCGGAGGCCAGTCGCGGCGCTCCCGTCAACGACCACGAGGCGGCCGCCCGGGCGCAGCACGCGATAGACCTGCTGCAGAAGCCCGCGCCGCGCGTCAGGCGCCAGCGTCATCAGGACGTTGCGGATGAGCGCGAGATCGAAGCTCGCATCCTCGAATGGCAGCGTGTCCCACGGGCTCTGCGATGCTTCGACCAGCGCGCCTTCGCGCTCGACCGCGCCGGCGCCGCGCGCCACGACACCGGCGTCCGCGTCGACGGCCGCGGCGCGTCCCGTCAGGCCCGCCTTCAACGCCAGAGCCGCAACGATCTGCGGATCCGAGAGGCCGATCACCAGCACTCGATCGCCGAGCTTCACGCCGGTGATCGACACGGCGAGCGGCTCGGACGAGGACGACTTCTTCAACCACCACATGCGCGCGTGTCCATCTGCAGCGAATGATATAGTGACCGGCTGTGAAAAACGCCCGGAAAATCGATGGTGCGGAGGGCAAGCTCGGTGTCCTGCTCGTCGGACTCGGCGCTGTGAGCACCACGACCATAGCCGGCGTCCTCGCGATCCGGCGCGGGCTTGCGAAGCCCATCGGCTCCCTCACGCAGATGGGCACTATCCGCCTTGGGAAGCGGACCGAAGGCCGTTCGCCGGCGATCAAGGACTTCGTTCCGCTCGCGTCGCTCGACGACCTCGTGTTCGGCGGCTGGGATCTCTTCGACGAGAACTGCTACGAAGCAGCAATCACGGCCGGCGTCCTCGACAAGCCGCTGCTCGATCAGGTGCGCCCCGAGCTGGAAGCGATCCGCCCCTGGCCCGCGGTGTTCGATCGACGCTACGTCAAGCGCCTCGACGGACCAAACGTGAAGAAGGGAAAGACGAAGCGCGATCTCGCCGAGCAGCTCCGCGATGATATTCAGCGCTTCAAGCGCGATCACGGGCTGAGCCGGATGGTGTTGATCTGGTGCGGCAGCACCGAAATCTACATGACGGAGTCGGAGGCGCACGCGTCGATCGACGCGTTCGAGAAGGCGCTCGATGCGAACGATCCCGAGATTCCGTCGAGCATGATCTACGCCTACGCGGCGATCAAAGAAGGTGTTCCGTACGCGAACTCCGCGCCCAATCTCAGCGCCGACATCCCCGCGCTCCTTCAGCTCGCGCACGAGACCGGAGCGCCCGTGGCGGGCAAGGATCTGAAGACCGGCCAGACTCTGATGAAGACGATGATCGCGCCGGGATTGAAGTCGCGCCTCATTGGTGTCGAAGGCTGGTATTCGACGAACATCCTCGGTAACCGCGACGGGGAAGTGCTCGACGACCCCGAGTCGTTCAAGACGAAGGAAGAGAGCAAGAAATCCGTCCTCGACTACATCCTGCAGCCGAATCTGTATCCCGATCTCTACGAAAACCTCTGCCACGTCGTCCGCATCAACTACTATCCGCCGCGCGGCGACAACAAGGAAGGCTGGGACAACATCGACATCTTCGGCTGGCTCGACTACAAGATGCAGTTGAAGATCAATTTTCTCTGTCGTGACAGCATCCTTGCGGCGCCCATCGTGCTCGACTCGGCGCTGTTCCTGGATCTGGCGAAGCGCGCCGGGATGGGCGGCATCCAGGAGTGGCTGTCGTTCTACTACAAGAGTCCGATGCACGCGCCGGGGCTCTATCCCGAGCACGATCTGTTCATTCAGTTGATGAAGTTGAAGAACACGCTGCGTCATCTGCGCGGCGAGGATCTGATTACGCATTTGGGCCTGGAGTACTACGACTGACGGGAGTAGCCGACTGCCATGCATCCTCCGCCTGACAAGTTCCAGCCCGCGCTGCTCGGCGGGCTGTTCATCGGGGTGCTCTCGGCGCTCCCCGTGATCAACATCGGCAACTGCTGCTGCCTGTGGGTGCTTGGCGGAGGGATGTTGGCGGCGTACCTGATGCAGCAGAACTACCCGTACCCGATGACGGCCGCGGACGGTGCGCTCGTGGGCCTGATGGCCGGGGCGCTCGGGGGCGTCATCGGGACCATCATCTCAATCCCGATGGACGCGATGATGGGGCCGTTCATGCAGCGCGTGCTCGAGCGGGTCGCGTCCAATCCCGACCTCCCGGCGGAAACGCGGTCCATGCTCGAGAACATGACGATCGGCGGGGTGACCGTCGTCCGCGTGCTCTTGCGCCTGTTCTTTGGGGTGTGCATCGGGGCGATTTTCGCGATGCTCGGGGGGCTGCTCGGCGTCGCGGTATTCAAGAAGAAGGATCTGCCGCCGCCCGGCACTGTGGACGTGCTGCCGCCCGTGTAAAAAGGTCCCAGGGGTCTGCCCTCCTCTACTCGGGCACAGCGGTCAGACCGACTCTGTGCCTCTAACGTTTTCATGACGCCGGTCCGAAAATTCGGCCAGCAAAAGTGTGCACTGGCTGGTCCGCTCTGCGTGTGGTCGCCTTTGGCGTTGCCGCAACAGCCGCCGTCTGCGCCCAGTCGGCGCCTCAGGGGCTGCCCGTCACGCGCCTGTCCAGCGGCCGGCCGCGCGACGCGACCACCCAACAGACGCAGCCTGCCCCGCCCAGGCCGCCGGCACAATTGCCCGACCTCCCGATCACGCGGCTCGACGACCGGCTGCGTTCCACGAACCTGGACGAAGCGCAGCGCCTGACGCTCTCGTTTGCCGAGCCCGTGCCGATTCGCGACGTGCTCCTGCTGCTCCTGCGCGGGACGCCGTTCAGCCTCGCGATCGATCCGAGCGTGACCGGCACGTTCATCGGCGAGCTGAAGGACGTCACGCTGCGTCAGGCAATCGAGGCGGTCCTCGAGCCCAACGGATTCGCGTATCAGGTTGACGGCACAGTCGTTCGCGTTTTTCCGCGGCGAACGGAGACGCGCCTGTTCGATCTGAACGTCCTCGGCGTCCAACGGACGTGGCAGCGCACGCTGAACGCTGGCGACTCCACGCTCGCCTCGAGCGTGCCGGACGTCGACGTGATGGAGGAAGCGGCGGCAGGAATTCGCAGCCTGCTGACGCCGCAGGGAGTCGTCCACGTGGACAAGCGTGCCGGCCTGGCGCAGGTGACGGACTACCCGGATCGACTTGATCGCATCGCGACGTACGTCGAAGCGCTGCAGGTACGCGGTTCGAGGCAGATACGCTTGCAGGGCCGGATCCTTCAGATCACGCCGAGCGGCGCAGCCGGCATCGACTGGCACATCGTCAGACAGCAGATCGGTGTTCCGGCAGCGGGCGCTGCGGCGGGCGTCATGGCCGATTCCGCAACGATTCAGCGCGCACTCGCATCACAAGGTGACGTCGAGCTGCTCGCGGCGCCCGATCTGCTTGCGCTGAACAACGAGCCCGCGGTCGTCCGTGCCATGACGCCCGCGTCGTCGCTGACGCTGACCGTCGTGCCGCAGATCTCCGCCGACGGCGTCGTCCAGTTGAGCGTCTCGCCAAGCTGGTCGTCGGGCGCAGCGGACGCGAACGGCGCGCGCGCGGATGCCGACACCGTCGTGCGCGTTGCGAACGGTTCGACGGCGGTGATTGCAGGACTCCTGCGCTCCGCGGTGCTTCCGGGCGGAGCTCCCTCCGCGCGGGAACTGGTGGTGTTGCTGACCCCGACGGTGGTCAACCCGGGCGCCGCGGCCCCTGCGGCTCGCTGACTGAGGACGAGATGTACGAGGACTACTACGGATTCACGGAGAAGCCGTTCAGCCTGACGCCGGATCCGAAGTACCTGTTCAGGAGCGCGTCGCACGCGAACGCGTTCGAGCTGCTCCATTACGCGATCCGGCGGCGCGAAGGCTTCGTCGTGATCACGGGTGACATCGGCACGGGCAAGACGACGCTGTGCCGGGCGATGCTCGAGCAGCTCGATCGAAGGACGTTCAGCGCGCTGGTACTGAACCCATTTCTCTCAGAAGAGGACCTGCTGCGGCTGATCCTGCAGGATTTCGGCGTCGTGTCGCGCGACCAGATCAAGCGCGGACGGCTCGCCAAGGTGACCAAGCAGGAGTTGATCGAGACGCTGAACGAATTCCTCCTGTCCCTTCGGCCGCTCGGAGCCGGTGCGCTGCTCGTCATCGATGAAGCGCAGAATCTACCGGTCCCGGTGCTCGAGCAGATCCGGATTCTGTCGAACCTCGAGACGGACAAGGAAAAGCTGCTCCAGATCGTCCTCGTGGGACAGCCGAACCTGAAGGGCATGCTGCGCAGCCTCGAAATGCGGCAGCTCGATCAGCGCGTATCGATCAAGTACGAGCTCGCGCCGTTGACCGCCGAGGAAACCGGCGCATACGTGATGCACCGGCTGGCCATTGCCGGCGCCGGTGCGTCCGTGACGTTTGCGCCGCCGGCGCTCGGGCGCGTCCATCGCTGCACGAACGGCATTCCGCGCCTGATTAATCTCGTCTGCGACCGTGCGCTGCTCGCTGCGTATTCGGCGCGCACCAATCGCGTCATCCCTGAACACGTGCACCACGCGGCCGAAATGCTGGAGCTCGAACCGGCGCGGAAGAAAATGATGACGTGGGTGCGCGAGCGGTTCGCGGGCTTTGCGGCCGGCGTCGGCGTGACGGCGCTGATCGGTGGGCTCGCAATCTCGATGTGGCAGCCGCGTGCCTCCGCCGAAGCCCGCGATACGCGTGTTCGCCTCGTCCGCCCCGTCTCGAGCTCTGACCCCAAGGTCAGCTCTGACCCCACGGTCAGCTCTGACCCCGTGGGCAGCGGCGCGAAACTCGTGCCGGGGGTGGCAGGAAATGCGTACTCGGTCGTCGTGGCGTCGTTCCGGATGGCTTCGGAAGCCGACTCGCTGGCGACGCATCTTCGGACGCTCGGGTTCGGCGCGTCCGTGACGCATGCGGAGGTGCCGGAGCGCGGCTTGTGGCACCAGGTCGTCGCGGGTCCCTTCGCGGACCTCGGCGCCGCGCGGCAGGGTGAAGCGCGGCTGCGGCAGATCCCCGGGTATTCGGACGCCCACGTCATCCAGCATTGAGCCGGATTCACGACGCGTTGCGCCGCGGGCTGCGCTCGGCGGAACCGGCGGAGACGCCGCGCGCGTGGGCGCACGCCGACGCCGTCCTCGCCACACTCGGCTACAAGGGGGAATCGACGCCACGCCCGATGGTCCGTGTGCTCGCGACCCTGATTGCGCTCACGGTCCTGCTGATTGCGTACGTGTGGTGGTCTGGATGGACGCCGCTCGCGCCCCGCGGGGCAGCGCGCGCTCCGCAACGATCCGCCGCTCCGTCGCGTCCGACGCCCGTCCCGCAATCCAATCCCGTGTCGCGGGCAGCAGCATCGACGCCCGCAGCGTCCGCGGCCCCGTCGCCGTCCCCGCTCACGCCCACGCCCACGCGCACGCCCTCGCAGACGCCCTCGCAGACGCCCACGCGCACGCGCACGCCCACGCAAACGCCCACGCCCACGCAAACGCCCACGCGCCCTCTTACGGCCACGCAGCCGGCCGCCATGCCGCCGTCGGCACCACGCACGCGTTCGGCCGCCGTGGACGATTTTCAGCTTGCGCTCTACTATCAGCGTTCGGGCGAGTTCGAGCAGTCGCTCGTCCACTACAAGGCCGTCCTGCAGCGCGATGAGCTGAACGTCGAGGCGCACAACAATCTCGGGTTGCTCTACAGGGATAAAGGGCTGGCCGACGAAGCCGCGCGCGAGTTCCAGCGCGCGCTCTTCATCGCACCGCGCTACGTGCGCGCGCACAATAACCTGGGCGTCACGCTGCTCGATCTCGGGCGGACGGATGCCGCCGCCGCCGAGTTTCGGGCGGCACTTGCGCTCGACCCGCGCAACATCGACGCGCTCGTGAATCTCGCACTCGCACTCAAAGCGGCGGGCCAGCTCAACGACGCGCGCGGCAGCCTGCTCAACGCGCTCGCGATCGATCCGCACAGCGCCGCGGCGCATTACAACCTCGCCGTGCAGTACGAAGAAGCGGGCGAGCTGGCCCGCGCCGTCGAGCACTACCGCGCGTTCATCCAGAACGCGGGGCCCGAATACGCTGGACGAATCCCCGACGTCCGCGCCCGCGCCTCGGCGCTCGACGCCCGTATCAAGTAAGATCGCCGGAATCGAGACGTTCACAGGCGCCATTCCGGCGCGACCTATCTATATGTCTGAGATCGATGCACTCCTGAAGGAAGATCGGCAATTTCCCCCATCGCCCGAGTGGCGGCGCGACGCCATTCCCAACGACCAGGCCGTCTACAAGCGGGCCGCCGCGGATCCCGAGGCGTTCTGGGCCGGCTTCGCGCGCGAGCTGGAATGGATGCAGCCGTGGTCGCGCGTGCTCGACTGGAAGGCGCCGCACGCGAAATGGTTCGTGGACGGAAAGCTCAACGCGAGCGTCAACTGCATCGACCGCCACGTTCGCACCGCGCGCCGCAACAAGGCCGCGCTGATCTGGGAAGGCGAGCCAGGCGACAGACGTACGCTGACCTACTGGGATCTCTACAAGCAGGTCGGCACGTTTGCGAACGTCCTGAAATCGCTCGGCGTGAAGCGAGGCGATCGTGTGGCGCTCTACCTGCCGATGATCCCGGAGCTCGCGATCGCGATGCTCGCGTGCGCGAGGATAGGCGCCGTGCACAGCGTCATCTTCGGCGGCTTCAGCGCTGAATCGCTGCGCGACCGCATCAACGACGCGAACGCGGTGCTGCTGGTCACCGCGGACGGCGGCTACCGCCGCGGCCACATCGTCCCGCTCAAACAGATGGCGGACGATGCGCTGCGCGAAACGCCGTCGATTAAAAACGTCGTGGTCGTCCAGCGCGCGGCCGGCGCGCCGATCCCCGTCGACATCAAGGAAGGACGCGATCACTGGTACCACCGGCTCGTGCAACATGCGCCGGCCGCGTGCGAGCCGGAGCAGATGGACGCGGAGGACATGCTCTACATCCTCTACACGTCCGGTACTACGGGTAAGCCGAAGGGGATCGTGCACACGACGGGCGGCTATCTCGTTGGCACCTACGCGACGACGAAGTGGGTCTTCGATCTCAAGGAAGACGACGTGTACTGGTGCACGGCGGATATCGGGTGGGTCACGGGACACAGCTACGTCGTCTACGGCCCGCTCTCGAACGGTGCGACCGTCCTGATGTACGAAGGCGCGCCCGACTGGCCGCAGAAGGATCGCTTCTGGGAACTGATCTCGCGCCACGGCGTGACGATTTTCTACACGGCGCCGACCGCAATCCGCGCGTTCATGCGGTGGGGCACCGAGTGGCCCGCCAAGCACGACATGAGCACGCTGCGCCTCCTCGGATCGGTCGGCGAGCCAATCAACCCCGAGGCGTGGGTCTGGTACTACCTGAACATCGGCCGCGAGCAGTGTCCTGTCGTGGACACGTGGTGGCAGACGGAAACCGGAATGATCATGATCACGCCGCTCCCGGGCATCACGAACCTGAAGCCGGGATCGGCAGGGCAGCCGTTTCCCGGCATCGCCGCGGAAGTGCGCAGCAAATCGGGACAGCGAGTGGAGGAGGGAGGCGGACTCCTGACGCTGACGCGGCCCTGGCCTGCGATGCTGCGCGGCATCTACGGCGACGAAGAGCGGTTCGTGAAGCAGTACTGGAGCCAGTGGAAAGACGGCGCGTACTTCACGGGCGATGGCGCACGCCTCGACGAAGACGGCTTCTACTGGCTGCTCGGGCGCGTCGACGATGTGCTGAACGTCGCCGGCCACAGGCTCGGCACGATGGAGGTCGAGAGCGCGCTCGTCGATCATCCGCGCGTTGCCGAAGCGGCGGTGGTCGGGCGGCCGCACGACATCAAGGGACAAGCGGTCGCCGCGTTCGTAACGCTCAAGGAAGGACAGAAGGCGTCGCCGTCGCTCGCCGACGAACTGAAGGATCACGTCGTCAAAAAGATTGGGGCGATTGCGAGGCCCGACCAGATTCTGTTCGCGGCGGATCTGCCGAAGACGCGGTCCGGAAAGATCATGCGCAGGCTGCTGCGGGACATCGCCGAAGGCAAGGCGCTCGGCGACACGACAACGCTCGCCGATCCGGCGGTCGTCGCACGCCTCAAATCGGAGTACGAAGAAAGAGAGGGATGAGCCGTGCCGCGGCTGACAGCGATCGAGCTGAGCGGCGACGCCTGTGTGCTCGCCGCCGTGCACGCTCGCGGAGCCGCGGTCCGCGTCGAACGGATCGAGATTCTCGATCCGTCCTCATATCCAGGCGAGGGGGCGCTCAGCGCCGCGCTGAGCGGCGCCCGAAGGACGCTCGACCTGCCGAAGCGAGCGCGCGTCGTGTTGTGGGGCCTTCGCGACGGCGCATCCCTTGACGAGCCCTCCGTCAGGGATCGGTTGGCACCGCTCTCTGACGCGGGCTTTCGGATCGACCGCGTCGTCTCGCCACAGAACGCGTTGTCTGCGCTCGCGCGTCTGCGAGTCCCCAAGGCCGAGAGCGCCACGATCTGGCTCGCGATCGATCGATCGGCCGTTGCGATCGTCGCCGCGCGTCCGGGCGAGCTCCTGTACTCCCACGCATTTCAATGGAATTCGTCGGTCGGAGCGACGGGCAGTCAGGCGCGGCTGCTGCAGCGCTACTCGCTCGTGGCGTTCCTCGCACCTGAAGTGCGGCGGGCGACCGCAGCGGTCCGCGAGCGCGGCGGACGCGTCGACACGATGATCACGTGCGGGACGCTGCCGGATCTGCGGTCGCTGACGATGCCGCTGATCGAGGAGCTGGACGTCGAAGTGGAAACGCTCGACTCGCTGGACGGCATCGTCGTGCAGGATGCCGTTCGCGAGCGCGCCATGGAGCTTGCGCCGTCGATCCGTCTGGCGTGCGCGGGTGCGGTTGCCAGGCCGTCGCGTTTTCGCGATCCAGCCGCAGTCGTTCGTCCGCACAGATGGCTGCCCGCCCTCGCGGCTCTCGCTCTGCTCGCGATCGGGGCGTCATCCGCGCTTCTGTGGACGTCGAAGTATGGGCGCCGCGCGGAAACGCCTGCGGCTGCCCGGAGCAGCGCGATGGCGCCAGCGCCGGTCACTCCTCGCGTCCCTGCACCTGCGCCGAGTGTCGTGCCGACCACCGGCAAGCCCGAAACATCCGCGCCGCACCGGCCCTCGCCGCCAACGCCACCGAGCGCAGAACCGGCACGTCCGGTCGAATCCCAGGCAGCACAGGTACCCGCGTCCGTGTCTCAGCCTGTATCGCCGCATTCCGCGAACACACTGCCCGCGGCGGCGTTGAAGGATCCGCTGCCGAGCGTCTCCACGATTCTGGTGTCGGAAAACCGGCAGCTCGCGATGGTGGACGGCCAGATCGTGAGCGTCGGGGATAGAGTAGGGCGCCGAACGGTAGCGGAGATCGAGCCGCACGCGGTGCGATTCCGCGAGCCTTCCGGGTTCGAGGTCCGCGTCGGCCTCGGCCGGGAGCGTCCTTTTTCACCCGATGCCCCCCGTGTGAGACACTGAACAGCGAACTTTCTGCGCGTCCGGCACGTCAGAACGTTGAACCCGACATCATGGGACTGATCGAAACACGCGAATTGTGGAAGACGTACGTCATGGGCTCAGAGGAGATCCACGCGCTCCGCGGGGTGTCCATTAATATCGAACCCGGCGAGTACGTGGCGATCATGGGCCCGTCCGGCTCCGGCAAGTCGACGCTGATGAACCTGATCGGGTGCCTCGATACGCCGTCGAAGGGCAGCTACCTCCTGAACGGGAAGGAGGTCGCCGCGATGAACGACGACGAGCTGGCGCGGATCAGGAACGAGGAGATCGGGTTCGTGTTCCAGACGTTCAACCTCCTGCCGCGCGCGACCGCGCTGCACAACGTGGAGCTGCCGCTCGTCTACGCAGGAGTCTCGTCGAAGGAGCGGCAGGACCGCGCGAAGCAGGCGCTCCAGAAAGTGGAGTTGACCGAACGGGCGAGCCACCGGCCGAACGAGCTGTCGGGTGGCCAGCGCCAGCGCGTGGCGATCGCGCGCGCGCTCGTGAACAATCCATCTATTCTGCTCGCCGACGAACCAACGGGGAATCTCGACTCGAAGACCGGCGTCGAGATCATGGCTGTCTTCGCGCGGCTGCACGAAAGCGGCAACACGATCGTCCTCGTGACGCACGAGCCCGACATCGCCGCGCACGCGCATCGCGTCATTCACATCCGAGACGGGCAGGTGGAGAAGGACGTCAAGCAGCAGCTCGCGGCGGCCGGATCGTAAACTCCCAGACTCCCAACTCTCAATTCCTCAATAGATAGTCTTTTTGGGACTTGGGAGTTGCTGACTTGGGAGTTAGACCGCAGCCAGATGCCCAGCCGCGACTTCCCGCAGCGGCGCTTCCTTGTCGAACGAACCCGCTTCCAGAACGATCCGCTGGCGCGGCGCGTCGGGATCCAGCGCCGGAATTGCCGACAGCAGCGCGCGAGTGTAGGGGTGCTGCGGCGATGCGAACAGCTTCCGCGTCTCTCCCATTTCGACAATCCGCCCCAGGTACATCACGGCGACGCGCTGGCAGATATGTTCGACCAGCCGCAGGTCGTGCGCGATGAAGAGGTACGTGAGCCGGAGCCGCTGCTGTAATTCCACCAGCAGGCGGACGATCTGCGCCTGGACCGGCTGGTCGAGAGCAGACACCGGTTCGTCCGCCACGATGAACGACGGGTTGAGCGCGAGCGCTCGCGCGAGTCCGATGCGCTGCCGCTGACCGCCGCTGAACTCGTGCGGGTAGCGCCGCAGGTGGTCGGGATCGAGTCCTACCAGCTCGAAGAGCTCGCGGACCCGCTCGCGCCGCTCGCGGCGCGACCCGATCCCGTGCACGACGAGCGGCTCTTCGACGAGCGTCCCGACGCGCATGCGCGGGTTGAGCGATGAGTACGGATCCTGAAACACGATCTGCATGTGGCGGCGCATCCTCCGCAGATCGCCGCGCCCCAGCGTGAGGATGCTGCGCTCGTCGAACAGGACCTGGCCCGACGTGGGTTCGATGAGCCGCAGGATGCAGCGTCCGGTCGTCGTCTTGCCGCTGCCGGACTCTCCGACAAGGCCGAACGTCTCTCCGCGCTCGATGCTGAAGCTGACGTCCTGCACAGCGCGAAACACCGATCGTGCACCAAAGAGGCCGCGGCGGCGCACGAAATCTTTCGTGAGATGCCGCACGTCGACGAGTGCCATCAGGCCAGCGGCTCCCTGGTCGTCGTATCGACGCGCGTCTCCGCAGGCGCACCCGGCATCGACGCGAGCAGCGAGCGCGTGTACGGATGGCTCGGATGGCGAAACAACTCCCGGACGGGCGCCTGCTCGACGATGCGTCCGGCATGCATCACCGCTACAGCATCTGCCATCTGCGCGACGACTCCCAGATCGTGCGTGATCAGCAGCAGTGCGAGCCCGAGCGTCGACTGCAGATCGCGCAGCAGTTCCAGAATCTCTGCCTGGATCGTCGCATCGAGCGCGGTCGTGGGCTCGTCTGCGATGACCAGCGGCGGATTGCACGCGAGAGCCAGCGCGATGAGCACGCGTTGACGCAGCCCGCCCGACAACTGGTGCGGGTAGTCCCGGACGCGCAGATGCGGCTCAGGCACGTGGACGAGATCGAGCAGATCCACGGCGCGATGTCGGGCCGCACCGCGCCGCATGCCATGCACGATCAGTGTCTCTTCGATGTGATCGCCAATCGTGAGCACGGGGTTCAGCGCCGTCATCGGCTCCTGGAAGACGAGTCCGATTTCGCCGCCGCGCACACGCTGCAGCTCCTGCTCGGACAGCGTCATCACGTCGCGCCCGTCCAGGACGATGCGTCCGGAAGCGATCCGCCCCGGCGGGGGCACGAGCCGCAGGATCGATAATGCGGTCATCGACTTTCCGCTGCCGGACTCGCCCACGATGCAGAGCGTTTCGCCGCGGCAAAGGACGAAGGAGACATCGTCGACGACGGTGCGTGTCCCGAACACGGTGGTGAGAGAGCTGACGCTGAGGAGCCGGGACTCGGGGTCCGGAATCAGGGTAGGGTCCGTGCTTCGACGGGCAGCCGACGGTACACCAGGCTCTTCGGATCGCGAACCCCGGATCCCGGATCCCGGCTCTTCAGACATCGCCCTCCCGGTGCTCGCCGAACACGGCGCGCATTGCGTCCGCGATCTCGCCCAGCGTTGCTGATGCCTCGACGGCTCGAACGATCGCGGGCACGAGATTGTCGGTGCCGCGCGCCGCGGCGCTGACGCCGTCCAGCGCCGAGCGCCACGCGCTTTGATCCCTGCCGGCCCGCACTGCCCGGACGCGCCCGATCTGCGCGGACTCGATGCCGGGATCGATACGCAGTGTTTCGATCGGCAGCGTCTCGTCTGTTTCGAACCGATTCACGCCGACAACGATCGTGCGCCCCGAATCGATGTTCACTTGTGCGGCGTACGCGGCGTCCTGGATCTCGCGCTGGACGAAGCCGGACTCGATCGCCGCGAGTGTTCCACCGAGCGCATCTATCTTCTCGAGCAGCGCCACGGCCTCGCGTTCGATTCTGTTCGTGCGCTCTTCGATCGCGTACGCGCCGCCTGCGGGATCGACCGTGTGGGCGACGCCGCTCTCCGCGGCGATGATTTGCTGCGTACGCAGCGCGATCCGCGCAGACTCTTCCGTCGGGAGCGCGAGCGCCTCGTCGCGCCCGTTGCAATGGAGCGACTGCGTGCCGCCGAGCACCGCCGCCAGCGCCTGGAGCGCGACGCGGACGATGTTGTTGTCGGGCTGCTGCGCGGTCAGCGTACTGCCGGCCGTCTGCGTGTGGAACCGGAGCTGCTGCGCGCGCGGATTCGTCGCGCCGAAGCGGTCGCGCATGAGCCGCGCCCAGAGCCGCCGCACCGCGCGGAACTTCGCGACCTCTTCCAGAAAATCGTTGTGCGCGTTGAAGAAGAAGGACAGACGCTGGCCGAAGCGGTTCACGTCGAGCCCGGCGGCTCTCGCCGCTTCGACGTACGCAATCGCGTTCGCGCACGTGAACGCCACTTCCTGGACCGCCGTGGATCCCGCCTCGCGGATGTGGTAGCCGCTGATCGAGATCGTGTTCCAGTTCGGCAGCTCGCGATCGCAGTAGGCGAAGATGTCGGTGACGATGCGAAGCGACGCGCGCGGGGGATAGATGTACGTACCGCGTGCCACGTACTCCTTCAGGATGTCGTTCTGGACAGTCCCGGCGATCTGCGATCCGTCGAGTCTCTGTTTGCGCGCGACGGCCACGTACAGCGCGAGCAGGACGATCGCGGTGGCGTTGATCGTCATCGAGGTGGAAACCGACTGGAGCGGGATGCCCGCGAAGAGCGCCTCCATGTCCGCGAGTGTGTCGACCGCCACGCCAACACGGCCGACCTCGCCGCGCGCGAGCGCATGGTCGGAGTCGTAGCCCATCTGCGTCGGCAAATCGAACGCGACGCTGAGGCCGGTTACACCCTGCGCCAATAGATACCGATAACGCTGGTTGGACTCGATCGCGCTTCCATACCCGGCGTATTGCCTCATCGTCCAGAGGCGGCCGCGGTACATGGAGGGCTGGATGCCGCGGGTGAAGGGGAATACGCCGGGGTACGACAGATCGCGCGCCGGATCCCAGCTCGTCAGGTCATCGGGCGTCAGGACGTGGGGACTCTCATCCATTGACAGTGGCCGACCACGAGTTTACAATGTCCCTGCGTTTCCCGCGCCCCAAACCCTTCATATGATTAATCTTGGCGCCCGATCCCAGCCGCCTTCGCCCGACGGCCTTCGATCGGGAAACGCCCCGGTTCTGCAGCTCCGGCGGCGGTGAGGAGGTCTCGCATGGATGACGTCGTGAACCGTCTGGCCAGGGAGCTATCCGACGCCATTGCCTCGGCGGTTGCCGAGGATGCCAGGGTCGAAGCCTGCCGCGAGCGGGCGCGGGCCGCGGGATTCGAGATGAAGCTGTCGCTCGAGGCTGTGATCGGATTCGTGAACCGCACGCAGCCCGGCGCGCTGGCGCGCGCGGCCGCACCTCAGCAGAAGGCGCTCGCGCACCACCAGCGCCGCACGTTCGAGATCAGCGCCAATGATCGCCGCTTCCTTCGGTCGCTGCGCATCGCCGCCGACGAGACGCAAGAGAAGCAAGTCGAATAGCTCGAGCGCAGCGACGCGCGATTTTAGTTGCCCGACGCGACCGCGCTTACCGTCCCGCCGCCTGCTGCGCGACGCGCGCCGCGGCGGCCGCGGCGGCCGCGGGGTCCCCAAGATAGAAGTGCCGGATCGGCTTCAGCTCGTCATCCAGCTCGTAGACGAGTGGAATGCCCGTCGGGATGTTCAGCTCGACGATCTCCGCATCACTGACGTCGTCCAGATACTTCACCAGCGCGCGCAGGCTGTTGCCGTGCGCGGCAATCAGCACGCGGTGATCCTCCTTGATGGCCGGCGCGATCGTGTCGTGCCAGTACGGGAGAAACCGCGCGACGGTATCCTTCAGCGATTCGCTCAGCGGCAGCTCGCTGCGCTTCATATCGCCGTAACGCGGGTCATGCCCTGAGTAGCGCGGGTCCTCCGCCGTAAGCGCGGGTGGCGGGATGTCGTAGCTGCGCCGCCAGATCTTCACCTGCGCCTCGCCGTGCTTGGCGGCGGTCTCTGCCTTGTTCAATCCCTGCAGCGCGCCGTAGTGGCGCTCGTTCAGCCGCCAGTGCTTCTCGACCGGAATCCACATCAGGTCCATGCGATCGAGCGCGATCCAGAGCGTCCGGATCGCACGCTTGAGTACCGACGTGAAGGCGAGGTCGAACGCGTAGCCGCCTTCCCCCAGCAGACGTCCGGCCTCGGCGGCCTCCTCGCGGCCGCGCTCGGTGAGATCGACGTCGGTCCAGCCCGTAAAACGATTTTCCTGGTTCCAGGTGCTTTCGCCGTGGCGAAGCAAAACGAGTGTGTGCATCGCGTGATCCGTATCAATTCCCAATCCCAAATTCTCACCTGTTCGGCGTTGGAACCTTGGGAGTCGGGAGTTGTTTCAGGGCAGCCGCCCCAGCGTACCGGCCCGCTGCTCCGAGCTCTTCCTCAATCCTGAGCAGCTGGTTGTACTTTGCCACACGATCCGTGCGGCTCGCAGAGCCGGTCTTGATCTGTCCCGCTGACGTTCCGACGGCGAGATCTGCGATCGTGGTGTCTTCCGTCTCGCCGGATCGATGCGAGATGACGCTCGCGTATCCGGCGTCGCGCGCCATGGCGACGGCATCCAGCGTTTCGGTCACGGTGCCGATCTGATTGAGCTTCACGAGGAGCGCGTTGCCGACTTTCTCCGCGATCCCGCGCTTCAGAATCTCCGGGTTCGTCACGAACACATCGTCGCCCACGAGCTGCACCTTGCTGCCGAGAGCGGACGTGAGGGTCTTCCAACCATCCCAGTCTCCTTCGGCGAGGCCGTCCTCGATTGACGCGATGGGATACTGGCGAACCCAGTCCTCGTACAGTCTGACCATGTCGTCGGCGCTGCGCGCCTTGTCGCCCGACTTCTTGAACTCGTACGTTTTCGATTCCTCGTTCCACAACTCGCTCGACGCGACGTCGAGCGCGAGATACACGTCCTTGCCCGCCTTGTAGCCCGTCTGCGTAATCGCTTCGAGGACGACATCCACTGCCTCGCGGTTGGACGAAAGGCTCGGGGCAAAACCCCCTTCGTCGCCGACGCCTGTCGTATGACCCTTCTTCTTCAGGATCCCGCGCAGCGTGTGGAAGATCTCCGCGCCGGCGCGCAGCGCTTCGGCGAACGAGAGGACGCCGGTGGGCATGACCATGAACTCCTGGAAGTCGACGCTGCTGTCCGCGTGCGCGCCGCCGTTGAGGATGTTCATCATCGGTACGGGGAGCACGGTGCCGGTGGCGCGGTCGTTTCGCTCGTAGAGGCGGGCGAAGTGCGTGTACAGCGGAATCCCCGCTGCCAGCGCGTTCGCGCGCGCCAGCGCCATGGACACTCCAAGCAGCGCGTTCGCGCCAAGCCGGCCCTTGTTCGGCGTCCCGTCGAGCGCGATCATCGCGTCATCGACCGCGCGTTGATCGGCGGGCTTTCCCACCAGTGCACGCGCCAGTTCGCCGTTCACGTTGTTGACCGCCTTGAGCACCCCCTTGCCGCCGTAGCGCCGCTTGTCGCCGTCGCGCAGTTCGAGCGCTTCACGTACACCCGTCGACGCACCCGAGGGCACCGCCGCCCGCGCGCGAACGCCGTTGTCTAGCGCAACCTCGACCTCCACCGTCGGATTGCCCCGCGAATCCAGAACCTCCCGACCGATCACACGTTGAATTTTCATGTATCGCTAATCCCCAGTCCCCAGTCCCAGTCCCGATCCCCCCCCCGCCACTCATCCTTCCGCGCCTCGCCGATCGAACTCCTGCTCGATGCGCTGCGCCTCCTCCGAAACCGGCGCGACGTACGGTTCATCGTCTTTCGTGACGACGACGATGCCCCTATCGCTGACGGTATGCCGCCGGCGATCCTCTTCCTCGTTGAAACCGATGCGCGCGCCGCGCGGAATGAACACGTCTCGATCGATGATCGCGCGCTTGATCTGCGCGTGCCGGCCGATGCGCACGCCAGGCATCAGGATGCTCTGTTCGATCGTGCAGAAGCTGTGGACGCGGACGTTGGGGCAGAGCACGCTGCCGGCGACGCGGCTGCCGGAAATGATGCAGCCGGCCGAGATGACCGAGTCGAGTGCGTGGCCGCACCGGCGGCCCTCGTCGGCAAAGACGAACTTCGCGGGCGGCGCCTGGACCTGGTGCGTCCGGAGCGGCCATTCAGGATCGTACAGGTTGAAGTCCGGGTTGACGTGGCACAGGTCCATGTTCGCTTCGTAGTAGGCGTCGAGCGTCCCGATGTCCCGCCAGTACTTCGACTCCTTCTTGTTCTCGTCGTAGAAGCGGTACGCGTACATCGGGACCTTCGGGATGAGCGTCGGAATGATGTCCTTGCCGAAGTCGTGGCTGCTCGGATGCCGCGCGTCCTCCTCGAGCGCCGAGACGAGGACGTCCATGTCGAAGATGTAGATGCCCATCGACGCGAGCA
The DNA here is from genome assembly GCA_046733875.1 of Acidobacteriota bacterium. Taxonomy (GTDB): domain Bacteria; phylum Acidobacteriota; class Vicinamibacteria; order Vicinamibacterales; family 2-12-FULL-66-21; genus JBKPQB01. The sequence continues at coordinate 21,981 of JBKPQB010000080.1, forward strand.
CCGGTTCGCCCCGCGGCAGATTACGCGGCTTTTCGAGGAACCCGGTCAGCCGATCGCTGTCGTCCACCTGCATCACGCCGAACCGGTGCGCCTCCTCCGAGGACACCTCGATCACCGCGATGGTCGCGCCCGCGCCGTGATCCTTGTGAAAGCGAAGCATTCGGGCGTAATCCATCTTGTACACGTGATCACCGGACAGCACGATCAAGTGCCGCGGGTTCTCGCGCTCGATCGAGTACAGGTTCTGGTAGACGGCGTCGGCGGTGCCGAGATACCAATGTTCGCCGACGCGCTTCTGCGGGTGCAGCACCTCGATGAATTCTCCGAGCTCGTCGTTCACGACACTCCAGCCGAAGCGGAGATGGCGCGTCAGCGAAAGCGACTTGTACTGGAGCGCGAGGAAGATCTTCCGCAGCCCGGAATTGAGGCAGTTGCTGAGCGTGAAATCGATGATGCGATAGGGTCCGCCGAAATAGACCGCCGGCTTCGCGCGCTCCTTCGTGAGCGGATACAGGCGCTCGCCGACGCCTCCGGCAAGCACCATGACAACTACGTCATCCAGCACCGCGGCACTCCTTCAGCGCCTGAGGACGACGCGCGCGGGCGACCCGTCGGCGCCGGCGATACGCAGCGGCAGGCAATACATCTCGTACTGGCCCGCGTCTGCATCCGAGAGATTCAGCCCTTCGATGATGATGACCCCGCTGCCGAGCAGCGCGTGGTGGGCGGGCGCACCAGGCTTTTTGAACTGCTCGACGGACAGGTAATCGATCCCGACGACCTTCACGCCCTGCTCCACCAGATACCGGGCACCGTCCTCGGCCAGGTACGTGAAATCCTTGTAGAAGCCGTCGGACGAATTCCAGAGGGCCGAGTTCGGTGTCCGCAGCAGCACCCTCAGATCTTCGCGCAAGCCCGCGGCTCCGAGGTGCTCCCGACCGATGCCGCCGCGGATGGGGACGTCGAGGACCCTCGCGCGTCCGATCAGCAGATCGAGCGGCAGGGCATCAACCCCGGGCTGATCGTCGAAGAAGTGCCGTGGCGCGTCGACGTGCGTCCCCGTATGCGTGCCCATGATGAGCCGCGACACATTCGACGAGCCGCCGTCGGCAATCCGCTTCACCGGCTGCAGCTCGAATTCGGGGTTTCCAGGGTAGGTGGGGAGTCCTGGTGCGAGCAGAACGCTCGCCTCCACCAGGCGTGGCGCGGGAGCCATAGACCGGCGATGATATCAGCCCCGCACAGGTTGTGCGCACGTGAATCCGATCGGAGGCGGGCCCTGCGAAGCCCCCCGCACGTTCTTTGACTTGCGCGGCCGGAGCGCCTTATGATTGATGGGTTTAGGCAGGCTTCCACGTTCCGCGGCGCACCCGCGGACAGTCCGCCTCGAACGAAGTAGGGCCGGGTTCAGACCCCGGCGGGAGTCGTCGATGTCGTTGCTGCGTGTGCGGGGGTGGCAAGTCGTCACAGGGGCGGTGCTCAGCACGCTGCTGATCGTCCCGTTGCTTGCCCAGGACAAGAAGCCCGATCAGCAGGACAAGAAGCCCGATCAAAAGGCGTCGGATGCTGCCTCCCAGGCTCAAGCGCAGGAAGTCCAGGGACTCGTTCGTCTCGCCGATGCGGCGATGACAGGTCAGCAGGTTCCGTCGGATTTCCCGATCCAGTTCCAGAACGATTTTCTGAAGGCGCAGCAGGGGCGCGTCTGGGTGCCCATCACCCTGACCGTCGATCCCGCGAAGCTCACCACGAGTGCTGTGACGCTCTACATCCGCGTCACGCCGCGCGGGATGACGGCGCCGGCGGCAGCTCCCGCTGAGGCGCCTGATCAGAAGCCGGATCAAAAGAAGAACGACAAGGACAAGAAGAAGGATGACGGCAAGCAGACCGCCTCGTCCCAGTCGTCGCCATATCCATTCGAGGACGTGTCGTTCCTCGAGCTGAAGCCGTCCGCGCCCGGACAACCTGCCCGCATCCTGCGCGGCGTCGGCGTGCCCTCGGGCCAGTACGACTTCTACATTGTCCTGCACGAGCGCGCAGCCGCCGGGGCGACACCGAAGGCCGCGGTGTTGAAGCAGCCCGTTGACGTGCCGAACTACACGAATGGAGAGTTGTCGACGAGTTCGGTGATCATCGCCGAGAAGATCGATCAGCTTTCAACGCCCGTCACGCCCGATCAGCAGTCTGAACACCCGTACGCGTTCGGACAGCAGGAGATCGTCGTTTCCCCCGATCACAAGTTCAAGAAGACGCAGGAGCTGATCGTTCTCGTCCAGATCTACAATCCGACGATTTCGCCGGATAAGAAATTCAACCTCGAAGCCACGTACACCTTCTACGCGCAGGGTGCGGACGGGGAGAAGAAGTTCAACAGCACCGAGCCTCAGACCTTTACGCCAGAGAGCATGGGCGCGGCGTTCGACCCGAGCGGCCCGGAACGAAGTATCCAGGCCGGACAGGGGATTCCGCTCCAGAGCTTCCCGGAAGGCAACTATCGTCTCGAGATCACGATCACGGATAAGGTGGCGAGCCCGCCAAAGTCCCTGACGCAGAACGTGAACTTTACGGTCACTCCCTAGCCGCTGAACGGAGGAGTCCATGGGACGCCTGAACCGGGTTGCCGCGGCCCTCGCTATCGTCGGGTTGACGACGCCAGCGGCGTACGCGCAGACGCGCCCCGCGTTCACCGGTGTTCAGCAGACCGCGCGCGTGCTGCTCGGCAGCATCCAGGGGAGCGTCAGCGACGACCGCGGCGGCCCACTCGCCGGCGCCATGGTGTCCGCGCTCGGCGCGACGATGGCCATGGCCGTGACCGACACACACGGCCGGTTTGCGATTGACTCGCTCCCGCCGGGCGATTACGTCGTGCGGGTCCACCTCGCCGGATTCATCTCGACCCGCCGCGACAACGTGCGGGTCGGCACGGCGCCCGCAACCGTCGACCGCATCGAGCTTCACAAGAAAGATCCGGTCGTCGGCACGACCGGCACCGCCGCCGCGGCTCCGGATGCGCCAACGTTGCCGATCATGGCCGCAGGGCTGGAGCTGCCGTCCGCGGACGCGCCCGCGCCAGACTCGTCGGACGACGACCACCCCCACTCCGAGCTCGCGTGGCGGCTCCGCCACCTGAAGCGGAGCGCGCTGAAAGACTCCGGCGACGTCGTCGCGGTCATGGACGATTCCGACTCGACAAACCCTGCCGACGGGTCAGGATCCCTCTTCGGCCGCGCGCTCGACGGTGCGGCAAGCCTCGCGGCATCGTTCTTCGCGGATCCACCGTTCACCGGCGAAGTGAACCTGCTCACGACGTCGGCCGTCTCGCCGGGGCAGCAGATATTCTCGGGGAATTTCCTGCCACGCGGCGTGGCGTATCTGTCGATTGGCGCGCCGGTCGCAGGCGGCGAGTGGGCCGTACGGGCGTCGATGAGCCAGTCCGACACATCGTCGTGGATTCTGGCCGGCTCCTACACGTCTTCCCCGGGCCAGTCCGGAGATCACGACTACGGCTTCGGCGTTTCGTACAGCACGCAGCAGTATCAGGTGCGGACGGCGCAGCCGCTGGCGTTCGGCGGCATGAACGACGACAGCCGCGCCGTCGGCGAGCTCTCTGCGTCCGATCGCTGGACGATTTCGCCGCTGCTTGCGCTGGAGTACGGCGGCCGGTATGCGCATTACGACTACCTTCAGAAGCGTTCGCTGCTCAGCCCGCGCGTTGGCGCGACGATCACGCCGCTCGAGAACACACACGTAACCGCCGTCGTGTCGCAGCGGATGCTGGCGCCGGGCGCCGAGGAATTTCTTGCCCCGACGATCGTAGGCCCGTGGCTGCCGCCCGAGCGGACCTTCGCGCCGCTGGCTGGCGAGGATCTGCGGGTCGAGCGCGGCCGGTTCCTCGATCTCGGCGTCGATCACGAGTTCGACAGCGCAATCGTCCTCGGGATGCGGCGCTTCTACCAGCGCGTCGACGATCAGCTGATCACGCTCTTTGGCCTTCCGGCCACGGGCGGACCGAAATCGCCGGGACACTACTACGTTGCGAGCGGCGGCGCGGTCGACGCGGATGGATGGGCAGTTCGCCTGAGCACGCCCGCGTCCCAGCGCGTGCGCGCCTCGGTCGATTACAGCTTGACGCACGCACAGTGGATGTCGCGCGGCGACATGGCCGCCGTCGTAGTCTGGGCGCCTGAGGCGGTCCGGCCGCAGAGCGAAGACATCCACGACGTGACGACATCGGTCGAAACCGATATTCCGGAAACCGCGACGCGCGTGTTCTTCCTGTACAAAGTGAACACCGCGTTCGCGCGCGGCCTCGATCCCATTGGGCAGCGCCTCGATTCGCGCTTCGATCTTCAGGTGAACCAGGCACTCCCGTTCATGCCGCTGGGCAGCACGCGATGGGAAGTGCTCGTCGGCATTCGCAACCTCTTTCGCGATCCCGCCGACGCGGGATCGGTGTACGACGAGCTGCTCGTCATCCACCCGCCGAAGCGGGTCGTCGGTGGAGTGCTGATCAGGTTCTAAGGCATTCCCCTCCCTAGAGTTAAGCTCAGGGGTCCAAGTTCTTGAATATGCTGTCCGGCCTCTTGGAACGAGAGTGTTGCTGGAACGGCAGAGTTAAAGCGTAACAAGCCTCTTTTCAGTAGGTTGAGTCGTAAAGGCGAGGGCCAGACCGGGTATGGGCTTTGCTTGGTCGGGCTGGATACCAGGTGTACGCACAGCGATGATCCCCCAGCCACCCAGCATCTGGATGCGCTCGACGGCCCAGCTCGGCGTCGTTGTGCTGCTGGTCTGTCTCGCGATCGCGAACATCTGGCAGCGCGCCACGTGGAGCGAGGTCGAGGACGGCGTGCTGTGGCGCGTCTCGGGCGGCGACGTCATCGCAGCGGAGATTGCGCCAAACAGTCCCGCGGCCCGCGCCGGCCTGGAGGCCGGAGACGTGCTGCTTGCGATCGACGGACGCCCGGTCGAACGCGTCGGCACCGTCATCTCCGACCTGCACGCGAGCGCCGACGGCCGTGCGCTGCGCTACACCGTGCTCCGCATGCGTGCGCAGCGGATGGTGGATGTCACGGTCGCGCCGACGCCCTCGAGCCCGCGGGGCCTCTATTTCGTGCTCGCCGCCGTCGGAATCTTCTCGCTGCTCGTCGGCGCGTCCGTTCGTGTGCGCCGTCCCGATCACCAGGCGACGCTTCACTTCTTCTGGCTGACGGTGGCGTTCTTCGGCGTCCTCGCGTTCTCGTTCACGGGCAAGCTGAACCCGATCGACTGGATCTTCTATTGGGGCGATCTCACGGCGCAGCTCCTTCTGCCGCCGCTGTTCCTCCACTTTGCGCTCGTGTTCCCGGATCGCCCGGACGCCTGGGTCCGGAGCGACACGGGCCGGGCGCTGGTGCCCGCCTTCTACGTGCCTGCCGTGCTACTTGGCGGCGCCTCCGTCGCGAGCATCGTGAACGCACCGTCGCACGGTGAGGTGCTGTCGCGCGTCGCCGCTTTCGTCCAGAACGGGCAGCTCGTCTACCTCGCGATCAGCCTCATCGCGGGCCTCGCCATCATGGTGCGCGCGCTGCGGCGCGTGCGATCCGTGACGGCGCGGCGGCAGCTTCGATGGATCGTGTGGGGGACGGCGCTCGGCTCCGTGCCGTTCGTGTTCGGGTATGTGGTCCCGTTCGTCTTCGGCGTGCGGCCGCCGGCGGGGCTCGAATTCACTGCTGCGCTGCTCGGGCTGATTCCTCTGGCGTTTGCCTCGGCGATCGTGCGCTACCGGCTGATGGACGTCGAGGTCATCATCAAGCGCAGCCTCGTATACGCGGCCGCAGTTGCGGCGATCGTGGCGATTTATTCGATCCTGTTGAGCCTTGCCGGAACGGTGCTCTTCAAGGACGCCGATCAGCGGAATCCCGTGATCGCCGTGCTAGCCACGCTCGTCGTCGTCCTGCTGTCGCGCCCCGTTAAGAACGCGATCCAGGCGGCGCTCGATCGCGTCTACTATCGCGATCGGTACGACTATCGGCGCGCGCTTGTGGGATTCGCGCGCGATCTGAACAGCGACCTCGACCTGCTCAGGCTCAGCGAGCGGCTCGTCCATCGCGTGACGGAAACGCTCCTCGTCGATCGCATGGCGCTGATGCTCGCGCCTGTCTCGGCGGGACCGCAGGAAGGCCAGTTCCTCACGATCGCACACGCGGGGTTCGCGGATCAGCCTCCGTCGCTTGCTCGATCGTCCGAGGTCGGCACGCGCCTCATCTCTGGCCACACGCTGACGCTGGACGAAACCATCCCGCTCAGGCGTCTCGACCCGCGCGAAGTGGAGTTCTGGCGCGACGCCGGGATCCATTACTTCGTTCCGTGCGTCTCCAAAGAAGGCACCATTGCCGTGATGGCGCTGGGCCGCCGCGCGAGCGCCGAGCCGCTCAGCAGCGAAGACATGGCGCTCCTTGCCGCGGTCGCCGCCCAGGCGGCAACAGCGCTCGAGAACGGGCGGCTCTATCGTCAGCTTCGGACGAAGGCCGAGGAAGTGGACCGGATGCGGCAGTTCAGCGAGAACATCCTCGAATCGCTGAACGACGGGCTCGCCGTGCTGGACCGGAACGGCCACGTCGTCCGGTGGAACCGCAGGCTGGAGGAACTGTACGGCGTGCGCCACGAAAACGCCGTCGGGCGCGCGCTGGACGAGCTGTTCGATGATCCGATCGTGCAGATGATCCGGTCGACGCTGATCGAATCGCCGGAAGGGGCGGCCTACTATCGCGTGCCATTGACGACGAGGCACGGGCCCGAGCGCCGGCTGTTAGTGAACGTCGCAGCCACGCCCCTCCGGGACGCGCACGAGGCAGTCTCGGGGACGATCGTAATCGTGGAGGACATCTCGACAAGAGTGCAGCTCGAGGAGCAGCTCCAGATTTCCGAGAAGATGGCATCCATCGGACTCCTCGCCGCCGGCGTCGCGCACGAAGTGAACACGCCGTTGACGGGCATCTCGAGCTTCACGCAGATGCTGCTCGATGGAGCGGCGCCGGAGGACCCGAAAACGAAGGTCCTGGAGAAGATCGAACGCCAGACGTTCCGCGCTGCGAAGATCGTCAACGGTCTGCTGAACCTGGCGCGCCCCGCGCAGATCGACAGCGGGCCGTGCGACGTCAATGCGGTGATCACGGACGTGCTCGGCTTGCTCGAGCATCAGTTCCGCACGGGCCGTATTCAGGTCCGCAAGGAATTCGCGGCATCGCCGCCGGTGGTTCAGGGCATCGAGCACAAGCTGCAGCAGGTCTTCCTGAACCTGTTCCTCAACGCGCGCGACGCGATGCCGAAGGGCGGCTGGCTGACGATTGCCACCCGTCAGGCAGGGACCGAGGCGATCATAGAGGTCGCGGACACTGGATCGGGAATTCCGGCCGATCAGCTGTCGCGCATCTACGATCCGTTCTTCACGACGAAAGCGATCGGGAAGGGGACGGGCCTCGGGCTGTCGATCACCTACGGCATCGTGCAGGAGCACGGCGGCAGCATCACCTGCGATAGCGCGATCGGACAGGGCACGCGCTTTACGCTTCGTCTGCCCGTCGCCGCGGCCATGAGCCGCGCCGCGGGCGACCGGAGCTAGGTATCGGTTAAGGAATGCCGACTGGTACGATTCTGGTCATCGACGACGAGGAGATCATGCGGGAGATCCTCGACGCGCTGCTGACGCGCGAGGGCTACCAGGTCCGCGTCGCCAGTACCGCGCCCGAGGGGCTCGATCTGCTCCGGTCGATGCCGTTCGACGCCGCCATCGTCGACGTGATGCTGCCCGGCATGGACGGCATCTCGGCTCTCGACGAGATCAAGAAGATTGACGACGACCTGCCCGTCTTGATGATCACCGCGTTCGCGTCCGTCGAGAACGCGATTGCCGCCATGAAGCGCGGCGCATACGACTACATCACCAAACCGTTCAAGAACGACGAAGTCCTCGTCGTGCTCCGCAACGCGCTATCGCAGCGGCGCCTCGTCGCCGAGAACCGCGCGCTCCGGCAGAACCTCCAGGCGCATGCCAACCATTTCGGCGGCATCATCGGCCGCAGCTCGCGCATGCGCCAGGTGTTCGATCTGATCATCCAGGCGGCACCAAGCCGGACGACGATTCTGATCAACGGCGAGAGCGGCACAGGCAAGGAACTGGTCGCGCGCGCGCTGCACCAGAACTCCTCGCGGGCCGACCGCGCGTTCATCACCGTCAATTCCGGCAATTTGCCGCCGGACCTCCTCGAGTCGAATCTGTTCGGACACGTCAAGGGAGCCTTCACCGGCGCGATCTATCCGAAGAAGGGCCTGTTCGAGCTCGCCGACAAGGGGACGATCTTTTTCGACGAGATCGGCAACATCCCGCTCGACACGCAGGCCAAGCTGCTGCGCGTGATCCAGGAACGCGAGTTCATGCGTCTCGGCGGCGTCGAGAACATCAAGGTCGACGTCCGGATCATCGCCGCCACGAACGTCGACCTGCACCGCATGATGGACGAGGGCCGGTTCCGGGAGGATCTCTTCTACCGGCTCCACGTCATTACCGTGCAGCTCCCTGCGTTGAGGGAGCGCAAGGACGACATTCCGCTCCTCGTGCAGCACTTCTTCGACAAGTACGGCGCCGAGAACAACAAGCACGGGCTGGAGCTGACGCCTGACGCGCTGGACCTGCTCTACGAGTACGACTGGCCGGGGAACGTTCGCGAGCTGGAGAACGTCATCGAACGCGCCGTCGTGCTCTCGTCAGGATCGCGGATCGACGCCGACCTCGTGCCCGATCACGTCCGCAGCAGCAAGCGCTTCCAGATCCCGCAGTTCGTCGTCCCGCCGGAAGGGATCTCGTTCCGCGATGTCATTACGGATTTCGAGAAACGGCTCATCGAATCGACGCTGGAAGCGGCCGGCGGCGTGCAGAAGCGCGCCGCGGAGCTGCTGCACATCAAGCCCACGACGCTGAACGAGATGATCAAGCGTCACGACATCCGTCCGAGGCGGAGGAAGGCCGCGAACGGCGGATCGACGCGCCCTGGCCAACCCGCTCCTGATTCCGATGTCGACGACGAGGAAGAAGCGGTCGCCGCAGATCGGGAGTGATGTGGGGCGGCCGTTTCAGCGCCGCGCTGCACTCAGCGCCCACTCCGCAGCCGTGTGAACATTCGCTCGTACTTCGACAGAATCACGTCCCAGCGATAGAACTTGCGCACGTATGCACGGCCGTTGCGCCCCATCGCCGCGCGCAGTCGATGATCCCCGATCAGCAGTTTCAGCGACTCGACGAACTCGTCCCGGTCCGCGTAGTACAGCCCCGCATTGCTCTTCTGACAGTGATCGACCAGGACCTCGCTTCGCGCGTTGGCGAGAATCGGCGTCCCTACCGCAAACGACTCCAGTGCGAGCAGCGACAGGCTCTCGTACGGCGAAGGGACGACCACGACGGTCGCGGCTTCGAGCGCCTGCAGGCGCTCGGCGTCTGACAGCAGGCCCGCGAAGCGGATGAACGGCTCCTCGGGAAGCGGCATGAGCTTCACGCCCATCAGCACCAGCGACGCCTCTCCGCCGTCCTGCACGTACGTGCTGAAGTACTCGATCAGCTCCTCGCAGCCCTTTCCAGGATCGATGCGTCCGCCGTACAGCGCGATCGGCCCGTGAAGCCGGTGGCGGCGTCTGAACAGCACACCGCGGCCAGCCAGATGCGGGCGCCAGCTTGGCGGACGCTCCTCATCCGCGACCGGTTCCTCCGGCGCGCCGTCCCCCTCCTCGTCCCGCTCGTGCTGATAGAGCTGGGCGTGCGGCAGCTCCACACCGCAGCCAATCGTCTCCTCCTCGATCGCGCGAATCGAGAAATGCGTCGTCAGAAACCGGCGTTCGACCTCGGTGTTGTACGCGATGCCGGCAGGCGAGCTGAACAGCTCCTTGTAGACGTCCAGCCGGATCGCCGGCTCGTCGTGGGCGGTCGGCACGAGGATGCTCTTTTGCGGGGCGATCCGGACGCCGACCAGCGTCGGGGCGTATAGATACGTGAAGAAGATGAGAACGTCGTACTGCTGATGGTTGCGCTCGAGATGTTCGAGCAGCGCTGGACACCAGGGGCCCTGCTGGCGAACCCACTCCATCTCGTCGTCGCGTGTGTGCTGCGACGTGAAGATCCACTCGGAATAGCGGTTGAAGGCGTTGATGTCTCGCGTCCGAGCGTTTGGAAAACGGCGGACAGTCACGCCGCGCACACGGTCCGTGCCCTCCGGGTACTCGTTCTTCCACGAGATGTAATCGCGCGCGCAGGTCGTGAGCACTTCGACGTGGTGGCGCGCCGCGAGCCGCTCGGCGATCAGGCGACAGTGGTACTCGGAGCCGCCGAGGATCTCCGTTCCATAGCGTTGGACGATGAACGCGATTTTCATACCTGGCCGGGGCGCTCCGCCCCGCCGGCCCCCCCAACACGATCGCTCGCGCGGGCCCCAGGGCCCGCTCCGCTCGCCTGGCTCACTCGGTCCCGGTCGTTCGCAACTGCACTGATGACGCTTCTCAGCCGCGCCTCAAACCGCGCCGGCGCGAAGTCCTGTAGACGCCTGCGCTGTCCTTCCAGCACGCCGCTGCGGACGTCGTGATCGTACACGACGCTGCCGAGCAGTTCGGCGGCGACCTCCAGATCCTTTGGCGAGAACATCAGTCCGGCGCCGCCGAGCGTTTCAGGCACGGCGCCCGCCGCGTATGCGACGACCGGAACCTCCGCAGCCATGGCTTCAACCAGGGGTACGCAGAACCCTTCGTGTTCGCTCAGTGACACATAGACGTCTGCCCAGTGGTAGAACGCCGCCAGATCAGCGTCCGGCACCGCGTCCGTGAACCAGAAGCGCTCCGGCAGGTTATCGAACTCCGTGACGAGCGCGCGAATCTGTGCGTAGTAGGCGGGCACGGCGTCGACGCGGCCGACGAAGATGAAGCGGTAATGGCTGTCGATGTAGCGCTTGTACAACTCGGCCAGCCTGATGTGATCCTCGATGCGCTTGTTGGGAACAATGCGCCCGACGAAGAGGATGTTGATGAGGCCGTCGCCGAGGATCCGGTCGAGCGATGGAGACCAACGCGCGTTCGTGATCCGTTCCGTGTTGACAGCGATCGGCAGCACGCCTGTCCGCGCGAACCCGAGTGCCTCCAGCTCCGAGCGATTGAACTCCGAGTCGCCGAGCGCGAGGTCCACGCGATCGGCGAGCGTCCCCAGCTCGCGTCGTCCGAGCGACGCGAGCCGGAACAGCTGCGAATCGTACGGCGCGAAGAACGACGCGGGGGTGATGTTGTGATACTGCAGGATCCGCTTGCCGGGCAGTGCCGCGAAGGCTTCGGTCATTGCTGACGGGAGCGCGAAGTGGAAGATCGTGGCATCGCCGCGGCGCGCCTCAGGATCCGAGAATGGGCGCACATCGCCGCGCAGATCGTCGTCGATCGTCAGGGCGAACAGATCCGATTGATGGCCCATCAATCGAAGCAGGTCGCGGACGCGCCGCGCACTGTCGCCAATCGCATCGCCCCGATGCGCTGCCGGGACCCACTGGTGGATGATCATCGGCGGACGGGGTCCGAAATTCGGGGTTCGGAGTCCCCGGTTCGGAGTTCGCCGTTCGCGAATCGGGCGGCGGATGCACCAGGCTTTCCGGATCCCCGAACCCCGGATCCCGGCTCCGTCGGCAGCGCGCGAAACACCGCCGGCCGGAACTGCCGCAGCTCCTCGATCCGCTCCGCGAGCCGGAAGTGCGGCCAGAAGTCCCACGGCACGTCCGGGGCGGGCCGCGGACCGAGCATCCGCAGCGCCTCCACGTGCCGCAGGAGCGTTCCCGCGAAGTCCTTCCGCCGCAGCCTGTCGAGCGCCGCATCTTGCGATGCGACAACGGCTGCTGCGACTTCATCGTCGTCGAGCACGGCTTGAATGATGCGGGCGACGTGAAACGGATCCTTGGTGGCGTACAACACCCCGCCGCCATCCATCGTCGCCGGAACGGCCGTCGCGGCGTAGGCGACCACGGGCACGCCCTTGTAGAAGCTCTCGATAATCGGTACGCAGAAGCCTTCGTGCTCGGACGCGCAGAGGAACAGATCGGCGGCGTCGTAAATGGCGGTCAGCTCTTCGTTCGTGACATGGCCCAGGAAGAACACGTCGGGCGTCTCCAGCCGCGCGATGAGGCCCTGCAGCATGGCGAAGTAGGTCTCGAATCCGCTGTAGGACCCGACGAGCAGCAGACGGGATCGATGGTTGTGGCGCGTCCGATAGACGTGAAACGCGCGAATGACGTCCTCGAACTTCTTGTTCGGGATGACCCGGCCGACGAACAGGATGTTCGCCCACCCGTCATCGAACGGCGCCGTTGCCGTCGTGTTCGGCGCCACGTCGAGATGCGCGAAGTCCGGCACGACCGGGAGCACGGCCGTCGCGCGAAACCCCAGCGCTTCGAGCTCCTGGCGGTTGTACTCGGAGTCGCCAAGCGCCAGGTCGATGCGGTTGATGTACCCCGTCAGCTCGCGGCGTCCGTGGAAACAGAGCTTCACGAGCTCCTTGTGCACGCCGGCGAAGTACTCGGGCGGCGTGATGTTGTGGTACACGAGCGCCATGCGCCCCGGCATCGCATAGGCTGTACGCGACGCGCGCGAGCCGATCGAGAAGTGATGGATCATGACGTCGTCGGGCGCGATCGAGCCGACCATCTCGTGATAGTCGGTCGTGAGGTGCTCGAGGCGGCGGTCCGCGGTGTCCACGAAGATCTCCGACTCGTAGCCCGCGTCCTTCAAAACGCGCTGGATCCCGAGGACCTCGTGTCCGATCGCATCCCCGTATCCGAGTGTCGCGAGGATCTGATGGACGCGTACGGTCATGCCGTGCGTCCGTGCTTGCCGGGACGCCGGTGGTGGTGGCGGCCTGGACGGTACCGCCTGGTCCGATCGGCGGCGACCGGCGGTCCTGGCCGGCTGGTGACGCGCAGCTCTTCGTTCTGCCGCGGCCGCTCTGCGGCCGGTTCGTGAACAGACTCGCGCGGCTCGCCCGCATCCGGCAGCGTTACCGGACCTGCTGGGATCGTCGTCAGAATCTCGTGGCCCGGCTGAATGTCGCGCTTGCGGCGTGCAAGCCATCCCGGCATCGGTTCGAGCGACCCTGGTGCCGCGTGCTGCAGGCGTTCGAACATCTGCAGATACTTGCGTTCGATCACCGGCCAGCTGTAGTGGCGCGCGAAGTACTCGCGTCCGTTGCGGCCGAGACGCGCGTTGAGCGGGCCGTTGGATTCGAGCGCGTACAGCGCCTCGACGAACTCCTCGTAGCTCTCGTAGAAAAGACCGGCGTTGCTCCGCAGGCATTGTCCCTTCAGGACATCGCAGCGCCCGTTGGCGAGAACGGGACGGCCGAGCGCCCACGCTTCGAGCGCCACCATCGAGAGACTCTCGTAGTACGAGGGCATGATGAGCAGATCCGACGCGGCCAGCGCATCGAATTTGTCGCGATCGCTCAGAAATCCGAGATGACGAATTCGCGGATGCGCCGGCACATCGATGATCGCGTTGCCGATCAACACCAGATCAAGGCCGCTCGGAAACGCCGCCGCGTAGCGGATGAAGTGGCGGAACAGTTCGCCGCATCCCTTGTTTTCATCGATGCGGCCGACGTAGAGTGCGAACGGCCGGTGGATGCCGAATGCGCCCCTGAACCGAGAGGCATCGCTGCTCGCTGGAATGTCGGATCCCACGCCCACGACCACCCCGGGCACCGCATCGTTGTGGGCGGCGGCGTTGATCATCGCCTGTTCTTCGGGCGAGTTGTACATGACCGCGCGCACACCCCGGAATACGGGCCCGAAGATCGAGAGCGACACGGCGGGATCGCGCTCGGCCGTCGGCACGATGATGGCCTTGTGCGGGATCCGCCGCGCCACATGCCACGCGTGGTAATAGCGGTAGCTGAAGAGCAGGATGAAGTCGAGTCCACGCGCCGCCTGTGCGACATACCGCACCAGCCGGGGGCTCGCCGGTCCTTCGCTCTCGATCCACGCGAGCTCATCGGCGATCGAATGCATGCGGTCGAAGACGCGGGCCGAGCGCCGGCCGAACTCAATCGGGTGACGTTCGTGTGCGACGGGGAAGCGGCGGACCGAAATGCCGTTGATCGTTTCGAGGCCGGCGGACAGCTCGTTCTTCCACGTGACGTAGTCGCGCGCGCACGTCGTGACGACCTCGATCGAGGAGTGCCGCGCGAGCCGCTCGGCGATGTAACGCGCGTGCAGCTCGGCGCCGCCATTGATGTCGGCCCCGTACCGCTGGACGACGACCGCCAGCTTCACGATTCGTGCGCAGGATCCGCCGGACGGGGCGCCGGTTCGGCGAATTCAGCACCTGTGTCAGGTCCGTCGTGGGACTGCGAAGCGCTTTCGCCGGAAGCTCCTTCGGGCGCCGCGCCGGCAGCACCGCCTTGTTCACGCCCGAACGATCCCTTGCGACGTCCCCGACGGCGGCGACGGCGCAGACGCCGCTCGTTGCCCTCGACGTCGCGATCGTTCTGCCCCGTCGGCGGCTGCAGCGGCGGCACCGTCCCGGGCCGGTACTGGACGACGCCTTCGAGCGCATGCGCGCGGCGCTCATCGAAGTCGAGGCGGCTCGCCACCGATTCGAGCCGCATCTTCAGGTTCTTCACCTCGATGCTCGTGCGGGTCATTTCGAGCACGAGGTTGTGAATGAGCTCGTAACACAGCGCCTCGGATCGGTTGTACGAGTCGTTCAGGCGCGCCTGGATGTGCATCGCCTCGATGAGCGGGTTCGGGTTGAAGAACAGCTTCAGAATCGGATTCAGCACCCGGCGAATGAATTGAAGGATCGGCCGGCTCGACGCATACAGCGTCGTCTCGCCGAAGGCGTAATTCCGCGCGACGTCGGAGCCCTCACGCGCCTTCCGAAACTGATCGATCAAATCCGAGCGGACGCCCTTGGGGTCGATGAACTTCTCCAGCTTGACGTTGGCGATCTCCCGGATCTCTTCCTCGGTGTAGTCGACCCCGCGCTTCTCCCGGATGCGCGAGCGGATCTGTCGCATGATCTGTTCGACGTCGACGTTGTCGGAACGAATTTGAAAATCACTCATTCTTCGAATCTCTTGGTCCGCGTCTTCCGCGGCCCTTCCGCGCAACTGAAGTTGCGCGCTACACTTTTGGCGAAACTTGCGCGCTACGGCTGCCCGCGCGGCGGCGGCCGAACTCCGGGGCCTGTGCGATGCACGTCCCGAGGATCCCGAGCGACCGGACCAGCGCACGTCCGCCCGTCAGGGCGATCTCCGGGGCGCCGCTGCCGACGTCGCTGAAGCCGTCCGGACCTGCGGTCGCGTGTTCCCAGTTGCGGAACAGCCGGCCCCATGGGCTGTCCAGCACGTCGCGCATCATTCGTTTTGCGTTTGCCGGGTACCAGAAGCTGTCGTGATAGATGACGCTGGCGATGTACGCCCAGGGCGCCAGCACCGTCTTGAGCGACCATTCGATCGGCTTCTTCATCGGACCCCAGTAGATCTTGTGCTGCATCCGCGACGCGAACGTCATCTTCTGGAACGGACCCGTGAAATGCCAGTTCTCCGCGGCCGCGGATGCATCCCCGACGATCTCGATTTCGCGCGGATCGCCGCAGCCGAGTCCCAGATCGTGCGCCATGCGGATGTACTTCATCTTCATGGGATCGAATCCCATGAGCGTTGCCGCGACGGCATCGATGGCCACCTGGTCTGCGCTGGCCAGCACGATGTTCTTCACGTGCGGCATCATGCAGCGCGGTCCCGGTCCGTCGCCCGCGAACGTCCCGTCCATCACCGCAAAGACGCCGCGATGGATCTTCTTCTGAATCATCAGCAAGTCCACGAGCGTTTCGTGGATCACCGGATGGGTCCAGTGCCGGTGCTCGTTCAGCAGGCCGCCGAACGCGTTCTTCATCGCGCCGGTCGTCGTCGTGAAGACGTGCGTCTTCACGGTGGGCAGGTGGATGATGTTCTCCCCGATGAAGCGCTTCGGAATCCTGAAGCCGTTCGGGTACACGTCGTTCAGGCACGTGAAGCGCTTCGTGAGATCGCCGACCGCGTCGCGGATGTTGATCCACTCCTCGGTCTCGTAGATGTGAATGTTGCGCAACCCGTGCGCCTCGACGACGTTGATCTGCTTGTTCTCGCGCTCCCCGAGGTGCGCGTCGATGACCACGGTGCGGTTGTGGCATGCATGAATGAGCGCCGGGTCGTACCCGTCCGCTTTCATCGCGCGGACGACCCCGTCGAGCTGCCACGGCGTCGTGGAGCTTCCGGGGAAGAAGAAGTGCCACGAGATGTTGACCTTCAGCGCGGTGTCCGCGCTGCGATCGACGACCTGCTGATATCCGGCGAGATTCATCACCGTGTGGTAGTCCTTCAACACGGTGGCTGGAGACGTTCGAAGGATCGCGACTGTAGATTTGGCCATGCGTTATCCGGGAGGCAGCGCTCGTAGGTCCGCGCCGTAGATGATCGCGGCCACCGCAACCGCCCACAGCGCGACGCAAATCAGCAGCGGGCGGTCGTTCAGGAGCATGTCAGAAGGGCTGCCCCCGCCTTCCTTCTGATGCACCAGGTACAAGTATCGAAAGATGCCGTAGAGAGGAAAAGGAAGCGTCAGGCCGAGCCAGTCGGTCTGGAACTTCTCGACCGTTTCGGGGCTGACGGTGTAAATCACGTAGGAGATGAGCGTCGACGCCGTGACCACGGCGATCATCTGGTCCAGGAGGTACGGGCTGTACTCTTCGAGAATCGGACGGTGATGCGTCGCGTCGTTCGCCAGCAGTACCAGCTCGTGACGGCGTTTGCTCAAGGCCAGGAACAGTGCGAGGAGGATGGTCAGGATCAGCAGCCAGTGGCTGATCGGGACGCTGATTGCGACCGCGCCCGCCGCCGCGCGCAGCACGAAGCCGACCGCGATCGTGAGGACGTCGATGATCACGACGTGCTTCAGCGGACCGGAATAGAGCGCGAGCAGCGCGAGGTAGGCGACGGACACCAGCGCGAACTGCGGACGAAGCGCCCATGCTCCTGCCAGTGCCGCCACGGCGAGCGCGGCAGCCAGCGCGAGTGCCGTCGAGGGCGGCACCGCGCCTGACGCGATCGGTCTGTTGCGCTTGATCGGGTGGCGTCGATCGGCATCGCGATCGACGACGTCGTTGACGAGATATACGACGCCGGAGAGAACGCAGAAGATCGCGAAGGCTGCGCACGCCTGCGCGACCGCCCGCACGTCCAGCAGGCGACCGCCGAACAGCAGGCCCGCGAAAACGATGAGGTTCTTCGTCCACTGCGAGGGGCGCAGGGACAGGAAGAGATTGACCGGCAGCGGCCGGCCAAGGGGTCGAAACTGGGCCAGGTGCTCGTCGGCGCGCTGCTGGTCGAAACTCGGTAACGTGCTATGCGCCATGCGCGGGTCGTCCGCCTGGCGGGCCGTAAGTGCGGACTATCGGAAGCTCTTGAGGGCGTCCGATTCAGTATCGTAGGTCTCGAACACGGTCAGCAGCTTCGTGATCGCCAGCAGATCCTGAATCCGCTTGGTCAGGTTCAGCAGCTTCAGCTTGCCGCCCTGCCGGCTGACGGTCGTGTAAGTGCGTACGATCTCGCCGAGGCCCGCGCTGTCGATGTAGGGCACGCCTTCGAGGTTCAGCAGCAACTGCTTCCGGTCCTGCTGGATCAGGGAGTTGATCTTGTCCTTGAGCAGTTCGTCGCCTTCGCCCAGCGTCATCTTGCCCTTGAGGTCCAGAATCGTCACTCCGTCGACGACCCGTTCGTCGATCTGCATTGCCGTCCTCTCCTCGTCCGCAGCCCTGACTATTCCACGTGAAAGACCCGCCAGCGTACTACGGGATCGCTGAAAGTGTCAACTTTTCAGGGGTTTGCGCTGCCTTAGCCGTGCGACGCGTCCGGCCCGGTGACCATCGGAGGCGTGCCAGCAAACCGCTCCCGCACCGTTTCGATCACCACGTACAGCACCGGGATGAACACGATGTTGAGAAAGGTCGACACGACCATCCCGCCCGCGACGGTCGTCCCGACGGAGTGACGCGCCTCTTGACCCGCGCCTGTGGCGAAGACGAGCGGCAGCACGCCTAGGATGAACGCCAGGGATGTCATCAGAATAGGTCGGAGCCGGATGCGCGCGGCTTCCACGGCGGCGTCGACAATCGACCGGCCGTGATGCCTGAGCTGTTCGGCGAACTCGACGATCAGGATGGCGTTCTTGGCGGCGAGACCGATCAGCATGACGAGACCGACCTGGCAGTACACGTCGTTCGCGAGCCCGCGCAGCCATTGCGCGGAGAGCGCGCCAAAGACGGCGAGCGGCACACCGAGCAGCACGATGAACGGCAGCACGAGGCTTTCGTACTGCGCCGCCAGCGTGAGATAGACGAGAAGCAGCGCCAGGCCGAAGATGATGAACGACTGCCGGCCGGCCTTGGTCTCTTCGAGCGATATGCCGGACCATGCGTAGCCCATGCCTTGCGGAAGCGTTCGCTCCGCGAGCGTTTCCATCGTGTTGAGGGCATCACCCGAGCTGATGCCCGGCGCCGCGGATCCATTGATGGTCGCGGATCGAAACAGATTGAAATGATTGATGACGGTCGGCGAGGTCGTCTCCTTCATCGAGACGACCTCTTCGAGCGGTACCATCGTGCCGGTCCGCGTCCGCGCGTAGAGCTCCTTCAGCGCCTGGGGGCTCGATCGGAATTCCTGATCGGCCTGCACGTAGACGCGATATGCGCGGTTGTTGAACTCGAAGTCGTTCACGTATTGCGACCCGAGGAACACCTGCAGCGCATTGGTGACCTCGTCGAGCGGAAGACCCAGCGCGAGCGCGCGCTGGCGATCGATCGTCACCTGGAGCTGAGGATCGTTCGCCGTGAACGGACTGAACAGCCCACGCAGCTGCGGCGAGCGGTTACCCGCGCCGACGAGCGCCTGCGTAGCCTGCGCGAGCCTGCCGATGTCCGTTCCCGTCTGGTCGAGCACCTGGAACTCGAACCCCCCGAAACGGCTCAGTCCCGGAATCGCGGGCGGCGTGAACGCGACAACGATGGCGCCCGGCAGGGAAAACAGAGGACCGCTGATCCGTCCGATGATTGCCTGCAATGAATGCGCGTCCCCTTTGCGATCCTCGAACGGCTTCAACCGAGCGAACATGAGGCCGGTGTTCGAGGACGCGCCGGTGAAGCTGAACCCCATGACGGAGAACAGCGCGAGGACGTCCGGGTCCTTCATGATGATCTGCTCGGCCTGCTGCGCGACGTTACCCGTGTACTCGAGCGAGGCGCCCGCAGGAGCCTGAATCTGGACGATGAAGTACCCCTGATCCTCTTCTGGGACGAACGACTGCGGGACGGTGCGGTAGATCCAATACGTCGCGCCGAGCGCGACGAAGAACACGAGCACGACTGCCCAGCGTCCGCGCATCGCCGTGCGCAGCCCCCGGACGTACTCGTGCGTCCCGCGGGTGATGCCCCGCTCGAAGAAGGTGAAGAAGCGCCCCTTTCCGTGGCTCTCGCGATCGAGCAGCAGCGCAGACAGCGCGGGCGTCAGCGTGACCGCGTTGAACGCCGACAAGGCCACGGCAAACGCAATCGTCATCGAGAACTGCGCGTACAGCCGGCCCGTGGTGCCCGGGAAGAACGCAACCGGCACGAAGACCGCGATCAGGACGAGCGCGGTCGCGATGACGGCGCTCAGCACCTCGCCCATCGCGTCGACGGCGGCCTTTCGAGCGGGCACCCTGAATTCCTGGATGTGCCGCTCGATATTCTCAATCACGACGATGGCATCGTCGACGACGATGCCGGTGGCGAGGATGATCCCGAAGAGCGTCAGCGTGTTGATGGAGAACCCCATCAGCTTGGTGAACGCGAACGCGCCGACGAGCGACACGGGAATCGTGATCGTCGGGATGATCGTGCTCCGCCAGGTCTGCAGGAAGATGAAGATGACGAGCACGACGAGCCCGATCGCTTCGGCCAGCGTCTTCAGGACCTCGCGGATCGATTCCTGGACGACGTCTGTCGTGTTGAAGGCGATCTGATACTTCATGCCGGGCGGGAACTGCTTGGAGAGACGATCCAGCTCCTGCACCATCGCCTCGTAAACGTCGAGCGCGTTCGCCGTCGGAAGCTGGATGACGCCGAGGCCGACGCCCTCGAGCCCCTGGAAGCGCAGCTCTGACGAATACGTTTCGGCGCCGAGCTCGGCGTGGCCGACGTCTCGCAGCCGCACGAGCGCGCCCCCGGCCCCAGTCTTCTGGTCGCCTGCCTTCAGAATGATGTTGTCGAACTCCGACGCTTCCTCGAGGCGGCCGACCGCGCGGACGCTGAGCTGGTACATCTGGCCGGAAGGTGCCGGCGCCTGTCCGAGGCTGCCGGCTGCGACCTGCACGTTCTGCTGCCTCAGCGCCATAACCACGTCGTTGGCGGTGATCTGGCGCGCGGCCATGCGATCGGGATCCAGCCACAACCGCATGGAGTACTTGCGCTCGCCGAAGATGATCACGTCGCCGATGCCGGGAATGCGTTTGAGCGCATCCCTGACGTAGACGTCGAGGTAGTTGCTCATGAACAGCGAGTCGTACCGGTTGTTCTCCGAGTACACGCCCACTGCCGCAATGAATCCCGTCGACTGCTTCTGCACCGTCACGCCGAGCGTGCGGACTTCGGCCGGCAGCCGCCCGAGCGCCTGATTCACGCGGTTCTGCACGTCGACGGCTGCGAGGTCCTGATCGCGCGTGACGTCGAACGTCACCGTGATTGTCGAGACGCCGCTGTTCGTGCTCGAGGACGTCATGTAGAGCATCCCCTCGACACCGTTGATCGCCTGCTCGAGCGGCGTCGTGACAGCGGTCTCAACCTCCTGAGCGTTCGCGCCCGTGTAGATCGCCGTCACGTTGACGTTGGGCGGCGCCAGCGACGGGTACTGCGCGATCGGCATCGTCGGGATCGCGAGCAGGCCCGCGAGGATCAGAACGAGGGAGCACACCGATGCAAGGATGGGACGCTGGATGAAGGTGTTGACGAACATCTACTGAGCCCTGACCGGCGCGCCGTCGCCGATCTTCTGCACGCCGGAGGTGATGATCTTGTCGCCCGCCTTCAACCCGCTCGTCACGACGTAATCGTTGCCGACGACTTCGCCAACCTGGATGGGGTGCTGGCGCGCGACGAGTCCCTGCTCGCCGGCTTCGGCGAGATAGCAGAAGAACTGGCCGCCGATTCTCAGCACGGAAACGACGGGAATCGTCAGGCCGGGCTCCGTGCGCCAGACGATGCGGGTGCGGACGAACTGCTGCACACGCATGCCTGGCGGTGCATCCCGCAGGAGCGCTTTCGCGAGGATCGTCTGCGTGGCGTCGTCCACGCGCGGAGCAATGAACGTGATGGGATTGGTCGCGATCACCTTGCCGTCCGAATTAAGGATCTGTACGGGGAGGCCGAGACGCAGGTCCGTCGTCCGATCGAGCGGGACCTGGATATAAGCTTCGAGCCCGGATCGATCGTCGATCGTCGTGATCTCCGTCGACGTGGTGACCCGATCGCCTTCCCGTACCGCAATGTCGCCGACGACGCCGTTGGTGGGTGCAGTGACTCGGTAATAGTGGAGCTGGACCTGCCCCTCACGCACCTGCGCGTCGAGCGCGGCCAGGTTCGCCTCCGCGGTTTCGAGGCTGTGCTGCGCCTGATCGAATTCGTTGCGGCTGATCGCGCCCGCATCGAGCAGCGTCTTCAGGCGGGCGACTTGTCCCTTCCAGTACTCGACGTCGGCGACACGCGCTGCGCGCGTCGACTCGGACGAACGAACCGTCGCGGCCTGGCGCTCCGGATCGATCTGCACGAGCGGGGCCCCTTCCCGGACGTGATCGCCGGCCTTCACGAAGATCTTCGTGATGTGCCCTTCGACTTGCGGCTGGATCGTCGTCGAGTGCAGCGAGCGAATCGTCGCGATGAGATCGGACGTGCGCTCGATCGGTTTCTGTTCGAGCGTGACGATCGTCACGGGCGTCGCGGGGGCGGCTCCACGTCCGCCGCCAGCCTGCCCCTGGGCGCCCCCGCCGTTGCCGCCGCCGCAGCCCGCGGCGAGCAGCGCAATGACAATGCCGAGATACGAGGGGATGTGGCGGCGCATGCAGACGGTACTCCAGTATGAATCGCGCGGGCTAGAAGATGAGACGTCAGAAACAGGAGACGTGGTTCAGCAGAGCCGCACGCTGCACGTGCGGGGGGCAGCGGATCGTGCCTGCGCGCGGCCGCACAGGAGCGGCGGAGAGTCAAAATGACGAAGGCCACGCCGGGGCGTGGCCTCAGATTCACGCCGGCCGGAGAACAATCGTACTACACGCCTCCGGCTCCTGCGAATTTCCGCGACTGGAAACACTCGCGGCAGAACACCGGACGACCCTGGGTTGGGCGGAACGGCACGGTGGTTTCTTTGCCGCAGGCCGAGCAGTTGGTCGTGGTTTCGACGCGCTCGCGGCCGACGGCCGCACCTCCTGCCGGACGCGCTGCACGCTTCGCCTTGCAGCTCTTGCAGCGCTTCGGCTCATTCTTGAAGTTCTTGTCGGCGAAGAAGAGCTGCTCGCCGGCGGTCCATACGAACGGGGCCCCACAGTCCACGCAGGTCAGGGTCTTGTCCTGGAACTCCATCGTTACCTCTCTCGCTCACCCATTGGATCCCATCGCGCGCTGGCGGTTTTACCGAGGACCCGGCGTGGTGGGCCGGGCCCGCGGCCCCTTGCGTGCCGGATGTGAAGCGGGCCTCGCGAACCCGCCAGGACTCATCCGGATCTATCAATCCGATTCGCGACGCTGCTTCTTACGCGTGCGCTTGCGCGCCAGCGCCTGCTTGGCGCGGCGCCGATCGCCGGGCTTCAAATAGAAGGAATGCTTCTTGATATCTTTGATGATATCTTCCTGCTGCACCTTCCGCTTGAATCGGCGAAGCGCGCTTTCGATGGACTCGCCATCCTGCACTTTCACTTCAGCCAAGCTCGTTGACACCCCCTTCGCGGCCTTGCGTCACCGGTCGCGCGGGCGACTCCGATGCGTACTGTACGGCCCTTGACGTTCGTCAGAATACGCTAGGCTATCACAGGTAGCGGCGGATTCTAGGGCCAAACACGAGCTGCCGTCAACACCCTATAACTATTGTAAACACAGCATTTACACGGCAACATGCGGATCATGATCATCGGCAGCGGCGGCCGCGAGCATGCGCTCGCATGGAAGCTGGCAACCGAGCGCGGCGTAGACGATGTGCTGTCGGTGCCGGGCAATGCAGGGATCGCGCAGACCGTGCGAGTTGCCGCGTGTGACATCTCGGATCCCGATGCGCTCGCAACGCTCGCATCGCGCGAACGGATCGACCTCACCATCGTCGGACCCGAGCTGCCGCTCGATTGCGGCGTCGTCGATCGGTTTCACGAAAGCGGTCGGCGCATCTTCGGACCGCCGCGTGCGGCGGCGCAGCTCGAATGCAGCAAGGTGTTCGCGAAACGCTTCATGGAGCAGCACGGCATTCCGACGGCGCGTTATCGCGTGTGCTCTGCATCGCGTGATGCGCGCGCGCTCATCGCGTCCGGCGAATTGGGATTTCCCGTCGTGGTGAAGGCCGATGGGCTCGCAGCGGGGAAGGGCGTGGTCGTTGCCGGGGATCGCGCGGAAGCGGAGCAGGCAATCGCGGCGGCGATGGACGAGCGCCAGTTCGGAGCCGCCGGTTCGCGCGTCGTGATTGAAGAGTGTCTGACGGGACCCGAGGTCTCGTTCTTTGCAATCTGCGACGGCACGCGCGCGGTCCCGGTGACGTCCGCACAGGATCACAAGCGCATCTTCGATGACGATCGCGGTCCGAACACCGGCGGGATGGGCGCTTTCGCGCCCAGCCCACTCGTCGATGCCGCGCTGAGCGGCGAGATCATGGGCACGATCGTGAATCCAGTCCTGCGGGGCATGCGCGCCGAAGGTACTGAGTACCGCGGGTTCCTCTACGCCGGCCTGATGCTGACGTGCAACGGGCCCAGAGTGATCGAATTCAACGTCCGCTTCGGAGATCCGGAGGCGCAAGCCGTGATGCCGCTGATCGATGGGGATCTGCTGCCGCTGCTCGATTCCGCGGCGGACGGCAACCTGCGGAGCGATCGTGTGGCGCTGCGGCGGGGCGCGACCGTGGGCGTCGTGCTCGCGTCAGCGGGGTACCCGGGATCGACCACGTCCGGCATGCCGATCAACGGCCTCGATGAAGCGGCACGCGTCGAGGGCGCTGCGATCTTTCATGCGGGGACCGCGCTGAAGGACAATTGCATCGTCACAGCGGGCGGACGCGTGCTCACGGTAGTCGGGACGGGACGCGACTACTCCGAGGCGCGCGCGCGAGCCTACGACGCGGTGAGCCGAATCTCATTCGAGGGAATGCAGTACCGTACTGACATTGGTTCGAAAGTGCTTGCGCGCGCGAGCGCGCTCGCCGGAGCGGAGCGGGGCCATGGGGTCACCGCGAGCGACCGCGATGGGGAGGCCGGCGGGGCGATGCCCCCCGTTAAAAATGCCTGAAGTGATGATTCTCATGGGTTCCGATTCCGACGCGCCCGTCATGCAGGCGGCGGTCGACGTGTTGAACGAGTTCGGCGTCGCGAACGAGATGACGGTCGCCTCGGCGCACCGTTCGCCGGAGCGCGTCATGCGCCTCGTGGCCGACGCGCCTGGCCGCGGCGTCAAAATCTTCATTGTCGGGGCCGGCGCGGCCGCGCACCTTGCCGGAGTGGTTGCGGCGCATTCCACGCTCCCGGTCATCGGCGTTCCGATCGATTCCTCCGCGCTCAAGGGGCTCGACGCGTTGCTGTCCACAGTACAGATGCCGCCGGGGGTGCCGGTGGCAACCGTGTCGATTGGAAAGCCCGGCGCGACGAACGCAGGCGTGCTGGCGGCGCAGATCATCGGCGTCGGAGATCGGGCCATGGCGGCCAAGCTGATGGATTACAAGAAAAAGCTCGCCGAGAAGGTCGAGGCTGCGGCCGCCAAGATCGCCAGGCAGTGACAAGATCGCCGCAGCCGTTGGCCGTGGCAGTGAAGTACGCGATCATCACGTTCGGCTGCCGTGTCAATCAGGCGGACTCGCTTCGCCTCGAAGAGGATCTCCGCGCGAGCGGTGCCGTCGAAGCGCCGAGTGCATCCGCCGATCTCGTCATCGTCAACACCTGCTCTGTCACCGCATCGGCTGACCAGGGCGCAAGGCAGACAGTCCGTCGTATCGCGCGCGAGAATCCGCACGCCCAGGTCATCGCGACCGGCTGTTATGCGACACGCTGTTCGGAGGAAGTGGCGGCGCTTCCAGGCGTCGTTCGAGTCGTCCGCAACGACGAGAAGCTCGAGTTCGTCGCCAGGCACGCGCAGCTAAAGTTGCGCGTTACGGAGGACGACGGACCGCGCGCTTCAGATGAAGATGGTCTCGTAGCGCGGAGCATCAGTTCCGCGGACAGAAGCAACGGTCCCTGCGGAAGACCAATCGAACCAGGTGTGGCGGGTCGCACGGCATATACGCTGCGGGTCCAGACCGGGTGTGAGGAACACTGCAGCTACTGCATTATTCCTTCGACGCGCGGAGCGTCGCGCAGCGTGCCGGTGACGATCGTTATAAGCGAGGTCGAGCGAGTCACGGACGCCGGCTTCAAGGAAATCGCGCTCACTGGCGTGCACCTTGGATCGTACGGCCGCGATCTGGCGCCGTCGACGTCGCTGCTGGACCTGCTGATCGCACTCGAACGAGTCGACCGCGATGTGCGATTCCGTATCAGCTCTCTCGAGCCGATGGACTGCACGCCGCCAATCGTCGACCTCGTCTCGCGGAGCGAGCGGCTCCTGCCGCACTTCCACCTGCCGCTGCAGCACGCGAGCGATCGCATGCTGGAGGCCATGCGGCGGCCGTACACGCTCCAGGCCTACCGTGGCCTCGTCGACGGTATTCGCGCGCGGTTGCCGCATGCATCGATCGGCTCCGACTTGATTGCCGGTTTTCCGGGAGAGACGGACGAGGACTTCGCCGCGAACGAATCCTACCTGACCTCGTCGCCGCTCACACATCTCCACGTCTTTCCGTATTCCGATCGCCCCGGAACGGTCGCGTCGCGGATTGGGAGCAAGGTGAGTGGGATCGTCGTCCGCGAGCGGGCAGCACGCTTGCGCGCAATCGGCGCCGAACTGACGCGCCGCTTCCGCGACGCGCAGCTCCACACGGTCCGGCCAGGCCTCACGCTCGAGGACGGCACGCTCGTCGTGACAGACAACTATCTGAAGGTGAGGATCGATCCGGGTCTACCGAGAAACACTCGCGTGAATGTGCGCCTGCATCGCCCGGATTTCGCGACGGTCGTTCAGTGACGCACACCTCAAGGTGTGCCCTACAAAGATGTGCCCTACATCTGTGGGCCTAAATTTGTGGTGGCTTCCGCCTTCAGGCGGAAGATGATATGAGTGTCGCGAGCACCTGCCCCGCCGACTTCTGACGCGTCGACTCCGTAATCAACTGCCCGCACGCGGCGCGGATGTCACGGCCGCGAGACTTCCGGACGGAAACGGCGACCCCGCGCTCCGCGAGAATTTGCGCGAAGCGGTTCACGCGCGGATCGGACGGACGCTGATACGGTATTCCGGCCGCTTCATTCAGCGGCAGTAAATTCACCTTGGCGCGAATGCCGTTGAGGAGCCGCACCAGCCGGCGCGCATCTTCGTCCGTGTCATTCACCCCCGCAAGCATCACGTACTCGAACGTGATCCGTGCGCGCCGCTTCACCGGGAACCGCCGGCAGGCGTTCAGCAGCTCCTCGAGTCCGTACTTTCGGTTGACTGGCACGAGCGCGTCGCGCTGCTCCTCGGTCGTGGCGTGAAGCGAAATCGCGAGGTTTGGCATCAGCGGTTCGGTCGCCAGGCGCTCGAGCGCCGGCAGCACACCGACCGTCGACAGCGTGATGCGGCGAGGACTGACCGCCAGACCGTGTTCGTCCGCCACAATCCGAAGCGCTTTCATCGTCGCGTCATAGTTGTGGAGCGGCTCGCCCATCCCCATCAGGACGATGTTGAAGCGCGCGTCGAGCATGTGAAGCTCGCGCGCCAGCACACGGACCTGCCCGGCAATCTCACCGGCAGTGAGGTTGCGCACGATGCCCATCTTGCCCGTGAGGCAGAACCCGCAGCGCATCGCGCACCCGACCTGTGTGGAGACGCAGAATGTGTTTGCAGGCGTGTCGGGGATGAAAACCGACTCGATCAGCTGCCCATCTTCGAGGCGCAGGAGGAATTTCGTCGTGCCGTCGGATGACGTCTCACGCCGCACGACATCGGGCGTCACGATCCGGAATGCGGCCGAAAGACCTGAGCGCAGATTGCGTCCAAGATCGGTCATCTCACCAAAATCGGTGACACCGCGCTTGTAGATCCAACGGAACAGCTGTCGGGCGTGAAATCGTGGCCAGCCGAGTGCCGCGACGGCATCCTCGAGCTCGGAAACTTCCAGCTCCGCGATATCGTGCCGGCGTTCGGTTGACATGACCAGTCGATCCCTGAAGAAGTGGATCCTTATTGTACTTCCCCGTCAGTCCGGCCGCCGGCCGCGTGGAGGCGCGGTTGCACGTCAGGCTTTCGGCGTGATAACATTGCACCGTTACACGGCTTCAATAAGACCTTACCATCCAATTACTTGCGTGCGGTTCGAGCGAGCGGCGCGCACCCGGCGGCGATAAGTTTTCCGGCAAACGCATGGTCACTCGCGAGGTCCTGGATACCGGTCTTCGTCTCATTACCGAGTCGATGCCGCACGTTCG
>JBKPQB010000081.1:0-28141 GCA_046733875.1 Acidobacteriota bacterium
CGTAGGCGTCCGCCATGCGGCCGAGATCGATCGCCAGGCGATCCCATTCGCTGCCGCCCTTGATCTCGCCAGGCTGGGCCTTCAGGTAAGCATGGATGGCCGACGCTTGCCGCAGCACTGTCGTCGCTTCTGCGCTCGCCGAGTAGCTCTTGGTGAATCGATCCTCGAGCTTCTTGACGTTGTCCTGAAAGTCCTGCAGGTAGTCCTCTACGCGAACCTCGCCGCGCGGCCCGCGGAGCGTCGATCCCTTGATC
The DNA here is from genome assembly GCA_046733875.1 of Acidobacteriota bacterium. Taxonomy (GTDB): domain Bacteria; phylum Acidobacteriota; class Vicinamibacteria; order Vicinamibacterales; family 2-12-FULL-66-21; genus JBKPQB01. The sequence continues at coordinate 255 of JBKPQB010000081.1, forward strand.
TTGCCGTCGAGTTGATCTTCGAACCGATCGCGCGAGTGATCGACCGCTTCGATGATCTCCTTCACGTCCTTGTCGGAGAGGCGTTCTCCCGATTGCGCGCGGGCGGCGGCTGGCATCAGGACGGCCGCGCAGACAAGGAGCATCGACCCGCGGCGTGCGATCGGCATGTCGCCGCATGTCACAACGTGCATGCCACACCCTCACGCGCGCCCGCCTATGTTCTCAGACCGTGAGCCGCGGCGGGCCACGATTTATCGCGGATCCCACGCCGAGTCGAAGCAGCCGAGCTGTCGTCGCCCGTAAACCACGTCAGCAGGTTTCTTGCACCGGCCGGGACGGATACCGAACTGCCATGCCGGCGACACCCGCGACCCCGTCGGATCCACGCATGACGCTCGCGCTCCAGCGCACGCGCCTCGCCCACGAACGTGCCCTGATGGCCTGGGTCCGGACGGCGGCCTCGCTGATCTCGTTGGGCTTCACGATCTACAAATTCTTTCAATACCTTCGGGAGAGCCAGCCGGGTGCCGGCCACGGGCGCTTCGGTCCGCGCGGGTTTGCGCTGGTGATGATCGGGTTGGGCGTTAGCTCCCTGACGCTTGCCACGATCCAGCACCGCCAGGATCTGGAGGCGCTCGAACTCGAGTACGGCGAGCTGCCGCGTTCGACGGCGGGAGCCGTGGCCGCCGTCGTCTCGATGCTCGGGATCGTGGCGCTTGCGCTCGTCTTCTTTCACCAGTGATGCCGCTGGTGTAGGAGCCCGGTGCGGATTCCAGTCGCGAGCGTGCGCCGCCTCGCCATAGTCACCATCATCGTCTGCCTCGTTGCCGTGCCGTGTGCGGCCGCGCGGACGGATGTGGTGGCTCTGAAGAACGGTGATCGCCTCACGTGCGAGATCAAGAATCTGCGCTACGGCTATCTCGAGGTCGAGACCGATTCGATCAGCACGATCTCGATCGTCTGGCTCGATGTCGTCGAGTTGAGCAGCGTGCACCGCTTCGTCGTGGAGACGAGCTCCGGCGATCGGTACGCCGGCACGCTGCGATCACCCTCCGCGGGCATCTTGCAGGTGGGCGGGCCGGCGGCCGACCACCTTCGTATGCCGGACGTCGTGACGATTCGCGCGGATCGCAGGGCCGTGCTCGCCCGGATCGACGGCTCGCTCGAGCTGCAGTTCAACGTCGCGCGCGCCAACAGTCAGAAGCAATGGTCGCTGAGCGGCAACGCGCAGTACAGCGGGCTGCGGTGGTTTCACCTGGCGACGGCCTCGTCGACGTTCACAAGTCAGGAAGGCGTCTCGGACACGAGCCGGAATTACCTGAGTGTGCAGTCCGGGCGCTTTCTCACGGGCCGCTGGTACTACGCTGCGCTGGTCGAGTTGCAGCAGGATGAGGAGCTCGGCCTGAACCTGCGTGTCGGAGCGGGCGCCGGCCTCGGGCGCCACATCATCGAGTCGAACCGCCAGTCGCTCATCGTGCTCGGAGGACTGCTCCTCACGAAGGAGCGCTTCGAAGCGGTCGAGGCACAGACCAATCTCGAGGCGTACAGCTTCGTTCGGTACGGCGGGTTCCGACGGCGATCGCCGAAAATCGATAACACGATCACGTTCGCGCTGGTTCCAAGCGTGACCGACATCGGGCGCGTACGCGGGGAACTCAACGTGTCGCTATGGGTAGAAGTCTTCCACAACTTCTTCGCGGGCCTGAGCGGCTTCGACAGCTTCGACAGCAGGCCTCCGGAGGCGACGCTGACGAAGAACGATTACGGCGTGACGCCGTCGCTTCGCTGGACATTCTGACGTTGAAAACCACGACTGGTCCTAAAGGGATGTGCTCCACGCGGGCATCGTCTACGCCGGGGCGCGTGCTGTCGTTCACGGTTCCGTCGTTCGGCGCGCTGCGCGTCGTCCTCACGCTCGCGTGGGTCGGCGTGATCCGGGAGCTGACGCCGCTCTACAATGTCCGCGTCGCGACGGCCGTCCCTCCGACGGCACAGACTGCTTGAGACATCGATGGCGAAGAATCGACTCAGGAAGCTGATCGAACCCTACCTTGTCGAGAACGGCTCCCGCTTCCATCTGAAGGACATCAATCCAGGCGACACCGGCGGGTTCCATCCGGACAAGGACGCCGCCGGACGAATCCTGCAGGAAGGTGTGACTCGTCTTCGGGACCTGCAGGAAAAGCTCTACGCGCAGGATCGATGGGGCGTGCTGCTCCTGTTCCAGGCAATGGACGCGGCGGGCAAGGACGGCGCGATCGAGCACGTGATGTCCGGCGTAAATCCGCAAGGATGCCAGGTGTATTCGTTCAAGCAGCCGTCAGTAGAGGAGCGCGATCACGATTTCATGTGGCGCAGCAACATCCGGCTGCCCGAGCGCGGGCGCATCGGCATTTTCAACCGCTCGTACTATGAAGAGGTGCTCGTCGTCCGTGTTCACCCCGAGATCCTGGAGGCGCAGCAGCTGCCGCAGGCGCTCGTGACGCGCCACATCTGGAAGGAACGCTTCGAGGACATCAATGCCTTTGAACGCTATCTTTCCCGCAATGGATACGTGATACGCAAGTTCTTCCTGCACATCTCGAAGAAGGAGCAGACGCGCAGGTTCGAGAAGCGGCTGGACGAACCGAAGAAGTACTGGAAGTTCTCGGTGGGCGACGTGCGCGAGCAGCAGCACTGGAAGGACTATCAGAGGGCGTACGAGGACGCCGTTCGTCATACAGCGACTCCTCACGCGCCGTGGATCGTCGTGCCCTCGAACAAGAAATGGTTCGCGCGCTGGGTCATCTCGGCCGCGGTCATCGACGCGCTCGACCAGCTCGATCTCGCGTTTCCGAAGATGACGCCGGAGAAGAAGCGCGAGCTGGCGGCCGGCCGGCGCATGCTGCGCCAATAGTCACACCGCGATGCTAAAATCCGCTTGGCCTTCAATCGGAAGGTCTTCGGAACGCGCGCGCATGAATCTCCCAACCGTCTTCGTGGTTGACGACGACGCTCCACTGCGCACCGCGGTCTCGCGGCTGCTGGCGTCTGTCGGATTGACCGCCCAGACATTCGGCAGCGCCGAGGATTTCCGCCGCGAGGTCGATCCGCTGCGTCCCGGCTGCCTGATTCTCGACATCCGCATGCCAGGCTCGAGCGGGCTCGAGCTGCAGCGTCAGCTCCTCGAGGCCGGGTACGAGCTACCCATCATCTTCGTCACCGCGCATGCCGACGTCGCGGTGGCGGTTCGGGCGATGCGGGCGGGGGCGCTGCAAGTCTTCACCAAGCCATTTGACGATCAGGCGCTGCTCGATGCGGTCCACGAGGCGCTGATACGCGATCAACAGCGCCGGGCGGAGCTGGGCGAGTTGCGCGAGCTGCGGGAGCGCTATGCGACGTTGACTCCGCGCGAGCAGCAGGTCATGAGCCTCGTTGTCACCGGACGACTCAACAAGCAGATCGCGTCGGCGCTGGGCACGTCCGAGAAGACCGTCAAAGCGCAGCGCGCTCAAGTGATGCACAAGATGCTCGCCAGCTCCGTGGCCGATTTGGTTCGAATGGCGGATCGGTTGTCGGTCTCCGCCGCATCCTCGCGAGCCGGCGGGTAGCTGCGCCCCGCGCCGGCATTGGACCAAAGTCCCATCCGTCGTGCCCTAGGTCCTATGGAACCGCGATACTTCGCGGCTCTATAGTGTCGGGCTTCGTGAAGTACTTTCTGTCGTATCGTTTCGACGAGCAGCGTGGCACCATTTCGCGCGGCTCGACACCCGTCGAGATCACGCGCAAGGCGGCGAGCGTGCTCCGGTGCCTCATCGAGAGCGCGGGCACGACGGTGTCACACGAGGCAATTCTGACCTCCGTCTGGCCCGATGCTCACGTGCAGCCCGACAACATAAAGGTGCTCGTCCGCGAGCTGCGTCGGGCGCTCGGCGATGATTCGCAGGCCCCGTACCTCATCAGAACGGATCCCGGGCGCGGGTACACCTTCATCGCGCCCGTCTCCGACGCGCCGCTCCCGATTGCCGACGAGCGCGACGGCCGCGGACCGTCCGTGTTCGTGAATCATGAAGACGATCTGGTGAGGCTCGCGGACGCGTTGGCGGACGCGTCGCTGTGCCAGCTGGCCGTCATCGAAGGGGAGCGCGGCATCGGGAAGACCGCGCTGTGCGATGCCTTCCTGCAACGTATCCGTTCAACGCCGTCTGTCCACGTGTGCTACGGGCAGTGTCTGAAGCACGCGGGCCGTCCCGAGCCCTACTCGGCTGTGATCGACGCGCTCGATCATCTCGCACGGCAGCTGCCCAACACGATCCCTGCGCTGCTTCGGCGCACTGCTCCCGGCTGGCTGCAGATGCTGCCGCACCGCGGATCCGAGATCGCCGCCGCCGACGCGCCGCCGCCGGATGCCTGGCGCTCGATTCGTGAGCTGAGCGACTTCTTGGAGGTGCTCGCCTCCGAAGCAACGACCGTCCTCGTGCTCGAGGATCTGCACTGGGGAAACCTGGACACGATCGAGCTGCTGCGCGGCCTCTCGCGCCGTCGCGCGCCGCTCCGGACGCTGATCATTGCGACCTGCGCGCCGTTCGAATCGACCATCGCGGCGGCGGCACTGCGGAATCTCACGGCGGAGATGACGCCGGCCGGGCGCTGCCTGTCCATTCGTCTCGCGCCCCTGTCACAGGAGCACGTGCGCACCTACCTCGCGGAGCGGTTTCAGAGCGATACGATTGTCGCCATTGCTCCCGTCCTCCATCGCCTGACCGCGGGCAACCCGCTCGCGCTCGTGTCCGCCACCGACGCGCTCGTCGATCGCGATTACTTCGTGCACGAGGCCGGAGGCTGGCGATCGCGGTACTCACCGCGAACGCTCGAAGCGTCGCTGCCGGAGCCCATCCTCGACATCCTCTACTGGCAGTTCGACCATCTCGGGCCCGATGATCGGGCGCTGCTCGAGGCGGCGGCCGTCGTCGGAACGGAGTTCACGCCCGACGATGTCGCCATTGCGGCCGGTTTCGAGAGTGCTGCCGTCGTCGCGCGTCGTCTCGAGTCGCTCCAAGGCCGGGGCTTCGTGGCGCGCCGGGGATCAGGACGGCGGGCCTCGCGGCCCGACGTCGCAACCTATCGGTTCCTCCATCCGCTCCACGCGGAGATGCTGGCCAGCCGTGCGCCCGTTTTTCAGCAGCTTCGTGTCGCGGAGCGGCTCGGGCGAACGCCGCAGCAGATCGGCCGCCTCCGGGAGTTCCAGTGATGGTGCCAGAGCGGGTATCGAACGGCCGCGCGCCGCTCCTTCGACTGATCGTTACGATCGCGATCGGTTTGATCGGGGTATGGCTCTCGCCGTAGTCGGGACCGACGGTAGCAGTCACACTCTCATGAACGTTGACGTGACGCCGATCCGGGGCTCCTCGGCCCTGCTTGAGCCGCTGCACACGGCGGAACGGCTCGACGAGCGCCTGCGTTCACCTGCGCGAGACTGCGTGCCGCTGCCCGCAATCGCGCTCGGCGCATGCGCGGGCTACTACGTCGCGTCGCTCGTGGGATTCCAGTTGCGCCTGCTTCCCGCGACCACGTCGGTGTTGTGGCCTCCCAACGCCGCGCTGACGGCCGTCCTCGTCCTGGTGTCGCCGCGTCGTTGGCCGCTGATCCTGTTGTCGGTCCTCCCCGTGCATCTCCTCATCCAGATGCACACGGATTTTCCATTGCCGATGATCGTCGGGCTGTTCCTGACCAATTGCAGCGAGGCGGTGATCGCGGCTGGTCTCATGCACTACCTGAGCGACGAGCCCTCACAGTTGGATACGCTGCGGCGCCTGATGGTCTTCTTCGTCGCGGCAGTGCTGGTCGCGCCGGTCCTGTCGTCGTTCGGTGATGCGGCAGCGGTGATGTGGTTCCGCGGCGAGCCGTACTGGCGCGTGTGGCAGACGAGGCTGCTCAGCAACACGCTGGCGGAGTTGACGGTCGTGCCGGCGGTGATCGGGGCCGTCCTCACGGTCGTGCGCTGGCGCCGCGGTGCCCGAGGCCGGTTCATCGAGGGGACCGTCCTCGCGTCCGGTGTCTGCGCCACGGGATGGCTGGCGTTCAGCGGCTCGTTCAGCGGAATTCCATCGCTCGGCGCGATGTCGACGCAGATGCCGCTCGCGCTGCAGCTGCCGTTCCTGCTCTGGGCAGCGGTGCGCTTCGGGCCGACCGGCACCGGGTTGACCGTCTTCACGACGAGCGTTCTGAGCGCATGGACCGTCGTCCACGGTGTCGGCCCGTTCGCGGGCGTTCCGGCGGCCACGACCGTCATGGCGCTGACGCTTTCGCTGATCGTCGTCGCCGCGGCGCTGCTGTGCCTCGCCACTCTCATCGAGGAGCGGCGGCAGACGCAACTCGCGGTGCGCACGCGTCTGCAGTTCGAGGGACTGCTGTCGCGTCTGTCGGCCGCGCTCGTCCAGCTGCCGGGCAACGAGGTGATCGGCGCGTTCGAGCCATGGCTCGGGCGCATTGGCCGCGTGCTGGGCCTCGATTGCCTGACGGTGTTTGCAGCCGAAGACCGAAGCTCGCTCATTCCTCTCTACGTGTGGGGCGACAGGCGTACCGGCACCGTCGGCACCCTGGCGGATCACATGCGATGGGCGCATCGAAGCGTCCAATCGCAGGAGCCTGTGTTCATCGCAGACGCGAATGCCAGCGTGGAGAACGCACTGGAGTCGCCCCTCGAGCCTCCGCTCTGCAGGAGCGGTGGGGCGGTTCCGCTCATCGGCGAAGGAGATGTCATTGGCGCGGTGGCGTTCGGATCGATCGACGCCTGCCAGTGGTCCCGCGAACTGGTCGCGAACACGCAGCTCGTGGGTGAAGTTCTCGCCAGCGCGCTACGGCGCAAGCAGTCGGAAGACGCGCTTCGGGCGAGCGAGCTCATGAAGTCCGCGATCCTGCAGTCGCTCACCAGCGGCGTCGCGGTGCTGGACCGCGGCGGCTGCCTGCTGCAGATGAACGATCGCTGGAAGCAGTTCGCGCGCGATCGCGACTGGATGCGCGCGGAGTTCGGCAGCAGCCTGATCGCGAACTGCTGGATGTCCTTCGAGCGAGGGGATCGGCTGGCCGCGAAGGTCGTCGTGGCGGTGTGCTCCGTCCTCGGCGGCTCCCGCGATCGACTGATCGTCGAGCACCGCACGGAGACGGGAACCAGAATTCAGTGGTGGTCACTCGCCGCAGTCCCGCTGAACCGGACAGATGGCGGCGCCGTCATCACCCTCACCGACATCACGGAGCTCCGCCGCGCGGAGTTGGAGGCGCTGCGCAGCCGCCAGGAGCTGGCCCACGTATCGCGCGTGTCGACGGTCGGCGAGATGACCGCATCGCTCGCACACCAGCTCAATCAGCCGCTGGCGGCGATCATGACCAACGCGCAGACGGGGGTCCGCATCCTCGACTCCTCGTGTCCGGATGTCGCCGAGATCCGCGCAATCCTCGTCGACATCGTCAACGACGATCGGCGGGCGAGCGACGTCATCCAGCGTCTACGCGCGTTCCTGCGCAAAGGGGAGTTCGAGATGGCGAAGGTCAACGTCGTCTCGGCAATCCGTGACGTGGTCGATCTGGCGAGCAGCGAAGCGATCATCAGGAATATTGCGGTGTCCGTCGACGCCGATCACGATCCGCTCTACGCGCGCGCGGACCGCGTCCAGCTCCAGCAGGTGATGCTGAACCTGCTGCACAACGCGATGGAAGCGCTGAACGGCCGTCGCGACCGCTCGCGCCGCATCAGCGTCGAATGTCGCGAGGCGGACGCCGAGCGAATTCTGGTGTCGGTGCATGACTCGGGGCCGGGCTTCCGCGCAGGCACCGAAGAGGTGATCTTCGAACCGTTCTACACTACGAAGGCGACCGGCATGGGCATGGGCCTCTCGATCGTGCGATCGATCCTCGACGCACACGGGGGATCGATTCGCGCAGCCAACCACCCGCTGGGCGGAGCGGTGTTCGAGTTTCTGCTCCCCGCGACCGCAAGGACGCGCTGATGACCAACGAGATCTTCGTCGTGGACGATGACGCGCCGGTGCGACGGGCCGTCGATCGGCTGCTGCGCACGGCCGGATATTGCGTCCGGACGTTCGGGTCTGCGCGCGAGGTGCTCGCGGCGATGCAGGACGACCTTCCCTCGTGTCTCATCATCGACGTGCGCATGCCCGAATGCAACGGGCTCGATCTGTTCGACGCACTGCGCAGGACGACGACGACGGCGCCGGTCATCTTCATCACAGGGCACGGCGACATTCCGATGGCGGTGCGCGCGATGAAGGCGGGCGCCTTCGATTTCCTCACGAAGCCTTTCGACGATCAGGCGCTGCTCGACGCCGTCGAACAGGCCCGGAAGGGCGCACGCTGATTCCCCGTCGACGCGCCTCGCGTGCTTGACATTCCGGCAGGTCAGGCATTTACTCCAGGTGCGGCGGCCGCCCGCTGAAGCAGCAGTGCCGTGCGCTGAAGCGGCTCGCCGAGTTCGTCAACACACCGGTCCTGCAGGAGTCTAGTCATGTCTGCGCAGAGGCGCTTCGTGCTGCGGCTGTGGCTGGAGGATCTGCGTCGAGACGTGGGCTACGGCTTCCGCACGCTGCGGCGGACCCCGGGGTTCACGGCCGTTGCGATCACGACGCTCGCGCTCGGCATCGGCGCGGTGACGGTCATCTACAGCGTTCTCCGCAACGTCGTGCTCGATCCGTTTCCGTACTCGCGATCGGATCGGATGGTCAACGTGGTGCTGAACGATGCCTCGGGACGCGTATTCCGCGGTCCGTACTTTCCTGCAGCGGAGTTCCTCGATTATCAGGAGCAGACGAACGTCTTCGAGGACGTCGTCGGCACCAGCATCGAGTCGATGCACTGGGTCAGCGACGCCGGTGCGGAACGTCTCGCGATCGGCTGGATGACGCCGAACGGCTTCGCGTTTCTCGGCGTGCCGCCTCTTCTTGGCCGGGTATTCGGCGAGGCCGATGTGGCGCCCGGCGCGCCGCCTGTGGCGGTCATGAATCATCGCGCTTGGGTCCGGCTGTTCAACGCGGACCCCGCCGTCATCGGGCGCACGCTGATCCTCAACGGCGAGGCCCGCACCGTCATCGGCGTCATGCCGCCGCGGTTCGAATGGAATATCGCGGATCTCTGGGTTCCATCCGTGCTCAGTCGAAGCGACGATCCGCAGTCGGTTCGCGGCTTCCGCGCCTTCCAGGCGCATCTGCGCCCGGGCGTTTCGGCAGCGGAGGCCGAAGCGCAGCTGAACGTCGTCGCATCCCGGCGTGCCGCGCAGCACCCGAACGATTACCCGCCGCATTTCCGCATGGGGGTGATCACGGTCATCAACTGGGTCGTTCGTGAATTCCGGGGCGTGCTGTACACGTTGTTCGGCGCGGTCAGCCTCTTGCTCGTAATCGCCTGCTGCAACGTGGCGAACATGCTGTTGGCGCGCGGGACGACCCGGCAGCGCGAAATCAGCATTCGCGCCGCGATCGGCGCCAGCCGCGGCCGGATCGTGCGGCAGCTGCTCGTCGAAAGCGCGTTGCTGGCGGTCGGGGGTCTCGTTGCTGGCTCTCTCATCGCCTATGGAGGCATCGCCGCGCTGGCGCGGTACATGCCGAGGCAAGGCGTTCCGTGGGAAACGCAAATCAGGCTCGATCGGCCCGTGCTGATCTTCGCGCTGATCGTCGCCGCCATCGCGACGGTGGCGTTTGGCCTGTTTCCCGCGGCCCAGAGCGTCCGGCGCGACCTCGTATCGGGCGCGGGCCTCGGGGAACGGATCACAGCCGCCCGGCGCCAGACGAGGATGCGCGGCGGCCTCGTCATCGCGCAGGTGGCGCTCTCGATCGTGCTGCTCCTCGGCGCCGGGCTTCTGATGCGGACCTTTGTGAAGCTCGTCGGGTTCGATATGGGGTTCGATCCGCACAATCTGCTCTACGCAAACGTGGCGTTTCCACCTAAACAGAAACCCGCTGCAGAAGAGCAGCGCCAGTTCTATCGGGAGGCGCTCGATCGGATTGGCTCGATTCCCGGCGTCCGCTCTGTTGCGATTTCGAACGGACTGCCGTTCGGGGGCATGGACAGCCCGCTTCAGATCGCAGGAACGGCGGTTTCACCTCAGACGCGCACGTTCGTGCAGTTCGCCAGCGACCGACTGTTCGAGACGATGGGCATGCCACTGATGAGAGGCCGTTCGCTGTCCGCGACCGACATCGAGCGATTGCAGCATGTGGCCGTCATCAACGAAGCATTCGCAAAGCGGTATTTCGGATCCGATGATCCGCTCGGACGCATCGTCCGTCTGGCGCGCCTCGCGACGCTGGCCGTGCCGGTTGCAGACCCGCAGTTCGAGATCGTCGGCATCAGCCGCGACGTCGCGAATCAGGGACCTCGCGAACAGCCTGGGCCGCAGATCTTCGTTCCGTTTCCATTCCGCGGCCCCGCTGGGCTCACATTTCTGATCCGCACCTCCGCCGACCCCATGCGCCTTGTCGTGCCACTCCGCCAGGAGATCCAGGCGATCGACCGGCAGGTTGCGGTTGTCGAACCGATCACCGTGGAAGATCTGCTGCAGCGGTTCTTCTTCGCGCGCCCGCGATTCAGCCTGCTCGTGCTCGGCATCTTCGCGTGCACGGGCGTCGTGCTGGTGGCGTTCGGCGTTTACGGCGTCCTTGCCTATACGGTTTCGCAGCAGACGCGTGAAATCGCGATTCGAATGGCGCTCGGGGGTGACCGCGGAGACGTGATTCGCATGGTGCTGCAGCTCGGCCTGCAGCTCGTTGGAGCCGGATTGGTGATCGGCGTTGCGGCCAGCTTCGCGACGAACCGGCTCATCGAGAGTCAGCTGTGGCAGATCTCTCCGCACGATCCGATCACGTTCGTGACGGCGATCCTCGTGATCGTTGCGATTGGCGCGTTCGCCTGCCTCGTGCCCGCGCGACGCGCCGTCCGTGTCGAACCGATGGTGGCTCTGCGACACGAATAGGTGCGCCCATGAGGGCCTTCAGGGTTTGCATGGCGGTCCTGGTCCTGATGGGCCTTCTGCTGCCTGCCTTTGCGTCGGACGGTTCGCCGTCCCGAGCGTTGCCACAACCGTCCACTCAGGACGGACTGCAGCTGCTCCACAAGATGCAGAACGCTCTCGGAGGAGCCACTCGAATTGCGGCCATTCACGATTACGAGGAAACAATACGGGCCGAGGCCTGGGACGCCAGCGGTGCGCCATTGGGCGGAGTGCGCAAGCGGACACGCTGGATGCGATCGCCTCCAATGGTCCGTCTCGATCAGATAGGTCCGCGCGACACGTACGTCCTGTATTTCGATGGCGGCGCGAATGCCGGTTGGGAAATTCTGCCGGATCTGAGCAGCGGCGACAGATTCAAGACCACGGGCAAAGCAGTCGAGTTGACGGGTGGCGAGCTCGCGTTCGCGAAAGGCTATCTTTCCGGCTTCGAGCTGACCCTCTGGGTCGCGGACCACACGCCTGGATACACCGTCACGTCCCCCAGACAAGACGTCGTGCGAATCGAGCACGATCACGACGGAACGGATTTTACGCTGGATGCCGCCACGGGTGTGCCGGTCAAATCGGCTGGCGTTTCGCTGGCCGATCCGAATCGTCCGGTGCCCTCAGAGATGCATTACGAGGAATGGAAGGAGATTTCAGGCGTTCGCTTTCCAATACACCGCGTGAATTATCTGAGCGGGTTGAAAAGGGGCGAGGCGACGACGGAAGCGCTCCACGTCAACGCCGGCCTGCGGCCACTCGATCTGGCAGCAAAGCCAGCCGACTTCGCCCCTCAGATACCTGGCGGCCGTGATTGAAGTTCTCCATCGCCCCCTATCGAATGAGCTGCAGAAACGAATACCCGACACGGAGTCTGCCCGTAATCGCCTCGTCGAACGCGTAGAGAATCGCGAGCGTGCCGAGCGCGTGAGAAAGCGCGAGCGGCAGCACGTTCGGATGCTTCACGTAAATCCCGCACCATGCGATCCCCGCCGCGAACGTGACCGCGGTCAGGAACGGGTTTGGAAGATGGAGCGCGGCGAACAGCGCGCTCGTGAGTAACACTCCGGCTCGATCCGACGTGACGTGCTGCGCTTCACGCAACACCACTGTCTGGAGCACCCACTGCTGCGCGCCTCCCCAGACGACGAGGCCGCCGAGGTTGCCGAGGAAGTCGCGGCGGTCGTGCAGCGTCCCGAGCAGCGCGCCCGCCGCGAAGATTCCGCCGACCGCGACGACCGTGACGATCGCTGCGGCGCGAAGCGCCGGAAGGAACGCCGATCGCGTCAGACCCCAATCGCCCGCAGTCGCCGCATGCCAGAGCGCCAGCGCCGCGACAGCGGCCATCGGCACCACGACGAACGTTCTTGGCGTGAGCGGGTCGAAGACCCACGTATAGGACAGGACGACGATCAGTATCGCGGTCGTGAAAGGCATGGGTATACTTCAGGACAATATGCCCCGACCTCCATTCTCTCCTTTGCTGGCCATGCTCGTGCTGGCGTTCACGACCGCGGTTTCCCAGCAGGCTTCCGAACCGCGTTCATCGCAGTCTGAACAGACGTCCGCATCTCAGCCCATGCGGGTCCCGCTCGAACTCTTTCAGGTGCCGGACGGCTTCGAAGTAACGTTGTGGGCCGCCTCGCCGCTCCTGCACAACCCGACGAACATCGACATCGATCGAGACGGACGCATCTGGGTGGCGGAAGGCGTTCGCTACCGCTATCACCATGCCCGACAGCCCGAGGGCGATCGCATTGTCGTCCTCGAGGACAGGGATCACGACGGCAAGGCCGACGATGCGCACACGTTCGTGCAGGAACCCGCGCTCGTCGCGCCGCTCGGCGTCGCCGTCATCGACAACAAAGTGGTCGTCTCGCAGCCGCCGGATCTGATCGTCTACACCGATGTCGACCGCAATCAGCGCTTCGATCCGTCCGTCGATCGGCGGGAGGTGCTGCTCACCGGTTTCCAGGGCATCAACCACGATCACTCGCTGCATTCCGTCACGGTGGGCCCGGACGGCAAATGGGTGTTCAATTCGGGCAACACGGGCGCCATGTTCACGGACCGGTCTGGAAAAACGTTTCGTATTTTTGGCTCGTATCGTCCCGAGCCTGTCGGCCCGTTCAAGTTCCCACATGATCCGGCGCTCTACGCCGGCAAGCCGAGCGACGACGGACACGTGTACGTGGGGGGATTCACCGCGCGCATGAACCCCGATGGCACCAACGCGGAGATCATCGGCTACAACTACCGCAACAGCTACGAGCAGTCCGTCACGTCGCTCGGCGACGTCTTCCAGAACGACAACGACGATCCGCCGGCGTGCCGCGTGAGCTGGGTCATGGAATACGCAAACTTCGGCTTCTCGTCGAGCGACGGCCAGCGGACGTGGCAGGCGGACCGCCGGCCCGGCGAGCCCGTGGCGATCGCGGAGTGGCGCCAGGAAGATCCGGGCATCATGCCCGCGGGTGACGTGTACGGCGGCGGATCGCCGACGGGCAACGTGTTCTACGAGAACGGCGCGCTCGGGCCGCCATGGGAGGGAACGTTCTTCTCCGCCGACGCAGGGCGCAACGAGATCTTCGCCTACAAGCCGGTTCCCAACGGCGCGGGGTTCACGCTCGACCGGAACGTCTTCATGACCTCGAACGCGATGCATCGCTATGCCGGGTCGGATTTCGTCGGTGGCAACGCCACCGCGAAAGGCGCTGTCGAGACGCTCTTCCGGCCCTCGGACATCGCCGTCGGACCCGACGGCGCGCTGTATGTCAGCGACTGGATCGACCCGCGCGTCGGCGGGCACCAGGATCTGGATGACACGACGTCGGGCGCGATCTACCGGATCGCGCCGAAGGGCTTCGTCTCGAAGATCGCCGCGTTCGACACTGCAACCGTCGACGGCCTCATCACGGCGCTCCGATCGCCGGCGATCAACGTGCGCGCGATTGGCTTCGAGGGATTGAAAGCGCGCGGCCCATCCGTCGTCGACGCGGTCGCGGGGCTGCTGAACGATCCGAACCCGTATATGCGCGGTCGTGCTATCTATCTTTTGTACCAGCTTGGTCCTGAAGCCCGTGAGCGCGCCGGGTCGCCCGAGTCGTACTCGGATCCGGCGCTGCGCATCGCGGCGTTCAGGGCGATGCGGCGCGCCGATCTCGACGTCCTGCCCGTGGCCGCCCGGCTCGCGCGCGACGCCGACCCCGGCGTCCGCCGCGAGGTGGCCGTCGCGATGCGGGATCAGCCCGCGTCGGCCGCGCTCGACATCCTGGTCGATATCGCTCACGGATTCGACGGCCGCGATCGCAGCTACCTCGAAGCGCTGGGTACCGGCGCGACCGGCAAGGAGGCTGCGCTCTACGAGCGTTTGCATCGCGAGCTCGGGCCTGACGTCGACCCCACGGCCTGGCCGCCTGCGTTCACCTGGATCGCATGGCGGCTGCACGTCTCGGCGGCGGTCGGCGACGTGACGGCGCGTGCGCAGTCGTCGACGCTGTCACTGGCGGATCGGCGGCTCGCCCTGGATACGCTCGCCTTCATCAACGATCCGGCTGCATCGAAGGCGATGCTCGGCTTCGCGCGGCCGGACGATCCGCTTCATGAGCCCGCCACGGTCTGGCTGTTGAACCGGATGTCGAACGATTGGGCCGATTACGGCCTGCGCCCGGCCCTCAAGGCCGCCGGCATCTACGATCCCGATGCCATCACGCTCCATGAGGTCGTCGTCCCGACACCCTCACCGGATCTGCCCGAGCTGTCGGTGGACGATATCGTTCGTCTCACGGGGGACCCCGCACGCGGGAAGACCGCCACCGCGGCCTGTCTCATGTGTCACGCGATCGGAGGCGCAGGAGCCGAGCTCGGCCCAGCGCTGGATGGGTGGGGACGCGGCAAGTCTGCCGACGTTGTCGCAACGGCGCTCGTACGCCCCGGCGCCGACATCGCGCAGGGTTACGACGGGACGGAGGTCAAGACGAAGGACGGGCTCACCATTCAGGGGTTGCTGATCAAGGAAGGAGACCCGCTGATGATGCGCAGCATGGGTAACGTGACGCAAATCATTCCCGCCGACCGCATCGCCGCGCGCCGGCGGATGACGCAGTCGTTGATGCTGAGCGCCGCGCAGCTCGGGCTCACCGCGCAGGACGTCGCGGATATCGTAGCGTTCCTGCGCAGCAACTGAGGCTGCGCATAAGGCCGCGCTCGTGCACCTTTTGGGAGGCCGCACGGGCGCGTTCGTCATGCTTTCACGTGGGCGGAGTGATGGCTATGCCAGGATCCTCAGCCCTCTACTCGCGCCGGTGCCTGTCTGTAGACGGCGTTGATGAACCCGAGGACCAGGACGATGATGCCGACGATGATGTCGTTGGTCCGTGAGGCGCTCATCGTCCCGTAATGAATGACGAAGGGAGCGACGAGCGTCCACAGGCCGGCAAGCGCGACACACCAACTCAGCAGCGTGCCCGGCCTCCCCGCGATCGAACCGAACGCGAGCACGGCGATGATGATGCCGAGCACGATCTCCTCGGCCATGATCGCGCCGACGCCGGTCGAGAGCGTGAAGCCCGCCACGATCAGCCAGAGCCCGAGGATGAAGTTGATCCAACTCAACGCTTTCACGATTCACCTCCAGAACGTCAGTAGTCGGCGGCCTCGGCAGATGCATTGGTGCCAATACATCTGCGCAGGTCCCTATAGGTTTTGACGCACTGGACGTGCTGTTTGTCGGCTCTCAGTTCGGGCAGGTGGTGCGCAGCCCGTTCAGCCCTTCCGTGTCGATTTCAAGGCGGGCATTGATGCCATTGCTGTAGTTGACGTGCAGGACGTACAGCGTGTCGTAGTCCCCTGATCTCCACGCCGGCACGGATGCTCCGCCGCCATACGCGTTCATGATGCTCTGCACGACCTTCACGAGATAGGCGTGTTCCCAGGAGACGAAGATCGTCGCGTCGGCCTTCGACGACCTGATCAGGATTCCCCGCAAACCGGCGACGTCGTTGTACCCGTAGTTCGTATTGACGGAGACGCCGGCACGGATTGCAGTTGGTTCGAGCGTCGCCAGCGGCCGCACGTAAAAGAAACTGCCGGCAGGGTCGGCGATCTTGACCGAAGGGTTGGGTGCGTAGACGAACTGCGGCTTCCCGTACCGCCCCAGGAGCACATCCGGGAGCGCGAGCGCGCGATTGAGACCCTGGCAGGTGAGCTGACCGTAGCCGCCTGCCGGTTTTTCGCCGTGACGGAAAAAGACAATCGTTTGTTCCGCGTGCGCCTGGGCGACGCAGACGAACGAGAGCAGGGCAGTCGTACAGAACACGGCGAATCGCATCAACACACTCCTTGTCGAGGTTCACGACCCAAGCGATGGTGTATTGATGGCGATCCAGTCCTGCGACGTCAAGCACGGCCGAACAGGCTCATCAGTGATGATCCCGTTCGGCCTGTGAACGACCTACGCGAGGTTCGCCAGAATCGTGTTGTAGACGATGCGCACGGCCTCGTGGCGGGAGACTTCGATTGAGTAGAGTCCCTTGTAGCCGAGGCTCTCGGTAAACTTCACCGCCTGCCCGATGTCCCAGAACGGGCTCGACTTGATGTGCATGTTGCCCGACGAGTACGGGAACCATGCCTTGATGCAGTCGTGCAGCTCCTGCTGGTTCATCGCGCCGACGTTGCCGATGTCCACGTTCGAATTCGCGCCGGCGTCCTTGATGATGCCGAGCATGAACTCCCACGGCTTCACGCCGCCGATCTGCTGGATGTATTCGGGCGTGCCGGCACCGCGCGTCTCGACGGAGACCTTCACGTTCTTGGTCCGTCCGTAGTCCGCCATGGCCTTCATGGCGGCAACCGCACCCTCGCGCGTCTCCTTCGTGAGCTGCGTCTGCTGCTGGTTGATCATCACGCGCGGACACCCGTACTGGGCCGCGATGTCCATCCACTGCTTGACGTGATCCACTGCCTGCTGCCGGCCGGCCGCATCCGGGTTCGAGATCGATTGCGCGGCGCCGAATTCCAGGTTGATCTGGGTCATCGAGACCTTGTTCTCGTCGAGCTTTCCTTTGAGCTCCTTGATGAACGCCGGATCCTTCTCCGACTCCACGATGGTCGTGTGCTGGTACTCGATGTTGTGCACGCCGTACATGTCCACGTACATCTTTGGCAAATCGAAGAGGGTCAGCGTCTGGTCGCGGGAGGGGGTCTGGTCGTCCGCCTGTTTCAAGTAGCTGTTGAAGTCGAGCGTCATGAGCGAGACGCGCGCGAGCTTTGCGGGCTCGACCGGCGCCGGCCCGCGTCCGCGTCCACCGCGCCCCTGGGGCCCTTCGGCCGTTCCCCGTCCGGGCGCCTGCGCGCCCTGCAATCCAACGACGCCGACCGCACCCATGGCGGCACTCACGAGAAAGTCTCTGCGTTTCATTTTTTGACAAGGCTCCTTGGACAGACGATGCGCAGCCGTATTGTCTTCGAAATCGGTGAATTGGCAAGTCTGCCGGACGGCGCTTTCAGAGCAGCCAGCGATGACACAGGTACGGAGAGGAGCCGTCTTGCATCTTGCGGGAATCACCGTGGTGTCCCGAAATCATTGACAAGGCGCAGGTGCTCCCGTAACGTGGTCGAACCGATTCTCATACGGTTCAGCATGAAACGCGCTCTACTTCTGTGTGTACTCGTCGTCTGGTGTCTCGTCGTCGGCGAGCGCGCCGCGCTGGCGTACGTCGATCCGAACAGCGGCAGCATGCTGCTGCAGGTCATTCTTGGCGGCGCCGCTGGCATCGCACTGATCGTGCGACTGTACTGGCGGCGATTCCTGTCGCTCATCGGTCTGCGTGAGCGAGAGACCACGCGGGACGATACGAACGGTTAGATGCCGGGGTTCGAGCCCGCCTCCTTTCGCGATCGTCCTCACGGCGGAACGCGCGTGCCGTATCACGGAATCCGCCAGCCATGAAGACCCGGCTGCTGCACCTTGCCGTGCTCGCGGGTTTCGCGATCGCGCAGCCCGTCTACGACGTGCTGCGCCGGAGCGGCGAGTTCTTCGTCGCGCACCGCACGGACAGAACAGACATCCTGCTGGTCGTCGTCTGCCTTTCGGTCGCGGTGCCGTTGCTGATGGGCCTGATCCTTTGGGTCGTCACACGCGTGAGCGAACGTGCGGGTGCCGCGCTGATGATCGTGGTGGTCGGATCCTCGGTCGCGTTAATCGGGCTTCCTTCGATTTCCAAATGCGTCGGAGTGGGACCGACCGAAGCGTTCGTCGTGAGCACGCTGCATGGAATCCTTGGTGCGCTCCTGTACGGGCGGTATGCGGTCGCGCGACAATTCGTCACGCTGCTCAGCCCCGCTGCGGCGATTTTTCCCCTCGTCTTTCTGCTTCAGCCGGCCATGCGGCCGTTTGTGCATCCACAGGATTCGAGCGGACCCTCCGGGGCATCGATTCCAGGCGACACGCCCGTCGTGTTCGTCGTGTTCGACCAGCTTCCGCTGACCGCGCTGCTCGGACCGAGCGGCGACGAGATCGATGCGCGGCGTTTCCCGGCATTCGCCGCGCTTGCGGCGGATTCGATCTGGTATCGCAACGCCACGACCACGGCAGATTTCACTGCGTTTGCTGTTCCATCGCTGCTCAGTGGCAGGTACCCGGACAAGAAGCGACTGCCAATCGCGACCGATTACCCGAACAACCTGTTCACGCTGCTCGGCGCACGCTACACGGTCAAAGCTCTCGAACCGGTAACGCATCTATGTCCGGAGCGCGTCTGCGCAGAAGACAGAGCGCCGCGATGGGTGCGGCAGCTCTCGATGCTGTCGGACATCTCGGTTGTCTATGCCCATATCGTATTGCCGGCCGCGATTGCCGCGGCGCTGCCCTCGGTGACCGACGATTGGCGAGACTTCATTCGTGGCCAGGGCTGGCAGGAGCGATGGCTCGCGGCGAGAGACGAGGACCGGCGCGTGCCAATCCGGCGGTTCATCGACGCGATCAGCGGTCAAGAGCGGCAGCCCACGCTGTACTTCGCGCACGTGCTGCTGCCGCACGAACCCTACATCTACTTGATGGACGGACGCCAGTTTACCGATATCCCTGAGAGCATCGGGCTCGACGCGGCAGGCATATGGCCGGAGGATCCGTGGTACGCGCTGCAGACGCAGTTGCGCCAGCTCCTGCAAGTCGGCTTCGTCGATACCCTGGTCGGGAGGCTCGTGGCACGGCTCAAACACGAAGGTTTGTACGATCGCGCGCTGATCGTCATCACCTCGGACCATGGCGTGAGCTTCAGCCCCGGACAGCCGATGAAAGGCTTTCGCGCGGCGACAGCGGCAGAGATTGCAGCCGTGCCGCTGTTGATCAAGCCTCCACATCACATGGGCGGCGAAGTCTCGGATCGCAACGTTCAGGCCGTCGACGTGATCCCGACCGTTGCGGATCTGCTGCACGCGCGCCTGCCGTTCACAACAGATGGCAAGTCCGCCATCGGGAACGATCCCCCCGCTTCAGTGAAGCGTGTCTACCACTTCGGCGCAACCCGGATCATGGAGCTGCCGGCGTCCATGCGGGATCGCGTGGCCGAAATCGCCCGCCGTAACGCGGCGCTCTTCGCGGCTTCTGGCCCGTCCGACGTCTGGACGCCTGAGGCAGCTCCATTCGGGAACCTGCTGAATCGTCCGGTCGCCGAGCTCGCCATCCGTGAGCCGAGCGCGCTCAGCCTGGACCTGATGCAACCGTGGCGCTTCAGCCACGTCGATTCAGAAGGGGATTTCATTCCGGCGCGCGTCATGGGACGCATCCGCGCAGATGCCGTACCGACAGCCGTTCCGCTCGCGATTGCAATCAATGGCGTCATTCGGGCAACGACGAAGAGCGTCGCCGACCCGCTGCCCGGGGCGGGGGCGTGGGCCTGTGTGGTGGACCCACGCGCATTCCGCAACGGCGTGAACGTGTTGGACGTCTACGAAATCGCGACAGATCACGGCGAGGTCGTCTTGCGGCCGGCGCTGCATTCCAGCTCCCGGCCGCCCCATCTGAACCTCATTGTGGGAGAGGCGACCGGCTGGGGCGTGCACGTGCGCGGTCTGCATGACCGCGAGCTGTTGGGGGATCGTGTCTTCCGATGGACTGACGGCGATGCCGAGGTGACGCTCCCCGAGGACGATTACCGCAACGCGACGCTCAGGGTCGCGCTGGCGCCGATGACTGCGCCGGGCGTCCCCCTCAGGATTGCCGTCAACGATTGCACGCTGTTCACAGGTGTGCTCGCCGGAGGGGAATGGGACAGGTCGTTCTCCCTCAGCGGTTGTCCCGCCGCGTCCATGGAGGCTCCGAAGGTTCGTATTCGCATCACGAGCCCGCGCACGCAGCCGCGCACGGGTGAGGATCGCGTTCTCGGCGTGCCGATCGTCGCGCTCGAACTGGTGACGTCCTGATCGCTTGCCCAGCGCTCCGACCCGCGTCAGCTTCGGCTTGTCAAACGATCTGATCTGATTGAGTGCAGTACGTCCCGCGCGGTCTCGACCGAGGTTCCAAGGCGCACGGCACGCGATCAGAATCTGACGCGGACGCCGCCGGCCACCTCGACGCCGCCCGCCTTGACCGTCTGCTCGCTGATCTCCCGTCCGTTGAACTTCACGTCGGCGCGGCTATAGCGGACGAGGGCGCCGACCCCGACGACGGACGAGAGCGGGCGGGAGATATCGACACCGGCGTTGAAACCCACCGCGGTGTTCGACAATTGTGTGGTCGTCGCGCTGCCGAATGTAGCGGTGTCGAACGGATAAGTCTCGTTGACCGTCACGGCCGACACAAAGTCCTGTTTCAGATTGAAGAACGTGGGTCCGCCCATCACCTTGACATCCACGGCACGAATCGGCAGCGCGTACATCACATCGACGTGCACGTTCTGTTCATTGTGTGTGACGCCAGTGATCGACCCCTGGACCGTACGCGGCGCGTCGAACATCAGCGGGTGCGGAACGAGCGCCGTGATGGAGGCGCTCGGTTTCGCCTCGGCTATCGCATACTGCACGCCCACCCAGAACTGCGGGACGATCCGCACCGCGCCGCCAACGTTGAACGCGACCACGGTCTTCACGCCGTGGGCGACGGTGAGCGTCTCAGTCTCAGCGTTGGAGGGGAACGCCTCTGATTCCGTAAACGTGCTCGTGCCGGTCAGCGCGCCCGCGTTTGCCGAGATCTCGAATCGCGGTTGCGGGCGCGACTGCGCAGCAGCGGGTGTGGCGCCCACTGTCGCCGCGACGAGCATGGCGGCGGGCCAGAAGACGTGCGAGGTGCGGCGTGCCATAGATGAAAGTCCTCGTCGAACCGCTCGTGGTCGTCAGCGCAGGCCCACCGCAGTCATCGCCTGAGTGACCGCGTCGGTCGCCGTGCTGCTCTCCCCGTACAGATCGACCGCTGCCTGAATCACGGCCGCGGCTGCCGTCTGGAGGTTCGCGTTATTCGGCATCAGCTGCGTCATCGCGCGGAAGAAGACTTTCTCGATCTGCGCGCGGTTCGCCGCGCCAACGCCGGTGACCGACAGCCCGGACGTCGCATTCCGTCCGCCCTCGATCGCAAGATAGAACGCATGACTGAAGAGCGTTGAGTTTTGGTGCACGCCGCCGCCATCGGGTCCGCTGTTCAAAAAGAACACGAAGGTGCCGTTCGAAAACGCGATGGGTGAGAAGTCCACCGAGGTCGGGTGTGCCGCCGTCCCGCCGGTCACCAGCAGAGCGTAGTTGAGCATTTTGCTGACGTGATCGGGATACGCGATCGTGCCGAAATCGTGGCGGATACCAATCGATGCGGGATCGTTCAGCGACCGGATCGGGCCGAAGTCCGCGATGTCTTCGCCAATCAGGTAGTCCGCCTTGAGCGGTCCGGACCCAACGGGCTGAAAGAAGAACTCCACGCTCGTGCCGAAGACGTCCGAGATCGCTTCGTTGATCGCGCCGCCGTGGTCGGCGCCGAGCACGTATCGCCCGCTGTTGCAGAGGAACGGCCGTTCAATGCCCTGGCTGTCGACCAGGGAGGTCGTGCTGCACGCGAACGTCGATCCGTTGTACACGAACGACGTCGGGCCGATCACGGCGTAGGCGATGTTTGCGAAGTCGCTGCCTGTTCGGTCTGTCAACGAGAAGAACGTGACCCCGTGCATCAGCTCGTGGCCCGCAACATCCAGCGCCGCTACCGGAAAGTTGCCATCGGTCCGGCCGTACACCATTGCGCCGTTCTTGTTCGGCCCGAATGGGGCGGGGACGAATTCCGCGTTGTCTACCACACCGGAATGCACGATGGCCGCTATCGGTCCGTTCTTGCCGTCGAGCCCCGACCACTTCTGCTGGCGGTAGAAGTAGTCGTACGTGAGCCCGGTGTTCGTGTGCGCGTCGACGACGTAGCCATTCGTCCAGGTATTCGTCGTGTTCGACCCCAAGTCGTCGTCGGTCGCGTCGTTGCCGTTGATCATCCGCTCGAAGGTCGTCCGGCTGCCGCCGGTGTCGTACGTGCTGATGCCCGCAGGCCGCAGCGTGTCCCTGGTTCGGTACGTCGTGCCGATGAGCGTGGTCGCCATCTTTTTCGGGTCGCCGAGCGTGCCGGTGCCCATGCCGACGTCATAGCGCTTTTCATCGACTACGCGGACGATATCGCCGCTGAACGCGTCGACGTAGTACGTGATCGCATTCGCCACAGTCGCTTTGTATGTCAAGGCGAACGTGTCGGCGGGTGACGGGACGACGACCAGCATTGGGGAGGCGCCGAATGCGATCCACGCGTTCGCAGCCTTTTCGATGATGCGGACGGCGTCAACCGCGGCAATCGCCGGCGTCGTGTCGAGTGAGATATCGTTGAAGAGCGTCCCGAAAACCGAGACCGTCGTCCGACCCGCCGTCTGCAGCGTGACGCTGCCCCCTTCGACGGGTATCCGATGATAGGTCTGCTGAAGCGTCTGGATCTGCCGACCTGCGATCTGCGGGTCGTTCTGAATCCGCATGCTCGTCAACTCGCCCGCCCGCAGCATCCGGGTGATCAGGTTGTTCGACTCGGCGACTGACCCCCTCGTAGTCGCGGCCAATGTGATCCGCCGCGAGTCGGCCGGGTTATCTGCCTTGCGAATTTGGGCGCGTCCGGGTTCCTGCAGCAGTAGAGCGATAGCGACGGACATTCCGAACGTTGTCAGCACCAGAGAGGTAACGTGCCTCACCGAGCGTTTCCTTCCGTGAAAATCTTTGCGATGGAAGCCGGCACAGCCTAGCTCGGCTATGGGTTCAGGCGCAAGTGGGATCGACGCCGGATCACGTTCATGCCAATGGCGCGCAGCGCTGGTCAAAAGCGACTGTCTTGTTTCATCGCAGTGACTTGCACTCTGCGACGGGCTCGATCGATTACCGGTCCGGGAGCCGTACCTGTCCGTCTTCAATCAGCCACTGTACGGCCTCGTAGATCGCCTCGAGCGATGAGTAGCGCGGTCGGTACTCCAGCAGTCGCTCCGCCTTGGCAATGCTGCAGTTCGGACTGTGCGCGATGTGATCCCAAGTGGCCTTCGCCTCCGTTTCAGACACCGTCGCACGCCATTCAGGCCATGGCAGGAATCTCAATCGCGCCTCCCGCCCGAACCACGCCGCGACGGCTTGCGCGTAGCCGCGCAGCGTAACCGCCGCCGGCGACACGACGTGGAAGCTCTCGCCGACGGCCGAACCCCAGTGCGTGAGCGCGCGCTCAAATGCCTGCGCCACGTCATCCGCGTGCACGTGGTGCACCGTCTCCAGGCCAAGATTCGGCAATGCCAACTCCGTCCCCGCCGCGAGCTGCGAGAAGACCGCTGGGTTGAAGTGCCCGGCGGGGTTTAACGGCGCCCAGCCCGGTCCGACGATATGCCCAGGGTGCAGGACGGTGGCGGGGAATCCCGTCCGGCGCGCTTCCTCCAGCAGGTACGCTTCGATCGCCGCCTTCTGAACGCCGTAATCGCCGAACGGAGTACGCGGTTGTGCCTCCGTCGTCGGGACGACGGCGCTCGGTCCGTGCACCCACAGTGTGCCGCAGTGCAGAAAGTGCTGCACGGTGCCGCGCAGCGATTCGACGAGCTGTCGCGCGCTGTCGAGGGAAAAACAAATCATATCGACCACGGCGTCCGGCCGGAGCTCCCGGATCTGCTCGCCGAAGGTACGTGCCGCTTCGGCCTCGGCTCGATCGATCATGTGCCGCTCGACAGCCGTCCATGCGCCGTGAGCCTGGTACGGGGCGCGACGGCCGCGGCTGACCGTGACCACGTGGTGGCCTGCAGTGACCAACCGTGGCACCAGATACGTGCCCACATGTCCGCTTGCACCGATGATCACGACTCGCATTTGATCCTGGCCTCCTATTCTACGGACTTGTGGTGCGCAGGCAGAGGAGCAACGGCGGACTGGGCCAACAAGCGGAAGCGTTATACGATGCCGCCGAGCCGGTGCGCTTGACCATCTATTACGATGCGATGGTGGAGGATCGGCGACCTTGCGCGCGCACGCCACTGCTCGATTCGTCCGTGACAGGACGTTGGTACGCGAGACGATGCGCTTGCCAGACGACGCCCTTGGAGTGAACGGATGAGAGGCTTCGTTCTTGGCGTCATCACGACGCTCGTAACACTTGCGGTCATCGTGATCGCGGTCACACATCTCGGGCTGTATCCAATCGGTGCTGATAACCCGCCAAGCCAGCTTGAGCGGACACTCGCCGGCCGCGCGATGGATGCCTACGCCGAGAAGCACAAGCCCTCCGGCGACAATCCGATTGAGCCGACCGCGGCGAACCTCACCGCAGGGGCGAAGCAATACGAAGAGCACTGCGCCTTGTGCCGCGGCGGCGCGAAAGCGAAGATCAGCGCCATGCAGAATCAGTTCAACCCGCCTGCGCCACAGCGGATCAACCGCATTCCGCACGATCCGCCAGCCTGGATTTTCTGGGTGACCAAGCATGGCGTCCGTATGACCGGCATGCCGGCGTGGACCGGAATTCTTTCGGACGACGATATCTGGAAGATCGTCGCGTTCATCAAGAACAGCGCCAAGCTGCCGCCCGAGACGCAGGCAGCATGGCAGGCTTCGGCAGCGAACCGATAGCTTGCGGCTCGCGATCCAGCGCGCAGGACTTTGCTGACACGATGAAGGTGCTGTCGGACGCGGGACAACGAAGAGGGGCCAGAAAGCAAACAGATGGATCGCCGTGATTTCCTCAAAACAGCCGGCGCGCTGACCGCCGGCGCGATGCTGAATCCACGCATCGTCGCGTCCGCGGAACACGCCGAAACGGCGTCCGGCAGAGTCGTGCGGTCGTTCGCATTGAAAGACGTCTCGCTGGGCGCCAGCATCTTCCAACAGAAGCGAGATCGCATCCTTCATTTCGCGCGCTTCTATGGCGGGGCACCGGAGCTCGCGGGACCTGATCGGATGTTGAGCAACTTCCGCGCGAACGCCGGTCTCGACACGCGCGGCGCGGAGCCGCCCGGCGAGTGGGACAACGCCACGGGTTACCTGCGGGGCCACTACACCGGCCATTTCATGAGCATGCTCGCGCAGGCGCACGCCGGCAGGGGTGACGAACTCTACAAGCGAAAGCTCGATTACATCGTCGCCGGACTCGCGGAGTGCCAGGACGCGCTCGCGGCGGCCGCGCGCAAACCGACGCCACGGACGCGAGGTAAATTCGGCAACGCGCTGCGATTGACCGGATCGCCGATCGGCCACGCCGAACACGTGGCGCTACCCGCGGGTCTCGTCGATGGGCTGACCGATTTCACGATCGCCACGTGGATCAACCTGGCGGTGGATGACCGGTCGAAATTCTCGGATCCCAGAGCGGATCCGCAGGCCCTGAATAACTCCGCCGCCATCTTCGACTTCGGGCTGCGGAAACTGACCGCGTCCGATCCAGTTGGCCGTCGTGTTGCCGAGATCACTGGGCGCGAGCGTGAGATCGCGGCTCGTGGCGACCGGTGCGCCATCGATGTAGAGCGTCCCGACGTTTCCCTGTCGGGTGACGGCGACATGTGTCCATCGATCGACAGGCAATGCTGCGGTGCCATCGATCCGTTGCTCGCCTTCCAAGCCGTGCGTCGTGATCGCGAATCGCGGCACCGGTTGCTGCGTCTCAATACGTAGCCCAAGGCCCCAGGAATCTTCTCCGCAGCTTCAGAACGGCTTGAAGCCGGGAGAGCCGAACCGCGGATGGGCGAGCAAGTGCACTAGCGGATAACCGTATGCAGCGACAACGAGGAGAATGGCGACGATCGTCCACAGTCCGAAGCGGTCCCACAGACCGAGTGTTGTCGGGCGGACGAGTGGTACGGCGAACTCGAATGCCGGCGCCTGGATTCGTCGCCCGGCCAGCCACGTAGCGAAAACGACGGTGACGAAGATGATCGCGCTCAAGAAGAGCGTCACGCCGCCGATGGCGGCGACCTGAGTCAGGCCATGCCACGCGGCGCCCTGGTCGCCCGCGAGCGATGCGCTGTAGACGCGGCGCGGTAGTCCGCGGAGGCCGGCGATGTGATAGCTGACGCTGAAGAATGTCATTCCGGCGAACCACAGGTATGGCTGGACTCGCGCCAGCACCATGAACCGCAAATCGCGTGCGAGCAGCCGCGGCAGCAGCCAGTAGGTTGCGCCCATGAAGGTGAGCGCCACCGTCGTGCCCAGAGTGACGTGGAAATGCCCCATGATCCACGCCGTGTTGTGCACCATTCCATTCATCGCGTAGGCCGCGTTGATTGCGCCCCCGAAGCCGCCGAATGCAAAGGAAATCATTCCCAGCGCGACCGACGAGAAGACCGGATCGGACCATGGCAGCCGACCGATCCAGTTGAACAGTCCCGTCGCGCCCTTGAGCCGGCCGGCAACTTCAAGCGAAGCGATCACCGTGAAAGCCGTCACAAAGCTTGGATACATGACGGCGTACGTCAGAATCGTATGCGCGAGCTTCCAGCCGGCGCTGATTCCCGGGTCCGCGAACTGGTGGTGGAATCCAACCGGCGTGGACAGCACGACGAACAGCATGAACGCCATCCTGGCGAGCGGATCGCTGAAGAGGCGGCCTCCGGCGACCTGGGGAAGCACGTAGTACCAGATCACGTACGTGGGCAGCAGCCAGAAGTACACGAGCGGATGTCCGAACCACCAGAAGAACGTCCGCGCCACCAGCGGATCGATCTTGTCGACGAGACCCAGCGACCAAGGGATCAGCATCACGACGACTTCCACGGCGAGCCCTGACGAGGCGAGATACCAGACGATGATTGCCGCCAGCATCCCGTGAATGGAGAGTGGAGCGGGCACGCCCGAGTGTTCTCGCCGCCAGGTCCGGTAGCTCGCGATAATCACGCCGCCCCACATCCACGACCCGATCACCAAGAGCGTCGCGCCGATGTAGAACAGCGGATGCGCCTGCAGCGGCGGATAGAACGTATAGAGCACCGTACTCTGCCCGCGCAGGATGGTGACCGCCGCCATCACCGATCCGAGGGCCGCTATCCAGAAGGCGATCCAGCCAATCGACCGGCCGGCAATCCGGCCGAGGCTTTCTGCGGCGAAGACGTACCCGAGCCCCATGATGAAGAAGGTCGTGAAGACCAGCGCCATCAGCACGCCGTGTGCAGTCACCGCCACGTAGTAGAGCGACTCGCTTCGCAGGGGAAACGGGACGTCGGCGATCGAGAGCGCCTGCAAGGCGCCCATTGCCGACGCGACGCCGAATGCCGCGACGGCGACGCCGATGTGTGCAATCGCGAGGCTGTGCCCGCCGGCAGATCGATCCGTCACCGGTCGCTCCTCACTTGACGATGATCTTGCCAACCATGGCGTGATGCATCAGGCCGCAGTATTCGTTGCAGGCGATCGTGTACTCGCCGGGTTGCGGGAAGGTGATCGTGAACTGGCT
>JBKPQB010000082.1:0-18189 GCA_046733875.1 Acidobacteriota bacterium
CACGTCTGTCGTCGGCAGCGTCAGATGTGTATAAGAGACAGATGTTACCCCGCGGACGGATGATGTTCTCCGCGTGAGGCTGCCCATACCGTGAAGGTCAGCGATTTCGATTTCCACCTGCCATCCGAGCTGATCGCGCAGACCGCTGTGCCCCGCGGCGCCTCGCGCCTGCTGGTGCTCGACCGGGCGGTCGGCTCGGTGCGCCACCTGCACGTCCGCGACCTGCCCGCGCTGCTCGTACGCGGCGATCTGCTCGTCCTGAACGATACGCGCGTGTTTCCCGCGCGACTGCTCGGCCACCGCGTCCCAAGCGGCGGCGCCGTCGAATGTCTGCTGCTTGAACGCGTCCAACCTCCAACCTCCACCCTCGCACCTGCCGCCTCCAACCTGCAATCTGCCGCCGCGAACGCGCAACCTCCTCACGCGCAGCTATGGTCCGCGCTCATGCATCCCGGGCAGAAGCTGAAGCCTGGTGCACGCATTACATTCGAAGACGAAGGCGGCGTGCTCTTCGCTGAAGTGATCGAGCGGCAGTTCTTCGGCCGCCGCCTGATTCGCCTGTGGACCGAGGACGGGCGCGACATCGACGCCGTCGTCGACGCCATCGGACATATCCCGCTGCCGCCGTACATCCATCGTTCTGATGAACCGGGCGACCGCGAGCGTTACCAGACCATCTTCGCGGCCGTGCGAGGATCGGTGGCGGCGCCCACGGCCGGTTTGCACTTCGATCGCACGCTGCTCGAGGCGCTCGATCGCGCCGGCGTGCGCCGTGCGGCCATCACGCTTCATGTGGGATATGGCACGTTCAAACCGGTGCGCGTGGAACATGTTGAGGATCACAACGTCGATCCTGAACCGTACGCGATCAGCAACGCGTCGGCGGCGGCGATCAACGCCGCACTCGAAGAGGGCCGTCGGATCGTCGCGGTCGGCACCACGACGACACGGGCGCTCGAGGACGCCGCTTCGAAAGCAGCCGGACGGGTGCCGGCCGGCAACGGAATGGCGTCGCTCTTCATTCACCCGGGCTATGACTTCCGGGTGATCTCGGGGCTCCTGACGAACTTTCATCTGCCGCAATCCTCGCTGCTCATGCTCGTGTCGGCGTTCGCCGGCCGCGAGCGCACGCTCGATGCCTATCGCGAGGCCGTCGCGCAGCGGTACCGGTTCTACAGCTACGGAGACGCGATGCTGGTCCTGTAGTCGGTAATCGGTAGACGGTAGACGGTAGACGGTAGACGGTAGTCGGTGGTTGGGATTGGGGATTGGGGATTGGGGATTGGATCCAACCTCCAACGTCCGACAACCAACAACCGACAACCGACAACCGACCACCGACAACCGACAACCGACCACCGACAACCTCCTCCGCGCTATAGTCGTTCCGTGCCGTTCACCTACGACGACTTCGATCTTTCCGGCGTGCGGACGTATCCGCTCGCATCGCGCAAGAGCAAGGCAAACGCGGCCGATTTCGCGAAGCCGTACCGGACCGGCTCGGGCGTTCGCGGCCTGCTCTCGTCGCTTCCGTCGCTGCTGGCGGCGTCCGACTTCAACGCCGTTGTCGCGGCCGTGCGGCGGGCGCATGACGATGGCCGCGGGGTCGTCTGGGGTTTTGGCGCACACGTCCTGAAGACGGGGCTTTCTCCTGTGTTGATCGATCTGATGGAGCGGGGGTTCGTCTCAGCGATGGCGACGAACGGCGCTGGCATCATTCACGACTTCGAGCTGGCGCTCGCGGGTGCGACGTCCGAGGACGTGGACGAGGCGCTCGGGCCGGGGCGGTTCGGCATGGCGGACGAAACAGGCCGACTGCTGAACGGCGCGATTAATAACGGCGTGGCGAAGGGGCTCGGCCTCGGGCAATCCGTTGCACGATATCTTCACGCGGCGGCTCCTCCGCACGCGTCGCTCAGCGTCACGGCGGCCGCGGCGCGTCTGCAGATTCCGATCACGGTGCACGTCGGGATCGGCACGGACATCATTCACATGCATCGCGACGCGTCCGGTGCAGCCATTGGAGAGGGAAGCCTTCGCGACTTCCGGTACTTCGTCTCGAGCGTGGCGCGTCTCGAGCACGGCGTGTATCTCAATTGCGGCTCCGCGGTCATGCTTCCGGAAGTGTTTCTCAAAGCGGTGGCGCTCGCGCGCAATCAGGGGCGGTCGCTCGAGGGCCTGACGACGGTGAACCTGGACTTCATGCGGATGTATCGCCCCCAGACGAACGTCGTGTCGCGGCCGGTGGCCGGCGTTGGCAAGGGCTATTCGCTCGTGGGGCATCACGAGATCATGATTCCGCTGCTCGCGGCGGCGCTCGTCGAGCCTTGACCGTGGCCGTTCCGTTCGAGCGCGTGCAGCAGTACCGCCTTCTCGAGCGCATCGGCCGCGGCGGTATGGGCGAGATTCATACCGCGCGCGACGAGCGGCTCGGGCGGGTAGTTGCGCTGAAGACGATTTCCGTCGGCGCGGTTCCCGATCCGCGCGCACGCGGACGTCTGCTCGCCGAAGCACGGGCGGCGGCGTCGCTATCGCACCCCTTCATCTGCACCATCCACGAAGCCATCGAGCACGAAGGCGCCCCCGTGATCGTCATGGAGTACGTGCGCGGCGAGACCGTCGCGCAGCGCGTCGCGGCGGGGCCGCTCCCGCCTCACGAGGTGAGCCGCATCGGCCGCGAGGTCGCCGAAGCCCTCGCGGTGGCGCACGCGCAGGGCATCATCCATCGCGACATCTCCGCGGCGAACATCATGCTGGCGGAAGACGGACACGTGAAGGTGATGGATTTCGGCCTGGCCGCGCCAACGGCCGCGCGGACCACGTCGATCGATGCGACGGTCACCGCCGCGCATCCGACTGAGGGGATCGTGCTCGGCACCCCCGCGTATGTCGCCCCTGAAATTCTCCGCGGCGAGTCGGCGACCGCGCGGTCGGATCTCTACGCGCTCGGCGTCGTGCTCTATCTGCTGGCGACCGGACGCCTGCCGTTTTCCGGCGACACGATGGGCGCGCTGGTGGCTGCCGTGCTCACCGACACGCCGATCGCACCGCGATCCATCGTGCCCGCCCTGCCGTGGGCGCTCGAAGCGGTCATCATGCGGCTGCTCGCGAAGGATCCTGCGAACCGCTACGCGTCAGCGGGTGCGGTTGCGGAGGCGCTCGCGGCGCCGTCGACGGACGTACGCGGCCGTGGCGCCGCGCGGTCCGTCGCCGTGCTTCCGTTCCGCCCCCTCGGGCAGGCCTCCTCGGACACGGAACTGGGCGTCGGGCTCGCCGACGCCACAATCACGGATCTTGCGGCGATTCGCTCGTTGCTCGTCCGTCCGACCGCGGCGATCCTTCCGTACGCGCAGCGTGCGGTGGATCCGGTTCAGGCGGGACGCGAGCTTTCCGTAGACGTGGTGGTCGACGGCAGCCTCCAGCGGAGCGGAACGCGCGTGCGCGTCACGGTGCAGCTGCTGCGCACCTCGGACGGGCGTCCGATGTGGGGCACGAAGGTCGACGCGTCGCTCGACGACGTCTTCCGCCTGCAGGATGATGTCTCGAGAGAGATCGTGAAGGCGCTCGAGATCGAGTTGACCGACGCGGACGAGCGGCGGCTCGATCGGGTCGCGCGCGCCGCCTCCGGGGCACAGGAACACTATCTGCGTGGACGTGTGCACCTGGCGCACGAGGATCGCGAACACGTCGATGCCGCGATCCGGGAATTCGACCAGGCGCTGGAGCTGCACCCCGAGTTCCCGCTCGCTTACATCGGGCTCGCGTCCGCATACGGACGCATTGCGTTCACGTTCGATCCCGATTCCGACTATTACACCCGCGCGTCCGACATGACCGAACGTGCGCTGAGCATCGACCCGCAGCTCCCGGAAGGGCGCTACCTGCGCGCGCGGCTTGCGTGGGCGCCGAACGCGGGCTTCCAGCACGAGACGGCGATCCGCGAAGCGGCTGCGGCGATCGATGCGAGCCCTGGTTTGTACGAAGCGCACGACATCCTCGGCGTCGTGCTCGCGCACGTCTCGATGTTCGAGGAATCCGCGCGCGAGTTCGAACGATCGCTCGCGATCAACCCGCGCGACAGCTTTGCGTACATGCACCTCGGTCTGGCGCGGCTGTACGCGGGCGACTGGAAGCCGGCGCTGGAGATCTCGCAGGAAGTGTGGCGGCGCGAGCCGTCCCCCTGGGCTGCGTATCAGCTCGCGCTGGCGCACCTGCAACTCGATCAGCTCGACGAGGCCGAGCGCATATCCGCCGTCGGGTCGGAGCGCTTTCCCGGAGATGTGCTGTTCCATTCGCTCAACGGCGTCATGGCGGCGCTGCGCGGCGACGCGGCGGCCGCGGACCGGCAGGTGCAGCTCACCATCCAGCACCGCAAGGCCTTCGGGCATTACCATCACGCGCAGTACGACGTCGCGTGCATCCATGCGCTCGCCGGCCGCGCGCAGGAGGCACTCCAGTGGCTCGAAGCGGCGGGGGCGAACGGCTTCCCCTGCGCGGGCTTTTTCCGGCGCGATCGGCTGCTCGATTCGCTGCGTCCGCTCGAGTCATTCGTCCAGTTGCTCGGTCGATTCGAGTCGGAGGGTCTGCGTTACCGCCATGCCTACACCGAGTCGCGTGGTCACTCGACCCGACCCTGAACCGAAACCGTGAACCCGAACTCCGAACCCCGGACCCTGAACTCCGCACCCTGAACTCCGAACCCTGCGAACCCCGAACCAGCTATAATTACGGTTTCCCGCCGGTGTAGCTCAGTTGGTTAGAGCACGCGGCTCATATCCGCGGCGTCCGGGGTTCAAGTCCCTGCACCGGCACCATCTTTCTTTTCGCTGTCAATGACGAACGACGAATGCCGAAAAGGCGTTGCTTCGTCGCTCTCGTCGCGCGTTCTGCGCAGGATCGAGCGTGAGCGTCTCGCGCGCGGCGACGCGCGCGTGCTGGTTGGGGTCTCCGGAGGCGCTGATTCCGTCGCGCTCCTCCTGATCTTTCATGAGCTCCATGCGGGCGGTCAGGTCACGCTCGCCGGCGCGGCGCACCTGAATCATCTGCTGCGCGGCCGCGAGGCAGACGAGGACGAAGCGTTCTGCGCGGCCCTTGCCGCTCGGCTGAATGTCTCGTTCGTGTCGGAGCGTATCGATGTCCGGCAGCTCGCGCGCGAGCAGAAGCGATCGGTCGAAGACGCAGCACGGCGTGCGCGCTACGCCTTTCTCGAGCGCGCCGCCGATCATCTCGACGCCGATGCCATCGCGGTAGCGCACACGCGGGACGATCAGGCGGAGACGTTTCTTCTGCGGCTCATGCGCGGCGCAGGGACGCGGGGCCTGGGCGCGATTCGGCCCCGCCTGGGGCGCATCGTCCGGCCGCTCCTCGATTTCCCTCGCGCCGAGCTCAGGACGTACTTGGACGAGCGCACCGAGTCCTATCGCGAGGACGCCTCGAATGCGGACGTCTCCATTCCGCGCAACCGTGTGCGCCACGAGCTGCTGCCGCTGTTGCAATCACGGTTTTCGCCGGCGATCACGGATGTGCTCGCCCGCGAAGCCGTTCTCGCGCAGCAGGACGAAGACTTTCTTAACTGTCAGGCAATCGAACTGGCGTCCCGGATCGTCTCAAGAGAGCAGGGGACCAACGGCGCAAGCATTCGAATCGATGCGCCGGGGCTTGGATCGGCGCCTCTCGCGCTGTCGTCCCGCGTGGCACACGACGTGCTGTCGCAGCTGTCCGGATCCCGTCCCATCAGCTTCGATCACGTACAGCGCCTGCTGGCGCTGGCGGGTCGTGATGCCCGCGGAGCTGTCAGCGTGCCGGGGGGACGGGCGGTACGAACGGGGGAGGACATCACGCTGCGGCCCGGACGAGCCGAAAAGCCGCAGGGGTCGAACTCTTTCGCCTTTTTGTTGTCTATACCTGGTGAGGTCCGATCGGCCGCACACGGGTGGGCGATTGCGGCCGAGCGATTGCCGGAGCTTCCGGCAACTGCGCCGCTGGCGGCACGAGGGTGCGAAGTGGCAGTTGCGGCGGACGCCCTGGTCGGGCCGCTGGCCATCCGGGGCCGCAGGCAGGGAGATCGCTTTCGCCCCCTCGGCGCGCCAGGGGCGAGGAAGCTGCAGGATTTCCTCGTCGATCGGAAAGTGCCCCGGTTCGATCGCGACGACCTGCCGCTCGTCGTCGACGGGCGTGATCGGATCGTGTGGGTGGTAGGGCACGCGGTGGCTGAGGGGTTTCGGGTCCGCGACCGCTCGCAAGGCGTGATACTCTTGAAAGTCAAGCGTTTAGGAGGTCCAGGGTGAATTCGACCCTCAAGAGCCTGCTGTTCTGGATGGTCCTGATAGTGGTGGGCGTCCTGATCTGGCAGTTTTCGACCGGCCTGCAGCGGAACGAGACGCCGATGCCGTTCTCGGCGTTCCTCCAGCACGTCGACAAGAACGAGGTGGTCTCCGTCACCATGACGGGCAACGAGATCACCGGCCAGCTCTCGACCTCCGCCAGCGGCGACGGCAACACGAAGTTCCGTACCTACGCGCCTCCTCAGTACGAAGGCCTCGCGAACAAGCTCTGGGACAAGGGGATTCAGATCACCGCGAAGCCTGAGAGCACGAGCCCCTGGGCCACGCTGCTGTATTCATGGGCGCCAATCCTCCTGATGATCGGCTTCTGGCTCTTCATGATGCGCCAGATGCAGAGCGGCGGGAACAAGGCGCTGTCGTTCGGGAAGAGCCGCGCGAAGCTGTCGTCGAGCTCGCAGAAGAAGGTGACGTTCAAGGACGTCGCGGGCGTCGACGAAGCGAAGGAAGAGCTCCAGGAGATCATCGAGTTCCTCAAGGAACCGCAGAAATTCCAGAAGCTCGGCGGACGGATTCCGAAAGGGGTCCTCCTGATGGGCCCTCCGGGAACGGGCAAGACGCTGCTCGCGCGCGCCGTCGCGGGTGAAGCGAACGTTCCGTTCTTCTCGATCAGCGGCTCCGATTTCGTCGAGATGTTCGTCGGCGTCGGCGCGTCTCGCGTGCGCGATCTGTTCGAGCAGGGCAAGAAGAATGCGCCGTGCATCGTGTTCATCGACGAGATCGACGCGGTCGGGCGTCACCGTGGTGCGGGACTCGGCGGCGGCCACGACGAGCGCGAACAGACGCTGAACCAGTTGCTCGTCGAGATGGACGGCTTCGAGTCGAACGAGGGCGTGATTCTCGTCGCGGCGACGAACCGTCCCGACGTGCTGGATCCCGCGCTCCTTCGTCCCGGCCGCTTCGATCGACGCATCGTCGTCAATCGTCCGGACGTGAAGGGTCGTGAGGGGATTCTCGCCGTCCACACGAAGAAGATCCCGCTCTCCGACGACGTGAATATCCACGTGCTGGCGCGGGGGTCGTCCGGATTCTCTGGCGCGGATCTCGCGAACCTGGTGAACGAGGCGGCGCTCAACGCGGCACGCTTCAACCAGAAGGTCGTCCGCATGAGCGACTTCGAGTTCGCGAAGGACAAGGTCCTCATGGGCTCCGAGCGCCGCTCGATGATCATCTCCGACGAGGAGAAGAAGGTCACGGCGATCCACGAGGCAGGGCACGCGGTGCTCGCCGTCGTGCTCCCGCACGCCGATCCGATTCACAAGGTCACGATCATCCCGCGCGGCATGGCGCTGGGCGTGACGATGCAGCTGCCCGAAGGGGACAAGTTCAATTACACGCGCGACTATCTGAACGATCAGATCGCGATCCTGCTGGGCGGCCGCCTCGCCGAAGAGCTGACGAACGGCGGCATGACCACCGGCGCCGGCAACGATCTGGAGCGCTCGACCGAGCTGGCGCGCAAAATGGTCTGCGAGTGGGGCATGAGCGACGCCATGGGGCCGCTCACGTTCGGCAAGAAGGAAGAGCAGATCTTCCTCGGGCGCGAGATCGCGCAGCATCAGGATTACAGCGAAGACACCGCGATCCGGATCGACCACGAAATCAAGCGGATGGTGACGGAGAACTACGAGCGCGCGAAGACGCTGCTCGAGAAGCACAAGGTCGCGCTCGATCGGATTGCCGACGCGCTGCTGGCGCGTGAGGTGCTCGACGCCGATCAGGTCCGCCGGATCATCGACGGGCTGCCGCTCGAGGAGATGAAGCCGTCCACGGCCCCGGTCGCTCCGAACGAAGAAGCCGCGCGGAAGACGCCGAAGGAACGGCCGGCGATCGTTCCGGCGCTGCCGCCGCTGAACAAGCCAGTTCCACAGGAGTAGGTGGAGGCCTGGACCTCCGCCGCTCCTACACCGTTCCTCTCCCGAATCGCGATCCGCTCGTTCTGGGTCCCCGTACGCTCGTGATGGGGATCCTCAACATCACCCCGGACTCGTTCGCTGACGGCGGGAAGCATCTCGATCCCGCCGATGCCGTGGCCGCCGCGTCTCAGATGGCGGCTGAGGGCGCGGACATCATCGACGTCGGCGGGGAATCCACGCGCCCCGGCGCGCAGCCGCTCTCCGCGGACGAGGAGATGCGCCGCGTGCTGCCGGTCATCGAGGCGCTCGCGTCCGCGGTGCCGCTCCCCGTTTCGGTTGATACCTACAAGGCAAGCGTCGCGAGCGAAGCACTGCGGCTCGGCGCGTCGATCGTCAACGACGTCAGCGGTCTTCAATACGAACCCGCGCTGGGCGCCATGGTGGCCGATGCAGGCGCCGCAATCGTTCTGATGCACACGCGCGGGCGGTCGCGCGAGATGTACGATCTCGCGGTGTACGGCGACGCGCCGCATGATGTTGCGGCGGAGCTCGCTGAAGCCGTCGCGCGCGCACGCCGGGCGGGTGTCGGCGCCGAATCGATCGTCGTGGATCCCGGGCTCGGATTTGCGAAGCGCGCGGAGCACACATACGAGGTCCTGGCGCATCTCGATGCGATCGCGTCGCTCGATCGGCCCATCCTTTCGGGGCCCTCGCGCAAATCTTTTCTGAAGGCGGCGATCGGCGATCGCGCCGCCGCCGATCGCGACTGGGCCACGGCCGCTGCGGTCACCGCGAGCGTCCTCTTCGGCGCGCACATCGTCCGCGTCCACGACGTGACGCACATGGTGGACGTCGTCCGCGTCGCGGATCGAATACGCACGGCGGCGTTCGGTGGAGCGGAATAGGGGTCGCGTTTCCACCTGCGATAAGCTACTTCCCGCGTGCCGGATTACCTGACCAATATCCTGCGACGGCCGCCGATCGGCTGGTGGGACGTCCTCGACATCGCCGCCGTGTCGCTGCTGATCTACGAGTTCCTCAAGTTGATCAGAGGGACGCGCGCGGTGCAGATGGCCGTCGGGTCTCTGCTCGTCGTGCTGCTGTTCTACGTCTCGCAGCTCGCGCCGCTCCAGACGCTGAACTGGCTCGTGCGCAACATGCTGTTCTACGTCGCGTTCGCGGCGATCGTCATCTTCCAGTCCGACATCCGCCGCGCGCTGGCGCATTTCGGGCAGGCGCCGTTCTTCCGCTATTTCAACCGCCAGGAGGCGGCCGACGAGACGATCGAGGAGGTGGTCGTGGCGGCGACGCTCCTCGCGAGTCAGAAGGTCGGGGCCATCATCGCGATCGAGCGCGAGATCGGGCTGCGGAACTACATCGAGAGCGGGATCCCGCTGGACGCGACGCTCACGTACGATCTGCTCGTGACCATCTTCCAGACCGCGTCGCCGCTGCACGACGGCGCCGTCATCCTCCAGGAGGGCAGGATTGCCGCGGCCGCCTGCTTCCTGCCGCTGACGGTCAACCCGCGGCTCAGCCGCGATCTCGGCACGCGCCACCGGGCGGCGATCGGGCTCACCGAGGAGAGTGATGCTGCGGCGGTTGTTGTCTCCGAGGAGACGGGGCAGATCTCGGTCGCGCTGAACGGCGAGATCAATCGTTCGCTGTCGCCGGACGACCTGCGCGTCACGCTGCGTTCTCTCATCACGGCGCGGCGGGCGCACGTGCGCCCTGCCTACGACGCCTGATGCGGTATCATCCCTTCCACCATCTGGGGCTGAAGATGCTCGCGATCGCCCTGGCCATCCTGCTCTGGCTGACGGTCGCGGGCGAGCATGTCGTCGAGCGCAGCCTGCGCGTGCCGCTCGAGTTCCGCAACATTCCGCAGGCGCTCGAGATCGTCGGCGATACGCCGGACAATGTCGAAGTCCGCGTGCGCGGCAGCTCCGCGGTGCTGAGCCGACTGCAGCCGGGCGAGATCGTCGCGGTGCTCGATCTGGCCGCAGCCCGTGCGGGCTCGCGGCTGTTTCATATCCGCACCGACGAAGTGCATGCGCCGTTCGGCGTCGAGATCGCGCAGGTCGTGCCGGCGACGATCTCCATCGAGCTCGAGAAGTCCGCGCAGCGCGTGGTCCCCATCATCCCCGCGCTCGAAGGCCAACCCGCTGCGGGGTTCGTGGTCGGCAAGATGATTTCGGAGCCGGCGACGGTCGCGATCGTGGGGCCGGATACGCGCGTCCGTCAGGTGGCGGAAGCGACCACGGAGCCCATTTCGGTCGCGGGTGCGCGGTCGCGGGTGCGCGACGTCGTCACCGTCGGCATCGCGGATGCGTCCGTTCGCCTCGCGCAGCCGGTGTCAGCGACCGTCGTTGTCGAGATCACGCCGGCGCCGGTGGAGCGCGCCGAGGCCGGCGTTCCGGTGCGATCGCGAAATCTCGGGGCGGACCTTCACGCGCAGGTCACGCCTCCTGTTGTACGCGTGACGGTCCGCGGCTCGCGCGAAGCGTTGAACAGCCTGAAGGGGGATGCCATCCAGGCCTTCGTGGACCTTGCTGGCCTCGGACCCGGCCGATACAATCTACGCGTCCAGGTCGACCCGGCGGAGTCGTATGCGGTGACGGGAATCGAGCCAGCCGTCGCGGTGGTCACGATCAAGTAGGTCGCCCTTAGCACCGTCAGGCCCTTTAGCACCCTTAGCACGAGACTTACTCAGTCCAATGTCCAGACTGTTCGGTACTGACGGCGTCCGCGGCACCGCGGGTGAATACCCGCTCGATCACGAGACCGTCGCGCGGCTCGGTGCGGCGCTCGTGCGCGCGATGCGAGCGGGAGATTCCACGGATTCCAGACGGCCACTGCGATTTGTCGTCGGCCGCGACACGCGCGAATCGGGTGAATGGATCGAGCGGGAGCTCGGACGCGGCGTGCACGCCGAAGGGGCGGCGATCACCACGGCGGGCGTGATTCCAACCCCGGCGATCGCCTACGTGACGCGCGCCATGGGCTTCGACGCGGGCATCGTCATCAGCGCGTCGCACAATCCATTTCAGGACAACGGCATCAAGGTGTTCTCGGGCCGCGGCGAGAAGTTCACCGAAACACTGGAGCGGCGCGTTGAAGCCATCATCGCGGACCGGAGTTGGACGGTGCCGGACTCCGGCGCGCCGCCAGTGGATCGCACGGACGTCGTCGACGCATACATCGCGCACGCGCTGCAGGCATTCCCGAATCCCGGGCGGCTCGGGCGTCTCCAAATCGCCGTCGACGCCGCCAACGGCGCGACGACGACGGTGGCACCGCGGCTGTTTCGGGATCTGGGCTATGACGTGACGCTCATCGGAAGTGAGCCGGACGGGCGCAACATCAACCTGCACTGCGGGTCCACGCATCCCGAGCGCCTGGCCGAGGTCGTGCGCGAAGGGCATTGCCGCCTCGGCGTGGCTTTCGACGGCGACGGCGATCGCGCGATTTTCGTCGATACGGCCGGACGCATCGTGGATGGCGATGCTGTGATGCTCATGTGCGCCCGGCACATGCGGGCGCAGGGCCGTCTGAAGGGAAACGCCGTCGTCGCCACCGTGATGAGCAACATCGGCCTGGAGCTGGCCCTGAAGGAGAGCGGCATCGATTTGATCCGATGCCCGGTCGGCGACAAGTACGTGATGGAGGAGATGCTCAAGCGCAATCTGTCGATCGGCGGCGAGCAGTCGGGGCACATCATCTTCTCCGAACACCTGTTCACCGGCGACGGTATCGCCACCGCGATGAGCGTTCTGCGCGTGATGGCGGACACCGGCCGCGAGCTCGGCGATCTGGCCGCTCAGCTCGTGACGTACCCGCAGGTTCTCGTCAATGTCCGCGTCCGCGAGAAGAAGGAGCTGCACGCAGTGCCCGCGATCGCTGACGCGATGCAGCGCGTCGAACAGCGGCTCGCCGGATCCGGACGGCTCCTCGTACGCTACTCGGGGACGGAACCGCTGCTGCGCGTGATGATCGAGGGCAAGGACCAGCAGGAGATCCAGGGCTGGGCTCGCGAGATCGCCGACAGCGTCAAGCAGCATCTGGGATGAACGGACCGCACTCGTCAGGCCCACGCCTCAGCGTCAACGTCAACAAGGTCGCGACGCTGCGCAATTCGCGCGGCGGCTCCGTTCCGTCCGTGGTCGACGCAATCCGCGTCTGCCTCGAGGCGGGCGCTTCAGGAATCACGATTCATCCGCGCGCCGACGAGCGCCATATCACGCGGCAGGATGTGTATGCGATCGCGGCGTACCTCGGCCCGAAGCGCCGCGAGGTCGAGCTGAACATCGAAGGGGACCCGCGCCCGGATCTGCTGCAGATGGTTCGCGAGGTGCGTCCGCATCAATGCACGCTCGTGCCGGTGCGGCCCGGTGAGATCACGAGTCAGGCGGGCTGGCCGCCCGAGACGCCGGTCGACGAGCTCCGAAACGAGATCCGGGATTTGCAGGCCAGCGGTGTCCGCGTGAGCGCTTTCATCGATCCCGAGAAGCAGGCCGTCGAGTGGGCTGCGTCAACCGGAGCGGATCGCATCGAGCTGTACACGGAGCCGTTCGCGCGCGCGTTCAAGGAAGGCGCGTCCCAGGCAGAGGCGTCGTTTCGAAAATTCGTCGAGGCGGCAAACGTGGCGCACGCGCTCGGCCTCGGCGTGAACGCCGGGCACGACCTCGACCTCCAGAATCTGACGCTCTTCCGCGGCCTGCCGCACCTCGACGAGGTGTCCATCGGTCACGCCCTCATCAGCCACGCCTTGTATGTAGGGCTGTCGCGGGCCGTGAAAGACTACCTCGATGCCTGTCGACTCTGACCGATCGCCGTCGAGTATGATCGATGAAAAGCCTTGTCGAGAGACTCCATAGCCGTCGGGATCGCGGGTGTTCTGTTCGGTCTGCTCGTCGGCTGGATTCTCGGAGCTCAGCAGGCTGACCGCAGCGCCGCGCCGGTGCCAGCACAGACGGCCGCCGCCGCGCCTTCGACGTCGAACGCCCAAACCCCGCCGCCGCTGGACGAGTCCCGCGTCGCGACCCTGAAGTCCCAGGCGGACCAGCGGCCACAGGATGCGGCCGTCCGGGTGGAACTGGCGAACCTGTACTTCGACGCTGAGCGCTTTCAGGATGCTGCGCAGTGGTACGAGGCGGCGCTCAGGATCAATCCCAAGGATGTGAACGCCAGCACCGATCTCGGCATCGCGTACTACTACATGAACCAGCCCGAGAAGGCGCTCGCGCAGTTCGACGAGTCGCTGCGGATCGATCCGAACCACGCGAAGACGCTCTTGAACGTCGGTATCGTGCGCGCGTTCGGTCGCCAGGATCTGAAGGGCGCCGCCGAGGCGTGGGAGAAGGTCCTGAAAGTGGCGCCCGATTCACCGGAAGCCCGCGCTGCGCGACAGGCCCTCGACGGCATCCGCGCCGCGCACCAGAACGTCGGACAGCCCTCGGGCTCGGAGCGCTGAAGCCGTGGGCTGGATTCTTCGCGTCATCCTCATCATCATCGTCGTCCGCGTGCTGTGGCGGTTCGTCTACGGCATTGCGCAGGGCCTGAGCGGTCCGTCGATTCCCGAGAAGCCCGTCGTCGGGCTGCAGCGCGATCCGGTATGCGGCACCTTCGTCGTCCCCTCGCGCGCGCTCACCGCGCGATCGGGTGACGAGGTCCGTTTCTTCTGCTCCGAACGCTGCCGTCAGGCCTGGAGCCGCAAATGACGCAGCCGTCCGAGGCGGTGCTCCGCGAGCAGATCGTCGAGGTCGGCAGGCGTCTCTACGCGCGCGGATATACCGCATCGAACGACGGCAACATCAGCGTCCGCCTGGACGGCGGCCGTCTTCTCATGACCCCGAAGAGCGTCTGCAAGGGGTTCATGGGCGTGGACATGATGTGCATCACGGACCTCGACGGACGCAAACTCGCCGGCGCGCGGGATCCTTCGTCGGAGATGCAGATGCACCTCGAGGTGTACCGCCAGCGTCCCGATGTGAACGCTGTGGTGCACGCGCATCCGCCAATCGCGACGGGGTTCGCCGTGGCCGGGATTCCTCTCGATCGCGCGGTGCTCGCCGAAGTGGTCACGACGCTTGGCAGCGTGCCCATCGCGGAGTACGCGACCCCGTCGACGAAGGAGCTGCCTGAGGCGGTGCGCCAGTACGTGAAGGCGCACGACGGCATGCTGCTCGCGAATCACGGCGCCTTGACGATCGGCGTCGATCTCTTCTCCGCGTACTACAAGATGGAGACGATCGAGCACTTCGCGAAGATCAGCCTCGTCGCGCGGCTGCTCGGGGGGGAGCGCCTGTTGTCCCGTCAGGAGGTGGACCGTCTGCAGGGGCTGCGGGGCATGTACGGGATCGCGTCTCCCGCGCCGATTTGTCCCGATCCCG
Source organism: Acidobacteriota bacterium (assembly GCA_046733875.1). GTDB lineage: Bacteria > Acidobacteriota > Vicinamibacteria > Vicinamibacterales > 2-12-FULL-66-21 > JBKPQB01. The sequence continues at coordinate 14,590 of JBKPQB010000082.1, forward strand.
CGCCCTCGGCCGATCCGGCCACGTGCCAGACCGTGCTCGCGCCGTCGGGCGATGGTGAGCGGCTGATTCCGGAGGCGCGTCTGCGAGCGAGCGGGATAGGTGGCGACGCGGAAATTCGGCTAACATACCGCGAGCTGACGGCGCTCATCGAAGCCGCCGTGCGCGAGTTGAAGTAGGAGCTTCCGCCTGAAGGCGGAAGCCACGTTGTTCTCGAGGCCACGTTGTCGTTCTCGTGGCTTCCGGCTTCAGCCGGAAGGGACAGGAGCAGAGCATGGGTGAGGCGCTGGGAATGGTCGAGACCAAGGGTCTGGTCGCGATGATCGAAGCGGCGGACGCGATGGTCAAGGCCGCCAAGGTCACGCTCGTCGGATGGGAAAAGATTGGCGCCGGGTACGTGACGGCGATCGTGCGGGGAGACGTGGCGGCGGTCAAGGCGGCAACCGACGCGGGCGCCGCGGCGGCGCGCCGCGTCGGCGAGCTCGTATCCGTGCACGTGATCCCCCGGCCGCACGCCAACCTCGAGGACGCGCTTCCGATCGGCAAGGCGACGGCGGGCACCACGAAATAGGCCACGGACTACGCGGAGAACGCGGAAATCCGGATCGGCATTGACATGATTCTTGCGCGTGTTGTGGGTACCGTGGTGGCGACGAGGAAGGATGAGCGGCTGGTCAGCAACAAACTGCTGCTCGCGCGCCCGATTGACCCGACGGGGAAGGCCGACGGCAACTACCTCGTCGCCGTCGACACCGTTGACGCCGGTTTCGGCGAGACGGTGCTCATCGTGAGCGGCAGCTCCGCGCGCATGGCATCCGGGATGAAAGACTGCCCGGTCGATGCGGCCATCGTCGGCATCGTGGATACCGTTCAAGTGCAGGACTGATCTCTTGCAACTCGCGCGCGTGATCGGCGAAGTCGTCTCCACCATCAAGGATCCGAATCTCACGGGCCTGAAGCTGCTCGTCGTCCAGCCGCTTGCCGCGTCCGGCGAGCCGGCCGGCCGCACGCTCGTCGCGCTCGATTCGGTTGGCGCCGGCGTCGGCGAGAACGTCTTTTTCGTGCGCGGCCGCGAAGCCGCCTTCCCGTTCTATCCCGTCGAACCGCCGGCCGACGCGTCCATCGTCGGCATCGTCGATTATTGGACCGTTTGATCGCCGCAGGGATCCGGGGTTCGGGATGCGGGTTCGCGATTGGGATTGGGGAGTTTGGACCAGGGATAGCGATTAGGGATAAGGGATTCAATGCAGATTGGTCGGGTCGTCGGAACGGTCGTCGCCACCCAGAAGAACCGCAAGCTGGAAGGCGCGAAGCTGCTGCTGGTGCAGCCCCTGACGCTCGAGGGTGAGCCGAGGGGAACGACGCTGCTGACGATCGACTCGGTTGGCGCCGGGGTGGGCGAGAAGGTCCTCGTCGTCATCGAAGGCAGGGCGGCAGGCGACGCGCTGGGCCGGAAGGGCGCCGCGGTCGACGCCGCCATCGTTGGAATTGTCGACGCCGTCGAGTATCAGCTCTAGGGATGAGATGTAGGCACCTCTTGAGAGGCGCCTCGGCAACCGAACCATGGACGAAGACGCGATCAGATCCATCGTGCGCGAAACGCTCGCGCGCATCGATCCGTCAGGAGGCGCGCCGGGCATCGCCGCGCATTCGCTGCCAGCGCAGCCGCACGCCAGCCATTACCGGTACGTGCTGACGCCGACCGATGGTCCCTGTCTGATCGAGCCGACCGTTCGCTGCAATCACTGCGGGTACTGCGAAAGCCACGGACACTGATTGGGCTCCGTTCTCCTCACGCGCAGAATTCCTTCGTCCGTACTCTCGAGGCTGCAGCAGACACACGACGTCGACGTGCATCACGGCGACGCCGGCCTGCCGCACGATGAGCTGCTGCGCCGCGTCGCGGACAAAGAGGCGCTAATCACCGTCTTCACGGATTGGATCGATGGCAGTCTCATGGACGCGGCATCGCGGCTGCGCGTCATCGCGAACGTCGGGGTTGGATACGATCACATCGATGTGGCGGCCGCGAGAGCGCGCGGGATCGTGGTCACGAACACACCTGACGTCCTGACCGAAGCGACCGCCGAACTGACGTGGGCGCTCATCCTCGGGATCGCGAGGCGCGTCGCCGAGGGGGACAGGCTCATTCGTGCCGGCCGCTGGAAGGGCTGGGCTCCTGATTTCATGATCGGCACAGAGCTGCGGGGCAAGCAACTCGGGATAGTCGGGGCGGGCCGGATCGGCCGCGCCGTCGCAGCAAAAGCCCCTGCGTTCGGCATGACGGTGGCGTTCGCAACGCGCGGCAAGGGTCCGCGGGAGCCAGGCATGGTGTCCCTGGACGAGCTGCTGGTGACCTCGGACGTCGTCTCCGTTCATGCGCCGCTCACGCCGGAGACGCGGCATCTGATCGATCGCAAGGCGCTGGTGCGCATGAAACGATCCGCGCTGCTCGTCAACACCGCGCGCGGGCCGCTGGTCGACGAGGAGGCACTCGCGTGGGCGCTCGGCGAGCGCCTCATCGCAGGCGCGGCGCTGGATGTCTTCGAGCGTGAGCCAGAGGTACATGCCGCGCTGCTGACGATGGAGAACGTGCTCGTAGTCCCGCATGTCGGGAGCGCCACGCGGGAGACGCGGGCGGCGATGGCTGACCTCGCCGTCAGCAACGTGCTCGCAGTGCTCGCGGGCGATCCACCTCTTACGGCTGTCTGAAATGGCCGGGAAAGCCCCCGTCGCGATTGTCATGCGGCGTCTGGCGAAAGCCATCGATGGACTCGACGAGCCGGCCGTCGAGAAGATCGCCAAGGACCAGCAGGAGGATCCGTTCCAGGTCTTGATCGCGACGATGCTGTCGGCGCAGACGCGGGACACCGTGACGCACGCGGCGTCGACGCGGCTGTTTCGAGCCGCGCGAACGCCGCGGACGATGGCGAGGCTCTCCCTCAAGCGGATCGAGAAGCTGATTTATCCGGTCAGCTTCTACCGCAACAAGGCCGTGCACGTGCAGGCTGCGTGCGCGCAGATCATGTCGCGCTTCGGCGGGCGCGTACCCTCCACGATGGAGGAGCTGCTGACGCTGCCCGGCGTCGGGCGCAAGACCGCCAACCTCGTGCTGATCCTGGCGCACAGCAGCCAGGACAACATTTGCGTCGACACGCACGTTCATCGGATCGCGAATCGTCTGGGCTGGGTGCGGACGAGGACGCCCGAGGAGACCGAGCGTGCGCTGTACACGATCGCGCGCAGGCGCTGGTGGCCGCTGATCAACCTGTATCTTGTTACGTGGGGCCAGAACGTCTGCCGCCCGGTGTATCCTTTGTGCCCTCAGTGCGTCCTGAACGACGTCTGCCCGAAAATCGGCGTCACGAAAGTTGGAAAGCTAGTACGTAGCGCGCAACTTTAGTTGCGCGTAATACACGAGAGAAGACATGCGTTTGAGATTCGCGTTCGCCATCATCATTGCGCTTTGCATTGTCCCCGCCTCGGCGCAGGTGAAATCGCCGGGTGCCGGCCCGATCGTGGTGCTCGAGACGTCGAAAGGTGTGATCGAGTTCGAGACGTATCCCGAAGAAGCGCCGAAGACGGTCGCACGCGTGCTCGAAC
>JBKPQB010000083.1:0-24300 GCA_046733875.1 Acidobacteriota bacterium
TTAACTCACTACCGACTACCGACTACCGCCTACCGCCTACCGACTACCGACTACCGACTACCGACTACCCACTACCCACTACCCACTACCCACTACCCACTACCGACTACCCACTACCGACAACCGACTACCGGCTACCGACTACCGTCTACCGTCTAACCGACAACGACCTCCTTTCTGCGATATACTTGAGGATTCCGTTTCCAGCCGTCTGGTCCGGTCCTCACCTCAATGCAGTCAGGCCCTCTGAAGGCCCTCGAATTCGATCGAATCGTCGAGGCAGTCTGCCGGTTTGCGCAGACGCCCCCCGGAGCGGCGCACCTTGCCGCGTTGCGGCCCGACACTGACGCGAACGCGGTGGCCGCGGCGCTCGCCGCCACGGCGGAAACCGCCCGCTATTTGTCGGGTGCAGGCGAAGTCGGCCTTCGCGCGCCGGCGGATATCGATTCGATTTTGAGCGCCCTCACGGTCGAGGGGCGGGCGCTCGAGGCGGAGCAGCTCCTAGCGCTGGCGACGATGTTCGCGTCGATTGACGCCGCGGTCTCCGGCATCCGCCGCCAGCGCGGCGCGTTCCCGCTGCTCGCCGTCATCGCCGACAGCGCGGCATCGTTCGAACGGGAGGTCGCCGACGTACGCCGGAAGATCGATCCGTCCGGCGCCGTCGTGGATGATGCGAGCCCGGAACTGCGGATCGTGCGCGAGCGGCTCCGGAAGGCGCGCGCGCGGCTGCGCGGCACGCTCGAATCGTATCTGCGTGGAAAGGACACGTCGAAATACCTGCAGCAGCAGATCGTCACGGACCGGAACGGACGCTATGTGCTGGTCGTCCGGTCGGAGCATCGGACGGCGATTCCGGGAATCGTGCACGGCACCTCCGGCAGCGGCGCCAGCCTCTTTCTCGAGCCGCTCAGCACCGTCGAGATCAACAACGACATCGTCGCGCTCGAGCAGCAGGAAGCGGAGGAGGTGCGGCGGATTCTCCTGGGCCTTGCGGACTCGCTTCGCCGCCGCGCGGGAGATCTCCAGCGCACGATTGACGCGGCGACGCAACTTGACGTCCTTCAAGCGAAGGCGAGATATGGCCAATCGATGCAGGGCATCGCGCCGGCCATTTCGAGAGATGGACGGCTCGAGCTGCGTGCTGCGAAGCACCCGCTGCTCCTCGAGAATCAGGTCGATGTCGTTCCTGTAGACGTCCTTCTCATTCCGCCGGCCCATGTACTAGTGATCACCGGACCGAATACGGGTGGGAAGACGGTCGCGCTGAAGACGGCCGGGCTCCTTCCGGTGATGGCGCAGGCCGGGCTACTCATCCCGGCAGTGGACGGTACGCAGGTCCCGGTGTTCCGAACCGTGTTCGCCGACATCGGCGACGAGCAGTCGATTGCGGAGAGCCTGAGCACGTTCTCGGGTCATATCATGAACATCGTCGCCATGGACGCAGCGCTGGAGCTGCCCGCGCTCGTCCTGCTCGACGAAGCCGGCACCGGAACGGACCCCAACGAAGGGGGCGCGCTGGCGACCGCCGTCATCGATCACTTCCGCCGCCGCGGCGCCACGATCGTGGCCACGACGCACTTCGATGCACTGAAGACGTACGCCTCGACGACGGAAGGGGTCGCGTCGGCGGGGTTCGGATTCGATCCGAACACGTTCGCGCCGACGTACCGGCTCACCTATGGATCGCCGGGCAGCAGCCTCGCGATCGAAATCGCGGCCCGGCTCGGCCTCGCGCCGTCGATCATCCAGCAGGCGCGCGCGCAGCGCAGCGAACGCGAAGCGCAGCTCGCCGAGCACCTCGCGAAGATCGAACGGGAGATGCAGGCGCTGGATCATGAACGGCGTCTCGTCGCCCGCGAACGGCAGCTGCTTGGCGAAACGTCGACACGCCTTCAAGGACGTGAGCAGGATCTCCGCGACCGCGAGGAGACATTTCGCAAGCGGCTCGATCAGCGCCTCGAAGAACGCCTGCGCGACGCACGCAAGGAGATCGACGCCATCGTCGACGCGCTGAAGGCGCGGACGTCGTCGATTGCCGCGGACGCCGAACGCCGCGCCGCCCGGCTGGTGCCGACCGGTGACATCGGGGCGGCACGCGCCGATGCGCGTGCGTCGCTGGAGGCGATTGGGGGCCGTCTCCGCGAGTCGACGGTGCCACCGTCCGCTCCCGCCGTTCCGGATGATGGCCGCATCGCGGCGGTCGGCGATCGGGTAGCCGTCGGTCCGTTGGGACTCGAAGGGATCGTTCAGTCGCTGCACGATGGCGCGGCGGAAGTCGACGTCCGCGGCAAGCGGCTCAGAGCACGCATCGAGGAGCTGCGTGTCATCTCGCCGGCAGCCGCCGCCGCGGCGGCGCCCGCGCGTGTCCGCGTGAACGTGGAGATGGCGCCGCGCGAACGCGTCGAGACGGAGCTGAACGTGATTGGATGCACGTCCGACGAGGCGCTGTCGAAAGTGGAACGCTTTCTCGACGACGCGCTGCTCGCGGAGCTCCGCTCGGTGCGCATCGTCCACGGCTACGGCACCGGGCAGTTGCGCCGCTCGATCGCCGAGTTCCTGCGTGCACATGCGTTCGTCGCAAACTTCGGCCCCGCCCCCGACAACCAGGGCGGCGGCGGCGTGACGGTGGTGGGGCTAAAAGACTAATTGCAGACTGCAGATTGCCGATTGGATTGGCGATTGGGGATTGGGGATTGGGGATTGGATTTGGGGATTGGCGATTGGATTGGGGATTGGGGATTGGCGATTTACGCAACGATCGCCAATCGCCAATCGCCAATCGGCAATCGGCAATCGACCAATCGGCAATCCGCAATCGCCCATCCAATCGGCAATCGGCAATTGAATCGACAATCGACAATCGGCAATCGCCAATACAATCGGCAGTCTGCAATCGGCAATCTTAAATGGGCTTGTTCCCCTCTTCGTTCATTGACGACCTGAAGTCGCACGTCGACATCGTGCAGGTGGTCCAGGAGCGCGTGCCGCTGCGAAAGAGCGGGACGACCTGGAAGGGGTTGTGTCCCTTTCACGGCGAGAAGACACCGTCGTTCCACGTGGACGGCGACAAGGGGTTCTTTCATTGTTTCGGGTGCAGTGTCGGCGGCGACGTGATCAAGTTCGTCGAGTTGCACGACAAGATGACGTTCCCAGAAGCGGTCCGTCAGCTTGCCGCCCGCGCGGGACTCGTCGTGCCCGAAGCCGAGGACGCCAAACAGGACGCCGAGTCGCAGCGCGAGCGTGAAGCGCTGCTGAAGATTCACGAGGTCGGCGCGGCGTGGTTCCGCGAGCAGCTTGCGGGTCCCGCAGGCGGCGCGGCGCGCCGGCTTCTTCGGGATCGAGGCATCTCGCCGGATCTGGCGGATCAGCTCGGATTCGGCTACGCTCCCGCGGGCGGAGGGTTGCGCGCGAGGCTGCAGAAAGATGGATTCACGGACGCGCTGCTCCTCCGGAGCGGGCTGCTCCTGCAGCGTGACGGGGGACAGCCGAGGGATCGGTTCCGCAGCCGGCTGATGATTCCGATCAGCCGCGAGAGCGGCGCAATCATCGCGTTTGGCGGGCGGGCGATGGAATCGGGGCAGCAGCCGAAGTATTTGAACTCGCCCGAGACGCCAATTTACGTCAAGGGCCGGACGCTGTACGGGCTGAATCTGAGCAAATCGGCGATCAGGCGGGTGAAATACGCGGTGCTCGTGGAAGGATATTTCGATTGGGCGCGGGCCTATGAGGCCGGCATCACGAACGTCGTCGCCTCGTCGGGCACGGCGCTGACGCCGGCGCAGGCGCGGCTGCTGCGCCGGTTCGCGGGTAAGGTAGTGCTGAGCTTCGATCCGGACGCCGCTGGTCAAGGTGCGGCCGCGCGTTCATCGGAGCTCCTGGTCTCCGAGGGATTCCAGGTGAACGTCGCGCTTCTTCCGGCAGGCGACGATCCCGATACGTATATCCGGAAGCACGGAGCAGCCGCGTATCAGGAGCAGCTGCGGGCGTCCCGGCCGTACCTCGATTACCTGCTGGATCGGTCCGCCGCCGCCGAAGATCTGTCCAGGGACGAGGGCCGCCGGACGTTTCTGACCGCGATGCTCGGGGTCGCCGCGCGTATACCCGACGCGGCCGCGCGTGACCAATTTGCAGACAGATTGGCGCACAAAGCGAAGATTACGGAAGAGGTAGTGCGAGCGGAAATCCGGCGTGCCGCGGTGCAGCGTCAGACGGCGCTCGCCGACGTCGAGCGGCGAATCCCCGCGCTCGGCCAGATAAAAATCGCCGAACGAGGGCTGATTTGGGCGCTTCTCCGGCAGTCCGATGCTGCCATGGCCGCCCTGCAGGAGCTTGACGCTGCGGACCTGGACGGTCTAGCGACCGGCGAAATTCTGCGGCAGGCCCAATCCCTGCAGGGGGAGCCTTCGGCGTCATTACCTCAGACGCTCCAGAAGCGTCTAAGTACAGGAGAAGCTGCGCTTGTGGCCGACATTGCCCGCCAGACCGGGGCCCCCGCTGACCCGGCCGACTGCGTGCGGGCATTGAAGCGGCTCCGGTACGACCGCGAACGCGCCGACCTGCAGCGCGAAATCGACCGCCTGCAGGAGGCCGGCGCGGCAAGCCACGATCAGGAAATTGTCGCGCTGTGGGAGCGCAAGAAAAACCTGTTGCATCGAATAGAGTCCCTGACGCAGGGGGTTGGCTGAGCACGAGGGGACCGAGGTTCGCGAGGTGGGCCCGGGGCCAGAGCCCCGGCTAAGGAGGAAATGCCGTTGTCGATCGAAGAAAAATACGATGAGGTGAGGCAGCTCATCTCGATTGGGAAGGAAAAGGGCTACCTGCTGTACGACGAGGTCAACGAGCTGCTGCCGGCCGACATCACGTCCTCCGACGAACTGGACGATCTGTTCAGCACGTTTGGCAGCGCTGGCATCGAGGTCGTCGACTCCGAAAAGACCTACCGCGAGGAGAAGCTCCTCGACCGTACCGGCGAAGGTGCGGAGGAGCTGGAGCTCGACCTCACGCCCGGCGCGCTCGACAAGACGAACGATCCCGTTCGCATGTACCTCCGTGAGATGGGCACGGTCCCGCTCCTCACGCGCGAAGGCGAAGTGGAGATCGCCAAGCGCATCGAGCGCGGCAAGCTCGCAGTCATCAAGTCCATCTCGCGCACGCCGACGATCGCCCGCGTCATCATGCAGATGGGCGACGCGCTGCGGAACGACGAGCGGTCGATCCGCGAGCTGGTGACGTTCGTCGACGAGGAGCTGACGGACGAGAAGATCGAGGACCGTAAGAAGCAGGTGCTCCGCCAGATCGACGCCGTCCGCAAGGCGTGGACGACGGCCGAGAAGTGCAAGGAGAAGCTGGACAAGACGCCGAAGGGCACGACCACGCGCGACAAGCGGAAGTACCGCCGCGCGCGGTGGGAAGCGCTGCGCGCACGCGTCGAGCTCTCGCAGCTCATTCGCAAGATCGAGTTCACCGAGACCGTCAAGCGCCGCATGATCGATCAGATCAAGGAGAAGGTCGAAGCGGTGATGCGGCTGAAGCGCGAGATCGACTACATCGAGCGCCAGCTCACGATGAAGAATCGGCGGCCGAAGCTGAAGGAGGAAGACCGCAAGAACCTCCAGAAGCGGCAGAAGGAGCTCCGGGCCCAGGTGAAGACCATGGCCGACGAGCTCGAGGAGACGCCGGAGCAGTTGATGCGCACGCTGGAGACGATCTCCCGCGGCGAAGCACAGGCCGAACAGGCAAAGAAGGAGCTGGTCGAAGCGAACCTCCGGCTCGTGGTCTCCATCGCGAAGAAGTACACGAACCGCGGCCTGCAATTCCTCGATCTGATTCAGGAAGGCAACATCGGCCTGATGAAGGCCGTGGACAAGTTCGAATACCGGCGCGGCTACAAGTTCTCGACGTACGCGACGTGGTGGATCCGCCAGGCGATCACCCGCGCGATCGCGGACCAGGCGCGGACGATCCGCATACCGGTCCACATGATCGAGACGATCAACAAGCTCATTCGCACGTCGCGCGCGCTCGTGCAGGAGCTTGGGCGCGAGCCGACCTCCGAGGAGATCGCGCAGCGGATGGACATCCCGGTCTCGAAGGTCCGCAAGGTCCTCAAGATCGCTCAGGAGCCGATCTCCCTCGAAACGCCAATCGGCGAAGAGGAGGATTCGCATCTTGGCGACTTCATCGAGGACCGTCAGGTCGTCTCGCCGTCGGATGCGGTGATCAACCTCAATCTGAAGGAGCAGACCGACCAGGTGCTCAAGACGCTGACGCCGCGCGAGGAGAAGGTCATCAAGATGCGGTTCGGCGTCGGCGACGGCAGCGAGCACACGCTCGAAGAAGTGGGCCAGAGCTTCGCCGTCACGCGCGAGCGGATCCGGCAAATCGAGGCCAAGGCGCTACGCAAGCTGCGGCACCCGTCGCGCAGCCGCAAGCTCAAGGCGTTTCTGGAAGGCCGGACCTAACGCTCGACTGCCGCGTCAATGTTCAATGCTAAATGTTGAATCTTAAAAGGTTCAACATTTAGCGTTTCACATTTAACATTCAACATTTAGGGCCGACCTGCGATAGTCTGTTCGCGGGCCCATAGCTCAACGGTCAGAGCCGCCGGCTCATAACCGGCCCGTTCCAGGTTCGAATCCTGGTGGGCCCACCTCCGCCCCCTTGGGATCCCCGCCTTGTCGGCCGTTCTGCCGCAGCCGCGAAGGTGGAAGGCGGATTACCGCAGGCGCGAAGCGTAAACGCGCACTACTCCCGGCGTCGGCCCTTCACGTACAACTGCGCGAGACCGCGCGCCAACGCGATTGAGATATCATTTCTTGTTCACGTGCATCCTGATCTCCAACATCTGATCCGTCTTCAACAGCTCGACTCCGAAATCGATTCCGCCCGGCGACGCATTGCCGAAATCCCGTCCCTCCAGCAGGCGCTGGAAGCGCGCCTGTCTGACCAGGAAGTCGCGGTTGCTGCCGTGAAGGAGCGCCTGGCCGCGAGTCAGGCGGCGCGCCGCGACATCGAGAAGGAGGTCGCCGCCATCCAGAGCCGCTTGTCGAAGTACAAGGACCAGCTCATGGAGGTGAAGACGAACAAGGAATACCAGGCAATGCAGAAGGAGATCGCGACGGCCGAAGAAGGCGTGCGGTCGCACGAAGACCGGATTCTGGAGCACATGGAAGAAGCCGACGTGCTCGGACGGCAGTTGAAAGCGGCAGAAGGCGAGCTGGTACGGCAGCGCGCGGAGATCGCCGCCGAGCACGCGCGGCTTGACGAGGAGCGCGGCTCCATGGACCGCGTCGTCGAGAAGACGACGACCGAACGTGCGGAAGTCGCCCGGGAGCTCTCACCCCAGGCGCTCAGCCTGTTCGAACATGTCGCGCGCCAGCGCAAGGGTCTGGCCGTCGCCGAAGCGCGGAACGGCCACTGCATGGTGTGCCATGTGCGGCTGCGTCCACAAGTGTTCAACGAGGTGCGCCGGAACGAGGCCCTGATCCAATGCGACAGCTGTCTGCGAATCCTCTACTTCGCACCGGCCACCGGAAACGTTGGCTCGCCGTCGACGGAGCAGACCCCGGAGAAGACGGCGGGCTCGGCTCCAGACCATTGCTGACGGCGTATATCGACGGCGGCGCGCGCGGCAACCCTGGACCTGCGGGATATGGCGTGCGGATCGAGGCGGCGGACGGCTCCGTCATCGCGGAGCTGCATGGCGGCCTGGGCATCGCGACCAACAACATCGCCGAATACAACGGCCTGCTCGCCGCGCTGCGGTATGCGGCGGAAAGCGGCCATCGCCGGGTGCGCATCCGCGCCGACTCCGAGCTGCTGGTCCGGCAGATGCGGGGCGAATATCGCGTCAAGAACGCCGGCCTGAAGCCGCTGTTCCTGGAAGCCTGCGCGCTCATCCGCCGGATCGGCGACGTCACGTTCGAGCACGTCCGCCGCGAGCTCAACACGGAGGCGGATCGGCTTTCGAACCTCGGGATGGACGAGGCGGAAGCGACGCTCAGGAAGGCCTGATCGCCGCGAGCATGCGGCCGGCACGTTCGCGCGCCGCACGATACGAATGAAAACGTGCGGCGTGCGTCTTCGTACAAAGCTCCGCGACTTGGACCCTCTGCACTCCCGCGCGTTCAAGCTGATCCCGGTTGGCCCGCCAGAGATCGACATGAGATTTTCCGGGCGAAGCCGGCCGGAACCATCGCGCCAGTGACGGCTCGTCCGCGCCAGCCTCCACAAAGGCCGCCCGCACGTCCTCACCCACCTCGCCGCAGCACGGCCCGAGCGACGGACCGATCACGCAGACCAGATCCTTCGGATTGGATCCGTAAGCCTCGCGCATCGACGTCACCAGGCGTTGGGCCACGCCAGCGGCAGTCCCCCGCCAGCCTGCGTGCGCGGCGCCCGCAGTGCCCGTGCGCGTATCGAATGCCAGCACGGGAACGCAGTCCGCCACCCGCACGCCTATCGCGACGGACGGGTCGTCCGAAATGATGATGTCCGCCTCGGGTCGATAATGCGCGGCGTCCCGCGCCGGAGTGCTCTGACCCCGTTCGGTGCTCTGACCCCGACGCACGACCGCAACTCCGATGCCGTGCACCTGCCGGATCAGCAGCAGCCGCTCGCGTTCGACGCCGAGGGAGGCGGCAACTGCGTCCCACTCCGACTGATCGTCGCGCAGCTCGAGATCGCGGCTCGTGAACAAGTGGGGCACTGGGAGGCTGCTGCACCGCAGCGCGCGCCCCCACGGCTCTTGCACCCACACGAAACCGTCAGTAGGCTGAGGATCGATCATGAGCATCATCGGGCTGGGGTTCGATGCCACGGACATCCCGCGCGTGCGCGATGTCGTCGAGCGGTATGGCGACAGGTTCCTGGCGCGCGTCTTCACCGACGCAGAGATTGACTATTGTATGCGGCGCCACGACCCCGCGCCGCACCTCGCCGGCCGATTTGCCGCCAAAGAGGCGACCATGAAGGCGCTCGGCACCGGCCACTCGCGCGGCGTCCTCTGGAAGGACATCGAAGTGCTTCGAGCTGGCGGACCGCCGCAACTGCGGTTGGCAGGCGGTGCGCTCCGCCGCTTCGAGTCGATGCGTGCCCGACGATCGCTCCTCACCATCACCCACGCAGACACGCTCGCGATGGCGCAGGTGCTCCTCCTCTCCGATTGACCGAGCGCGCAACGCGAGTTGCCTTACATCCGGACGCGGAACGCTCGGATTTTCGTGTTTGGCGACAACGCGCGTTAACCAGTACGGCCGCCTTGCCTGTGGCGGACACCGCCTGCTGCGTACGGCCGCCGGATAAGTCCAGCGCTGAGAGCGCTTTCGACCCGCACTCCCACATCGTGGAACTGAGGAGCGGCGCTTGCGTTACGGCCCCCCACAAGCTGTCCGGGCGCACCTGGACTGGGCTCGTAAGGAGACCGCGATGACAATCAAGATTGTGTTGAACGAGAAGGGGAACCCGCCTGGCAAGCTTGCGGATGCAGAGCTGCACTTCAGCGAGGGACCGCTGGAAGGCCTCAAGCTCATTGGGTTCGCGGTCTGGGAGCGGAGAACCGGCGGCGGCCGCAACGTGACGTTCCCGGCTCGCGCGTTTTCGGTCAACGGCGAGCGCCGGAGCTTCGCGCTGCTGCGGCCGCTCGTGGACAGCACGGGGCAGAACCGGATCCGCGATCTGATTCTCGAAGCGTACGAAGCGCACGAAAACGCCAGAGAGGTCGCAACTGCTTAAGACAGCACGGGCAGGAATCGGCGGTTCTCGTCCTGCCGCTTCGGTGGGAGCGTCCATTCCTCGCGCAGCGCCTTGTCGAACTCTGCCCGGAAGAAGGATGCTTTCATACCGCCGTCGATGATGTCCCACGGGAGCATCGGGTCGGCTGAGCGGTCGCGGAAGATATAGAAGTCGGCATCTACGCCGGTTTCCGCAACGGCCGCACGCCAATTGCCGCCATTGCGCTCCGCGGCTTCAATCGCAGGGGCCACGCGGCGGTCGCCGAGCGAGAGCAGCGCCTGATAGTACGAGTGCCGCTCGGACTTGATGTTGAAGTAGACGTTGTCGAGATCCGCCACGAGCGACCGAAGCCGTTTGGCCTTGCGATCCGTCACCGCTGGGTCCTCCATCGGGAGCCACTGGTATGCGGTGCCTGGTTTCGGAATCAGCGGGTTCACGCTCGCGACAATACGTCCCACCCGGCCGCGAGAGCGCGCGTGGCGCAGCATGATGGATCGGAGCTCCGCGCTGAGCGTGCGGATCGCCAGCAGATCGTCATCCGTTTCGGTAGGGAGGCCGATCATGTAATAGAGCTTCAGATTCTCGAGGCCGCTCGCGAAGATCAGCTCGGCTTTCTCGAGGATCTCGGCGTTGGTGACCGTCTTGTTGATGACGCGCCGCAGCCGATCGGATCCGGTCTCGGGCGCGATCGTGATCGACCGCTCGCCGCTCTCGCGCAGCATGCGGACGATTGGCTCCGTGAGATCGTCGAGCCGCAGCGAGGCCGGGCTGATCGAATAGCCCATCTCCAGGAGGCCGGCGAGGATACGTTCGATCTCCGGATGGTCGCAGAGCGCGATCGACACGAGCCCTGCGCGCGTCGCATGCGGACGTGCGCTGCGCGCGAGCTCCAGGATGCGGTCCGCCGGGAAGGCGCGCACGGGCAGGTAGTTGTAACCGGCCCAGCAGAACCGGCAGAGGTTCGCGCATCCGCGGACGACTTCGACGAGGAAGCGTGAGCCGAACTCCGTGTCGGGCGTGAAGATCCTGGTGCACGGCGGATCGAGTCGCTCGGCGGACTTCACAGCCGCCTTGCGGACCACGCCGGGCGCGTTCGTGCCTTCGCGAGGAGCGAAGCCGGCAATCGTTCCGTCGGCCGCGTATTGCACGTCGTAGAACGACGGCACGTAGAAGCCGCGCTCCGCCGCAACGCGGCGCAGCAGGTCGTCGCGATCCTCAGCGTTCGCGATCGCGTTCGCGAGCGCCGGCACGAGCACTTCCCCTTCGCCTGCGGCAATGACGTCGGCGAAGGCAGCCAGCGGCTCGGGGTTCACAAACGTAACCGCCCCGCCAATCACGATGAGCGGATCGTGCACGGTGCGGGCGTCGGCGCGAACGGGAATGCGTGCGAGACGGAGAAGCGAGACAACGTTGGTGTAGTCCCACTCGAACGAAACGGAGAACGCGAGCACATCGAAGTCGCGCACGGGCGTGTTCGACTCGACGGTGCGCAGCGGTGCGCCGGACGCGAGCTGCGCCTGCAGCTCCTGGCGTCCCGGCAGGAACACGCGCTCGCACACCACGTCCTCCAGCTCGTTGAAGAGCCGGTACACCGTCTGGAAGCCCAGGTTGGACATTCCGACGAAGTACGTGTTCGGAAACGCGAGCGCGACGCGGAGCCGCCCGCCGTGCGGTTTTCGGATGTAGCCGACTTCGCGGGAAAGAACGTCGTGCGCGCGCCCGTGCGGGCGTGCCGTCATAACGGAAACGAGTTGTTGTGTGCCTTCGCCCCTGACACGTTCACACGCGGTGGTGGAAGCGACGCTCGCACGGCGCCGCTCCCGTGTGCCATGGATCTATTTAGTCTACCACCGCGTACGGAACGCTCCCGCTGAGCATGACGAACGCGTGGCTCAGGCCTCGTTCTGGCGCCGGAGAAACGCGGGCACGTCGAGCGGCGACACCGGCTCGAACTCAGCGCCTGGGCTCACCATATCCGCGGGATCGCCGGCTGCCGCTGCGATCGGCATCTCGAGCACCGGACGCCGGGAGATGGAGAGGCGTCCGTGAGTGCCGGCGGTCGCAGCCACCTTCTCTGCAGCAGGCTCGCGTCGGGCCGTAGTGTACGACTGCAGATCGACGGGCGTCTGCGCAGCCGACGCGCTCGGCTGCTTGATGCCATACGCGCGATCGAAGCCGGTCGCGATGACGGTGATCTTGACCCGCCCTTCCATCTTCGGATCGACCACGGCGCCGAAGATGATGTTCGCTTCTTCGTGCGCGGCCTCCTGGATGATCGCCGAGGCCTCGCTGACCTCGATCAACGACAGGTCCGACCCGCCGGTCACGTTGATGATCACTCCTCGGGCGCCCTTCACGGACGCGTCCTCGAGCAGCGGGCTCGAGATGGCATGGTTGGCGGCGTCGATGGCGCGGCTGTCCCCTTCACCCATCCCGGTGCCCATGATCGCGATGCCCATACCGGACATAATCGTCTTCACGTCGGCGAAGTCGAGGTTGATCATCCCAGGCACGAGGATGAGGTCCGAGATCCCCTGGATCGCCTGTCTCAGCACATCGTCTGCCGTGGTGAACGCGTCGTTGAGCGTCGTCTTGCGGGCGATCGTTGCGAGCAGGCGCTCGTTCGGAATCGTGATGACGGTGTCGACGCAGTCGCGGAGCTCTTCGAGCCCGCGCTCGGCCTGCGACTGGCGCTTGCGTCCCTCGAACTTGAACGGCTTCGTGACGACCGCAATGGTCAACGCGCCGAGCTCGCTGGCGAGGCTCGCGATGACTGGTGCGGCGCCGGTCCCGGTGCCGCCCCCCATGCCGGTTGTGACGAACACCATGTCCGCGCCGTCGAGCGCTTCAATCAGCTTGTCCGTGTCTTCGAGCGCCGCCTGACGGCCCACGTTGGGGTCGGCGCCGGCGCCAAGTCCTTTCGTCAGCTTCGCGCCGATCTGGATCTTGTGCGGCGCCGCGTTCAGCTTGAGCGCCTGCAGGTCCGTGTTGGCAACGATGAATTCCACGCCATCGAGGCCCGCCTGGACCATGCGGTTGACGGCATTGCTTCCGCCGCCGCCCACGCCCACGACTTTGATACGGGCACCCGTGCGCGTTTCTTCCTCCAGCTTCAACCGCAGCGTGGATGGCCCAGCGCCGTTCGGTTCGTGCCCATGTCTGAGTTCAGCCATTGTCAGGCCTCCTTTAATCACCGGGGGGCTTGGCCCCGCCGGCCCCCCAACGCCGTCGCTCGCGGGGCCCCCGTTCCGCTCCGGCGGGCGCGCGTTCCGCGCCTCTTGAACTTCCCCGCGGGGCTTGAACTTCCCCGGGGGGCTTCGCCCCGCCGGACCATCGCATCTCTTGAACGGCGCGGACCCTTCCACCCGGCAGGGTCGCTCCGCTGCACTCGCCCTAGAAAAACTCCTTGAACAACGTGCGCAGCCGTCCCGCTACGCGTCCGAATGCGCCGGCCCCCACCGACCGCCCCGCCTCTCCCACGTGATTGCGATGCGCGTACATCACCAGCCCCGCTGCGGTGCCAAACGCGGGGTTGTTGACGTGATCCGCGAGCCCGCCGACGCCCGTCGGACATCCGCGTCGGATCGGCAGGTCGAAGATCTGCTCGGCGATTTCAGCCATCCCTTCGAGCATTGCGCCGCCGCCGGTCAGCACGATGCCCGAGTTGAGCGACTTCTCGAATCCAGCCCGGCGGATCTCGTCCCACAGCAGGTGGAAGATCTCTTCCGCGCGCGGCTGCAGGATCTCCGACAGGATGCGGCGCGCCATCACCCGCGGCTTGCGTCCCCCGACGCTCGCCACATCCATCGTCTCGTCTTCGGCCACCATGGCCGACAATGCACATCCGCAGCGGCGCTTGATCTTCTCCGCGTCGGGGATCGGCGTCCGAAGACCGACTGCGATGTCGTTCGTGAAGTGATCGCCGCCGACGGCGACGACGCCAGTGTGCCACAAGCTGCCGCGTTCGAAGATGGCAAAATCAGTTGTGCCGCCACCAATGTCGACGATCGCGACGCCGAGCTGCTTCTCGTCCTCGGTCAGAACGGCCTCGCTCGCGGCGAGTTGCTCGAGTACGGTGTCGATCACGGCGACACCCGCGCGATTCACGCAGGCCACGACGTTCTGCGTGGACGTGGCGCTGCCCGTCACCACGTGCACGTTGACCTCGAGCCGCGATCCCGTCATTCCGACGGGAGCGCCGATGCCATCCTGCTCGTCCACGACGAAGTCCTGCGGCAGTACGTGGAGGATTTCGCGTCCGCTCGGCAGCGCGACGGCCTTGGCCGCATCGATCGCCCGACGCACGTCCTCTCGCGTGATCTCGCGGTTCTTGCCCGCGACGGCGACAACACCTCGGCTGTTGAAGGCCTTCACGTGCGCGCCGGAAAGGCCGAGGTGGACGGAATCGATCTCGACACCCGCGGTCAGCTCAGCCTCTTCGATCGCTTTTTTGATCGAGTCGACGGCGGCTTCGAGGTTCACGACCACGCCGCGGCGGATGCCCTTCGAGTCCGCGACGCCGATCCCGATGATGTCGAGCCCCTCATCGTCTGTAATCTCGCCAACGATGGCGGCGATCTTCGAGGTCCCGACGTCGAGCCCGACCAGGTAACGCTCTTTCCTCGCCAATGTGGGTGCCCTTTCCCCTTCTTCCGCCTGATGGCGGAAGCAAGGCGGCCCTGAAAAGGGCCGCCCTACGTCCTATCGCTTCGCCGGCCTCACGTAGACGCGCTGCTCGAACCGGAGATCGACGTAATCGATGTCCCGCACGCGCTCGTGGAGCGCATCCCGTAGATCGAGGTACGACTGCAGGCGTTCGGCGAAATGGTCCTCGCCGAGATGCAGCAGCGCCGCATCGTTCTGGAGAATCACGACCGCGTCGTGCGCGTCGTGGACGTCAATCTGCGACACGCGGCGCGCGAGGTCGCGGTGCGGCGCGATGGCGTCGATCGCTCGGGACGCCAACTCGGCGCGCGTCTCGTCGATTGCGGGCTGTCCGGACGAGGGGGCGCGGACCAGCCCGTCGATGAGGGGCAGATCGAACTCCGCGTATCGCGGACCGAACTCGTCGATGATCGTGCCGTGCGGATCTATCAGGTACACGGCGCTCCCCAGGCGGCAGAGGCCGATGGGCCTCCGCTCCGACACGAACACTTCAATCGTTGACGGAAGCACGCGCCGCAGCGCGGCATCCGCTACCCAGGGAGACTCGAGCAACCGACGCCGGTAACGTGGGAGGTCGACCGACAGGATGCTCGATCCGCGCAGCCCGTCGATGATTGCGCGCACCTCGCCGCCGGACAGTCGCACGTTCCCGTGCACGTTGATGCGGCGGACCTGAAGGACGGACGCATGCAGAACGAGGTGCGCGCCGCGATACCCGGCAAGTGCGACCACCGCAAGCGCGCAGCCCCATCGCGCCGCGCGCCAGACCACGCGCGGGATGGCGCCCTGCGTCCGGCCCTTTCCGGGCCGCACCTTCGCGCGGCGGAAGTTCTTTTCTGTGGTGGCCTTCACCTTCACGCAGGTTCGCCCGAGCCTTTCCGCGTTTCAACAGCGTGCGCGCGCAGCGCGTCGAGAATGCGATCCGGAATCGTGCCGATCGATCCCGCGCCGAGCGTGATCACCAGATCGCCCGGACGCGCGAGCGCGCGCACAGCGTCCGGCAGATCGTCGAGTGCTTTCACGAGCCGAACGGAGCGCCCGGTCCGCCGCACGGCTGCCTCCAGCGCTTCGACGGTCACCCCCTCGATCGGCGGCTCACCCGCCGCGTAGATATCCGTCAGCACGATCTCGTCGGCATCGGCCAGCGCGGTTCCGAAGGCGTCCATCAGATCCCGCGTGCGCGTGTAGCGGTGCGGCTGAAAAACAACGACCAGGCGGCGATCGAGGCCGGCGCGTGCGGCGGCGATGACCGCCGCAATCTCCGTCGGATGATGGCCGTAATCGTCGACGACCATGACGCCGTCCTCTTCGCCCCTGAGCTGAAACCGCCGCTCGGCCCCGTGGAACTCCTCCAGCGCAGATGCAATTCGCGGGAACGGCACCCCGACCTCGATGCCGACGGCCACCGCTCCAATCGCATTCAGCAGGTTGTGCCGGCCTGGCACGCGCAGCCGGAGCGGACCAAGGCGCGTCACCTTTCCATCGGCCTCGTGCTGTACCACCTCGCACCGCGATCCAAACGCCTCGAGCGCGGCGCTGCGTCCAAGGACGTGCGCGTCCGGCGTGTCGAGTCCGTATGAAATGACGCGGCGCGTCATCTTCGGCACCAGCGCGCGCACCACCTCGTCGTCGCTGCATGCGACGACGGCGCCGTAGAACGGCACCTTGTTCGCAAATTCCAGAAACGCCTGTTGCAGCGTCTCCCATGTCCCGTACGCTTCCATGTGCTCGCGGTCGATGTTCGTGATGACCGCGATCGCGGGGCTCAGTTTGAGAAACGATCGATCGCTCTCATCCGCTTCGGCGACCATGTAATCGCCGCGACCGAGCCGCGCGTTGCTGCCGAACGCGCTCAACCGCCCGCCGATGACCGCCGTTGGATCGAGACCCGCACGCTCGAGCACGACCGCCACCATGGAGGTCGTCGTCGTCTTGCCGTGTGCGCCGGCGATCGCGATGCCGTACTTGAGACGCATCAGCTCCGCGAGCATCTCGGCGCGAGGAATGACCGGGATCCCGCGGCGCCGCGCCTCGTCGACCTCCGGGTTTCCCGCGTGGATCGCAGACGAGGTCACGACGACGTCCGCACTGCCGACGTGCGAGGCGGCATGGCCGCGCTCGATGCGAACCTTGAGACGCGCGAGGCGATCGGTGACCTCGGACGCTTTCGCATCCGAGCCGCTGACCTCGTACCCCAGGTTCGCGAGTACCTCGGCGATGCCACTCATCCCGATGCCTCCAACCCCGACGAAGTGAATCCTGCGCGTACGCCCCAACATCTTGTCTATAGGGGCTACGCCCCGAACCCCCGCTCGGTCGATGGCGGGAACCCCGAGACCCCGCACCGCTCCGTCCCACCCCAGCGCGCACGAAACGCGCGTCGGGGACCCCGCCCCGCGGGCGCGCGTTGCGCGCCGCCGTGATGGCGGGGAGACCGAGCGGCCCTTGTCCTTGCGGCCATTAGGGCCGTGTTTCTCCGGCCAGCTGCAGCACGCGGTCGACGATCGCCTTTGCGGCGTCAGGCTTCGCGAAGCCCCGAGCCGCCTCCGCAATCCGGCGCCGCCGTGCCGCGTCGCGCCCGAGCGCGACAATGAGCGATGCGAGCGATTCGCCTGTGAGATCCTTCTGGTCGATCATCTCCGCCGCAGCCGCCTGCGTGAGGACCTCCGCGTTCTTCCGCTGATGGTCGTCCGCCGCGGTCGGCAGAGGAATGAGGATCGCGGCGCGGCCCGCAGCCGTGAGCTCCGCGATCGTCGTTGCGCCGGCGCGGCAGACGATGACATCCGCGCGCTTCATCTCCCGGTCCATGGCGTACAGGAACGGTTCCACCCGCGCCGCAAGCCCTGCGCCGCGGTATGCGCTCCGGACCAGTTCCAGATCGCGCTCTCCTGTTTGATGCGTGATGTCCATGCCGCCAGCGGCAGCCAGCCGCGGCGCCGCCTCCACCATGGCCACGTTGATCGCGTGCGCGCCCTGGGAGCCGCCAAAGATCAATACTCGCGGCGGCCCGGCGTCGGGGCCTGGTTCGGATTCAGTTGTGAAGAACTCGGGACGAACCGGGTTGCCTGCGACAAATCCCCTCCTGCCGAAGAACGACACCGTTGATTCGAACGTCACCGCCGCCGCGCTGACGATGCGCGACAGGATCCGATTGGTCAATCCGGGCACCGCGTTCTGCTCGAGCAGCAGCGTGGGCACGCCGCGGAGCGCCGCCGTCAGGACCACTGGTCCGGAGCTGTAACCGCCCACGCCGATGACCAATGCGGGCGATCGCCGCGAGATGATCTGCCAAGCGTCCCAGAGGCTGCGCGGAATCAGCGAGAGCCCGCGCGCGAGCGCCGCGGGCGACGTCCCTTTCAGTCCAACGCTGCGCAGCACGTCGAGCGCGAAGCCTTCGCGCGGCACCACGCGCGACTCGATACCGCGCGACGTTCCCGCAAACGTGATCACCGCGTCGGGCCGCCTCGCGAGCAGCTCGCGCGCGACGGCGATCCCGGGATAGAGATGGCCGCCGGTTCCCCCGCCAGCGATCACCACACGAAGCGGATTCATGCATTCGCGATCCCCGGCTCCATCGCCGTCGTAACCACGTGTGATGACGATCCGTGCTGCGAAACGTTGAGCAGGATGCCCATCCCCACCATGCTGATGAGCAGCGACGATCCGCCAAAGCTGACGAACGGCAGCGGAATCCCTTTGGTCGGCAGCAGCCCGAGCACCACGCTCATGTTGAAGAACGCCTGAATCGCGACCATTGCGGTGAGTCCAAGTGCGAGAAACGCACCAAAGCGATCGGGTGCTCGCGTGGCCGCGCGAAGCCCGCGCCACGTGATGACGCAGAAGCAGAGGAGGATGACGGTAGCGCCGATGAGGCCAAGCTCTTCGCCGATGACGGCATAGATGAAGTCCGTCTCGGGATAGGGAAGGTAGAACAGCTTCTGGACGCCGGCCATGAGGCCGCGCCCGAACACGCCGCCGGTGCCCACGGCGATCAATGACTGGATCACCTGGAAACCGTCGCCGAGGGGATCCTCCCAGGGATTGAGGAACACCTCGATGCGACGCCGGCGATAGGCCGCGCTCATCACGATGATGTATGCGGCCGGCAGCATCACTAGCGCGAGGCCGGCGAGGTACCGGTAGTTAATCCCCGCAGCAAACACCATCGTGGCCGCAATCAACACGATCGAGAGCGCAGTCCCCATATCCGGTTGCAGGAGCACGAGCGCGACGACGAGTCCGACGACCACCGCAATCGGCAGCAGCGAGTAGCGCACGTCGTCTATCCGATCCATCCGGCGCTCGAGAATCGCCGCGACGAAGACGATGACGACAATCTTCGCGAGCTCCGATGGCTGCACGCCGACCCCCGCGACGCCGAACCACCGCCGCGCTCCGTTGATGCGCGGCGCAAAGAGGACCGCCACCAGCGCGAGCACGACCAGGCCGAGCGCGGTCCAGAGCACCTTCGGCTGCCGGTACTCCCGATAGTCGATCCGCATCACGATCGGCATCAGCAGCAGGCCGACGAGCACCCACGTGGCCTGCTTGAAGAGAAAGAGATTCGGCTGGTGATAGCGCTCCATCGCGACCACTGCGGACGCGCTGTAGACCATCACGACGCTGGCGCAGACGAGGAGCAGCGTCGCGGTGAAGAGCAGCTTGTCGGACTTGAGTTTTCGTGCCATCTGCCTGGCCTAAAGTTCGAGCCCGTCGGGCCGAAACACTTGCTGGCTCTGAAGTTGAGCGTCAACCGACCGGATGGGACGCCACCCGGCGATCGACTGCCCGATCCTCGTGAATCCAGGTACACTCGAGCAGTCAGCAGTCATCAGCCGGACGCGGGGAAAAGACACCGACCTCGCAGACCGGGGCAGGTCTGCGTTCCCAGCGGTCAGCTCTTCGCCGCCACGAACCGGACTGATGACTGCTTACTGCTCGCATGATTGAATGGCGGGGATCCTGCATCCCGCCAAGCTCACTTCGTTGCGCCCGCGCTTCGCCGCTCGCTCCACCCCGTTTCCCGTCACTGCTCTCGGACGACCATCCATTCACTGGCGAGGCGATTCACTTCCTGCTTGAACAGCCGCCCGCGATCCGCGTAATCACGAAACATGTCGAAGCTCGAACACGCCGGCGCGAGCACGACGGTGTCCCCCGGCGACGCAAGCGCGAACGCGGTCCTGACGGCAGCGCCAATATCAGGGGCGTCTCGAACCGGAACCGAACCGTCGAGCGCGGCATGAATCAGCAGGCGCGCTTCGCCGATGGCGACGACCGATGCGCGCCGCGAGACGAGCGCCTCTCGAAGATCGCCAAAGCTCCCGCCCTTGAACCGTCCGCCGAGGATCACGACGAGCCCGGGTTCGAAGCTCTGAATCGCGCGCCGCGCGGCCTCGATGTTGGTCGCCTTCGAATCGTTCACGAACCGGACGCCGCCGACATCCGCGACCGGCTCGAGCGCGTGCTCGAGACCGGTAAATCCTTCGACCGCGCGCGTCATCGCTGCAGCGTCCACGCCGACGAGTGACGCCACTGCCGATGCCGCGAGGACATCGGCGAGCAGGTGACGCCCGAGCAGCCTGACGGCCGAGAGCGGAACGAGCACGTGTTCACCCGCTTCGGTGCGCCGCACGATTGCGCTGCCCGAGACGACCACACCATCGCGAAGATCGACGTCCACGGCGAAGTACACCCGTCTGGCGCGCGCGCGTGCCCCGATGTCACGTGTCGCGGCATCATCCGCGTTGAGCACCGCCCAGTCGTCGGCGGTCTGGTTGGCGAAGATTCTCGCCTTGGCCGCTGCGTACTCCGCCGCATCGGCATGGCGATCGAGATGGTCCGGCGAAAAATTCAGGAGGACGGCGATCCACGGCCTGAACGTGTCGGTTCCCTCGAGCTGAAAGCTGCTGGCTTCGACGACGTGGATGGTGTCGTCCGTGGAGGCGTCAACCTGCGCACTCAGCGCGACACCGATGTTCCCGCCGACCAGCACGCGATAGCCGCCTTCTTCCAACATGCGTCCGGTCAGCGTCGTCGTCGTCGACTTCCCTTTCGTGCCGGTGATCGCGATCACGCGGCCCCGCAGCCAGCGTGAGGCGAGCTCCATCTCGCCAATGATGGGCACACCGGCGCGACGTGCCTCCTGCAGCACAGGCTGCCGCGTCGGCACGCCCGGACTGACGACGATCAAGTCGGCGCTCGTGAGCGTCGATGCGACGTGCCGGCCCAGCTCCAGGCGCACGTCCGCGTCGCGCAGCCGCTTCTCGTCCTCGATCGCGTCGCGGGTGTCCGTCAGCGTCACGGTCGCGCCGCGGCGGACGAGCAGTTCGGCTGCTGCCACGCCGCTTCGCGCGGCGCCCACGACCACGACACGCTTGCCGGCGACTGAAAAAGGCGAGGCCGTCATCGCAGCTTGAGGGTCGTGAGGCTGAACAGCGCAAAAATGATCGCGAGGATCACGAAGCGCGTGATGACCTTCGGCTCGCTCCAACCCACGAGCTCGAAGTGATGATGGAGCGGCGCCATGCGGAAGACGCGCTGCCCCGTCAGCTTGAACGATCCGACCTGCAGGATTACCGAGAGCGCCTCGAGGACGAACACGCCTCCCACGATCACCAGCAGGAACTCCTGCTTCACGAGCAACGCGACCGTGCCGAGGGCGCCGCCGAGCGCCAGCGATCCGACATCGCCCATGAAGATGTCGGCGGGGTACGAGTTGTACCAGAGGAAGCCGAGGCTCGCACCGACGAGCGCGCCGCAGAAGATCGTCAGTTCCGCGGCTGCGGGGGCGGGACGCACGAGCTGCAGGTACTCGGCGAAAACGCGGTGCGTCGAGACGTACGCGAGCGCGGTGAAGGCGGCCGCTGCGACGGCGAACACGCTGATCGCGAGGCCGTCGAGGCCATCGGTGAGATTGACGGCATTCGTGGCGCTGACGAGCACGAGGATGGCGAACGGCACATAGAACCATCCGAGGTCGGGCACCGCGCGCTTGAAGAACGGAAAGATCAGCCGCGTGTTGTACAGGTCGGCCGCGTGCAGAGCGAGCAGCGAGAGTCCCACGCCCGCGGCAACCACAATCTGCCAGCCCATCTTGTAGCGCGGTAACAAACCGTGGTGCGATCGGCGGACGATCTTCAGGTAGTCGTCCGCGAAGCCGATCCCACCGAATGCGGCGGTTGCGATCACCGCAATCCAGATGTACGCGTTCGTCAGGTCGGCCCACAGCAGCGTGGGGACGAGTGACGCCGACATGATCAACAGGCCGCCCATCGTCGGCGTCCCTGCCTTGGCCCGATGGGTCTGCGGCCCGTCCTGCCGGATGACTTGTCCGATCTGAAACTCCCGGAGCCGCCGAATCAGAACAGGCCCGAGCACGAGGCTGAGGGCAAGCGCGGTCACGCTCGCGGCCGCCGTGCGGAACGTGATGTAGCGGATCACGTTCAGCACCGGTATCGACGTGTGAAGCGGAAACAGAAGCTGGTAGAGCATCAGGCGAACTCCACCTTCAGCCGATCGACGACTTCGTCGGTCCGGATGCCGCGCGAGCCTTTCACGAGGACGAGATCGCCGGGGCGAATCCACGTCAGCGCGAGGTCCGCAGCTTCCTTGCTCGTCGCCGCGTACCCCACAGTCGAGACGGGCATGCCCGCCGCCCGCGCTGCTTCAGCGAGGTGCCGCGCCGCGTCGCCGCCGACGACAATCAGCAGCTGGAGTCCGGCTGCGGCCGCGTCGCGCCCGACCTCCGCGTGCAGCCGCTCCGAGTGCTCGCCGAGCTCCAGCATTTCCCCCAGCACCGCAATCTTGCGCGCGCTGCCCGTGGCGGCCTTCACCGTCTCCAGCGATCGCTTCACCGCCGCGGGGCTCGCGTTGTACGAATCGTCGATGAGCGTGATCCCGCCGGGCAGACGCAGCAGCTCGCCGCGGCGTGACGCCGGCCTGAACGCGGCTGCGCGGTCTGCAATCGCATCGAGCGGCACGTCGAGCTCCGACGCCACGGCCGCAGCGGCGAGGAGATTCGACAGATTGCCAGACCCGAGCAGCGCCGTTGAAACGCGCACTTCCCCTCGAGCGCTGACCAGCGTGGCCGACATGCCGTCGAGTCCACGGTGCTCGACGTCACGCGCCTTCACGTCCGCGGTTTCAGCCACGCCGAACGTCACACAGCGGCCGGCGAAGCGCGGGGCCCGTGCCATCACACGCGGATCGTCGGCATTGGCGACGAGCAGATCGGATGGACGCGCGTGCTCGAGGATCTCCGCCTTCGCGTCCGCGATTGCGTCGGCGGTACCGAAGAAACCCAGATGCGCGTCGCCGACGTTCGTCCACACGCGGACCTCCGGCTCGGCGATCCCGACGAGCGTGCGAATTTCACCAGCGTGGTTCATCCCGAGCTCGACCACCGCGACGTCCGGCCGCTGCCGCAGCTCGATGAGCGAGAGCGGGAGGCCGATGTGGTTGTTCAGATTTCCCTTGTTCCGGAACACGCTGTACGTCGCCGCGAGCATCGCGGCCGTCAGCTCCTTCGTCGTTGTCTTTCCCGCGCTGCCGGTGATCGCCACCACACGCGCCCCGCTTCGGCGGCGTACCTCGCGCGCAATGTCCTGCAGCGCGCGCGTCGTATCCGCCACCTGAATGACAATGTGCGCCGGCCGTTCACGGCCTGCCCCGAAACCGGCCGGCGCATCGCTGACGACTGTCCCCGCGGCTCCGGCCGCGATCGCCGCGCCAACGAACTCGTGCCCGTCGAACCGTTCTCCCCGAATCGCGACGAACAGATCGCCCGGCGCAATCGTCCGCGAATCGATCGACACGCCGTCAAAAATCTGCGCAGCGCTCCCCGACAGGAGCTGCCCCGCCGTGACGGCCGCCACGTCTCCCGCGGACAGCGCGATCGGCTTCACACGCTACGTGACCCGCGATCCACTGCGCCGCTGCGACAGCGCCGCGCGCGCCACCGCGACGTCGTCGAACGGCAGCGTGCGATCCCCAATCACCTGGTACTTCTCGTGCCCCTTCCCGGCGATGAGCACAAGATCGCCAGACCGCGCGTCCCGGATGGCCTTCTCGATCGCCGCCCGCCGATCCACGATCGCGAGCGACGGCGTTCCCGCCTGATCTCGCCCGGGCGGCACGACGATGCCCTTCCGAATCTCTGCGATGATGCGCTCCGGATCCTCGCTGCGCGGGTTGTCCGACGTCACGATCACGAGATCGCTCAGCCGCGCCGCCACGGCGCCCATCAGCGGCCGCTTCGTGCGATCGCGATCGCCGCCGCATCCGAAGACGGTGATGAGCCTGCCACTCGCCAGCGGCCGTGCTGTCTCGAGCAGGTTTTTCAGCGCATCGTCCGTATGGGCGTAGTCGACGACCACGCGGACGTCATCTGAAGGATTGGACACCGACTGAAACCGGCCGGGAACGTGATCCAGCGCGCTGATCCCCGCCTCGATCGCCGAGAACGGGAGGTCGAGCGCCATCGCGCCTGCCGTTGCCGCGAGGATGTTGTAGGCGTTCGGTTTGCCGACGAGCCGCGAGCGCGCATGGAGCGTGCCTCTCGGCGTACGGATGTCGAAGTCCAGACCGTCTAGGGAGAACGAGAGCGGGCCCGGCCGCACGTCCGCGGGGCCTTCGATCGCGTACGTGACAGGCCTCCGCGCCGCGGCAATCATGTCTTGTCCGCGATAGTCGTCGACATTGATGACCCCGACCGCCTTGTCCGGCAGCATCTCGAACAGCCGGCGCTTGGCTGCGAAGTAGGCCTCCATGTCGCCGTGGAAGTCGAGGTGATCGCGCGTGAGATTCGTAAAAATGCCGGCCGCAAAACGCACATCGTCGACCCGGTGCAGCGCGAGCGCATGCGACGACACTTCCATTGCGCACGCGCCGCAACCTTCGCTC
>JBKPQB010000084.1:0-25277 GCA_046733875.1 Acidobacteriota bacterium
AAGAGCGAATGGCACAGATGACCCCGGAGGAGCGCGAGCAGTTCCAGGCACGCATGCGCGAGCGTCAGGCGCAGGGCCCCGACGGCGGCCAGGGACAGCAGCCTGGTGGTGCCCAGCCGAACTCCGCGCGCGGTGCGCAGCCATCCTCGCAGCAGGCGCAATCGAAGCTGACCGCATCCAACGCGTCCACGATCGATTCGCTGTTCGGTCCGTTGCCGACGGTCGAGACGCGTGGCCGCGTGTGGCTCTATATCAACAAGCAGCTCAAGCCAGTCAATCTTCGTCTCGGCATCTCCGACGGCACGTGGACCGAGGTCCTCGATCCCAACGAGCTGCAGACCGGCACCGAAGTCGTAACGAACGTTGTCATCGGCCTCGAGTCGCAGCAGCGCCCGGCGGGTGCAACAGGCACCAGCAATCCCCTGATGGGTCCGCAGCGCGGCGGCCGCGGCCGGTAGGCGGAGGTGCGTAGGCGTGCGTGAGTGAATGGGACAAGCTGACCAGCCAATGAAGGACGTCGTGATCTCCGTTCGCGATCTGACGAAGACGTATCAGGTTGGCGACATCGAGGTTCGTGCGCTTCGCGGCGCGTCGCTCGATGTGCGCCGCGGAGAGTTCGTCTGCGTGACGGGCCCCTCGGGTTCCGGCAAATCGACGTTCATGCACATCATCGGCTGTCTGGACCGGCCGACGAGCGGTCAGTACCTGCTCGATGGCAAGGATGTATCCAGGCTCTCGAGGGACGACCTGGCCGCGATCCGCAACAACAAGATCGGCTTCGTGTTCCAGGGCTTCAACCTGCTCTCGCGCACAACGGCGCTCGACAATGTGGAGCTGCCATTGCTCTACAACGGCGGGAGCCGGATGAAATCAGCGGAGCGGCATCGCCGCGCGAAGGAAGTGCTGGAGATCGTCGGACTCGGGCAACGGCTCGATCACTATCCGAACCAGTTGTCGGGCGGCCAGCAGCAGCGCGTCGCGATCGCGCGCGCGCTCATCAACGAACCGTCGATTCTGCTCGCCGACGAACCCACCGGAAATCTCGATACGCGCACGAGCGTGGAGGTCATGGACATCTTCCAGCGCCTCAACATGGAGCGCGGCATCACGGTTGTGCTCATCACGCACGAAATGGACATCGCGGAGCACGGCACGCGGCTCGTACGATTTCGCGATGGACGGATTCAGGTCGATCAGCCGATCACGCGCCGCCGGATGGCCTCGGAAGAATTGAAGCTGCTGCCGTCCGCTGATGACGACGCGCCGATTGCGGAGCTGCCGGAAACACCCGTCGTCACATCGCACGAATCCTGAAGCTCGCGCGGCGAAGACCTCATATGTCAATCATCATGACCCTGCGGATCGCGCTCAAGGCGCTCAGCCGCAACAAGCTGCGCACCATCCTCACGATGCTCGGCATGATCATCGGGGTCGCAGCGGTCATCACGATGGTCGCGCTCGGCCGGGGGGCGCAGGCGACGATCGAAGAACAGGTGAAGTCCGCGGGAACGAACCTGATCAACGTCAACGCTGGCAACTTCTCACAGGGCGGCGTCCGGCAGGGCCAGGGCATGTCAACCACGCTGATGGCCGCCGATGCGGAGGCGCTCAGAGCGCTGCCCGGCGTGCAGTACGTGGCGGCGGGCGTGAACACGCGCGCGCAGGTCATCGCGGGGAATCAGAACTGGTCGACGCAGGTCCAGGGAACGGACGTCGAACTGCCGCAAATCCGAAGCTGGCCGATCAAGTACGGGCAGTTCTTCACTACCCAGGACGTCAACAGCGCGGCGAAAGTCGCCGTGCTCGGCACCACCGTGGCCGAGACCCTGTTCGGCCCGGATGCGGATCCCACCGGGCAGATCATCAGGATTCGCAACCAGCCCTTCAAAGTGATCGGTGTGATGTCGAGCAAAGGACAAGGCGCGTTCGGGCAGGATCAGGACGATTTGATCTTCACCCCCTACACGACCGTGCAGAAGAAGCTGCAGGGTATCCAGCACATCAACAACATCAGCGTGTCGTCTGAAACCGCGGACACGGCGCCCGTGTCGGAAGAGATCACAGAGACGCTGCGCACCCGTCACAAGCTGCTGCCGGGAGATCCGGACGACTTCATGGTGCGCACGCAGGAAGAGATCGCGAGCGTCCGGACCGAGACGACCAAGACGATGACGACCCTCCTCGCGAGCATCGCCGGCGTGTCGCTCATGGTCGGCGGCATCGGGATCATGAACATCATGCTGGTGTCGGTCACGGAGCGGACGCGCGAGATCGGCCTGCGCATGGCGATCGGCGCGCGCGGGCGCGATGTGCTCATGCAGTTCCTCGTCGAAGCCGTCGTCATCAGCCTGTTCGGGGGGCTGATCGGAATCGCGATGGGCTTCGGCTTGAGCGCGATGGTCAAGAACTTCATGGAGTGGCCGACGGTAATCCCGGCGAACGCGATCGCGATGGCATTCGGGTTCTCCGGCGCGACCGGCGTGTTCTTTGGCTTCTATCCGGCGCGCAAGGCCGCGCGCCTGGATCCGATTGAGGCGCTGCGCTTCGAGTAGCGGCTCAATGCACTCCAGGGCGGCCCTGAAGGCCGCCCTGCGAACGTGGCGCGGTCCTTCAAGGGCCGCATAACCGGGGGCCTTTCAGGTCCGCGGCATTGGAAGGAGCGGAAAACATGAGGCGGAAACTCGCATTGACCGCGATCCTCGCCGTCGCGCTGGCCGTGAGCGGCTACGCGCAGAAGCCGGACTTCTCCGGCACGTGGACGCCCGACCAGGCGAGCATGGCAGAAGGCGGCGGTAGTGGCGGGCGCGGCATGGCCGGCCCGTTGACGGTCAAGCAGACGGCCGACGCGCTGACCGTCGAGCGCCAGGGGCGCAACGGTCAGATCTCCACGACGTACAAGCTGGATGGCAGTGAGTCCGAGATCACGATGGGTCAGTTCACGGCCAAGGCGAGCGCGAAGTGGGACGGCAGCAAGCTGGTCATCACCACGAAAACAGACAACGGCGAGCAGACGCAGACCTGGTCGCTCGCGGGCGACACGCTCACGATCGAGCGCACGGGCGGCCGAGGACCGGCAAAGATGACGTACAAGAAGACGACGTAGCCCCCAGTCCAAGCGAACAGGTCCAGGGCACGTCTTTAAACTTACCTCAGCGAAAGCCCGACGCCGCGAGCGGCCGGGCTTTTTTTACCTGGAAAGCCGCTTGAGCAGTTCCGCAGCCGTGAGACCCGTCTCGGGATCGCGCATCTCCGGCGCGACTTCCACGAGCGGCTCGAGCACGAACCGGCGCTCGCGAAAGCGAGGATGAGGAACGTCAATGTCCCGGGAGTGCACGATTTGATCGCCGGCGAGGATCAAGTCCAGATCGATGACGCGCGGAGCGCCGGGGAACGGACGTGTGCGTCCGCGCGCCGACTCGATCGCGAGGAGCGCGTCGAGCAGGTCGGGCACGCTCGCCTCTGACGTGCCGACGCCGACCGCGTTCAGGTACGGGGGATCGTTCTCCAGCCCGACTCCGACCGGCTCGGTTTCAATCAGGCGCGAGAGCCTGAAGTTCCCGACGAGCCGCGACACTTCGGCAGCGGCCAGCGCGATCGACTGGCGGCGATCCCCCAGGTTGCTGCCGAACGCAACGGCGACCTGTCGCGACGGCATGCGGGCTCTGCGAGGCTGCGGCGCGGCTACTCGACCCAGCGGGTCGAGATGACGACCCCGGCCGTCCCCGCGCCATCGGCGCGGCGCCCGAGGAGATCCTCGCGCCCGGCGAGCGCCTGCTCGAAGAACCGCTTGTGCTCGAGCGTCTCGCCGAGGATGACGCGCAGCATGATCTTGTTCCGCGCGTTGGAGAGCCTCTCGACGCGGTCGCGCCAGCGATCGATGAACGCCTGCGCGGCGTCGACATCGGCGCGGAGCACCGACGCCTGGGCCTGCTCCCCTTTACCGGTCACGCCGAGCGCCGGCTCCGGAACGTCGTCGGCCCTGCCGCCCAGATCGAGGATGGCATCGCGGAGCCAGCTCAGCTGCAGGTCCTCGCGGTTGATGATGTATTGGTAGGTGTTGTTGAAATCGTAGTTGCCCACGAGCCTGGCGCCCGCGACGTGCCGCTGCCGCAGCGCGGCTTTGTCCCGGTAGAACTCGCGGAGGAGCGCGAGAAGATCGGCTGGTTTCACGCGTTCTGCTTTTCCTTGCAGGTGATGCAGACGCGCGTCCACGGGATCGCGTTGAGCCGCGCCGGCGCGATCGGCTCGCCGCAGTCACGGCAGATGCCGTAGGTGCCCTTCTCGATGCGCCAGAGTGCTTCTTCGATCGCCTGCAGGATCTTCGCGTCCGTCTGTTTCAGCTTCAGTTGAATGTGGACTTCGTTGTTCCCGCTCGCCTGATCGGCCAGGTCGCCCTGGCGCGAATTCACGTCCATCGATGCCTGCAGCGGCTTGACGCCGCCGCCGGCCGAGAGTATCTCGCCGCGCTTGCGAAGCAGCGCCTCCTTGTAGACGATGGTATCCATTCTTGCTTCTCCCGGAGGGCCTCAGGCGGGCCCGAGGCCTGCCTGACAAAACGTGATCATAACATTTCGGGTTCTGGGTTCGCGGGGTTCACAAAGTTCGGGGTTGGGGGTCAGAATACAGTTCGAATGTTCGCGTGGAACCCCGGATCCCGATCCCGGGCAGCTATTCAGCTCTCAGAGTTCCCAGCGGCTTCTTCCGGAGCACGTCGTAGCTGGCCGCGACCCCGACAATCCCGACGAGGACGGTCGTGACGAGCGCCCCGGCTGACGCGATCCAGGGCGCGGGACGCCAGGGGATGTCCAGCACGTGGCGGGACACGGCCCAACTGAGCGCGAGCGCACCTCCGCCGCCGACCAGTCCGGCGAGCAGTCCCAGACCGCCGTACTCCATCGCGAGCATGGCCGCCAGCATCCGGGTGCTGGCGCCAAGCGTGCGCAGGATCGCGGCTTCGTAGACGCGCTGGAACTTCGTCATGGCAACGGCGCCGGCGAGGATGAGCGCGCCGCTGAGGAGCGCGATGCCGCCGACGATCGACACTGCCAGCGTCAGGTTGGCGACGGCCTGCTTCAGCGTCGCGAGTACCTCGCGGACGTCGATCGCGGAGACGTTCGGGAACGCCGCTACCAGATCCCGCTGGAAGCGTCCGCGCGCCGCGGCATCCTCCGGCGCCTTCAGAATGCCGATCCACGTCTGCGGCGCGTGTGCGAACGGTCCCGGGCGGAAGACGAACATGAAGCCGCCGTTGCGCGCGTCCTCCCATTGAACGTCGCGAACGCTCGTGACGCGCGCGTCCACAGGACGACCGGCGATATCGAAGCGCACGAGATCGCCGACGTTGATGTGGAACCGCTCGTGGATGCCGCGCTCGATCGACACTTCGAGCGGCGTCGCGGTCTCCGGCAGGTCGGGCTCGCCCGCCCAGAATTTCCCTGCCGTGACGTGCTCGTTCGGCTCGAGGTGATTGCGATACGTGATCGTGTATTCGCGTCCGAGCGATCCCTGCGCGCGCACGTCCTGGAACGACGCAAGGTTCACATCGCGCCCCCGGACGGCAGTGACACGCGCGCGAAGGACTGGGATCAGACGTGGGGGATCGGATCCGGGCGCTTTCGCTGAATCGAGAAATGCCCGCACCCGCTCGACCTGAGGCGGCAGGATCTCGATCAGGAACATGTCGGCTCCGCCGGCAGACAGCTCCAGCGAGAACTGCTGGAGGAGATTGGACTGCAGCGATCGGACGCCGATGACGAAGAAGCTGCCGAGTCCCACGGCGAGCAGAATGACGCGCGTCTGATTGCCGGGCCGCGCCAGGCTCAGCACCGCATGGCGCAGGGGGAACCATCGCGCGCGCGCGATCGGCCTGACCGCATACACCACGCCCGCGGCCACGAGCTGCAGGACGAGTGCGACGGCGGCGAACCCGCCGCACACGACGAGCCCGACCCGGAGTGATGCCGCCTGCCAGCTTGCGACGCCGACGA
Source organism: Acidobacteriota bacterium (assembly GCA_046733875.1). Lineage (GTDB taxonomy): Bacteria > Acidobacteriota > Vicinamibacteria > Vicinamibacterales > 2-12-FULL-66-21 > JBKPQB01. The sequence continues at coordinate 5,988 of JBKPQB010000084.1, forward strand.
GCGCGGCTCCCACAACGACGGCCGCGCCGATCTGCACCCAATCCCAGCGGCGCATGACGTCCAGCGCGCGCGCGGGACGCCACCAGACGCCCGCGGACGGTCGCGCGCCGTCCGCGCCCAGGCCGCCGCGCAACAGCAGCAGCGGCTTCACGCGGCGCACCTCGAGCAGCGGAACCAGGGAAAAGAGGAGCGATACGAGGAGCCCGACGCTGACGCCCTGCCAGATGGCGGACCACGTCAACCCGTACTTCGTCGCAGGACCGAACGTCGTTGCAATGGACGGCGGGATCGCCGCGAGGCTCGCGCGCGCGATCCCGACGCCGAGGATGCTTCCGGCCGCGCCAAGCAGCACGACCTGCACGACGTAGGCGGCGAGTACCTGACGCGTCGTCGCGCCCACGCACTTCAGGATCGCCACGCTCTTGATCTTCTGCCGGACGAACACACGCGTGACGCTCCAGACGCCGATGCCGCCGAGCACGAGAATCACAAAGCCGACGAGGCTCAGGTAGTTCTCGGCGCGTTCCAGGTCGTCGCCAATCTGATCTTCCGTGGAGCGGTACGACCGGACGCTGACGAACTGGTCCCGGAACTGCTGCCGTAAATCGCGGACGAGCGGCTGCACGTCTCCGTCCATCTTCAGCAGGATGTAACGCGTCGCACGGCTTCCATAGGACAGGAGCTTCGTCCCGAGCAGGTCGTCGTAGTCGACGAGGACGCGCGAGCCGAAGGTGAACGCACCCACGCGCCGTCCCGGCTCCTGCGAGATAACGCCCCGGATCGTGAACGGCGTACCCCCGATGACCAGCCCATCGCCGACGGCGAGGCCAAGCTGCGCGAGCAGCTCCGGGCGCACCAGCGCCCCGCGCCCGGTCAGGAGATCGTGATTGAACGTGCGGCCGTCCTGCAGGAGCACGGCGCCATAGAACGGGAATCCCGCCTGGACGCCGCGGAGCTCCACCATCTTGGCGGCTGCCGAGCCCTCTCCTTCTTCTGGCCGCACCATCGATGCGAGCTCCACCGCCTCCTGGCGCGCGCGGACCGGCTCTGAGGCGAGCCGGCGATCGATCGCGGCCCGCAGGTCCGGCGTCCACGGACGGCTGGTCGAGATCAGCACGTCGCTCGCGATGAGCGTTCGTGCCTCGCTCGTCAACCCCGTCCGCACCGTCTGGATCATCGATCTGAGAGCGACGATGGCGCCGACCCCGATGGCTACGCACACGAAGAAGAACAGGAGACGCCGCCAGGAGGCGCGGACCTCGCGGACAGCCATGAGGAGGACGAACGTCATGGAACTGCCGCCGCCTGCGGCGCGTCCACGACGCGGCCGTCGCGCAGCCGGATGGTCACGTCGGCAAGCGCCGCGAGCTCGGGATCGTGCGTGACGAGGACCACCGTTGTACCACGCCGGCGATTGACATCGATGAGCAGATCAATCACCTGGCGGCCCGTCGTGCTGTCGAGATTTCCGGTGGGCTCGTCGGCGAGCAGGATTGGCGGATCGTTTGCGAGCGCGCGCGCAATCGCGACGCGCTGCTGCTCGCCGCCCGAGAGCTGCGATGGATAGTGATGCCGGCGCGCCGCGAGGCCGACCTCGGCGAGCAGCTCGTCGGCACGCCGCCCGGCCCCCGCCCTGCCCGCAATCTCGAGCGGCACCCGCACGTTTTCCCACGCGGTGAGCGAAGGCAGCAGGTGAAAGAACTGAAAGACGAAGCCGATCCGCGTGCCGCGGAACCGCGCCAGGTCGTCCTCCGACATCGCCGTGATGTCGGCGCCGTCGATGACGATGTGACCGGAGGACGGCGCGTCGAGTCCGGCGAGGAGTCCGAGCAGCGTCGATTTCCCGCTGCCGGACGGACCGGTGATGGCGGCGACGCGTCCCGAGTCGATCCGGAGATCCAGCGGGTGCAGGATCGTCAGCATCTGATCGCCGCTTGGGACGGTGCGGGATACCCCGTGAAGTTCGATCATGAACCGCCCGCCGCGTCGACCATGGGACGCAGGGCGGTCCACAGCGTATCGGCAACGATGCGCGTGCCTTCGATATTCGGATGAATGCCGTCCGATTGATTCAGGGGTGAAACGCCGGCGACGCGGTCCAGCATGAACGGCACGAAGGTCACGTGATAGTCGCGCGCGAGCTCGCGATAGACCTGACGGAAGGACGCGGCGTACTCGGGACCATAGTTCGGCGGCGCCTCCATGCCCGCGAGCAGAACGGCGATTCGCTTCCGCTGCACGCGCTCGATGATGGCCGCGAGGTTCTTGCGCATCTCCGCGACCGGAAGGCCGCGCAGGCCGTCATTCGCGCCAAGTTCGAGGATCAGGATGCGGACGTCCGGCTCTTGCAGCGCCCAGTCCAGCCGCTGCAGGCCGGCCGCCGTCGTATCGCCCGAGATGCCGGCGTTGACGACCTCCCAGTTGTAGCCGTCCTCGTTCAGCTTCTGCTGCAGCAGTGCGGGATACGCTTGCGTCTCCAGCAGGCCCCGCCCTGCCGTTAGGCTGTCTCCGAGCGCGACGATCTTCGGCCGCGATACCTCTTCGGGAGCGCCGCCGGACGGAGCGGGCGTGGACGCGGCGCGACGTTCCGTCGAATGCGCCGGCTCTCTGCTGCATCCGCTCGCTGCCGCCGCCACCAACGCACAGAGAAGGGCCACTGCGCCGTGAGCCGCGCCGCGTGCGGCCCGGCGCCGATGGACTCTGGCATTGAGCATGTTTCGTTATTATAAAGACTGAAAATTGCGGGTGTGGGTTTCGATGGCCAGAGGCTGGGAATCCAAGAACATCGAATCGCAGCAGGAGGACTCAGCGCGCGCGAAGGCCCGTGGCCCCGAGCTGACGCCCGACCAGCGCCTGCGGGCGGCCAGGCGGCACAACCTCGAGCTCGCGCGCAGCCGGGCGCAGGCCGATCTGGACCGCGCCACCGCCCCGGCTCATCGGTCTATGCTCGAGCAGGCCATCGACGCGCTGGACGCCCAACTTCGCGAAATCGACAGCCAGTAGATCCGACGCGGGCGGCGCAACCCACGACGCCCTCGCGACCGGACCAAACCTCGAACCCCGACCTCGAACTCCAAACCTCTTCCGTTACTTCGGTATGTCCTTTGCTCGTCCTTATGGCGTGCCCAAGGACATCGTCCGCGTCGCCGCGCTCGGGGATCTGCACTTCGGGCGCACTTCCCCCACCGGGGTGCTACAGCGCCTCTTCAGCCAGATCTCAGAGGCGGCCGACGTGCTCGTGCTGTGCGGCGATCTGACCGACTACGGTCTCGCCGACGAAGCGCGCGCGCTCCTGCGCGAGATGACCGGCTTTCTCAAGATCCCTGCAGTCGGCGTGCTGGGAAACCACGATTACGAGTCGAACCAGCAGCAGGAGATCTGTCACATCCTCAAGGACGCAGGGGTCACCATGCTCGACGGTGACACGACCGAGATTCACGGCATCGGGTTCGCCGGCGTCAAGGGGTTCGCGGGAGGGTTCGGCCGGCGGGCGCTCGGCCCCTGGGGGGAAACGATCATCAAGAATTTCGTTCGCGAGGCGGTCGACGAGGCCCTCAAGCTCGAGTCGGCGCTCGCGCGCCTGAGAAACGATCACATCGTGGTGGTGCTGCACTACTCGCCCATCCAGGGCACGGTCGAAGGCGAGCCGTGCGACATCTACCCGTTCCTCGGATGCAGCCGACTGGAAGATCCGATTACACGGTTCCCCGTGAGCGCGGTGTTCCACGGTCACGCGCACCACGGCCAGCGCGAAGGACGCACGCGCACGAACGTGCCCGTCTTCAACGTGTCGCTCTCGCTCATGCGCGAAGCGTTTCCCGATCGCCCGTTCGCGCTGATGGAGCTGGGACACGCCGCGTCCGCAGCCGAGCGCCGGAGCGGCGCCGATCGCCGCTTTGAAGTGCACTGATGATCATGCTTTGGGTTCTTCTTATCGCGGGAACGTCCGCACAACAGCCCGCGCCCGTCCTCGCGGCCCCTGCAGGACAGGCGCTGCAAACCCAAGTCGCCCTCGATCGGGCCGGCTTCTCGCCCGGAGAGATAGACGGATCGATGGGAAGCAACACGAAACGGGCACTGGATGCTTTCACGCGCACCCGCGGCCGCCTCGATACGGCGTCAGTCCAGCCGCTGGTGCGCTACACCATCACGGAAGAGGACGTCGCGGGTCCGTTCACGCCCGACATCTCGGACGACATGATGCAGCAGGCGGATCTCGAGGCGTTGGGCTACAGGAACATCGTCGAAGCGCTCGCGGAACGGTTTCATGCCAGTCCTGCACTCCTGAAGCGCCTGAATCCGGAGACGACCTTTGCGGCGGGCGAGCAGATTGACGTACCCAACGTCCTCGACGTGCCGCAGCCGGTTGCGCCTCCACGCTCGCCCGGCGGGGGTGCGGAAGAACCAGCCGCCATTACGGTCACCGTCAGCCGCGCAAATTCCTCGCTGACGCTGACGGACGGCACGGGGCGCGTCCTTTTCTTTGCGCCAGTCACCACTGGCAGCGACCACGATCCGCTGCCGCTCGGCGAATGGAAGGTAACCGGCGTTCAGCACAATCCCAAATTTCACTACAACCCGGCGCTCTTCTGGGACGCCGACCCGTCGCACGCGAAGGCAACGCTGCCGCCGGGTCCCAACAATCCCGTCGGCGTGGTGTGGATCGACATCAACCGGCCGCACTATGGCCTGCACGGCACGCCGGAGCCTTCTCAGGTCGGCAAGACGGTGTCGCACGGCTGCGTCCGTCTCACGAACTGGGACGCGTTGAAACTGGCATCGCTCGTCCACTTCGGAACGCCGGTGCGATTCGTGCCATGAACCTGCGGGCACCTGGGCTTCGTCCCGACGCGAAATATCTCGTGGCCGCGGGGCTGCTCGGCTTCATCCTCGGCGCATTCGTCGTCGGATCACTGGGCAACGTCGCCGCGGTCCATCGCGATGCGATCGCACGGAGCGTCAAACCGCTCCCGGCCGGCGCGCTGGACGATGGGGGGAGCGCTGTGGTGGAGGCGCCGGCCTCGACCATCGGTCGCGGGATGCCCTCGACGACCGACAGCGCGCACGCGTTGGGCGAGCGGGATCTCCAGGTCCCCGTGCAGGGGGTCAGAGCCGATCAACTCGTCGATTCCTTCCATGACACCCGCGACGGCACGCGGCAGCACGAAGCGATCGACATTCTGGCGCCGCGGGGCACGCCTGTCCTTGCTGCCGAAAACGGGACGATCGCGCGGCTGTTCCTCAGCAAAGCGGGCGGCAACACGATTTACCAGTTCGACCCGTCGCGGGAGTACTGCTACTACTACGCGCACCTGGACCGTTATGCGGAGGGATTGAAAGAAGGCGATCATGTGTCGAAGGGACAAACGATCGGCTACGTGGGGACCACGGGGAATGCGCCCAAAGACACGCCGCACCTGCACTTCGCGATCTTCCGGCTGACACCGGAAAAGCACTGGTGGGAAGGCACCCCGCTCGACCCCTACGACATCCTGCGCTGACATTCCAACCTTTCCGGCACCCCAATCCGTCCAAGCTCGTGCAAGGATGAGGCTTGGAGGCACTCGCGCTGCACGCCGACCTGGACGCCGTCCCGGCCGCTGAACCGCTCTCCATCGTGGCCCGCGCGGCCAAGGGGGACGTGCGCGCGTTCGAGGAGTTGTATCGCACGCACCTGGCGCGCGTGCATAGCCTCGTCCGCCGGATGGCCGGCGGACGCGACACCGACGAGCTGACGCAGGATGTGTTCGTGCGCGTGTGGCAGAAGCTCGGATCGTTTCGCGGAGAAAGCTCCTTCACGACATGGCTGCATCGTCTTGCCGTGAATGTGGTCATAGAACGCTTCCGCTCGGAGACGGCGCGCCGCCAGCGCCTGCATGATGGTGACGCGATCTTCGAGACGCTCTCCGGGCCCTCGGCGTCGAGAGATCTTCCCATGGACTTCGAGACCGCGCTCGAAAAACTTCCCGACGGTGCGCGCGAGATCTTCGTGCTGCACGACGTGGAGGGCTACAAGCACCACGAGATCGGCTCTTTGCTCGGCATCTCGCCCGGCACATCGAAGGCGCAGCTCCACCGCGCCCGCATGATGCTGCGGCGGCACTTGAAGTAGGACGTCATGGCAGACCAGTGGATCGATCGGCTTTCCGAATACCTGGACGACGAGCTCGGGCCGGCCGAGCGAGTGCAGGCGGCCGCACATCTCGAGACGTGCGGCGAGTGTGCCGCGGCGCTCCAGGAGCTGCGAGCGGTCGTCGCGCGCGCGCAGACGCTTCCGTCGATGCCGCCGCGCACGAACTTGTGGCCGGCGATTGAGGCGCGCATCACGCGGCGCGGCCCGTTCGCGCGCTTCGGCGAGTGGGCATCGCAACGCGTGTCGTTCACCGTTCCGCAGCTCGCGGCGGCCGCACTGGCCCTGATGGTGTTGTCGGGCGGCGTGGTGTGGCTGTCCCAGTACGGCGGACGCACGACCTCTCTGCCAGCCGTCGACGCGCACGGCGTGCTGCCCGCCGCGTTCAGCAATCCGCAGTACGACGAGGCAATCGCCGATCTGGAGCGCACGCTTGACGCGAGCCGCGCGCAGCTCGATCCGCAGACGGTCCGAATCATCGAAGCCAACCTGGCGTCGATCGATCAGGCGATCGAGCAGTCGAGGCGCGCGCTGGCAGCGGATCCGGCGAATGCGTACTTGAACAACCACCTCGCGGAATTCGAGCAGCGCAAGCTGGCGCTGCTGCGCCGCGCGAGCGCCCTCGTCGGACCCCGAAGCTGACCGCTGGAGAGAGAGACCGCTGATGATTCTGACCGCGGCGCTCGCGCTGACATTGTTGAGTGCCCCTTTCAGGGCCATACCGCCACAGGAGCCCCACGCGCCCGGTGCGCCGCAGACCGATGAGACCGTCGCCGTCCAGAAAGGGGCGCGCCTCACGGTCAACAACTTCGCCGGTGAGGTCGTCATCCATACCTGGGACCGCGACAGCCTGCACGTGACCGCGCGTCATCAGACGCGCACCAAAGTGAACATCCGGCAGACGGCGTCGGGCGTCGCGATCGCCGCGAGCGGCACGATGGGACCGGCGGGATCCGTGGATTACGACATCACGGCACCGGCATGGATGCCGGTGCGGATTGAAGGCACGTACAACTTCGCGACGATTGAGGGCGCGCAGGCCGAGGTCTCCGCCGAGAGCGTCCGCGGCGACATTGTCGTCAAAGGGGGCGCAGGGTTCGTCACGGCGAAATCGATCCAGGGGGAAATCGTCGTGGAAGGATCGCGGGGCCGCATTGCCGCGCAGTCCGTGAACGAGGCCATCAGGATCAGCGATAGCAACGGCGACATCACAGCTGAATCCACGAATGGCGCCATTACGATGACGCGCTGCAGCGCGCAAAGCGTGGACGCCTCCACGGTCAACGGCGACATCACCTACGACGGCTCGTTCGCCGTCTCGGGGCACTACCAGTTCAACACGCACAACGGCGACATCTCGCTGAGCGTGCCGGAGACCGCAAGCGCGACCTTCACGGTGCGGACCTACAATGGCGAGTTCCGGAGCGACCTGCCCTTGAACGGCGCGTCGCGCGAGGAGATGCGCAGAGGACGCCGCGTTCAGTTGACGCTCGGCAGCGGCGCGGCCGACGTCAACATAGAATCCTTCGGGGGATCAATCCGCATCCGGAAGGCTGGCGCGGTTGGAAGGCAATAGATTGTGTGCTTCGAGAGCTTCGTGGTGAGCCGTCGACCGTGACTTCTTACTCCGCGCGCAACGCGAGGTTCGGATCCATCGACGCCGCTCGCCTCGCGGGGACCCATGCGGCGACGATTGCAGTGAGCGCGAGCAGCGCGGCAATGATCGTGTACGTCATTGGATCCGACGACCGGATCTCGAACAGCATCTTCGTCAACAGCCGGCTGACGAGGAGCGCCGCAAGCCCCCCGCACAGAACGCCTGCAGCCGCGAGCAGCAGCGCCTGCTGCAGTACGAGACCGACGACCGACTCGGGCCGGGCGCCAAGCGCCATGCGGATTCCAATCTCACGCGTGCGCTGTCCTACGGCGAACGCCATCACGCCGTAGATGCCGACAGCGGCAAGCGTGAGCGCGAGCGTCGCGAATGCCGCGAGCAACTGCGTCGTGAAGCGGCGCGACGCCATCGCCGTCTCGACCAGATACGCCATCGGCCGGACACCGTACGTCGGCTGGTCGCGATCCACCGCGCGTACCTGCTTCGCAAGCGCTGCGCCGAGTGCCGCCGGATTACTCGACGTCTTGAGGACGAGCGACAACGACAGCCCCGACGCCTGCCGCAGTGCGCGATATAACGTGGCCCTCGGCGGTTCTTCCACCCGCTCGTTGCGGACATCGCTCACGACGCCGACCACGGTCATCCAGGGGTTCTTCGCCTGTGCGCCGCCGAAGTGGAGCCGATGACCGATCGGATCTTCGCCGGGCCAGTACCGCTTCGCCATCGAATCGGTGATCACGACAACGAGGGGCGCCCGCTGATCGTCTTGATCGGTGAAGGTCCGCCCGCGCAGAACACGGATGCCCAGCAGCTCGAAGAACCCCGCCGACGCGACATTGGTCTGCACCGCGGGCACACGTGAAACGGCGTCGTTCTGGGTCCCCTCAATCGTGACGGTCGCCCCGCTGCGGGTGCCGTCGAATGGGAGCGCGACGGCAGCCGCCGCGGCGCTCACCCCCGGGAGGTTGCGCGCGCGCCGCAGGACTTCGTCGTAAAACGCGATGCGCGCGGCGTGAGTGAAGTACTTGCCCCTGGAGGGATCGTTCGGCTGCGGCAGCCACAGCCGGGCGGTCAGGATGTCGCGCGGATTGAACCCGAGCTCCACGGCCTGCAGGCGCCAGAGACTTCGGATGAGCAGCGCGGCACCGACCAGCAGCACGAGCGCGAGGGCGAACTCCGCGACAACGAGCGCGGATCTGAGGACCCCGCGTCCGCCGGCATTGCCGCGTCCTCCTTCCTTGAGTCCATCGTTGACGTCGACCCTCGAGCAGTGAAGCGCCGGAATCGTGCCGAACAGAACAGCCGTGAGCAATGCCACCAGGCCGTTGAACACGAGGACGCGTTGATCGATTGCGACCTCCTGCAGGCGCGGCAGCGTCGCCGGAACGAGCGCGAGCAGCGCCTCGACGAGCCAGACCGTCACGGCGGCTCCTGCCGCACCGCCAAGCGCTGCGAGCAGCAGGCTTTCAGTGAACATGAGACGCACGAGCCGCCCGCGCGACGATCCGAGCGCGCGACGAACCGCGAGCTCACGCTGCCGGCCGGAGGCCCGCGCGAGGAGGAGGTTGGCGATGTTCGCGCACGCGATCAACAGCACGAAGCCCACCGCGCCAAACAGCATCAGCAGCGCCGGCCGAACCGAGCCGACGAGATCCTCGTGCAGCGGCACGAGCCGCGGCTTCCAGCCCGCGCGCGCCGGATAGTCGTTCGGAAATGACGCTCGGAGCGTGGAGCCGAACGCCTCGAGGCGCCGCCGCGCTTCGTCGATCGTGATCTCGGGACGCAGCCGTGCGATTGCACCGGTAATGAAATAGCCGCCGCGCGGCGGCGGTACCGGAAACGGTGACGCGCTGAAATTGCACGGCGCCCAGATGTCGACGTCCGTGAGTACCGACCGCCCCGGATGACGGAAGTCCGGCGGCAGCACGCCGACCACGGTATACCAATCGTCGTCGATGCGAAGCTTGCGGCCGATCGCTGCCGGCGACGCGCCAAAGCGGCGGTGCCACAACTTGTCGCTGATCACCACAACCTCGGTGATGCCGGGAGCGTTGTCATTCGCCGTGAATAGGCGTCCGAGTTGCGGGCGCGCGCCCAGGATGTCGAAGTAGTTCGGGCTCGCGAGCAGCACTTCCACCCGCTCCGGTTCATCGACTTCCGTGAGGTTCGCATTGATGGCCCAGACGCCTGCGATCCCGTTGAACAGGCCGGATCGGTCGCGGTAATCGCTCAGCTCTGGCTGCGACATCCCGACATCGGGGACGGTCAGCGCCGAGAAGTCCGCCGTCACGCGCACGAGCTGTTGCGGATCTCGGTACGGAAGCGGGCGCATGACGATGGCGTTCACGACGGTGAAGATGGCGCTGTTGGCGCCGATGCCCAGGGCCAATGTCGCAATGGCAATGGCGCTGAAACCAGGCGCCTTGCGGAACCCCCGCCACGCGAACCGCACGTCCTGCAGAGCAGCATCGAGCATACGCATCGTTGATTGTTCCGGAAGCCGTGGGGACGCCACCGCAAAGCGTGCGCCACAGGTTGAGTGCGTTTCCCCCGCGTTTGCGAGCATCTCGACACGATGTCGGTCCCGCGGTGCGCCGAATCCGGGACTGGCTTGTCCGGAAGCGAACAACCGTGGCGTGCGTCGATCCGTAAAGGGCACGTTTCCCCTGCATCTTTCGTCAAACCACCTGATGGCACGCCCATTGGACCGGGGCCTCGCCGGCATGTCGGCAACCTGTGCGACTCCTCCCCGCATTCTGATCGCGGACGATCAGCCGGATCTCCTCGATGCGCTGAAGCTGCTGCTCAAGGGGCAGGGCATCGACATCGATACGGCGACCTCACCCGAGGCGGCGGTTGCCGCCCTCGAATCGCGCCCGTTCGATCTGGTGCTGATGGATCTGAACTACACGGGCGATACGACGTCAGGGCGCGAAGGGATCGATCTGCTTGCGCGCGTGCAGGCACTCGATCGCCTCCTGCCCGTCGTTGTAATGACGGGCTGGGGCAGCGTCGATCTCGCCGTCGAAGCGATGCGCCGCGGCGTGCGCGACTTCGTGCAGAAACCGTGGGACAACGCGCAGCTGCTCGCGACCCTCAAGCAGGAGATCGACGCCGGTCGCGCACGCCGGCTGCAGGACGCCGCGGATCAGCGTGAGCTGTCGGAGGCGCTCAAGATCCAGCGCCGTCTGCTGCCGCAGGACATTCCGCAGATCGACGGCTGGGAGCTGGCCGTCTCCTGGCAGCCCGCGTCGGGTGTCGGGGGCGACTGCTTCGACATCATCCGCTTCGGCGACTCGCGCCTCGGCTTTTCGATCGCCGACGTCGTTGGCAAAGGCATCCCCGCCGCGCTGCTCATGTCGAACCTGCAGGCCGCGGTGCGCGCGTTCGCCTCCGAGGTCGTCGACCCGCGTGCGCTGTGCCAGCAGGTCAATCGGATCCTCTGCGGCAACATTGCCGAGGGACGCTTCATCAGCTTCTTCTACTCGCTGCTGGACGCAACGACAGGAACGCTGACCTTCACCAACGCCGGCCATTACCTCCCCATGCTGGTGCGGGCCAATGGCCGCGTGGACCGCCTCGGTCTCGGCGGCCCGGTGCTGGGCGTCATCGCGGACGCCACGTACGAACAGGGTCAGGTCTCGATGAGCGCCGGCGATCGCCTCGTGCTCTTCACCGATGGACTCACCGAGGCGCGCAACGGAGAGGACGAGGAATTCGGCGAAGAGCGCCTCGTGGACGCCATCGTCACGCATCGGGCGTGCAGCGCGCCGGCGCTTCAGGCCCGCCTCACAGAGACCGTGCTCCGCTTCACCAACGGCAGCCTGCAGGACGACGCGACGCTGATGGTGCTGGCCGCGGACCAGGGATGAATCGTCTCTATTCAGTGACGAACGGCGTCGTGAGGGGACGAACAAACGCGCCCTTGACGAGCTCCACTGCCGCGGCTGATAGTGCTCGAATGCGCAAAGCATGGACGCCGCCCGCACGATGGGTGTTCGGCGTCGCAACGACCCTCGGCCTCTTCTCGACGCTCCAGGCGTACCGCCTGACGATGCTGGCGGCGAAAGAGGGCATGCCGATCGAAATCGGACGTCTGCTGATCCTCAATCTCGCGTTCTGGTACATCCCCGCGCTGCTGCTGCCCAGCGTCGTCGCCGTGGCGAGACGTTTCAGGCTCGATGGCGCGCATCGTTTGCGCGCGCTCGCCGTGCACGCCGCCGCCGCGATGGGATTCGCGATCGTGCGGTTCATCGGGATGATTGGCGTCCGCTTCCTGCTGTGGAACAACGGGGGCGTGCCGCCGTGGATGACGTCGTGGTCGTTCCTTCAGCAGAACTTCCTGACGGATCTGGACTGGTTCCTGATGGTCTACGCGGGCATCGTGGGCGCGAGCCACGCGCTTGCTTACTATCACGACGCGCAGGAGCGCCGCCTCAAGGAATCACAGCTCGAAACGCGTCTGGTGGAAGCGCGGTTGAAGACGCTCGAGGCGGAGCTGCACCCGCACTTTCTCTTCAACACGCTTCACGCGATCTCGACGCTCGTGCACCGCGATCCCGAAGCCGCCGATCGCATGATCAGCCGCCTCAGCGATCTCCTGCGCATCACATTCGACCGCAGCGGCGAACCGAGGATCTCGCTCAAGGAAGAAATCGAGTTCCTCCAGAAATACCTCGACATCGAGCAGACGCGTTTCCAGGATCGCCTCACCGTGCGGATCGACGTCGATCCGGAGGCGCTCGACGGCGAGGTGCCGCGGATGATCCTGCAGCCCCTCGTCGAGAATGCGATCAAGCACGGCATCGCGCCGCGCTCGGAGCCTGGATTCCTCCAGGTTCTCGCTGGCCGGGCCGAGGAACGCCTCTGGATGGAAGTGCGCGACAACGGGAGCGGCCTCCATGGTCGCACGCTCAAAGCGCTGCGGACGGGCGTCGGGCTGTCCAACACGCGCGCGCGGCTCGAGTATCTCTACGGACCGCAGCATCGACTGGAATTTTCGGATCGCAATGGGGGCCTGACCGTCCGGGTCGAGATCCCCTTCCGCCGCCACGAGACGGGCGGGGTCACACCCGCCGCGGCTCGTGTCGCCTGAGTTGTTATATGGACAGCACCGGCACGACACGCGTCCTGATCGTCGACGACGAACCGCTCGCGCGCGAGCGGCTGCGAACGCTGCTCGCCGACGAGCGGTCGATGGCCGTTGTCGGCGAAGCGGCCGACGCCCGCATGGCGGCCGATGCGATTCGAACGCTCAACCCGGACCTCGTCTTCCTCGACGTCCAGCTCCCGGGGGCGACAGGATTCGACGTCATCGAGACCGTCGGTGCTGACAAGATGCCGTTCGTCGTCTTCGTGACGGCGTACGACCGGTACGCGCTCAGGGCGTTCGACGTTCACGCGCTCGACTACCTGCTGAAGCCGTTCGACCGCGAGCGGTTCCGCCAGGCGCTCTCGCGCGCCCGGCAGGAGCTCGATCGGCGCAACGGCGGCGATCTCGAGCAGCGTCTGCTGGCCATCGTCAAGGATCTGAAGCCCTCGTCCACTCGCGTCGACAGGTTCGTCGTCAAGACGGGCGGCCGCGTGTTCTTCGTCCGCAACGACGAGATCGACTGGGTGGAAGCCGCGGGCAATTATGTGAAGCTCCACGTCGGCTCCGAGTCGCATCTGCTCCGCGAGACGATGCACTCCGTCGAATCACGGCTGGATCCCGAACAGTTCTTCCGCATCCATCGCTCCCACATCGTCAACATCGAGCGCATCCGCGAGCTGCAGCCCTGGTTCAACGGCGAGTACGTCGTCTTCCTCAAGAACGGCACGCGGCTCACCCTCAGCCGCGGATATCGCGAGAAGCTGCAGGACCGCGTCGGCCGGCCGATTTAGGCTGCTGACGAACGCGGGCCGTCAATGGCGCGGTCTGAGGCGTTCAATGCCAAACGCGAACTGGCACCACTCCTGCCCCCAGCAATCGTCTAACGCGGTTACGCCGGCCGCTGCGTGACGGCGTAAACGGTTCTATCTGAACGATTGCGCGCCGCTGCTGTAGCGGCGGTGCGGGCGGGACTGTGATTACAAAACGGGATCCCGGTGTGCCGTTCCGAACCTGGCGGCCTGCGCTCGCGTGTGCGGGCCTCGCCCTCGCGGTGCTGCAGCCAAGCGCCACGACGCGCGCTGCGGAGACGGGACGCATCACCGGCCACGTGACTCTGACCGCACCCGTTGCCGTGCCGCTCGCGTCCGCGGCGTACGCCACGCGGCGCGTCGAACGCGTGTCGGCGCCGCCGCCGACCAACGAGCTCAACAACGTGGTCGTCTTCGTGCAGGATGCGCCGCGGTCGGCCAGCGTCACCGTGATGCACGCGCAGATTTCGCAGCAGGGGGAAACGTTCGTGCCGCGGGTCGTCGCGGTCACGCGCGGATCGACGATCGACTTCCCCAATGGCGATCCGTACTTCCACGACGTCTTCTCGCTGTCGCGCGCCGCCAGCTTCGATCTCGGGAGCTATCCGCGCGGGTCGAGCCGCTCCTGGCAGTTCCACCGCGCCGGCATCGTGAAGGTGTACTGCCACATCCACTCGCACATGAGCGCGAGCATTCTCGTCTTCGATCATCCCTACTTCGCGATGCCGCAGGCGGACGGCAGCTTCACGATCGGCGATCTTCCGTCGGGCACGTACCACGTGAGCGCCTGGCACGAGCGGATTGGCGAGAACGTGCAGAGCGTTCGCGTCGATGCGGGGCGGTCTGCGGACATCGAGTTCGCCCTCCCGGTGGCGATGCGGTGAAGCCGGGACCACGATCGGCGCCGCGCACGCCGCCGCGGTTCGTCGCGCGGACGATGCTCGCGACGTTTGCGACCGTCGGGTTCATCCTCGCCGCGGTGTTCGTCGTGCTGAGTGTCGCGGTCCGTGCGACCGTTCGCGATACGGTCGCCAATCGGCTGAATACCGGCCAGCGGATCCTGTCGGCGCTCGAGCAACGGCGCGGGCGCGAGCTCCAGGCGCAGGTGGCGACGCTGGCCGAAAATCCCACGCTCAAAGCCGCCATGGACACGTATCACTCCGAGCTGCGGCTCGACGAGGGCGTACCCAATCGCGAGCTCCTCGACACAATCGAGCGCGAGGTCGACAAGCTCGTCGAGCGAATCCATCCCGACGTGATAGCGGTGACGAACCCGTCGGGAACGATTGCCGCCCTCGGGGGACGGAAGCGGGCCGACTGGCCGCGCGAAGGCCCCGCCCGATGGCTCTCGCGTGACGGTCCGGACGAATTCGTGGCCCTTCCCGACGCGGTGTTCCGGTTCGCGTCGGCACCGCTCGTCCTGCAGGACGGGCAGAACACGGTCCTGGGCGCGCTGCAGCTCGCGATCGCGCTGGACGCGGACTATGCGTCCGAGCTCTCTTCCTTGTCGGGCGCAGGCACGTTGATTGTCTCGCGGGGCGCGATCGTCGCGAGCACGCTTCCGGCCGCAGCCACCCGTCTGCTGACACCCTCCTTCGTGGCGACGTTTGCCGACGCCGATACCGTGGACCTAGTCGGCGAGCAATACGCGGTCAGGCTGCTGTTCAAGCACGGTGATGCGGCGGTGTACGCGCTGGACTCGATCGACAGGTCCGCCGCGCCGCTCGTGGCCGCGGCGCTTCGGGCGACGCTCTTCCTCGCGCTCGGATCGCTCGCGCTCGCGGGAATCGCGAGCCTATGGCTCGCGCGAACCGTCGCACGGCCGATCGACACGCTGTCCCGGTCGCTCAGCGCGATGACGCGATCGAAGGATTTCGGCAGTCCGATTCCCGCGACGGGATCCAGCCTCGAGGTCGACGCGCTCACCCAGACCTTCAACGCGATGATGGCATCCGTCGTCGCGGCGCAGGCGGACGCCCGCAGCGCATACGTCGGCGCGATTCGCGCACTCGCCCTGGCGCTCGACGCGCGCGATCCGTACACAGCCGGCCACTCCGAGCGCGTGAGCGCAATCTCGGTCGGGATGGGGCAGCAGATGTCGCTGCCCGAAGACCAGCTGGACGTGTTGCGCCTCGGTGCGCTGCTCCACGACATCGGCAAGATTGGGATAAGCGATCAGGTCCTTTTGAAGCCCGGACCGCTGACGACAGAAGAATTCGAACAGATCAAGCAGCACCCGGTGATGGGCGCGCGCATCCTGCGCACGGTGCCGTTTCTGGAGCGGCATCTGGCAATCGTCGAGCTGCACCACGAACGGCCTGACGGCAAGGGGTATCCTCATGGGCTTCGCGGGGATGAGATTCCGGTCCTCGCGCGCATCGTCCACGTCGCGGACGCATTCGACGCGATCACCAGCGCGCGCGCGTACCGGCCCGCTCGCGGCGCCGCAGAGGGCCTGCAGGAGCTTTGGCGGCACGCGGGATCGCAGTTCGATGCCGAGGCGGTTCAGGCGCTCGCAGCAACCATTCCGACCCTTCGATTCCACGAAAACCGGATCGATCGGACAGCGGCGCGCGCCGCACACAAGACGCCGCTCGTCGCGGTGAGCCGGTCATGAAACGACGCTTCGCGCTGCTGCTCGTCGCGTTGTGTGTCGTCAGCCAGCCTGCTTCCGCGCAGCAGGCGGAATCCGCGCGTGCCTCGGGTGAAGCCGTCGCCGCGGTGTCCATGTTTTCGTCGTGGTCCCAGCCAGCTTTCATCGTCGACAGCGTCGCGAATGTGCGGCTCGGCACCAGCACCGTCGCGATGGTGCGGCCATGGATCTGGCGAAACCAGAATGGGGCGTGGACCACTGAGTGGTACCAACTTCAGGTGCGCTATCAATCGAGCACGGCACTGCCGTTTCGAATCGATGCGGGCATCATTCCGTCACCGCTCGGGCTCGCAACGCTCGAAATGCGTCCGGATTTGAATCCTACAGTGGCACCGCCCTTCTACTACTTCGTCCCGCTGCCCAGGTTCGACACGACGTACGACGGGGTGCAGATGATGTCGGGCGGGTACCCATTCGGCGCGATCGTGAGCACGTCCGGAGCGCGATGGGATGTTCGTGGCGGCATCACAACCGCAACGCCGTCGCGGGCGCGATCGGAAATGAAGAGCGACCAACCGCCTCCAATGCCTCAGATGGTCCTGGGCGGCGGCATCACGCCCATCACCGGCCTACGGATCGGCGCGGGGTTCGCGCACGGACGTTATCGCGAGGCTCGCGCGGCACCATTGCCGGCGGGCGCCGGGTACGACGGCTCTCCTGCCGGTGCGATTGTAATCCCTCCGATCGTGCCGGCGGCACACGCAACAGTGACGAACGTCGAAGCTGACTATGCGTTCGCGCACACGCGCATGCGAGGCGAATGGATCTGGGATCGGTTCGAGACGACGGCGTCACCCGTGCAGGCAAGGGCGTTCTTCATCGAAGGCACTCAGACGATGACGCCGCGTATCTTCGCCGCTCTTCGTCTGACATCGGTGAACGCACCGCTGGTCCCCGCCGCGGCGACGCCGCGCGCGCGTGCGACTGTTGCGGAGGCGATCGCGGGCTACCGGCTGACGCCGGAATTCACGCTCCGCGGCGGCTACTACACCAGCCGCTTTTACTTTGCGGACGAATGGGACCGACAGCTATGCGCCTCGATCGTGTGGGCGCAACGCTGGAACTGACGGCCCCCGATCCCGCACTCACCTCTCCCACCCGATGCTGATCGCGTTCCGCCCGTCGCGAAGCCCGTGCCCAACATCCACACGCAACGTGCCGAACATCGCAAGTGACACGCGAACGCCTCCGCCGGCATCGACCTGCGTCCGCGAGTCCATCGTCGCGAGGCCGTTCCACGCGCGAGCGACGTCCACGAACACCGCCGGCGCGACACGCACGGGCCAGCGCGCCGGACGCATCCATCGTCGTGTTTCCGCGCCCGCATAGGCCAGCTTCCGCCCGAATACGCCCGCGGTAATGACGCCATCGTCGAGCAGCGGGTGTGCGCGCAGCAGCACGTCGCGCGCATGCCCCGTGTCTCCGCCGCTCCACAGCGACGCGGGTGCCGGGTCGCCCGCAACCCGCAGCCCGCCCCGCGCGAGCCATTCGATTCCCGCCACCCTGGGCGACGACCGCCACCTGGCGTTCATCCCGCCCGCCGCAAACGCCGGTGCCGAGCCCGCCCACACGGTCACGCCGCCGTCGAGCGCGAGGCGATCCGCCACGGGCCAGAACTCGATCCCGCCCCCAACCGATGGCATCAGACCGCGGGTCGGTCGTAGTGTAGTCCCGTCAGAGGCACCGCCGTCCCAGCGGTCGATCGCGGCATGAGCTTCAATCCGTGTCCGGGCGTTCAGCCAGTTCGAGATGCCGAGTCCGACCGACGTTCGGGTCTCCGCAACCGGCGCGCTACCGAATGATTCGGTTTCGTGAAACGCGTCGACTCGCCAGATCCCCTGCGCAAGGCCGCGCGACACCGGCGCCGCGAATGAGAACGCCACACGCGGCCGGTGCTCCCACCATCGCCAGGACGCGGTCACCAGCTCTCCTCCTCCGGTAATGCTGGCGAAGGAGGCGGCAAGCTCGCGCTCGGTCGCCGCATGAAGCCCGAGCGCGCTCCACGCGACGGGCGTCGTGGGCGCGAGCGCGCGCTCGATTACCGCGGCGTCGATTTGTGCTCGTCCGGATTCGACAGGATGGTAGGCGACCGTTGCTCCCGCGACGGCGGGCACGGCCCGAAGCCGCCGCTGCGCCAGCCGCAGCCGGTCGGGCGTGACGAGTGCGTCCCGAGGCAGATCGATTGCGTCAGCGACAACCGCGTACCGCGTTCGCTCGAGGCCCTTCACGTTCACGAGATCGACGGTGGGCTGACCGACGCGATTCCACGCGTCGAGCGCCTCCAGGTCGCGGTGCTGCACATAGGCGGCCGTCGCCGCAATCTGCCACGCGTACCCGTCGTGTTCGTCACGGTCCAGCGCGGCGCGCGCGTGCTGTTCGGCAGCGGTCCAGTCGTGCTCCAGCGCATCGAGACCGGCAAGTTCCCTCGCCGGTGCCGCATCGCCCGGACATGATGTCTGGGCACGCTCGAGCGCGGATCTCGCACGACCGCGATCGTCCGCCTGAGCGAGACGCACGCCTTCGGCAACGAGGGCAGCGCAACCACGTTCCGCACTCGGACCATCAGCACTTTCATTGCCAGGCGGGCGCGCGCCATTGTCCGTCGCCGCGGGCGGAGCGACTGCAGGCGGCGGCAGTAGCACGAGCATCCAGTTGCCTGCCGGCGCCCACGCACGCGCGAACTCGGCCTCATCCAGTTCGCGGAGAGGCGTTCGAGCTGGATCGTGCACGATCACCTTCCCCGCTACCCAGCCGACGATGACGACGTAGTGGTAGCGCGCCGGCCGATCCTTGATCAGCGCGATGATGGGCCGTCCGCGATCCAACTGCTGATGCACGCGCGCTGGATCACCGTCTCCTGCGACGGGTATCCAGCCACGAGCGGCGAGTGCTTCCGTCAGGACGTTGGTGCGAATGCCTCCGGCACCAGCGTCGATGAGCGCTGCGAACGCATCGGGGTAGATGTCGTGAGCGCCCCAGTACCGCATGACC